>NZ_LWCU01000024.1 GCF_001650405.1 Microbacterium sp. H83 | reverse complement strand
CCCGGAGCCGTCGCCGCCACCGACGCCGTATTCTCCACGAACCCGGCATCCACATCCGCCTGCTTCAGGTCATAGAACCCCCGACCCACCGCCTGCTCCCCCACACCCACACGACCAGGCCGCAACGGATCCGGCCACACGATCGACACGCCATACAGATCCTCCATCGGATCCACCAGCACACCACCCGTGACCGTCACATTCCCCGTATTCGTCACCACCACCTCATACTCGACCGTGTCCCCCACCACACCGATATCACCCACCGCCAACACCCCCGACTTCACCGCAGACAACGCGGCGCCGGGAGCGATCGGCACGGTCGCCGCCGCGGTGGCGCGGACCTCCGCACCGTCGCGGAGCGAGACGCCGGTCACGGTCACGCCGTTGGTCAGCGCACCGGCGTCGACGTCGGACTGCAGGAGCGTGTAGGTCGCGACCGCCGTCGCCTCGGCACCCGGAGCCAGGACACCCGGGGCGGATGCGTCGGGCCAGGTGATGGCGAGGGGGCTCAGCCCGCTCAGCGCATCGTCGAACTCGACCCCGCCGATCGTCACATCGCCGCTGTTCACGACCGAGAAGCGGAACTCGGCGGTGTCGCCCGCGCGACCGGTGGATCCGGGAGCGAGCGCGCCGCGCTTCGTGGTGCTGAGCTGCGGGTTCGCCGCGGCGAGGGCCGTGGTCGCCTCCGCCTCCGCGGATGAGACGTCGGCGTCTGCCGGCGCGGATCCGGTCGCCGTCGCGGTGTTGACCACCTCGCCGGCGTCCACATCCGCCTGCCGCAGCGTATAGCGTGCGGTGGCGGTCACCTCGTCGCCCGGCAGCAGCACGCCGCTCTCGCCGCTCGGCCATGCTCCGAAGGCGATGCCCGAGATGCCCTCGAGGTCGTCCTGGACCGCCGTGTCGGTGATCGTCGTGTTGCCCGCGTTGCGGACGGTGAAGGAGTACGCGATCGAGTCGCCCAGGGCGCCCGTGCCGCTCAGACTCTCGTCCTTCTCGAGCTCGAGCGCGGGCGTCCTGGCCGCCGTCGTCAGCGCGATCGTAGCAGTGCTCGACACCGGTGCGTCCGACGGGGTGAGGCCCGTGGCCGTCGCGGTGTTGGAGAAGCCCCCGGCATCCAGATCCGCCTGTGTGACTCGGTAGGTCGCGGATGCGCTCACCGATGCGGAGGGCGCGAGCGAGCCGGTCTGCCCGCCCGGCCACGGTCCGAAGGCGATGGCCGAAAGCCCCGGAAGCGTGTCGCTCAGCGCGATCGCGTCGATCGTGGCGGTGCCCGAGTTCGTGATGTCGAAGGTGAAGGTGACGGTCTGGCCGACGGTGAGATCCTCGTCCTGCGACGCGCTCTTGACGAGTGTGAGGCCCGCCGTCGAGGCGATCGCGACGGTCGCCGGTGCCGTCGCCGTGACGACTGCACCCGAGGGCGCGGTGCCGCGTCCCGTCACCACGCTGACGATCGATCCGGCGTCGACATCGGCCTGCGTGAGGACGGTCGAGGCGGTGGCCGTGACCGAACCGCCGGGAGCGAGCTCGCCGGCCGGTCCCTCCCACGCGTACTGCGGCGCGCTGGTGCCGGGCAGCGCATCGGACAGCGCGGCACCCGTGAGCGTCACGTTCCCGGTGTTGCGCAGGCTGTACGTCCAGGTCACGGCATCGCCGGCCTTGGCCCCCGCCGGGAGGGTGCCCGAGTCGGTCACGGCCACGGAGGGCCGAGCCGTCGGCATCGCCACGACGACCGTCTGCGAGGTCGCCGACACCGGTGCCGGCTGCGCGACGCGAGAGGTCCCGGACACGGACGCCGTATTGGCGATGGATCCCGCGTCGACGTTCTGCTGCGTGACGACGACCGTCGCGGTCGCGGTCACCGACTGTCCGGGGTCGAGCGTCCCGGGGGTGCCGCCGCCCCAGTCGAACACGGCGCTCGAGATCCCGGGGAAGCTGTTGCCGATCGCGTCGATCCCGTCGACCGACACGGTGCCGGTGTTGCGGACCACGTAGCTGAACGTGACCGTCTGACCGAGCGCGGCCTGAGGCGGGGCGGTCTGCGTGATGACCAGCTGCGCCCGCTGCGCGCCCGTCGCCACATCGGCCGACGCCACGACGGGCTCGATCGCCCCCGAGGGCGCGTTCGCCGTCACGGTCACGGAGTTCCGGACCTGGCCGCGGTTCACGTCCGCCTGCGTGATGACGTAGAACGCCTCGGCGGTGGCCTGCGCCCCCGGCGCCAGCACGCCGGGCGCGCCGTCGTCCGGCCAGTCGATCACGGGATCGAGGCCGACGATCGCCTCGTCCAGCGCGACCCCGCTCAGAGTCACGTTGCCGGTGTTCACGACCGAGAAGTCGAAGCGGATGCTGTCGCCGGCGAGTCCTGAGCCCAGAACCGTCCCGGTCTTCGTCACCGACATCGTCCCCGCCTGCGCGAGCGGGATCGTGACCTCGTCGGTCTCGCTCACGGCGGCCCCGCCGGGTGCGGTGGCCGTGCCGGTGACCTGGTTGTCGATGGTGCCGGTGTCGATGTCCTCCTGGGTCAGGGCGTACGTCGCCGTCGCCGTGACGACCTGGTCGGGGGCGAGGACGCCCTCGGCGCCCGGCCAGGCGTAGACCAGCGGGGAGAGGCCGGCGGCGGGGTCGGCCAGCGCGACGCCGGTCAGCGTGACGTTGCCCGTGTTGCGCACGGAGAACGAGTAGGTGACCACGTCGCCTGCGCTTGTGGCGGCGCCGCCCGCGAGCGTTCCGCTCTTCGTGACCTCGATGTCGGGGGTCCGGGCGGCGGTCGACGTCGTGACCGTGTCGGACGGATCCGTCACCGCAGGCCCCGCGGGAGGCGTCCCCATCGCGCTCGCGGTGTTCGTCACGGCACCGGCATCGAGGTCGGCCTGGCTGATGCGGTGGGTGGTCGTCGCGGTCACGGATTCGCCAGGCTGCAGCGTTCCGGCGGCACCCGGCCAGGGGCCGTACGCGAGCGGGCTGAGACCGGGGGCGGGATCCGTCAGCGCGACTCCCGTGAGCGTCACGTTCCCGGTGTTGGACGCGCGCAGGGTGTAGGTGATGAGGTCGCCGAGCTGGCCGCCCCCGCTCACCGAGGCCGTCTTCGTGGTCAGGATCGACGGAGCCGCGGCATCCGTGGGAAGCACCACCGTCTGCGATGCGGCCGAGACCGCCGGTCCCGTCGGCGGCCGGCCCGACACCGAGGCGACGTCGGTGATCGACCCCGCGTTCACGTCGCTCTGGCGCACCGTGTACGTGGCGGTCGCCGTCACCGTCTGATTCGGCGCGAGGGTCCCCGGCGTGTTCGACGGCCACGGGCCGTACGCGAGGGGCGACAGTCCGCTGTGGGCGTCGCTCACCGCGACCCCGGTCAGCGTGACGTTGCCCGCGTTCCGGACGGCGTACGTATAGGTGATGGTGTCGCCCGCCGCACCGGAGCCCTCGGTGTACGCGCCGGACTTCTGGATGCTCAGGGCCGGGGCGGAGCGGAGCGGCACCGTGCCCGATCCGGTGGCCGACGCGGCCTGACCTCGCGCAGGAGTGCCTGTTGCCGTAGCCGTGTTCGCGATCGACCCTGCGTCGACATCCGTCTGCTGGACGGTGGACGTCGCCGTCGCCGTCACCGCGTCGCCGGGCGCGAGGACCCCCGCGGTGCCGCTCGGCCAGGCGCCATAGGAGAGGTCGGAGATGCCGGGGAGCGAATCCGCGGCGGACACGCTCGACAGCGTGACGTTGCCGGCGTTGCGGATGGTCACCGTCCAGGTGATGACCTCGTCCGCGACTCCCGTCGCCCCCGCGGGCAGCGCGCCGGACTTGCTCACCTGCAGGCGCGGGTCGCCGGTGGCCGTGGGCGTCGTCACGGTGCCCGATGCTGCGCTGACCGAGACTCCGCTCGGCGCGGTGCCGGTCCCCGTCGCCACGTTCACGAGCGCGCCGGCGTCGACGTCGGCCTGCGTGATGGTGTGACGGGCGGTCGCGACCACCTGCGCACCCGGCGCGAGCACGCCGGCTTCTCCGGGCCAGGAGTACACGAAGGGGGTGAGTCCGGGCAGCGGGTCGGCGACCTGGACGTTCCCGAGCGTGACGTTGCCCGTGTTGGTGAGGCGCACGGTGTAGTCGACGATGTCGCCGACCGCTCCGGTTCCGCCGACGACGGCGGTCTTGACGGTCGTCAGCGCGGGGCCGGCGGCGACCGTCGCGAGCGTGACCGTCGGCGAGTCGGCGCCGACGGCGGCACCGGTGGGCGGCACGCCGGTCACCCGCGCGGTGTTGCGGACGACTCCCGCGTCGACGTCCGCCTGCGTCACCGTGTACGAGGCGGTTCCCGTGACCTGCGCGCCCGGCGCGAGCGTGCCCGGAGCCGCCGGCCACGTCAGCGCGATCGTGCCGAGGCCCGGGTGCGGGTCCGAGATGTCGACGTCCGTGAGGGTCACGTTGCCGCGTTGCGTGCCGTGAACGTGTAGGTGACCACGCTGCCGACCGCTCCGGTCCCCTGCGTGTAGGCGCCGGACTTGGCCAGTGTCAGCAGCGGCCCTGCGAGCAGGGGCAGGGTCGCGGAGGCCGATCCCTGCACCGCCGCACCACGGGGCGGCGTGGCGGTCGCTGTCGCTGTGTTGACCACCGATCCGGCATCGACATCGGCCTGGGTGAGAGTGCGCGTGGCTGTCGCGGTCGCGCTCTGGTCGGGCTGCAGAGTTCCGGCCGGGCCGGGCCACGCGGTGAACTCGACGGCCGAGAGACCGGGCAGCGGATCGCTGATCCCGACGCCCGTGAGGGTCACGTTGCCCGCGTTGCGCACCGTGAAGCTGTAGGTGACGACGTCTCCGGCGCGACCCGTCGCCCCGGCGGCCAGGCTCGCGGTCTTGTCGAGGGTGACGCGCGGTGCCGCGACCGCTGTGGCGGTCACGAGCTCCGCGGACGAGCCGCTGACGGGGACGCCGCCGGGCGCGGTGGCGGTGGCGGCAGCGGTGTTGCGGATCGTGCCGCTGTTGACGTCGGCCTGCGTCACGACGTAGGTGCCGCGGGCGGTCGCCGCCTGTCCCGGCGCCAGGACGCCTGCCGTGGCGGGCCAGGTGACGGAGAGGGCGGAGAGCCCGGGGAGCGGGTCGCTGATCGTGACGCCCGTGAGCGTCTGGTTGCCGGTGTTCTCGGCGCGGATGCTGTAGGTGACCACGTCTCCGACGCGGGTACCGGCGCCCGTGCTCGCGCTCTTGGTCACCGTCAGGCCCGGGGCCGCCGCGCTCGTGGGCACCACGGCTTCGCCGGAGGTGGCGCTCACCACCGCTCCGACGGGCGGGCGGCCGCTCACGGCGGCGGTGTTGCGCACCGAACCGGCGTCGACATCGGCCTGGCGCACGATGTACGTGGCCGTTCCTGTGGCGGTCTGGCCCGGAGCCAGCGCGTTCGCGGCCCCCGGCCAGGTGATGCTCGGCGTGCCGAGGCCGGCCAGATCGTCGGTCAGGGTGATGCCGCTGAGGCTGACGTTGCCCGAGTTGCGGATCGTGAAGACGAAGGTGATCTCGCTCCCCACCCCGCCGGAGCCGCTCGTGACGGATCCGGTCTTCGAGACGGCGATCGAGGGCACGGCCGCGATGCGGACCGTCGAGGGCGCGGTCGCCGTCACGGCGGCACCTCGCGGCGGTGCTCCGGTCGCTGTCGCCGTGTTGGCGACGGAGCCCGCGTCGACGTCCGACTGCGTGACGGTGTACGTCGCCGACCCGGTGACGCTCTGGCCCGGCTGCAGAACTCCGGCGGCTCCGGCCCATCCCGAGAGCGTGATCGGCGCGCCGCCGATGAGGGGGTCGACGAGGGAGGCGCCGGTGAGCGTGACATTGCCTGAGTTCCGCACGGTGAAGGCGTAGGTGATCGTGTCGCCCGCAGCGCCCGAGCCGTTGAGCGTGCCGACTTTGGTGACCGCCAGCGACGGCGCGCTCGCGGCGGTCGAGGTGGTCACGGCGCCGGAGGCCGCGGTCACGGTCGTCCCACCGCCCGCGCCGGACGCCGATGCGGTGTTGGTGATCGATCCGGCGTTCACGTCCGCCTGCGTCACGATGTACGTCGCCGTCGCGACCGCCGACTGCCCCGGCGCGAGAGTGCCGCTCGTCCCCGGCCAGACGTACTGCAGCGCGCCGAGTCCCGCGAGAGGATCGGCGATCGCGACGCCCGTGAGCGTGACGTTGCCGGTGTTGCTCGCGCGGAATGTGTAGGTGATCGTGCTTCCCACACCCCCGCCGCCGCCCGCGGCCGACTTGGTGACGGCGATCGCGGGAGCCGCTGCGACCGTGGCCACCGTCACCTCGCCGGAGGAAGCGCTGATCGCCGCTCCCGTCGGCGGGGCGCCCGTCACGCTCGCGGTGTTGCGCGCGGCGCCGGCGTCGACGTCCGACTGTCTCACCGTGTACGTGGCCGTGGCGGTCACCGTCTGATTCGGCTGTAGCGTGCCGGCGGCACCCGGCCACGAGTACGCGAGAGCCGAGAGGCCGGCATGCGGATCGGTGATCGCGACCCCGGTCAGCGTCACGTTGCCGGTGTTGCGCGCGGAGAACGAGTACGTGATGGTGCTGCCGACGGAGCCGTTCCCGCTCGTCAGCGCGCCGGTCTTCGTGAGCACGATCCCGGGAGCGGATGCGAGCGACACGGTCGCCGGCGCCGTGCTCGTCACTGCTGCTCCGCTCGGCGGCGTCCCCGAGCCGGTCGCGGTGTTGCTGACGGCGCCCGAGTTGACGTCGGCCTGCGAGATCGTGGAGGTGGCGGTCGCGGTGACGGTCTGTCCGGGCTGCAGCACGCCCGTCGTGCCGCTCGGCCAGGCACCGTAGGTCGGCGAGGAGATGCCGGGCAGCGAATCAGACACCGCGACGCCGCTCAGTGTCACGTTGCCGGAGTTGCGCAGGGTGATCGACCAGGTGATCGTGTCGCCCGCGCGGCCCGAGGAGCCGCTCTGCAGGGCGCCGGTCTTCGTGGTGACGATACCGGCCGTCGGCGGCACGGTCGCTGTCGTGACGGTGCCGGACATGCTGGTCACCGGGGTCGAGCCGTATGCCGCGGTGGAGGATGCGACGTTGCGCACAGCGCCGGCGTTCACATCCGTCTGGCGGATCGTGTAGGTCGCGACGGCGGTCGCCGTCTGCCCCGGTGCGAGTGTGCCTGCCGCACCCGGCCAGCTGTACGAGAGCGCCGACAGCCCAGGCAGCGTGTCCGAGATGCTCACCCCGGTCAGGGTCACGTTGCCGGTGTTGGTGGTGCGCAACGTGTACGTCACCACGTCGCCGACGGCGGCGGTGCCGGAGACGGTCGCGGTCTTGCTCGTCGTGCTCGCGGGCGCCGCGGCGACCGTGTTCACTCTCGTCGTCGGCGAGGATCCGCTGACGGACGCACCGCCGGGTGTGCGGGCGGATGCGCTCGCGGTGTTCGTCACCGCGCCCGCATCGACGTCGGCCTGTCGCACGGTGTACGTCGCGCGACCCTGCACGGTCTGGCCCGGAGCGAGCGTGCCGGCCGTGCCCGGCCAGGTGTAGGTGATGGCGGAGAGACCGACCAGAGGGTCTGCGAGCGCCACCTGGCTGAGAGTCACGTTGCCGTTGTTCGTCACCGAGAACGAGTAGGTGACCGTGCTGCCGACGCCCCCGGATCCGGCGGTGACCGATCCGGACTTCAGGACCGTGAGCGCGCCGCTCGGGGCCACGGGCAGCGTGGACGAACGCGTCTGGGAGACGCGGGCTCCGCTCGGCGGGAGCGCTGTCGCGGTCGCGGAGTTGGCGACCGCGCCGGCATCGACGTCCGCCTGGGTCAGCGTGTAGGTCGCGACGGCCGTCACCGCCTGTCCGGGGGCGAGGACGCCCGGGGTCCCCGGCCAGGTGTAGGCGAGTGCCGACAGTCGCGGCAGCGGATCGGCGATCGTCGCGTCGGTGAGCGTGACGTTGCCGCTGTTCACGAGACGGAACGAGTAGGTGACGACGTCGCCGGCCCGACCCGTGCTGCCGGGAGCGAGTGCGCCGGTCTTCGTCAGCGTGACGGCGGGGGCGGATGCGGCGGTCGATACGACCGACTGGCTCGTGGGCACCGTGAGAGTCGCGCCGGCGGGCGTCCTGGCCGTTCCGGTGGCGGTGTTCCGGACCGCTCCGGCGTCGACGTCGGCCTGCG
Organism: Microbacterium sp. H83; assembly: GCF_001650405.1. Classification (GTDB taxonomy): domain Bacteria; phylum Actinomycetota; class Actinomycetes; order Actinomycetales; family Microbacteriaceae; genus Microbacterium. The sequence goes on along the minus strand of NZ_LWCU01000024.1, from coordinate 39,909 downwards.
TGACCGTGTAGGTCGCCGTCGCGGTGACCGACTGCCCCGGCGCGAGGGTCCCGGCGACGCCGGGCCAGGTGTAGGCGAGTGCGGAGAGGCCGGGCAGCGGATCGGTGATCGCGACGTTCGTGAGAGTGGTGTTGCCGGAGTTCCGCGCGGTGAACGTGTAGGTGACGGTGCTGCCCACTCCGCCGGCGCCCTGGGTGACGGAACCCGACTTCGTCGTCGTGAGTCCGGGGGCCGAGGCGATGGTGGGGACGGTGACCTGCGGAGAGGAGCCGGAGACGGACGTCCCGGCCGGTGTGCGAGCGGTGGCGGTGGCGGTGTTGCGGACGCTGCCGGCGTCCACGTCTGCCTGGGTGATGGTGTAGAAGGCGGTGGCGGTTGCGGCCTGGCCCACGGGGATGACCCCGGCTGTCGCGGTGGGCCAGGTGATCGCCGGAGGCGAGAGACCCGGGAGCGGGTCGACGAGCGACGCGTTCGCGAGCGTGACGTTGCCCGTGTTGCGGATCGTGAAGCTGTAGGTGATGCGATCGCCCACGCGGCCGGTCGCGCCGCTCGCCAGAGCGCCCGTCTTCGTCACGGTGACGGCGCCCGCCGCGGCGATCGGGGTCACGCGGTTCGCGGAGCCCGACGGACGGATGCCGCCGTCGTCGTCGGCGGCGCTGACCGTCGCGGTGTTCGCCACGGCGCCGGCGTCCACGTCGCTCTGCGTGAGGGTGTAGGTGGCGGTCGCGGTGACGGACTGCCCCGCGGTCAGCGTGCCCGGCGTCCCCGGCCACGAGCCGAAGGTGATCGCCGAGAGGCCGACGAGCGGATCGGTGATGACGATGTCGGTGAGCGTGGACTGGCCGGTGTTCGTCACCGTGAACGTGTAGACGACGACGTCTCCGGCTCGGCCGGTGCCGCCGGGCGCGAGCGCGCTCGTCTTCGACAGGCTGATGGCGCTGAGCAACACCGTCGTGCTGTCGCTGTCCTGCGCGAGGAAGTCGCCGACGACCGTCCGCGCGGTCGCGTCGGCGGTCGAGACGTAGCCGGTCGCCGACGGCGCGGTGGCCGTGCAGGTGTACGTCGTCGTCTGCAACGGCGCCAGGGTGAGGGTGCCGAGATTGCGGGCGCAGTTCGCCTGATCGTCCGTGACGACGATGTTGCGCAGCGTCCCCGCTCCCGTGTTCGTGATCCGGACGGTGAAGGTGGCCAGCTCCCCCGACGTGCGGGACTGGGTGTCGGCCGTCCCGTTGAAGGTCTTGATGATCTGCAGACCTGCCGTCGGGACCGACAGCATCGCGTTGCGCAGCAGATACGAATCGCCGGATGTCCCGAGGCGGAGATTGACGGTCGAATCCCCCGCGACGACGTTCGCGAGCCCGACGGTCGCCACGTCGACGCTCTGATTGGTGAACGCCGTGCCGGCGGTGCCCGTGTATCGCACCGAGCCGACCGCTCGGGAGATCCCCACGTTGCCCGTCGCTCCCGCGGCGTTCGGGATCTCTGCGTAGGTCGTCGAACCGCCTCGCGAGTAGGAGGCGGTGTCGCCGGTGATGTTGCGATCGCCTTCGAACAGGGTGAAGCCCGCGCGCGTGCCGGCGGCGACAGCGGTGAAGCCGTTGAACGCGACGGTGAGGTCGGCGTCGTTGGCGCCCTGACGGACGTGACCTTCGTAGTAGATGATGTTGTGCGGCACGGATGCCGGGTTGTCGGGGATGAAGGTGCCGTAGTCGTAGACGACGTTGACGGACCAGCCGGCGTAGCAGCCGGCCCCCGTCGGCGTCCAGATGTTGCCCGCCGAGACGGTGATCTCGGAGCCGGTGGTGACCGAGGCGAACGCGGAGGTCACATCCGCGCTCGCGGAGTAGTACAGCGCCGTCGCCTGCGAGGCGGGGTCCTGCAACATGCTCTGCGGCGAGACGTCGACGATCGCGCCGCTCCCGACCCGCAGCTGCACCGCGCGCGACGTGTATCCGGTCGCGCTTCCGGTCGGCATGGTCGCCACGCCGCGAGCGGCCGAGTACTGCGAGCACAGTCGCCGCGTGTCCCCCGTGTAGACGCCTGTGTTGGCGCTCCAGGTGAGGAACGCCTTGACCACGGTGGCGCCGGCCGGGATCGTCATGGTCGCGCTGCTCGAGTTCGCCGTGAAGCCGGAGACGGTGTTCGACTGCGTCATGACGAAGTTGTCGTTGACGTTCGCGGTGTTGGTGTTCGACGCCGCGTGCAGGTCCGCGCAGGTGCCGTTGGCCGTGGTCCCGGTGGTGGCGGAGCAGGCGAGCACGCCATTGCCCGCCATGATGAAGTCGCCGTTGACGTTCGCCTGGTAGTTCGGCGTCGTACCCGAGTTGGTCCCCCACTGCACGACGGCGGCTTCGGCGGCCTGTGGCGCACCCAGCGTGAATCCGGCGGCGATGACCGCGACGGCTGTGATCATCGCGATGGCGGACCTCCGCCACCCGCGCCGAACACCTCCCCCGACCATCGTCGAACCCCCCTCAGAGTCCCGTCACTCCCCTCCCCGGGAGCACGTTCCGACCACACTAAGCGAGCTCTCAGGTGGGGGCAATGGTGCGGATGTGACGAATGGGAATCATCGACGAAAGTCCCCTCGAGGCCTTCGACGAAAGTCCAAGCGGTGTCATCGGGTCCGCGATCGCGGGTCAGTCTCCTGAGATCTGAGCCAGGAACTGCCGCGCTGCGTCCTCGGACACGACGTACCCGAGCTCCGCCGCCTTCGACACGAGCGTCTCGACGGCGTCGTCCGTCGGCTGCGGATCGGCCGGATCGAGACCGATCACGCGCAGGGCGTCCTCGCGCTGCTCCGGGGGCGCACTCTCCCACAGGTCGCTCATGGCCTGCACCTCGACGGCCGTCTGCTCCGAGGCCGAGCCGGGGGCGGGAGTCGGCGTCGACACGGCGGCGGGCGGCGGAGTCTGCGGCGCCGGCTCGGTCGGAGTGGGCGTCGGTGCCGGCGCGCTGCAGCCGGACATCGTCAGGGCCAGCAGCGTGCCGGCCAGGGCCATGCGCAGTCTCGAGGTCTTCACCCGCTGAGCCTACCGAGGCCGGCTGGGAGCCCTCCGGGATGCGGGTCGACGCTCAGGATCAGCGAGCGCATACGAGAGAACCCCCGGCAGATGCCGGGGGTTCTCGTCTGTGCGCGATACTGGGATCGAACCAGTGACCTCTTCCGTGTCAGGGAAGCGCGCTACCGCTGCGCCAATCGCGCCCGTAAGGGCTATTCAGTTTCAGAGAGGTGGCGACGGGATTCGAACCCGTGTAAACGGCTTTGCAGGCCGGTGCCTAGCCGCTCGGCCACGCCACCGTGTGGATTGACCCCACGTGCGGAAGGCCCTCCGAAGAAGGCCCCTGCACTTGAGCGGATGACGAGACTCGAACTCGCGACCCCAACCTTGGCAAGGTTGTGCGCTACCAACTGCGCTACATCCGCGTTGTCCCGGGTTGTTCCCCCGAGCACTTGATAAACATTAGCCGATGATCGGCGACTGTCCAAACCGGGTCCGATTCTCGCGCGTGTCCGCACGGATGGTCATCGGCGCCGTCCGGCGTCCGGTAGTATCGGTTGACGTACCCCACGGGTATGGGCGATTGGCGCAGTTGGTAGCGCGCTTCCTTCACACGGAAGAGGTCATCGGTTCGAGTCCGGTATCGCCCACCGCATCGAGAAGCCCCTCCACGGAGGGGCTTCTTCCGTTCCCGAGGCCGTGGTGACTCCGTATCGCTCCCCGGGCGCCGCACGCCGATCCCGCATCCGTCGATTGCTAGCCTGACCACATGCCGACGCTGCTCGACGACTTCCTCTCCCGCGACGGCTCGCGAGTCCTCCACGCCGTCTGGGAGACGATCCGCTCCCGGGATCCCGAGCAGCTGCAGCCGCTCGTCGAGGCCCTCCCCCTGATCAGGCGCTCGACGGCGGACCTCGACCTCGGCGGGATGATCTACTCCAACAACGGCCACCTCGCGCACGCGTTGACGAAGCTCGAGAAGCACCGTGAGGGTCGATGCTGGTGCGCGGTCTACCCGGGCATGCTCACGCACGATCCGCGCAAGGAGGACACCAGCGGCAACGTCCGCATCCTCTCGACCAGCGAACCCGGATGGTCGATGACGTACGTCTGCGAATGCGCGGTCTGCGGCCTCGTCTTCGACGTCGAGCAGGGCGATCACCACTTCATGTGGTGGGACTGGAAGCCCCGCGGCCCGAAGCGCCGGCGCGGCGAGGTCTGAGGCGCGTCCGCGGGTGCGGGATGCCGAGTGTCGGCACCCGCCGCTAGCCTCACGGAGATGACCGGCATCCGTCTTCCCGACCCGTGCGCCCTCTGCGGGCGGTCCGACGGCGTGCGCACGGAGAACGGCCTCGTCTGCGCGTGGTGCGGGTGGCTGTTCGGCACGAGTCCCGATCACGATCTGCCCCGTCCGATCATCGAGGTCGTCTACTACATCCGCTACGACCGGAGGGTGAAGATCGGCACGAGCCGGCGCCCGAGGCAGCGTCTCGCGAGCATCCGCCACGAGGAGCTCCTCGCGTTCGAACGCGGCGGTCGCGATGTCGAACAGGCGCGCCATCTCGAGTTCGCCGAATGCCGGGAAGGTGGCGAGTGGTTCACGCTGACTCCCGGCCTCGGATCGCATATCAAAGGGCTGCAGACCCTGCCCGACCCCTGGCAGCTCTACGCCCGCTGGGTGAGCGACGCCCTGCGGCGGTGAGTCGCGTGCCCGACCCGACAGCGTGCGGACGAACTGAGGCCCCGCACGGGACCGATACCGTGCGGGGCCTCAGGGTCGTGAGGAAGGTCAGGCGCGCGCTGCGCCGGCCTTCACCTTCGCGGGCTGCGGCTGCGAGAACAGCACCACGAGGATCACCGCGACGCCGACGACGACGTGAGGGACCCACACGTTGGGCGCCTCGGTCGAGAAGCCGAAGATCCACGGCGACAGGGCCAGGAACAGGCTGGCGACGATGTCGAAGACGAGGTGCACGGGCATCGGGATGAAGCCGAAGGGGCCCCACTCGTACTTGGTGAACAGGCTGTAGACGATCAGGCCGACGCCGAGCACGATCGGGATGATGACGGCGGGACCGCCGACGCCGGCGAAGCCGAACAGCCACGGTGCGGCGATGAGCGCGATGCCGACGACGTAGTCGAGGACTCCGTGGACCTTGGTGGGAATGAAACGCATGATTGCCTCCTCCATGACGCCGCGCGTTGCGACTCACAGATGGTTCGCAGCCCTCTGCGAAACGGATTGGACGAGGACGTCAGGCGGCGGTCCAGCGATAACGACGCGCGAGCGCAGCTGCGATGCGGCCGAAGCGATCGCGGTCGAGCACGGCGGCCTCCCGGCGCAGTCCGGTCTCGTGCACGCTGTACAGCTGCTCGATGTCGACCCAGGACTCCCTGCCCTGCGAGTCCCATCGACCTGCGCCGATGGAGAGGTAGTCGCGCTCTCCGTCATGCGGCTTGCTCGTCATCCTCACCGCGTACACGCGGTCCGCGGACTGGCGACCGATCACGAGCACGGGGCGGTCCTTGCCGCGACCGTCGTTCTCCTCATAGGGCACCCAGGTCCAGACGATCTCCCCCGCGTCCGGGGCGCCGTCCCGATCGGGCGCGTGATCGATGCGCAGGTCGTCGATCCGGTCCGGATCCACGCGCACCGTGGCGGTCCCGCTCGTGGCGACCGCCCCGGACGTCCGGGCGACGTCGGTCGGGCGCAGACGCGAGACCGGGCGCCTCGGACTCTGTGATGTCCGAGACGCCCGGTCTGATCCGAATGCGGTGCGCAGGATCTCCGCGAGTGCTGTCAGGATGCCGGTGCCTTTGCTCACACGGTCACCCTAACCGCAGGTCACGCGTCTGCGAGCGCGTAGCCCTCCTCGCCATGGACCACCTGGTCGACGCCGGCGATCTCGTCCTCGCTCGTGATGCGGAAGCCGATCGTCTTCTGGATCGCGAAGCCGATGATGAACGCGACCACGAACGAGTAGATCAGCACGCCGAGCGCGGCGATCACCTGGACGGCGAGCTGACGGGCGTCGCCGCCGACGAAGAGGCCGGTGCCGGTGGCGAAGAAGCCGAGGTAGACCGTGCCGATGAGGCCGCCCACGAGGTGGATGCCGACCACGTCGAGCGAGTCGTCGAAGCCGAGGCGGAACTTCAGCTCGACGGCCAGGGCGCACACGATGCCGGCGACCGCACCGAGCAGGAGGGACCAGCCGGGCGTAAGGTTGGCGCACGCGGGCGTGATGGCGACGAGACCGGCGACGGCACCCGAGGCGGCGCCGACCGAGGTGGGCTTCCCGTCCTTGATCTTCTCGATGAGGATCCAGCCGAGGATCGCGGCCGCCGTGGCGCCGAGCGTGTTCAGGCCGATGAGTCCGACGCCGCCCATGTCCTCGGCGAGCCACTCCGCACCGGCGTTGAAGCCGAACCAGCCGAACCACAGCAGCGCGGCGCCGAGGAGCGTGAGCGGCACGTTGTGCGGCTTGAGGATGCCCTTCTGGAAGCCGATGCGCTTACCGAGGACGAGCGCGAGCGCCAGGGCGGCCGCCCCGGCGTTGATGTGCACGGCGGTGCCGCCGGCGTAGTCGATGACGCCGATGCCGCTGTCCTCGCCGAACAGCGTGGTACCGAGGTTCATGATCCATCCGCCGCCCCAGACCCAGGCGGCGACCGGGAAGTAGCCGACGGTGGCGAAGACGCCGGCGAAGATCAGCCAGCTGCCGAACTTCGCGCGGTCCGCGATGGCGCCGGAGATCAGGGCGACCGTGATGATCGCGAAGGTCGCGCCGTAGGCCACGCCGAGGAGCGCGACGTTCGAACCCTCGCCCGAGGCGAGCGACGAGAGGCCGAAGTCCGCGAACGGGTTTCCGGCGAAGGCGGTCGGGCTGTCGACGGCGCTCATCGAGAATCCGAAGAGGATCCAGAGGACCGCGACGAGTCCGATCGAGCCGAAGCTCATCATCATCATGCTGACGACGCTCTTCGCCTTGACGAGACCGCCGTAGAAGAAGGCGACGCCGGGCGTCATGAGCAGGACGAGGGCGGTCGCGGTGATCGCCCAGGAGATGTTGCCTGGAGCATCCATAGTCAAACCTCACATTCGGGAAGGGAGAGCTTCAGTGTGGCGACGCTCGATTTCCGGAATGCGTGAAGTTTGTTGCGCGCGCGTTACAGCCGCGGCCGCGATGTGAACATCGCGTTACGCGGGGCTGCGATCCGCGTGTGTGAGTGCGTTGAGTCGGGAGATCGCTCGCAGGTACTTCTTGCGGTATCCCCCGCCCAGCATCTCCTCCGCGAAGACCTGGTCGAGGCTCACACCCGTCGCGACGATCGGGATCTGCGCGTCGTAGACCCGATCCACGAAGGCGACGAAGCGCAGGGCCTCCGACTGATCGGTCAGGACGCGCACGTCGCGCAGCCCCACGAGGTCGAGGCCGGTGATGAGGCGGAGGTAGCGCGAGGGGTGCACGCGGGCCAGATGACGGATCGCGTCGTCGAAGGAGTCATCGGATGCCGTTCCCGCCGCCGCGCCCGTCTCGAGCGCCTGTGCGTACTCGTCGGCGTCGCTCACGACGGCGTGACCGTCCAGCGCGCGCTGACGGAAGTCGACGCCGTCGATGCGCAGCGTCTGGAAGCTGTCCGACATCGCGTGGATCTCGCGCAGGAAGTCCTGAGCGGCGAAGCGCCCTTCGCCGAGCGCGTTCGGCGGCGTGTTGGAGGTCGCGGCGAGCTTGGTCCCCGTGGGCACCAGCTCGCCGAGCAGACGGGTCATGACCATCGTGTCGCCCGGATCGTCGAGCTCGAACTCGTCGATGCACAGCAGATCCGCGCCCTTGAGCAGGTCGACGGTGTTCTTGTAGCCGAGCGCTCCCACGAGCGCCGTGTACTCGATGAACGACCCGAAGTACTTCCTGCGCGCGGGCATCGCATGGTAGATCGACGCGAGGAGGTGGGTCTTGCCCACACCGAAGCCGCCGTCGAGATAGACGCCGGGCTTGACCTCCGGCTCCTTCTTCGCGCGGCTGAAGAATCCGCCTCGCTTGACGGGCGCCCCGCGGCCCGCGAATCGAATCAGCGTCTCCTTGGCCTCCTCCTGCGACGGATAGGCGGGGTCGGCCCGATAGCTGTCGAACGTCGCACCGTCGAACTGAGGCGGCGGGACGAGGCTCGCGAGCATCTCGGGGCCGCTGACGGTCGGCTGGCGATCGGTGAGGTGCACGATGCCCGTGCGGGTGGGCGTGTCGGTCATCACGGTCCTGATTCGGGTGCGCACCTGTGTCGAAGTCTTACGAATCGGGTGCAGGGCGTACGGCGTGGATCTATCGTCGAAGTGACGGCTCCACATTACGCCGTCGCACCCCGCATCATCGCCGCTCACCAGTCTGAGGAGATCCCTGTGGCCATCGAGTTCGACACCACCTCGCCCAAGTTCGCCGAGTACGCCGAGCCCGGCCGCCTCGTCACCACCGAGTGGCTCGCCGAGCGCCTCGGGACGCCGGGTCTCGTGGTGGTCGAATCCGACGAGGACGTCCTCCTGTACGAGACCGGCCACATCCCCGGTGCGGTGAAGGTCGACTGGCACACCGAGCTGAACGACCCCGTCGTGCGGGACTACGTCGACGGGGAGGGCTTCGCGGCGCTGCTCAGCAGCAAGGGCATCGCGCGCGACGACACCGTCGTGATCTACGGCGACAAGAACAACTGGTGGGCCGCGTACGCCCTGTGGGTGTTCTCGCTCTTCGGACACGAGGACGTGCGCCTGCTCGACGGCGGCCGCGACCGCTGGATCGCCGAGGGACGCGAGATCACCCGGGACGCCCCGCAGATCTCGCCCACGGAGTACCCCATCGTCGAGCGCGACGACGCCGCGATCCGCGCCTACAAGGAGGACGTGCTCGCCCACATCGGCAGCCCGCTGATCGACGTCCGCTCTCCGGAGGAGTACAGCGGGGAGCGCACCACGGCTCCCGCGTACCCCGAGGAGGGCACGCTGCGCGCGGGGCACATCCCGACCGCGCAGAGCGTGCCGTGGGCGAAGGCGGTCGCGGAGGACGGCGGGTTCAGGTCGCGCGCCGAGCTCGACGCGATCTACCGCGACGGCGCCGGACTCGCCGACGGCGACGACGTCGTGGCCTACTGCCGCATCGGCGAGCGCTCGAGCCACACGTGGTTCGTCCTGAAGCACCTGCTCGGCTTCCAGAACGTCCGCAACTACGACGGCTCCTGGACCGAGTGGGGCAGCGCGGTGCGCGTCCCGATCGTCACCGGCTCGGAGCCCGGCTCCCTCTGACGTGTGACAATGACAGGGATGACCACCGCGAACGTTCCTGACATCCTCGCCGAGATCCGCGACGGCTTCCTGGAGACCCCGGAGTCCGATCGGCTGCTGCTCCTCCTGGAGTACGCCGACGAGCTGCCGGAGGTCTCGGAGGAGGTCGCGAACCATCCGGAGATGTGCGAGCGCGTCGCGGAGTGCCAGTCCCCGGTCTACATCTACGTAGAGGTGCACGACGACGTGGTGACGATGCACGCCACGGCACCGCCCGAGGCGCCGACCACGCGGGGGTTCGCCAGCATCCTCGTGCAGGGCATCACCGGGCTCACGCCCGACGAGGTCCTGGCGATCCCCGACGACTACCCGCAGTCGATCGGGCTCACCAGAGCGGTGTCACCGCTGCGCATCGGCGGGATGACGGGGATGCTCATGCGCGCCAAGAAGCAGGTCAGGCAGAAGCGCTGAATCCGCGCTGCGCCAGCCAGTCGGTGATCGCGGTGCTCCAGCCCGCCTCGTCGTAGTTCCACAGCTTGGTGTGGCGCGCCACCGAGAACCGCGGCATCGTGACGAGGTCGGGCCGCGCCTCCTGCAGCGCGTGCGAGGCGTCCGCGGGCACGAAGCCGTCGTCGTCGCTGTGCAGTATCAGGATGGGGACCGTGAGCTCCGCCGCGCGCGCGACCATGTCGAGGCGGTCGAACGGGATCGCGTCCTCCGCACCGCTGAGGCGTGCGGTGAACGGCACCGACAGCGCGCTCATCGCGAGATCGGGCAGCGGCGCCCGCATCCCGGCCGCCTTCGCCTGGAACCGGAGAACCGTTCGCCAGTCGACGACCGGGGACTCGAGGATAAGGCCGGCGATCCGATCGCGATGGCCCGAGTTCACGGCGGTCTGCAGCGCCACCGCGCCGCCCATCGACCACCCCATGAGGACGACCCGCTCCGCTCCGCGCCGCAGTGCATACGCGATCGCCGTGTCGACGTCTCGCCACTCCGCGGCCCCGAGCGCGTAGGCACCGGATCGGCTGCGCGGAGCCTCGCCGTCGTTCCGGTACGACACGACCAGGTTCGGGAAGCCGGCGGCGTTGAGCACGGGGACGGCTCGGAGGCACTCCGCCCGGGTGACCCCGCGCCCGTGCACCTGGATCACCCAGGTCGAGGACTCCGCGGGGAAGTACCAGGCGGGACACGGTCCGGCCGGCGAGCCGATCAGGATGTTCTCCCACCGCAGGTGCAGCTCGCTCGGCGAGGAGTAGTACCACCCGCTGAACCCCGCTGACCTGTCGACGCGTGCGCCCGGCTCGATCTTCGTCAGCAGCTTCCGCCGGACCGTCGTGGCATCGGCGCTGAGCACGGCCCCGAGCTTCACGTAGCCGTAGGTCCCCGAGGTCGACAGTCCGTAACGGCCGGGGAGCTCGGTGTCGGGGGTGCGTGCGAGCTCGATCGTCTGCGCCCCGGTGTCCACGGAGATGATCTCGGCGTCGGCCGGACGACGGGCCGGGACGACGACACGACGCGCCACCGCGAACACGAGAAGGCTCATCGCCGTCCCCAGAGCGAGCAGAGCAGGGACAACGAGCGCAACGGCGTGCCTGAGACTCTTCATCGCCTCCTGACTCTAGCCTGTTGCCGTGACCGCTCACCCCGATGCCGGGACGATCTTCGACGCCGCCGTGGCAGAACTGCGCGATACGGCGTTCCGCGCGGACCTCGTCGTCCGTGAGATCCCCACGCCCCAGGGCCTCGCACCGTTCGCTCTGGCCCTCGCCGCGGACGTCCGGCCGGACGATGACGGGGACTCCGTCTATGGCACCGGGCGCTTCGTGCTGCTCCACGATCCCGAGGCTCCCGCCGCGTGGGGCGGGTCGTGGCGGACGGTGATCTTCGCGCAGGCCCCGCTGGAGACCGAGATCGGCACCGATCCCCTTCTGGCGGACGTGACGTGGGCATGGCTCGTGGACGCTCTCGACTCCCGGGGCGCGGTCTACCACTCGCCATCCGGGACGTCGACGAAGACCCTCTCCAAGGGCTTCGGGGGCCTCGCGGACGAAGGCGACGGCGCGCAGATAGAATTGAGGGCGTCCTGGACACCCGAGGGCCCGTTCCGACCGCACGTCGAAGCATGGGCCGAACTGGTCGGGATGCTGGCGGGTCTTCCGCCCGGTTCCGAGGGCATCGCCGTGATCGGCGCGCGAAAGGCAGCACGTGACTGAATACTCCGTGATCTCCGACGTCTCGGAGTTCGCCGCGGCCTGCGCCGCGCTCGCCGCAGGCACGGGCCCCGTCGCCGTCGACGTCGAGAGGGCGTCGGGCTTCCGCTACTCCCAGCGCGCCTACCTCGTCCAGGTGTTCCGACGGGATGCGGGAGTCTTCCTGTTCGACCCGCCCGCGCTGGGGGACTTCGCTCCCCTCCAGGCGGCGATCGGCGATGTGCAGTGGGTCTTCCATGCCGCGAGCCAGGACCTCCCCTCCCTGCGCGAGCTCGATCTGATGCCCGCGTCGATCTTCGACACCGAGCTGGCCTCCCGTCTCCTCGGCCACGACCGCGTCGGTCTCGCGGCCGTCGTCGAGCGCACCCTCGGCATCACGCTCAAGAAGGAGCACTCGGCGGCCGACTGGTCGACGCGTCCGCTTCCTGCCGCATGGCTGGAGTACGCGGCCCTCGACGTCCTCCACCTCATCGACGTCTACGAGGCGCTCCAGGCGGAGCTCGTGGAGCAGGGCAAGACCGCGTTCGCCGCCGAGGAGTTCGCCGCGACGCTCACGAGACTGCCCAAGCCGCCTCGCGAGGATCCCTGGCGCCGGTTGAGCGGCCTTCACCAGGTGCGGGGGGCACGCAACCTCGCCGTCGCCCGGGCGCTCTGGCAGGCGCGGGAGGCCTACGCGCAGCAGCAGGACGTCTCGCCGGGCAGACTCGTGCCCGACCGCTCCCTGGTCGCCGCCGTGCTGGCGAACCCGCAGAGCAAACAGGCCCTCGCGGGCATCAAGGACTTCCAGGGGCGGGCGAGCCGCACGCAGCTCGACCGCTGGTGGCAGGCCATCGTCGAGGGCCGCGCGTCGGAGGAGCTGCCCCGTGAGCGCGTGCCCAGCGACACCCTGCCTCCCCCGCGCGCCTGGGCCGATCGGAACCCCGAGGCCGACGCTCGCCTGAAGGTGGCGCGCCCGCTGGTCGAGGCGACCGCCGAAGAGCTGCACATGCCGACGGAGAACCTCCTCACGCCCGACTACCTCCGGCGGATCGCCTGGGACGTGCCCGGCACGACCCCGGAGGCGATCGGATCGGCTCTGATCGCGCTGGGCGCGCGGCCGTGGCAGGTTGCACAGACTGCACAGAAGATCGCCACTGCCTTTGTAGAAGCCGCGCAATCGCCCGACGAGGCGTCCGCACCCGCTTCGTAGGTTCGATCCAACCGATTCCTCCCCGTTTCTGCGCCTTCATAGACTGAGGCCACCGCACAAACTTGGAGGCAGAGTGGCCGAGATCTCGGACGTCTTCTTCGTCGATGGAGTGCGCACCCCCTTCGGGCGCGCCGGCGAAAAGGGCATGTACTGGAACACCCGCGCAGACGACCTCGCCGTGAAGGCGACGATCGGTCTCATGGAGCGCAACGCGACCGTGCCGGCCGATCGGATCGACGACGTGGCGATCGCCGCGACGAGTCAGACCGGCGACCAGGGGCTGACCCTCGGTCGCTCCGTCGCGATCCTCGCGGGTCTTCCGCAGACCGTGCCGGGACTGGCCGTCGAGCGCATGTGCGCCGGTGCGATGACGAGCGTGACGACGATGGGCGCCTCGATCGGCGTCGGCATGTACGACGTCGCGCTCGCGGGCGGTGTCGAGCACATGGGCCACCACCCGATCGGCGGCAACGCCGACCCGAACCCGCGGTTCGTGGCGGAGAAGATGGTCGATCCCGGCGCGCTCAACATGGGCGTGACCGCCGAGCGCATCTTCGATCGATTCCCGCACCTCACCAAGGAGCGCTCGGACCGCTACGGGATGCTGAGCCAGCACAAGGTGCAGGCCGCGTACGACGCCGGCAGGATCCAGCCCGACCTCGTGTCCGTCGCCATCAAGGACGCCGACGGCGCCTGGGGCCTCGCCACCGAGGACGAGGGTCGTCGCCCGCAGACGACGATGGAGGATCTCGCCTCTCTCAAGACCCCGTTCCGCCCCCACGGCCGTGTGACCGCGGGCACCTCGTCCCCCCTCACCGACGGCGCGACGATGTCGCTGCTCGCCGGCGGCGGCGCGGTGAAGGAGTTCGGTCTCGCCCCGAAGATGCGGATGGTCTCCTTTGCGTTCGCCGGTGTGCAGCCCGAGATCATGGGCATCGGACCGATCCCCTCCACCGAGAAGGCCCTCAAGAAGGCCGGCCTCCAGATCTCGGACATCGGCCTCTTCGAACTCAACGAGGCGTTCGCGATCCAGGTGATCTCCCTGCTCGACCACTTCGGCATCGCCGACGACGATCCCCGCGTCAACCCCTGGGGCGGGGCGATCGCGGTCGGACACCCGCTCGCGGCCTCCGGCGTGCGATTGATGATCCAGCTCGCGGCCCAGTTCGCCGAGCGTCCCGACGTGCGCTACGGCCTGACCGCGATGTGCGTCGGTCTCGGCCAGGGCGGTTCCGTCATCTGGGAGAACCCGCACTTCGACGGCAAGAAGAGGAAGTAAGCGCAGATGGCCACTCCGATTTCCGACCAGTACGCGAACGTCGACTTCTCCCCCATCCAGGAGCTCACCGACGGTGAGGTGATCACCCGCTCCACCGTCCGCGACATCCGCCTCGGGTCCGGCAAGGTGCTCGCCCTCATCACCCTGGACAACGGCCGCGACCACACCCGCCCCAACACGCTCGGCCCCGCCACTCTCACCGCGCTGGGCGAGACGCTCGACACGCTGCGCGACCGAGCCGCCGCCGGCGAGATCCAGGCCGTCGGGATCACGGGCAAGCAGTACATCCTCGCCGCCGGCGCCGACCTCTCGGACATCGGCAAGGTGGGATCGCGGGATCACGCGCGGCTGATCGCCCAGCTCGGCCACAAGGTGCTCGGCACCCTCGGAGAGCTCGGCGTCCCGTCGTTCGCGTTCGTCAACGGCCTCGCACTCGGCGGCGGGCTGGAGATCGCGCTCAACTCGACGTATCGCACGGTCGACGCGTCCGCCGCCGCGATCGCCCTGCCCGAGGTCTTCCTCGGCATCATCCCGGGGTGGGGCGGCGCGTACCTGCTGCCCAACCTGATCGGGATCGAGAACGCGCTCGAGGTCGTCATCTCGAATCCGCTCAAGCAGAACCGGATGCTGAAGCCGCAGCAGGCCTTCGACTACGGCATCGTGGACGCGATCTTCCCGGCGGCGAACTACCTCGAGAACTCGCTCGCGTGGGCCGACGCCGTGCTGAACGGCAAGAAGGTCGAGCGCCGGAACGAGCCGGGCAAGATCGAGCGACTCACCAAGTGGCCGATCGCCATCAAGATGGCGCGCGGCATGCTCGAGTCGAAGATCGGCACGGTGCCGAGATCGCCGTACGCCGCACTCGATCTCCTCGACAGGGCGAAGAGCGGCACCAAGGCCGAGGGATTCGCCCGCGAGGACGAGGCTCTCGCCGACCTGGTGACGGGCGACCAGTTCGCCGCCTCCATGTACGCGTTCGATCTCGTGCAGAAGCGGGCCAAGCGTCCGGTGGGAGCGCCCGACAAGGCGCTCGCGAAGAAGGTCACCAAGGTCGGCATCATCGGCGCGGGGCTGATGGCGAGCCAATTCGCCCTGCTCTTCGTCCGCAAGCTGCAGGTGCCGGTGCTGATCACGGACCTCGACCAGGCGCGCGTCGACAAGGGCGTCGCCTACATCCACGAGGAGATCGGCAAGCTGGAGTCGAAGGGCCGCCTCGACGCGGACTCGGCGAACAGGCTGCGGGCGCTCGTCACCGGCACGACCGACAAGAGCCTGTACGCGGACTGCGACTTCGTGATCGAAGCCGTGTTCGAGGAGGTCGGCGTCAAGCAGCAGGTGTTCGGCGAGATCGAGGCGATCATCGCCGAGGACGCGATCCTCGCCACGAACACCTCGTCGCTGTCGGTCGAGGAGATCGGCGCGAAGCTGGCACACCCCGAGCGCCTCGTCGGCTTCCATTTCTTCAACCCGGTCGCGGTCATGCCGCTCATCGAGATCGTGAAGACGCCGACGACCGCCGATGCCGCGCTGGCCACGGCCTTCGTGGTCGCGAAGAGCCTGGGCAAGAACGCGGTGCTCACCGCGGATGCTCCCGGCTTCGTCGTGAATCGCCTCCTCGCCAAGGTCATGGGCGAGGCGGCGCGCGCCGTGTACGAGGGCGCGACCGTCACGGACGTCGAGAAGGCCTTCGCTCCTCTCGGCCTGCCGATGGGTCCGTTCCAGCTGATCGATCTGGTCGGCTGGAAGGTCGCGGCCCACGTGCAGGACACGATGGCGCACGCGTTCCCCGAGCGCTTCTACGCGAACGAGAACTTCCACGCGCTGGCGGAGCTCGATGCGGTCGTCGAGAAGGACAAGGGCGGTCGTGTGACCGGCTGGACGAAGCAGGCGGAGAAGGTCCTGCGACCCGCCGTGGGCAAGACGCCCGCCTCGGCATCGGCGATCCTGCAGCGGGTGCAGGACGGACTCGCGAGCGAGATCAGACTGATGCTCGACGAGGGCGTCGTGCCCGAGGTCGAGGACATCGATCTGTGCCTCATCCTGGGCGCCGGCTGGCCGTTCATCGACGGCGGTGCGTCGCCGTACCTCGACCGCGAGGGGGCGTCGGAGCGAGCCTTCGGCGGGTCGTTCCACTCGCCTCAGATCCGCGGCGCCGAGAACCGCTGAACACGGGTCGCACATGCAGGGGTCGCGCGTCGCGCGGCCCCTGCGTCGTCGTCAGCGGTCTCCGGGCCGCGATGACACGCTCGGCACTCCGTCGACGGGTACCAGGACGGCGAGAGCGGATGCACGCAGCGCGATGACGCACTCGCCGTGCGCGACGCGCTCGCCGTCCGCGTAGACCACGAGGTCGGGGGCGGCCACCGACACTGTCTGCGCACGACGATGAGAGACCTCCGGCAGGTCGAGATGCCGCCCGCGGAGCAGACGCGGGAACACCCGCAGCAGGCGCAGTCGTCCGAGAGGCCGGACGGCGACCACGTCGAGGCGTCCGTCGTCAGGCTGCGCACCCACGCACATCGGCATGCCCCCGCCGTAGCTCGCCGTGTTCCCCACCGCGATCAGCGTTCCGGGGGCATCCGTGGCCGCGCCGCCGTCGATCGACATCCGGAACCGCATCGGCCGGAGTCGGAACAGCTCGATGACCAGTGCGAGGTAATACCGGAGCTGTCCCCGCGGCCAGCGAAGACGATCGGTGCGATCGCTGACCTTCGCATCGAACCCCAGCGCAGCCACCGTCAGGAAGAGCCTCGTGCCGTCGGCGCTGCGCACCTCGCCGACGTCGATGCGGCGTGTGCGGCCGCGCAGCGCCACGATCGCCGCCGCAGCGGGATCGACGAGCGGCAGACCGAGCGCTCGGGCGAGATCGTTGCCCGTGCCGGCCGGCACGACCACGACGGGGACGTCGCTCGCGCACACGATGTCGAGGATGCCGGAGAGCGTACCGTCGCCGCCGACGACCACGAGCGCGGCGGGTGCGAGGGCGAGCGCCTGCGCCGCCAGCATCCGGGTCTCGGCGACGGATGCACCCGAGTACTCGCGGAGCGTCGCTCCTGCGATGCGGAGTGCATCGGCGGCCTGCACCGCGGCGACACGCGCTCTGCCCTTGCCCGCGGTCGGGTTCGACAGCACGGCGACGTGTGCATCCACTGTCGGCCCTCCGGTCACGCGATCATCGGTCGCGCAGACCGGCTCCCGCTCAGTATCCCCCGCCGGCGCCGGCCGACGCGGAAGACGCGGCCGTCGTCCACCGCGAGGCACCTCTCGCGTCCCCTTTCCGTGGCGAGGCGGTCGGGAGAACGCTCCGCGAACAGCACGTGAATACCGCGTCGAGACAGGCGCCGGGGACGATCATCCGTCCCCGTGGCGTGCACAGTGGTCACATGGACATGCTCCTCACGATGCTGAGCGGTAAGGGAATGTCGGGTCTTCTGAAGACGGGCACGGCGATCCTCACGATCCTGCTCGTCGTCCCGGCCCTGTTGAAGATCTTCATCGTGACGGTCGATGAGGGCTGGGCCGCGATCCGCACGCGCAACGGCAAGCCGATCATCCGCAATCGTCCGTCGCGGCGCCCCAAGCGCGGTGGAGCCGTGGGCGAAGTGGTGGTGCTGGATCCCGGCTCCCACGGTGCCTTCCCGCTGTTCTACTGGTACAAGCTCATCGACGTGCGGTGCCGGGCCACCGATCTGCCCGCGCGCGAGATGAGCGGTGCGAGCGGCCACCAGCATCGCGTGCATGCGTCCTTCGAATGGAGACCGATTCCGACCGGGCGGGATCTCAGGGTGTTCGAACTCGATGTCGTGAATGTCACGGAACGCGCCTCGAACATCGTCGGCGCTGCGCTGCGCGACGTCATCCGCGGGATGGACGGCGCCGAGCTCCCGCACAACGACGAGATCAACACCCGGGTCATCGCCGCCAGCGCCGAAGAGGTCCGCCGCGCGTGCGGAGTCGAGCTCGTGCGGGTCATGGTGACCGGCGACGCGCTCACCGACGGATACCTGCTGTCGACGGCCCTCCGCGACACCGATCGCGACGCACGGGCCGTGGCCGCTCTGCACGCCCTCAACTGAGCGCAGCGGCGGGCGCGCCGCGCGCGACCGGCGTCAGCTGCGCTCGCGCAGCGGGAGGTCGATGGTTCCGGTCTCACCGGCATGACGGGCGACGGGGATCCGTGTTCCGAGGACCTGCGAGACGACGTCCTGCGCGATCTTCGACGGCGTCAGCCCCGCGTCCGTGAGGATCTCATCTCGAGAGGCGTGATCGATGAACTCGTCGGGCAGACCGAGCTCGTCGACGGCGGTGTCGATGCCGGCTTCACGGAGCACCTGACGGACCCTGGTCCCGATGCCGCCGACGCGGATGCCGTCCTCGAGCGTGATCACCAGGCGGTGGCGCGCGGCCATGCTGACGATCGACGGCTGCACCGGGATCGCCCAGCGCGGATCGATCACGGTGGCGCCGATCCCCTGCGCCCGCAGTCGCTCCGCGACGTCCATCGCGAGGGCGGCGAAGGGACCGATGGCGACGAGGAGCACGTCCTCGGTCTCGCCGCGCGCGAGCACGTCGACGCCGTCGTGCAGCCGCTCGAGAGCGGGGAGCTCGGGGGCCACGTCGCCCTTCGGGAAGCGGATGACGGTCGGCGCGTCATCGACCAGCACCGCCTCGTCGAGTGCCTCCGTCAGACGCACGGCGTCACGCGGAGCGGCGATGCGGATGTGAGGCACGATCTGCAGCATGGCCAGATCCCACATGCCGTGATGGCTGGGACCGTCCGGGCCGGTGACGCCCGCGCGATCCAGTACGAACGTGACTCCTGCGCGGTGCAGCGCGACGTCCATGAGCACCTGGTCGAACGCCCGGTTCATGAAGGTCGCGTAGAGCGCGACGACGGGGTGCAGGCCGCCGAAGGCGAGACCGGCGGCGGATGCCACGGCGTGCTGCTCCGCGATGCCGACGTCGTACACGCGCTCCGGGAAGCGCTCGGCGAAGGGTGCGAGACCCGTGGGACGCAGCATCGCTGCCGTCATGGCGATGACGTCGTCGCGCCGTTCGCCGACCGACACGAGCGCGTCCGAGAACACGTCCGTCCATCCGGTTCCCCCGGATCCGAGGGTCTCCCCCGTGACCGGATCGATCTTGCCCACGGCATGGAACTGGTCGGCCTCGTCGTCGCGGGCGGGCTGATAGCCGCGCCCCTTCTCGGTGATCGTGTGCACGATCACCGGGGCGCCGTACGACTTGGCCAGCTCGAGCGTCTCCAGCAGTGCGGGGAGGTCGTGGCCGTCGACCGGCCCGAGGTACTTGATGTCGAGGTTCGAGTACAGGGCCTCGTTGTTCGTGAAGCGCGACAGGAAGCCGTGCGTCCCGCCCCTCAGTCCGCGGAACATCGCGCGTCCGATCGGACCGAACGCCCGGAAGAGGCGGTCGGACTTGTGATGCAGATCCTTGTACGCCGCGGCGGTGCGCACCCGGTTCAGGTACCGCGACATGCCGCCGATCGTCGGCGCATAGGAGCGGCCGTTGTCGTTGACGACGATCACCAGATTGCGGTCGTTGTCGTCGGAGATGTTGTTCAGGGCCTCCCACGTCATGCCGCCCGTGAGGGCTCCGTCGCCCACGATGGCGACCACGTGTCGGTCGGCGCGACCGGTCGCGGTGAGAGCGCGCGAGACCCCGTCGGCCCAGCTGAGCGAGCTGGAGGCGTGCGAGGACTCGACCACGTCGTGGTCGCTCTCGCCGCGCTGCGGATACCCCGCGAGTCCGCCGCGCAGGCGGAGCGACGAGAAGTCCTGACGTCCGGTGAGGAGCTTGTGCACGTACGACTGATGACCGGTGTCGAAGATGAAGGGGTCTTCGGGAGACGAGAAGACGCGGTGGAGGGCGATCGTCAGCTCGACCACGCCGAGGTTCGGGCCGAGGTGACCGCCCGTGCGCGACACGTTCTCGACGAGGAACTCGCGGATCTCCGCAGCGAGCTCGACCAGCTGGTCCTCACTCAGGCGATCCAGGTCACGCGGTCCTGAGATGCTCGGAAGAATGGGCATCTGCACCTCCTCACAGGCACCGTTGTCGGCATCCGATTCCGGTGCGGATGCCGGTTCGATCCTACCCCGGCACCCCGGGAAAGCTCGGAGAATGCGTGGTGCCTTGACATGCGAGAAGGGGCCCGGCTACGAGAGCCGGGCCCCTTCTCCGTGCGCTGGTCAGACCAGCGAGCGCAGCACGTACTGCAGGATGCCGCCGTTGCGGTAGTAGTCCGCCTCACCGGGGGTGTCGATGCGGACGACCGCGTCGAACTCCACGACCTGCTTGCCCTCGGGCGAGTTCTCGCTCGGGGTCGCGGTGACGCGCACCGTCTTGGGGGTCGTGCCCTCGTTGAGCTCCTCCAGGCCGGTGATCGAGACGATCTCCGTGCCGTCGAGGCCCAGCGACTCCCAGCTCTCGCCGGCGGGGAACTGCAGCGGGACGACGCCCATGCCGATGAGGTTGGAGCGGTGGATGCGCTCGAAGCTCTCGGTGATGACCGCCTTGACGCCCAGCAGGCTCGTGCCCTTGGCCGCCCAGTCGCGCGACGAGCCGGAGCCGTACTCCTTGCCGCCGAAGATGACGAGCGGGGTGCCCTGCTCCTGGTAGTTCATGCTCGCGTCGTAGATGTACGACTGCGGTCCGCCGGGCTGCGTGAAGTCGCGCGTGTAGCCGCCCTCGACGACCTGTCCGTCGTTGACCGCCGAGACCATGAGGTTCTTCAGGCGGATGTTGGCGAACGTGCCGCGGATCATGACCTCGTGGTTGCCTCGACGCGAGCCGAAGGAGTTGAAGTCCTTGCGGTCGACGCCGTGCTCGGTGAGGTACTGCGCGGCCGGCGTGCCGGGCTTGATGTTTCCGGCCGGCGAGATGTGGTCGGTCGTCACCGAGTCGCCGAGGGTGGCCATGACGCGTGCGCCCTCGATGTCGCGCACCGGGGTGAGCTCCATCGTCATGCCGTCGAAGTACGGGGCCTTGCGCACGTACGTCGAGTTCTCATCCCACTGGAAGATGTCGTCGTCCGGGGTGGGAAGGCTGCGCCAGCGCTCGTCGCCGTCGAACACGGTCGCGTACTGCTTGATGAACTGGTCGCGCGAGATCGAGGAGTCGACGATCTCCTGCACCTCGTCGGGCGTCGGCCAGATGTCCTTGAGGAACACCTCGGAGCCGTCGGAGCCCGTGCCGAGCGCGTCGTTCTCGAAGTCGAAGTGCATCGATCCGGCAAGAGCGTACGCGATCACCAGCGGCGGGCTGGCGAGGTAGTTCATCTTCACATCGGGGCTGATGCGACCCTCGAAGTTGCGGTTGCCCGAGAGGACGGCGGTCACGGCGAGGTCGTGCGAGTTGATCGCCTCGGAGACCTCCTCGATGAGCGGTCCGGAGTTTCCGATGCAGATCGTGCAGCCGTAGCCGACGGTGTAGAACCCGAGGCCCTCGAGGTCCTTGTCGAGCCCTGACTTCTCGTAGTAGTCCGTGACGACCTTGGAGCCGGGGCCGAGCGTCGTCTTGACCCACGGCTTCTGCTTCAGGCCCTTCTCGAGCGCCTTGCGGGCGACGAGCCCGGCGGCGATCATGACCGACGGGTTGGACGTGTTGGTGCACGAGGTGATCGCCGCGAGCGTGACCGCGCCGTTGTCGAGGATGTACTTCTCGCCCGACGGCGTCGTGACCGGAACCGGCTTCGAGGCGTTCGCCGGCGCACCGCTGTTGATGTGCACCGGACGGGTCGTGCGCGGCTCCTCCTCGCCGGGGACGGCGCCGGGGTCGGATGCCGGGAAGGAGTGCTTCGACTCGAGGTCGACCACGTCGTCCGAGGTGGAGGCGGACGCGTACGCGAGGATGTCCTGCTCGAACTGCGACTTCGCCTCGGAGAGGAGGATGCGGTCCTGCGGGCGCTTCGGGCCGGCGATCGACGGCACGACGGTGCCGAGGTCGAGCTCGAGGTACTCGCTGAAGACGGGCTCGTGCGACGGGTCGTGCCAGAGCTTCTGCTCCTTGGCGTAGGCCTCGACGAGCGCGACGGCCTCCTCGCTGCGGCCGGTGAGGCGCAGGTAGTCGAGCGTGACGTCGTCGATCGGGAAGATCGCCGCGGTGGAGCCGAACTCCGGCGACATGTTGCCGATGGTGGCGCGGTTCGCGAGCGGGACGGAGGCGACGCCCTCGCCGTAGAACTCGACGAACTTGCCGACGACGCCGTGCTTGCGCAGCAGGTCGGTGATCGTGAGCACGACGTCCGTCGCCGTGACGCCGGCGGGGATCTCGCCGGAGAGCTTGAAGCCGACGACGCGCGGGATGAGCATCGACACGGGCTGTCCGAGCATCGCGGCCTCGGCCTCGATGCCGCCGACGCCCCAGCCGAGCACGCCCAGGCCGTTGACCATGGTGGTGTGCGAGTCGGTGCCCACACAGGTGTCGGGATACGCCCGGAGCACACCGTCGACGGAGCGGTCGTAGATGACCTTCGCCAGGTGCTCGATGTTCACCTGGTGCACGATGCCGGTTCCCGGGGGGACGACCTTGAAGTCGCTGAAGGCCGTCTGGCCCCAGCGGAGGAACTGGTAGCGCTCGCCGTTGCGCTCGTACTCGATCTCGACGTTGCGCTCGAGGGCGTTCTCGGAGCCGAAGAGATCGGCGATGACGGAGTGATCGATGACCATCTCGGCCGGCGAGAGCGGGTTGATCCTGTTCGCGTCTCCGCCGAGCGCCGTCACGGCCTCGCGCATGGTGGCGAGGTCGACGATGCACGGAACGCCGGTGAAGTCCTGCATCACCACGCGCGCGGGGGTGAACTGGATCTCGGTGTTGGGCTCGGCCGCGGCATCCCACGACCCCAGCGCCTCGATCTGCGCCTTCGTCACGTTCGCACCGTCCTCGGTGCGCAGCAGGTTCTCGAGGAGGACCTTGAGGCTGAAGGGGAGCTTGTCGAAACCGGGCACCGTGTCGATGCGGAAGATCTCGTAGTCGGTGCTGCCGACCGTCAGGGTGCTCTGGGCACCGAAGCTGTTCACCGTGGACACGAATCCGTCTCCTTCTATTCGGATGGGAGCGACAGGCGCCTCCATCTTGCTCGCCAGCGAGCCCCTGCGGCTAGCAAGGCAGACCTAACCAGTCTGCTCCGCGAGACGCCAGGACGAAAGCCTGCAATTTATCTTGATGTCAAGATAAATCTATCACGCTTGCGACGGTGTTCCGGCATTCGGCTCGCGGGGGTACAGAGCCCGGACGACGAGCCAGGTGACCGCGATCAGGGGCGCGAACAGCGGCAGCCCCATGATGAGCTTCAGTGTGCCGAGGACGGCGACCTCGTTCGCGAGGTAGAGGGGCAGCTGCACGGCCAGTCGGGCGAAGAAGAGGGCCGCCCAGGCGATCCCGAGCCACAGGAAGGCACGTCGCTTGCGGCGGTCGGCGCGCCAGGCGGTGCCCTCCCCCATCAGGAAGCCGGCGGCGAGGCCGATCAGCGACCAGCCGATCAGCGCCGAGACCAGCATCGCCGTCCCGTATGCCGCGTTCGTGATCAGGCCCGGCACGAAGTTGTCCGCTCCGCGTCCCGTCCACAGCGCCAGTCCGGCGGCAGCGGCAGCGGCGACGAGGCCGCCGATCGCGGCGGACGGCGGAGACTTCTGGACCAGCCGCACGACCGTGAAGACCGCCGCGAGTCCGACCGACACGCCGAGCGAGAGGATGAGCGGCTCCGGACGGATCGTGAAGAGGATCACGAAGGCGAGGCTCGGCAGCACCGACTCGAGGATCCCCCGCCAGCCGCCGATCGCCGACCACACGACGCGGTGCGTGGCGCCGCTCTCGGAGGGGTCGAGACCGGCGCGCCGGGCGGCGCCGCCGAGGGCCGCCCCCAGCATCTCCGAGGCGCTCTGCTCGCGCTCCGACCCGGATGCCGACTGCTCGCGCTCGGGCCCGGATGCGCTCTGCTCGCGCTCGGCCCCTGGACCGGCCGCGCTCACGCCGAGCCGGGGGTCGCGGGCATCTTCAGGGGGATGAGATCGCGCGGAGGCATCGGCGCGCCGCCGCGGACGACCACGATCGACCGGAAGAGATCCTCGACCTTGGCCGCGGCCTCGAGGTCCGAGGTCGCCGCGCCGCCGATGACGCCGCGCAGGAACCACCGCGGTCCGTCGATGCCGATGAACCGCGCGAGTCGGAGCTCGGAGCCCTCGTTCGCCGGGGCCGGGACCTCCGCGAGGAGCTCCTTGCCGAGCGGCCCTTCGCGCTCCTCGACCCGACCGCCCTGCGAGCGGACCTGATCGCGCAGCTGGACGCGGGTCTCGTCCCAGAGACCGCCCGACCGCGGAGCCGCGAACGGCTGGACCTGGAGCGACGAATCCGCGTAGTCGAGGCCCACGGCGACGATGCGCTTGGACTGCTCCTCGACCTCGAGACGCAGGTTGAGCCCCTCGCGCGGCAGGATCTTGATGCCGCCGAGATCGATGTACGGACGCACCGGGTTCGCCTCGGAGTCGTCGAAGGGGCCATCGGTCGCCCGGTTGAGGGGCGCCGACTTCGAAGGAGTCGCGTTGTTGTCAGTCATTGACCTGTCCTGCTGGAGATGGGTGGAGTCCTGCCTGGTATCCGGTCGATCCGAAGCCGCCTTCGCCGCGGATGCTCTCGGGGAGCTCGTCGACCGGGATGAACGTGGCGCGCGTCACGGGCATGATGATCAGCTGTGCGATGCGATCGCCGACGGCCACATCGTACGCGCTTCGGATGTCGGTGTTGATCAGGCTGACCTTGATCTCGCCGCGGTAGCCGGCGTCCACCGTCCCCGGGGAGTTGACGATCGAGATGCCGTGCTTCGCGGCGAGGCCGCTGCGCGGCACGACGAAGGCCGCGTAGCCGTCGGGAAGCGCGATCCGGACCCCGGTCGCGACGAGGGCCCGCTCCCCCGGTCCGAGGTGCACCGCCTCGGCGGCCACGAGATCGGCGCCGGCGTCGCCCGGGTGCGCGTACCCCGGCACGACGGCAGCACCGCCGAGCACAGGGGCGATAATGGGAACATCCACCGAATCAGTCACCCCCCGAGGCTAATGCAGAACACCGTTCCCGACACACGTCCGCGATACCGCGAGCGGCTCTCGCCGAGCCTGTGGCTGCTCGTCACGGTGGCGCTGGCCGGACCGATGGTGTCGCTGATCTTCGTCCGCATCGGATCCACGACGTTCGCGCTGATCGTGGGCGCCGCGGTGTCCGCTCTGCTCGTGCTCGGCGCGATCTCCGTCACGCCGGTGGTGCGGGTCGAGGGCGGCGTCCTGCACGCGGGTCGCGCGCACATCGATGCCCGCCACCTCGGCGAACCGCTGGCACTCACCGGGGAGGATGCGCGTCAGGCACGCGGACCCGGCCTCCCGGCGCGGGGATGGCACCTCATCCGGGGCGGCATCGACGGTGTCGTCGTGGTGCCGAACACAGACGCGGACGATCCGGTGGACACCTGGACCATCTCCACCCGGACTCCTGATCGACTCGCCGCCGCCATCCGCGCCGCCCGGGCCTGATCGTCTGTCACCGCCCGGAGACGACGACGCGCCCCGGACCGGGAAGGTCGGGGCGCGAGGGTAGGTCGGTCGGATGCGCTCAGGCGGCGCACTCCTTGCAGATCGGGCCGGATGCGTCCTCGTGGTCGAGCTGCGAGCGGTGCTTCACGAGGAAGCAGCTCATGCAGGTGAACTCGTCCTGCTGCGCGGGCAGCACGACGACATCGAGCTCGAGGTCGGAGAGGTCGGCACCGGGGAGGTCGAAGCTGGACGGGTTGTCCGCGTCCTCGTCTCCCGTGGAACCGGAGTTCTTGTCCGGCACACGCTCCTTGAGGGCTTCGATCGATTCTGAGTCGTCTTCACTCTTGCGGGGAGCGTCGTAGTCGGTTGCCATGTGGTGAATCTCCACTTTCATGCGAGTGGGTGGTGCGCCGTCGGGGTAATCGGCGGCCATAGTTTGCACGACCGCAGAGCAATAAGCAAATGCCGGCGGACGCGACAGAGCAAACTCACGGCACGCCCAGGGTATTCCCGGATCGGGGGCGTCCTGCGTGACACCATGAACGCACACCCATCAGAGGGGCACACGCATGGAAAACGTCACCATCGTCGGCACAGAGGCAGGAGTCCTCGTACTCGCGACCGAGTCGGGCGAGCGCTTCGCCCTGCCCATCGACGACGTGCTGCACCGTGAGATCCGCCGTGCGACGCGGCAGAGCGAGCCGACCGCGCAGAGGCTCGCCGCGAGCCCTCGCGACATCCAGGCGCAGATCCGGGCCGGGCTCACCGCACCGGAGGTCGCCGAGCTGCTCGGCATCACGGTCGACGACGTCTCGCGCTTCGAAGGACCCGTGCTCGCGGAGCGCGAGCACATCATCGGACAGGCCCTCGCGGTCCCCGTCCTGATCGGCAGCGAGGTCGAGCCCGACGCCCAGCCCACCTTCGGCACCGCCATCCGCGCCAAGCTCGCGGAGGTCGAGGCCACCGCCGAGCGCTGGGCGAGCTGGAAGGACGAGACCGGCTGGATCATCAAGCTGGAGTTCTCGGCCAACGAGGTCGATCACGACGCGCGCTGGAGCTTCGACCCGCGGCGCAGTGCGCTCGCACCGCTGAACGCCGACGCCACCCAGCTCTCACGGCAGGGGTCGCTTCCCGAGGGGCTGATCCCCCGTCTGCGGGCGGTCGAGGCGGAGCGTCCCGCGTCCCCCTACAAGGACGAGAGCAGATTCGATTCGGGCGCGTTCGGCCCCCGACTCGTCTCGCCGGCGGACTCTCCCGCCGACGAGCGCGCCGTGCCCGAGCGCTCGCCCTCGTCCGTGCAGGAGGCCGCGACCAAGCGCGCCCCCGACTCGCCGACGACGAGCCCCGAGACGGCCGACCTGCTCGAGGCGCTGCGTCGTCGGCGCGGCCAGCGCGAGGCCGCTCCGCTCATCGCGAGCGACATCGACGATGCCGACGGCACGGAGGAGTCGAATCCCATCGCTCTGTTCGATGCGGCTTTTGAGCCGGACGAGCCGGAGCCCGAGGAGGAGCCGCGCCCCTCTTCCGCACCCGAGCAGTCGTCCGAGAGCGGCGGGCGACGCAAGCGACGCAACGCCATGCCCTCGTGGGACGAGATCGTCTTCGGAGCACGCACCGACGAGTGAGACGCTCCGGCGAGTGATGCTCGTCGAGTGAGACACTCCGTCGGCGGACAGCGCCGACGAGACGGCCCGACGTTCAGCGGGCGAAGGCACCCCGTCGCAGCAGCGGCACCTGGCGCTCCTCGGCGGTGAGAGCGCCATGCTGGCCGACCATGCCGCGATTGCGCTGGTCGGCGGCCGTGCCGTCGTACACCGCGACGGCCCCGCGGGACACGACGAGCACGTCTCCGATGCGCGACGACGCGGCATCCGAGACGTCAGGGCCGAAGAGACCGGCGTCGATCGCCTCGCGCCGCGTCACGACGTCGGCGAGCCGGTCGAGATCACGCCGCCAGCGCTCGACGATCTCGTCGGCGGCGGCATCGGGTTCGACGTACGCGTGCAGCATGCGCGGCTCCCCTCCCAGATGCCGCACTCCGCGGAGGTGATCCGCCTCCAGGACGACCTGGCGGTGAGCGGGGACGTCGACCATGCCGTGGTCCGACGTCACGACGACGCCGACCCCGGTCGGAACCCGCAGTGCGAGCGCCGCATCGATCTCCTCGAGGGCGGCGATCCACGCTCGCGAGTCCACGCCGTGCCGATGCCCGGCCTTGTCGACCTCGGGCAGATAGCAGTAGACCAGCGAACCGGGGTGCCGCTCGGCGAGCTCGTAGGCGGCCTCGACTCGTTCCGCGGGCGTCTGCGCGGCCACGAAGTCCGCACCCCGCAGCGTCGCCCGCGTGAACCCGCTGCCCGCGTACGCGGCGACGCCGACGGCGAACGCGCGCCGGTCCTCGACGCGAGCCCGCTCGAAGACGGTCGGGGCGGACTGCCAGGTCATCGGATCGAGTCCCTCGGACTCCCACCCGGTGAGCTGGTTCACGAGCGCGTCGCGTGACGGATCCAGGACCCGGTACCCCACGAGCCCGTGCACTCCCGGCCAGACGCCGGTCAGGATGCTGGTGAGTGCGGCCGCGGTCGTCGACGGGAACACCGACGTGGCGACGTCCTTCTTGGCCATGCCGGCCGTCAGCGCCCTCGCATGACCGGCGTGCTGGCGCAGGGCGATGGCGCCGAGCCCGTCGATGACGACGAGGACGACCGACTCCGCGCGCGGGAGAGACGGGGATTCGCCGCGCAGAGCCGCGAACAGGTCGTCCGCCACCCCGACGACGCTCCGGGCCGAGGACGACTCGGACGGTAGCATGAGGGACATCCGAGCCAGTCTGACACAGGCTCCCGCACGCCCTCAGGATGCCCATGCCGAAAACCCCGCCGCCCGAGCTCGCCCCGGAGAGAATCCAGGACATCGACCTCGAGAGCGAGATGCAGGGCTCGTTCCTCGAGTACGCGTACTCGGTCATCTACTCCCGCGCGCTCCCCGACGCCCGCGACGGACTCAAGCCCGTCCAGCGTCGCATCCTCTACCAGATGGCCGAGATGGGCCTGCGTCCCGACCGCGGGCACGTCAAGAGCGCCCGCGTCGTCGGCGAGGTGATGGGAAAGCTGCACCCGCACGGCGACTCGGCGATCTACGACGCGCTCGTCCGCCTCGCCCAGGACTTCGCGCTGCGCGTGCCGCTCGTCGACGGACACGGCAACTTCGGCTCCCTCGACGACGGCCCGGCGGCCGCGCGGTACACCGAGGCTCGCCTCGCCGCCCCGGCGATGGCCCTGACGGAGAATCTCGACGAGGACGTCGTCGACTTCGTGCCGAACTACGACGGCCAGTTCCAGCAGCCGGCCGTGCTGCCGGCCGCCTTCCCGAACCTCCTCGTCAACGGCGCGAGCGGAATCGCCGTCGGCATGGCGACGAACATGGCCCCGCACAACCTCATCGAGGTGGTGGCGGCGGCGACCCATCTGCTGGAGAACCCCGACGCCACCACCGAGGAGCTCATGGAATTCGTGCCGGGGCCGGACTTCCCCTCCGGCGGCATCCTCATGGGACTCGACGGAGTGAAGGATGCGTACACGAACGGCCGCGGCGCGCTGAAGGTGCGCGGCCGGGTCTCGGTCGAGCCGCTCGGCCCCCGGCGCACCGGCATCATCGTGTCCGAGCTGCCGTACATGGTCGGCCCCGAGAGACTGATCGAGAAGATCCGCGACGCCGTGCAGGCGAAGAAGCTGCAGGGCATCAGCGACGTCACCGACCTCACCGACCGCAACCATGGGCTGCGGGTGGCGATCGGGATCAAGACGGGCTTCGATCCGAACGCCGTGCTCGAGCAGCTGTACCGACTGACCCCGCTGGAGGACTCCTTCAGCATCAACAACGTGGCGCTCGTGGACGGCCAGCCGCGCACGCTCGGCCTCAAGGAGATGCTCAGCGTCTACGTGGCCCACCGCGTCGAGGTCATCACGCGACGCAGCCGCTACCGCCTCGCGCGTCGCGAGGAGCGACTGCACCTCGTGGAGGGCCTGCTGATCGCGATCCTCGACATCGACGAGGTCATCCAGGTCATCCGCTCCTCCGACGACTCGGAGCAGGCGCGCACCCGTCTCCGCTCCGTCTTCGACCTCAGCGAGCTGCAGGCCGAGTACATCCTGGAGCTGCGTCTGCGCCGCCTGACCAAGTTCTCGCGCATCGAGCTCGAGTCCGAGCGCGACGCCCTCCTCGCCGAGATCGCCGCGCTGCGCGAGCTGCTGGCGAGCGACGTCCTCCTCCGCGCCGCCGTCGCGAAGGAGCTGGATGCCGCGGCGGACGCCTACGGCACGCCGCGCCGCACGCTTCTCATGAACGCCGCACCGCCGAAGCCCCGAGCGACGAAGGGCGCCGTGGATCTGCAGATCGCCGACGCTCCGACCGTTCTCGTGCTCTCGACGACCGGCCGCGCCGTGCGGGTGGACCTCGGCGAGGGGCAGGAGCTCGCTCTGCCTGCGCGCCGGAGCAAGCACGACGCCATCCTGGCCACCGTCCGGACGACCGTGCGCTCCGACATCGGGGCGCTGACGAGCGAAGGACGCGTGCTGCGGTTCTCCCCCGTCGACCTGCCGTCCGTGCCCGCGACGTCCGTGCAGCTCGCCGCCGGAACGCCGCTGCGCGACTACCTGGGCATCACGACCCGGGGCGAACGGATCCTGGCGTTCGTGCGCTTCGACAGCGACACCCCCATCGCGATCGGCACGGCTCAGGGAACGGTCAAGCGCATCGTCCCGACGGCGCTCCCGGTGCGCCCCGACCTCGAGGTGATCGGGATGAAGCCGGGAGACACGGTGGTGGGCGCGACCGATGCCCCCGACGACGCCGACCTCGTCTTCGTCACGACCGACGCCCAGCTCCTCCGCTTCGGCGCGTCGAGCGTCCGACCCCAGGGCGCTCCGGCCGGCGGCATGGCCGGCATCAAGCTCGGCAACGGGGCATCCGTCCTCTTCTTCGGAGCGGTGACGGCGGGAGCGGATGCCGTCGTCGCGACGGTCTCCGGCGGTGACAGCGTCCTCCCCGGCACCGACCCCGGTCGCGCCAAGGTGTCGTCCTTCGCGGAGTACCCCGCCAAGGGCCGAGCGACCGGCGGGGTCCGTGCGCACGCGTTCCTGAAGGGCGAGGACCGCCTCACAGTCGCCTGGGTGGGCCCGAACCCCGCGCTCGCGGTCGATCCCACCGGGGCTGTGCGCAAGCTGCCCGAGGGCCTGGCGCGCCGCGACGCGTCCGGTCAGCAGATCGACGGCGTCATCGGCAGCATCGGCCGCACTCTCGTGTGATGCGGGGCGGCGCCGGTCACCCCGGCGCCCGCCCCGCGTCCGCCCCGAGCTCCGCGCGCGGGGCGCGAGCGCGGCGAGATCCACGACCGCCGCCACGTTCCGGAGGCGCTGATCGCGATCATGGCCCCATCCTGTCAGCGGCCTCCGACTCAGAGACGGAGGGCGAGGATGTTCGCGGTCAGTCCGGCGGCGGTCCCGCACAGGATCACCGTGTCTCCGCGCGCGACCCTCTTCTCATCGAGCGCCCGGGCGAGCATGAACGGCACGGATGCCGACACCATGTTGCCGAAGGCGGCGACCTCGTCGATGCGGCGCTCGGCCGGGATGCCCAGGCGGTCGAGCATC
The DNA here is from genome assembly GCF_001650405.1 of Microbacterium sp. H83. GTDB lineage: Bacteria > Actinomycetota > Actinomycetes > Actinomycetales > Microbacteriaceae > Microbacterium. The sequence continues at coordinate 8,770 of NZ_LWCU01000024.1, read as the reverse complement.
GGGCCCAGCGCGGCCGATGCCTGGTGCGGCACCCACAGCGCGACGTCGTCGTGCGCGACGCCGCTCGTCGCATGGAACTCCTCGAAGAACGCCGGCAGCACGCGCATCATGCCCAGCAGCGCCCGACGCCCGTCCATGTCGAACAGGTAGTCCGCGGCATCCGCCTCGTCATAGGCCTGAGCCGGGGATCGCGACAGCCCGCCGCGGATCTCCGTGTCGTGCGCGTACGCCGGCCACGTGCGCTGGGCGCTCGCGATCACACCGCGCCCCCGATCCTCCGCGCGTCGCAGCACCACCGCCGCTCCGGCATCGCTGAACAGCTCGAAGCTCTCCCGCTGCTCCGGGTTGAGGAACCGCGAGCCGACGTCCCCCGACACGATGAGCACCGTGCGACGGTCGCCGACATCGAGGAATCGGGACGCGACGTCGAGGGCCGTGATGAAGCTCGTGCAGGTCGAGTTCACGTCGAAGGCGGCTGCCCGGCCGCTCAGCGACAGCTGCTCCAGCACGAGCGCGGCCGTGCACGGGATCGGCTGCACCCCGGCCGCCAACGCACCCAGGACGAGGTCGATCTCCTCCGCGTCGATCCCGGCCCGGTCGAGCGCGCGCCGGGACGCCTCGACGAGCATGTCGAGGTGCGTCACGTCGTCCTCGATGCGATGGCGCACCTCGTCGCCGAAGCGCACGGTGCGCGTCGGCAGGCTCGTGCCCCATCCGACGATCTCGCAGTTCCTCACCATGACGGATCCCCCCATTCCCGCACGACGCGGCGCAGCTTCACCCGATCGTCGCGGTCGTAGCCGACGAAGGTCAGCTCCGGCATCGCGCACCCCAGTCGAGCGCAGAGCGCGCCGATCTCGTCGGCGACGAGACGACGTGACCGATCATCGAGCGTGTCCAGTGCGATCTCGAGCTGCGACGCGCCGGTCTGCCTGATCCGGAACTCGTCGAACCCCTGCGCGTGCAGCAGTGCGCGTGTCACGACGTCCGCGAAGACCGGGATGCGGCCGCCGTCGCCTCCCGGAAGCCACAGCGTGTCGCCCTGGCGGCCCTCGATGCGGCTGATCGCGGTCAGAGCGCTGCCGCACGGGCAGGGATCGTCGCGCAGCCGCAGCACGTCGCCGAGACGGTAGCGGACGATCGGCTGCGCGCGTCGGCGCAGATCCGTGACGATCGGGGTGAATCTCCCGTCGTCGAGCATCTCGCGCTCGACCAGGACCGAATCCTCGTTGAGGTGGATGACTCCCCGCTCGCACGTGTGCGCGAGGAACCCCTCGGTGCACTGATACAGCTGGTGGATGACCCGCTGGTCGAGCGATACGCGGATTCGCTCCTCGTCGGCGAGCTCGAGCACCTCGGCCACCGAGTACACCTTCTGCGGGAGGGCGTCGAAGCGTCCGGAGTCGGCGGCTCCGGCGATCAGCCGCAGCACCGAGGGAGGCGCGACGAGGATGGTGGGGCGGTAGCTCTGCAGCGCCGTGATGTTCGCGTCCAGATCTCCGTAGAGGTCGAAGTACCGGAACGACACCGCCCGCGAACCGACCGACTCGTACAGGGTGTTGTCGGCGCGGAGGAAGAGCGCGATCCGATGCCCGAGGAGACGCCGGCGCGGCAGGGTCCGGGCGAGCACCGTGCCGACCCAGGCGTCGCGCTCGGCGGCGCTCACCACGAAGAGCCCTCGATGCCCGCTGGTGCCGCTGGAGAGTCCGACGGAGTCCGACCCCAGGTCCTCGTGGAAATCCCGAGACCTCTCGTTCGCGAGCGCGAGGGCGAGAGCCTCGTCCCGTCGCACCCCGACCGTGGAGATCTCATCGAAGGACGCCATCATCGCGCGCTTGTCGAGGAGGGGCAGCTCAGGGAACGGATGCCGTGCGAGCAGCGCGCCGAAATACGGGGAGCGCCGCCGCAGGAAGGCGAGATGCCGGCGCAGGAGGCGCCGCTGACGCCGCTCGACCGCGCGCCGCGATCGCAGGGGCCGCGCCCAGCGGACGGCGGCGAACTCCCTGAGCACTCGTATCCTGCCCATCAGCGCAGCAGCTCCGTCGCAGTGACCGGATCGTGGCTGCACACCACGCGGACGCCGTGATCCCCGGCAGCACGGAGCACCTGCGCGGTCGCGGCGTAGCGGTCGGCGTCGTGCTGGACCATTCGCGGCAGGCGACGCAGCCGGGTCGCCTCGTCGAGGAGGTCGCTGCCCCACGCGGCGTCGCCCGCGAGGAGGACGCGTCCGTGCACCAGCGCGCCGAGATGCCCGTCGGCGTGGCCCGGCAGGTCGAGCACGAGATACGAGCCGTCGCCGAACAGATCGTGGCTGCGCAGGCGCACCCCCCAATGACCGGCCGACACGAAGTCGGCGTCGCCGAGCTCGACGCGCCTCGCCGTGTCGAACCAGTCGGGCAGGAGGCCGGGGAGGACACCGCTGCGCAGACGAGGTGCGGCGAGGGTGCGCACGTGGCCGGCGCTGAGCACGAACGTCGCCGACGGGAACCGACGGACGCCCCCGACGTGATCGGGGTGGAGGTGCGACAGGACGACGTGGGTGATGGAGTCCGGACGGACGCCGTCGGCGAGCAGTCGCGCGGCGACGTCGTCCGTGTCGGCGACCTGAGGCGGGAGGAGCCGCCGGTACGCCGCTCCGCGCCAGCCCGTGCGCCAATCCCCGGTCGCATAGCCCGTGTCGAACAGCACCCGCCGCTCGTCGGAGGCGTCGTACAGGAACACGCCGGACGGGAACTCGCGCACCTCCCGGGGCCCGTCGCGGAACATCCGGCCGAGGTCGTGCGAGGTGCGGCCGCACGCGTAGTGGCGGAGCCGCGCGCTCATGCGGTGCTCCGCAGATGGTCTGCGACCCGCGCCAGCGCATCGTCGAGCGCGACCTCGGGACGGTAGCCCAGCTCCGCCTCCGCCCGCGAGATGTCGAGGGTCTGCGAGTACGCGATCGTGCTGAGCGTGTACCGGGTCAACGGCGGCTCCGGGCGTCCTGGCAGCACGGAGCACACGCCCTCCATGACGGAGGCGAGCGCCCACGCCGTGCGCCGTGGAAGGGGCCGGAACCGGGGCGCACGGCCCATCATCCCGAGCAGGGCTCCCAGCAGGTCCCGGAAGGACCGCGGGTCGCCGTTGGTGATGTTGTAGGTGCCGCCCGCCGGGTCGCCGGATGACAGCGCGAGGCGCAGCGCGACGGCGACGTTCTCGACGGCCGTCACGTCGATCATCGTCGCGCCGCCGTCGGCCAGCGGGATGCCGATCCGATCGTGCACGTCGAGGAGACGCGGCACGAGGCTGGGGTCGCCGACACCGATGAGACCGCGCGGTCGGATGATGACCGCCTCGGGGAGCTCGCCGGACCGGAGAGCCGCACGGACCAGGGCCTCCGCGGCGATCTTCGAGCGGATGTAGCCGTTCAGCCGATTGCCGGGGTCAACATCGTCTTCACGGATGCCGAGGCGATCGCGGGCGCCGGCATAGACGCTCGGAGAGGACACGTGCACGACCCGTCGCACGTGATTGCGTCGCGCGAACGTCACGACGTGCCCCGTCCCCTCCACGTTCGCCTCCCGGAACGCGCTCCAGCGCCCCCACGGTGTCGACAGCGCGGCGCAGTGGACGACAGCGTCGACAGGGAGATCGAGAGCGGCGAGGGACCGGAGGTCGCCGACGATCCGATGCTCCCCGTCGACCACGCGATCGAGGGCGGCGCCGTCGCGGCCCGCGGCGAACACCTCGACACCGTGACGCCGCAGATCGCGGACCACGTATCCGCCGAGGAAGCCGCTCGCCCCCGTCACGAGAACGCGGGCTCCGGACATGGTCCTCACCCTAGCCGCCCTATTGTGGTCGGGTGCGCATCGCCATGGTCACCGACTACTATCTGCCCACGCTCGGCGGCGTGCAGACCGTCATCAAAGCCCACCGGGAGGCGCTCGAGCGCGAGGGCCACGATGTGCACGTCTTCGCGCCGCTCGCCGCTCCGAGCGCCGATCCGGCCATCGTCCGGCTGCCGACCGCTCGCGGATTCGCTCCAGACGGGTACCCCTTCACCTGGTCGCCGGCCGCCGCGGCGGCGGCGCTGACCGACCGGCTCCGCGAGATCGCCGTCGATGTCGTGCACGTCCACACCGAGATGTTCGCGGCGCTCGCCGGCTTCGAGGCTGCGCGCGCACTCGGCATCCCCGTGGTCCAGACCATGCACGGGCGCATCGACGTCTACACGCGCTCGGTGTTGCCGCTCCCCTCCGTGACGACCGCGCTGCTCGCCCGACTGCATCGGCAGCGGATGAGCCACGACCGCGCATCCCTCGATCTCACGGCGCCGTACGCGTCGACCAGGCAGGCTCGGCGGATGTGGCGTCTGATGGTGAGCCAGGCGAACCACGCCTCGCAGGTGATCGTGCCGTCCGCCCATTTCGCCGCCAAGCTCCGGGCCCAGGGCGTGCGCGTCCCGCTGACCGTGATCTCGAACGGGCTGGAGGACACGGTGCTCGAGCGCATCGGACACCCGGCGGCACGGCATCCCGCGCCCGACCGACCGCTGCGTGCGGTGTGGTGCGGCCGGCTGTCGCCCGAGAAGCGGCCCGAGGTGTTCGTGGACGCGATCGGCCGGACGCCGGGGGTCGAGGCCGACATGTTCGGCGACGGGGTGTCCCGTCGCCGCGTGCTGCGACGGGTGGGCGCCACGGCGGCGGGCCGCATCCGGGTGCACGGAGCCGTGCCCCAGTCCCGTGTCCTCGAGGGCATGTCCGACGCCCACGTCCTCGTCTCGAGCTCTCTGGACTTCGACAATCAGCCGATGGTCGTCCTCGAGGCCCTCGCGGCCGGGCTCCCGGTGATCGTCTGCGACCCGGATCTCGCCGAGATGCTCCCGCCCGGCGCCGGCATCGTGACGGCGTCTCCCGACGCCGAGGGGCTCTCCGCGGCGCTCGCCGCGCTCCGAGACGCACCCGACGAGGTCGCGCGGATGAGCGAGACGGCGATCCGGCATCGCCGCCGGATCGCGCAGACGACCCACCGCGACGAGCTGCTCGACGTCTACCGCGCCGCGATCGCCGCCGTGCGGTGATGCTCAGGCATCGATCGACTCACGGGACAGCCGTCCCGACGAATCGATGATGAACTCGCGACGCGGCGCCACCTCGTTGCCCATCAGCAGCTCGAACACCCGACCCGCCGCCTCCGCGTCCTCCATGCGCACGCGGCGGAGCAGACGGCCGCCGCGCTCCATCGTCGTCGTGGCCAGCTGCTCGGCATCCATCTCACCGAGTCCCTTGTACCGCTGGATCGGCTCGTGCCAGCGCTTGCCCGCCTTGCGCAGCTTCGCCAGCAGAGCGTGCATCTCCTGCTCGCTGTAGGTGTAGATCGTCTCGTTCGGCTTGGATCCGGGGTTCATGACGATGATCCGGTGCAGCGGCGGCACCGCGGCGAAGACGCGACCGTGCTCGATGAGCGGCCGCATGTAGCGGTAGAAGAGAGTGAGCAGGAGGGTGCGGATGTGCGCGCCGTCCACATCGGCGTCGCTCATCAGGATCACCTTGCCGTAGCGCGCCGCGTCGATATCGAAGCTGCGTCCCGACCCCGCGCCGATCACCTGGATGATCGACGCGCACTCCGCGTTCGAGAGCATGTCCCCGACCGACGCCTTCTGGACGTTGAGGATCTTGCCGCGGATGGGGAGCAGCGCCTGGAACTCGCTGTTGCGCGCGTTCTTGGCGGTGCCGAGCGCCGAGTCGCCCTCGACGATGAACAGCTCGCTGCGCTCGACGTCGTTGGTCCGGCAGTCGACGAGCTTGGTCGGCAGGGTCGACGACTCGAGGGCGTTCTTGCGACGCTGCGTCTCCTTGTGGGCGCGCGCCGATACGCGTGCCTTCATCTCGGCGACGACCTTGTCGAGGAGCTGCGTCGCCTGGCTCTTGTCATCGCGCTTGGTCGAGGCGAACCGGGCAGCGAGGTCCTTGCGCAGGACCTGCGCGACGATCTGGCGCACCGCCGGCGTGCCCAGGACCTCCTTGGTCTGTCCCTCGAACTGCGGCTCGGGGACGTTGACGGTCAGCACGGCGGTGAGCCCGGCGAGGACGTCGTCCTTCTCCAGCTTGTCGTTCGCCCCGACCTTGAGGCGACGGGCGTTCTGGTCGACCTGCGCCCGCAGCGCCTTCAGCAGCTCCTGCTCGAACCCCTGCTGATGCGTTCCGCCCTTGGGCGTCGAGATGATGTTCACGAACGATCGGGTGACCGTGTCATAGCCCGTGCCCCACCGCATGGCGATGTCGACGGCGCACACGCGCTCGACCTCGGTCGCGACCATGTGCCCGTCGGCCTGCAGCACGGGGACGGTCTCACGGAAGGTGCCCTCGCCCTGGATCCGCCACGTGTCGGTCACCGGGGCATCGGTCGCGAGGTACTCGACGAACTCGGAGATCCCGCCCTGGTAGTGGTACGAGGTCTCGTTCGTCTCCTCCCCGCGCTCGTCGCGGACGACGATCTCGAGGCCGGGGACGAGGAACGCGGTCTGACGGGCACGCGTCTCGAGCTCGCCGAGCTGGAACGCCGCGTCCTTCGTGAAGATCTGTCGGTCCGCCCAGTACCGGATCCGGGTTCCGCTCGCTCCCCGCGGCGCCTTGCCCACGATCCGCAGCTCGCTCTTGTCCTGGAACGGCGTGAAGGGCGCATCCGGGCGCTTCTCGCCCGAGTCGGCGAAGAGCCCGGGCTCACCGCGGTGGAAGGACATCGCGTAGGTCTTGCCGCCGCGATCCACCTCCACGTCGAGACGTTCGGACAGCGCGTTGACGACCGAGGCGCCGACACCGTGGAGACCGCCGGATGCCGCGTACGAGCCGCCGCCGAACTTGCCGCCGGCGTGCAGCTTGGTGAACACCACCTCCACGCCTGTGAGTCCCGTCCGGGGCTCGACGTCGACGGGGATGCCGCGGCCGCGGTCGTGCACCTCGACGCTGCCGTCCGCGTGCAGGATCGTGTCGATCTTCGACCCGTTGCCGGCGACCGCTTCGTCGACGGCGTTGTCGATGATCTCCCAGAGGCAGTGCATCAGGCCGGGCGATCCGTTCGAGCCGATGTACATACCGGGACGCTTGCGGACGGCCTCGAGGCCCTCGAGCACCTGGAGATGATGGGCGGAATACTCGGCGGTCACAATCTCCGAGTCTATTCGCGGTACCGCCGTGCGCTCCGCAGACACTCCCCGCAGCGGGCGAGCCGGCCGCGGGAGTGTACGCGCTGAGCGAAACACGCCGCAAGCCGGGCATCCCCACAGCCGCAGCGTGGTTGTATTGAACACGCCCAACCAGCGAACCCGACACTCAAGGAGGCACCGAGATGAACGCAACGACCGAACGTGAGACCTCCGCCGTCGAGTTCCGCCTGACCGCCATGGATCGCTGTGATTCGTGTGGCGCTCAGGCCTACATCGCGGCCGAGGTCAACGGCTCCGAGCTGCTCTTCTGCGCCCACCACGGACGCAAGTACGAGGAGAAGCTCCGCAGCATCGCCACGAGCTGGCACGACGAGACGGCACGTCTCATCGACTGAGTCGCACGGCTCCGCCAGCCGTCCTCGGAGCCCGTCGATCCGACGGGCTCCTTCTGTATCCGGGACCGACGTCAGTCGACGACCACGCGGCGCACGCGTCCGGTGAGCCTCGTGAGGATCTCCTCGCCGACGGTGTCGATGCGCTCGGCCAGGGTGGTCGCACTGGACTCCCCGTGCTCGCCGCCGCCGAAGATCCACACCTCGTCGCCCTCCGCCGCGCCCGGCCATGCGGCGACGACAGAGGTCGTCTCGTCGATGCGGAGCAGCGCGCGGGCTCCGCCCGGCGTGCCCACGGTCGCGCCGGCGAGCGTCGACGGGATCCCGTCGAACGAGCCGAGGGCGATCACGGCCTCGTCATCACGCACCGCCGTCACCGACGCGACGAGGGATGCCACGGGCGCGACGCCCTCCAGCTCGGGTCCGTCCGCCGAACGGATGCCGTAGCAGAACGCTCCGATGCGCGAGACCGAGCCGCGCAGCTCGGGCCGCCACCAGGACGCCGCGGATGCGGTCAGGTGCAGCGCCTCGGGGGTCGGTCCGGTTTCCGCGGCCAGGCGCACCGCATCGAGGAATGCGCGATGCGCGTCGTCGTCCTCGGCGTCGCTGGCCTCGGCGAGGTGGCTCCAGATCCCGACGAGATCGAGCACGCCCTCGGCCTCCGCCGCTCGCACGGTGGCGACGGCTCCCGTCCACTCCTCGGGCCGCAGGCCGTTCCGGTGGAGGCCCGTGTCGATCTTGAGGTGGATCCGGGCAGGAGCGCCGAGCTCCCGCGCCCGGGCGATGATCCGCGCGAGGTACTCGATCGAGCCCACCCCGAGGTCGACGCCGGCGCGCAGGGCGTCGTCGATCTCGTCGTGCGTCGAGGTGACCCAGGCGAAGACGCGTCCGTGGGCGCCGAGGATCCGGCGGGTCTCGACGCCGCTGCGGACGTCGTACGAGCCGAACCAGCCCACGCCCGCGGCGACGGCCGTCTCGACCGCCCAGCGGAGGCCGTGCCCGTACGCGTCGTCCTTCAGCACCATCATGAGCTCGGACGGGGCCACGCGATCGCGCACCGCGGCGATGTTCCAGGAGAGGCGCTGCGACGAGATGCGCAGCTCGGGACGACTCACGCCTCCCACCCCCGTTCGGCGTGCGATCCCGCGACGGCGATCAGCTCCCCGATCGTCAGACCCGTGACGGCCGCCCACCCCGCGAGGCCCGCCCCCGCGGGGTGGGCGGCCGTCACGGG
>NZ_LWCU01000023.1 GCF_001650405.1 Microbacterium sp. H83 | reverse complement strand
CACCGAGCGCGGTGCGATCGACATCGACGATCACATGCGCACGAACGTCGAGGGCATCTACGCCATCGGCGACGTCACCGCCAAGCTGCAGCTCGCCCACGTGGCGGAGGCTCAGGGCGTCGTGGCCGCCGAGACCATCGGCGGCGCCGAGACCCAGACGCTGCGCGACTACGGCAACATGTCGAGCGCCACGATCCTGTTCGTCATCCGGCGCATCCTCGACCAGGGCGCCCGGCCGGGGGAGCGCGTGGCCGCCATGGCGTTCGGTCCCGGCCTGACCGCCGAGAGCGCCCTGATGACCGTGGCCGTCGGCGCCGCATGAGCCACGATCTCTCCGTGCGGGCACACGATGCGACGGAGCTCATGGACGACCCGTCCGCCGACCTCGCGATGCTGGAGCGCACCTACGAGCGCTTCCGCATCGTGAACGCCCTCGTGTCGCGACCCGGCCAGCTCTACCGGAACGAGATCCGTCCGAGAGCCCGACGCGGCCCGGTGCGGGTGCTCGACGTCGGGGCCGGCGGCGCCGACGTGTGCAGGATGATCGCCGCGCGCCTGCGCCGGGACGGGCTCGAGGGGGAGATCACCGCGCTGGATGCCGACGAGCGGGCCATCCGCTGGGCCGCCGCTCACGACGATGGAGCCGGCGTCCGCTACCGCCGCGCGCTGGCGGAGGACCTCGTCGCGGACGGGGACCGGTACGACGTCGTGTTCTCTAACCATGTGCTGCACCATCTCAGCGAGGCGGAGCTCCAGAGCGTCCTCCGGGACACCGATCGGCTCACGGATGCGGGCGGCGTGGTCGTGCACCGGGACATCGCGCGGAGCCGAGCGGCGTACGCCCTGTTCGCGGCGGCGACCCTGCCGTTCGCCGGCACGCTGCTGCGCGGCTCCTTCATCCGCGTGGACGGCCTCATCAGCATCCGCCGGTCGTACACCCCCGCCGAGCTCGCCGCCGTCGCACCCGCGGGGTGGACCGTGCGCGGCGGGCTCCCGGCGCGCCTCGAGCTGCGCCGGGAGAAGGGCGACGCGCGACGGTGAGGTCGCGGTCCGCGCGCTCGACGAGACGACCCCCCGAGGCGATGCCTCGAGGGGTCGTGCCGTCACGGGTGCGGAGCGCCGGATCGGACGTCTGCGCGTCCGCCGTCAGCCCTCGATCCGTCGATCAGAAGTTGATCATGTGGCCGGCGAGGCCGTGGAAGCCTTCCTGCAGCGCCTCCGACAGCGTCGGGTGCGTGTGCACGTTGCGGGCCAGCTCGAGAGCCGTGAGGTCCCACTTCTGCGCGAGCGTCAGCTCGGGGAGCAGCTCCGACACGTCGGGGCCGATCATGTGGGCGCCGATGAGCTCGAGGTGCTCGGCGTCGGCGATGAGCTTGACGAAGCCGACCGGCTCGCCGAGCCCGTGGGCCTTGCCGTTCGCCATGAACGGGAAGGTCGCGACCTTGATCTCGCGTCCCTCGTCCTTGGCCTGCTGCTCGGTGAGCCCGAACGACGCGACCTGCGGCGAGCAGAACGTCGCGCGCGGCATCATCCGGTAGTCGCCCAGCGTCTGGGTCTCGGCGCCGCCGATGGTCTCGGCGGCCACGACGCCCTGAGCCTCCGCCACGTGGGCGAGCTGCAGCTTGGCGGTGACGTCGCCGATGGCGTAGATGCCCTCGACGTTCGTGCGCATGTGATCGTCGATGTCGATCGCACCGCGCTCGGTGAGCTTCACGCCCGTGGCCTCGAGGCCGAAGCCCTCGACGTTCGGCGCGAAGCCGACCGACATGAGGACCTTGTCCGCCTCGATCGAGGACTGCTGGCCGTCCTTGCCGGTGTACGTCACGGTGACGGAGGAGCCGTTGTCGACGACGCTCTCGACCTTGGTCGAGGTGAGGATGTCGACGCCGTAGTTCTTGTACTGCTTCGCGATCTCCTTCGACACGTCGGCATCCTCGTTGGGGAGCGCGCGGTCGAGGAACTCGATGATCGTGACCTTCACGCCGTAGTTCGTCATGACGTAGGCGAACTCCATGCCGATGGCGCCGGCGCCGACGATGACGATCGACTTCGGGAGCTCGCGGGAGAGGATCTGCTCCTCGTAGGTCACCACGTTGTCGCTCAGCTGCACACCGGGGAGCAGGCGCACCTTCGAGCCGGTCGCGATGATGACGTTGTCGAACGTGACCTCTTCGGTGGAGCCGTCGGACTTGGCGACCGAGATGGCCTTGGGTCCGGTGAAGGTGCCACGACCGTCGTACTCGGTCACCTTGTTCTTCTTCATCAGGAAGTGGATGCCCTTGACGCGCCCGTCGGCCACGACGCGGCTACGGTCGAACGCCTTGCCGTAGTCGATCGTGAACTCACCCGAGATGCCGAAGAAGTCGGCCTTGTGGTTGAGCGTGTGGGCGAGCTCCGCGTTCTTCAGGAGAGCCTTGGAGGGGATGCAGCCGACGTTGAGGCACACACCACCCCAGTACTTCTCTTCGATGATGGCGGTGGACAGACCGAGCTGCGCGCTGCGAACCGCAGCGACGTATCCGCCGGGACCTGCACCGAGGATGACGACATCGTAGTGTGGCATGCCTTAAGCCTATCGCCCCGTCGATTCGTCGGAGTCGCCCTCCGGGTCCTCCTCGGAGCCGGATCCGCGACCCTTCAGAGCGACTGCCGCCACGCCCGCGACGGCGGCGACGAGGACGCCGGCGATGGACAGGATCCAGATCCAGGTCGAGGCGCTCGAGCCCTCGTCGGAGGAGTCGGTCGCCTCGGGCGTCGGGGTGGCGGTGGAGGGCGACGCGGTCGCCGTCGTGTCGCCCGGGTCGGTGGTCGGGGCGGTCGTGGGGGCTGTGGGGTCGCCGGCGGAGGAGGCGGCCACCGTGAAGTCGAACTCGCCGGACGTGGGGTGGCCATCGCTCGACACGATCTTCCAGATGACGCGATACGCCCCCGCCGCGGCAGGGTCGGCGAGCGGCTGCGTGACGATCGCGCCGTCGACGGTCGCCGCGCCGTCGGTCACCGACGCGCCGGTCGCATCGGTGACGACGACCTCGGTCGCCCCCTCGCCGTCGATGAGCTTCGCGCTGAAGGTCAGGGTGAGCTCCGCGGGGAGCACGTCGACGGTGCTGCCGGCCTCGGGCGACGAGGCGATCAGGCTGTCGTGGGCCGCCGCCGACAGCGGCGAGACGAGCACGAGGAGGGCCGTCAGCAGGGCGGCGGCCAGGGCGATCGGACCAGCGGGAGAGGGGCGCGCTGCAGTTTTCACAGGTACAGCCTATGAACCCCCGGTATGCGAGCCCTGAGTGTGAACCCGCCTCACGCGAGACGCGTCGCATCCGTTAGTCTGGAGGACTAGGAGGGCACAGTGACAGACAGCGACAGCCGACCGGCCGGAGACGCCGCGTTCCATCGTCCCGGCGAGCAGAGGCACGACGTGACGCAGACGTTCGGGCACGACTCGGACCTTTCCTTCGTGCCTTTCGGCGTGGAGCTGACGGAGGTCGAGCAGAGCGCCATCGCGGCCCTGCCGTCGGGATCCGCGCTCCTGCTGGTGCGCTCGGGCGCCCTCGCCGGCGCGCGCTACCTGCTCGACACCGACGTGACGACCGTCGGCCGCCACCCGGAGGCCGACATCTTCTTCGACGACGTGACGGTCTCTCGCCGTCATGCCGAGATCACGCGCTCCGGCACGACGTTCGAGATCATCGACCAGCGTTCGCTGAACGGCACGTATGTCAACGGGGAGCGCGTCGACCGCAGCGTCCTCGAAGACGGCTCCGAGCTCCGTGTCGGCAAGTTCCGACTGAACTTCTTCGTCGCTCCCGTCGATCGCGTCGCGGCGAACGCCTGATGGCGGCATCGCCCGCCCGCGAACGCTCCGCGTCGCCGGGGCTGTTGAGCATCGGTCAGGTGCTCGCCCGGCTCACTCCGGAATTCCCCGAGCTCACCTCGAGCAAGCTGCGCTTCCTCGAGGTGCAGGGGATCGTCACCCCGTCGCGCACCGACTCCGGCTACCGCAAGTTCTCCCAGGCCGACATCGAGCGGCTGCGACTCGGTCTCACCCTGCAGCGCGACCACTACCTCCCGCTCAGCGTGATCCGGGATCAGCTCGACGAGGCCGAGGCGAACGGCGAGTCCGCCGCGCTCGTGCCGCCGCCCTCGATCACGCCCACGCCGAGGCGCTACCGTCGCGCGGAGCTGCTCTCGGCGGCCGGCGCCGGACCGCAGCTCCTCAACGACGCGATCAGCACCGGCGTGATCGCCGCGCAGGAGACGTATCCCGAGGCGACCGTCACGCTGCTCCGCGGTCTCGTCGCCCTCGACCGGCACGGCATCGAGCCCCGGCACCTCCGTTCGCTGCGCCAGGGCGCGGAGCGGGAGGTCGCCCTGATCGAGTCCGCCATGTCGGCGCTCCTGCGTCGGACGGACGCCGCCTCGCGCGCCAAGGCGAGCGAGATGGCGCCGACGCTCGCGACGAAGATCGACGAGGTGCGCTCGCTCTTCGTCAAGGACGCGCTGTCCCGCCTGCTTTCGTAACGAACTGATTGCGACACACCTTCGGGGTCGCTCGGATGTCATTGCCGGTGCACGGGGGCTGCTCTACCGTGGAGATAACGGCTCCAGAGAGGAATTCAGATGAATGCGGATGAGCGTGCAGGCGACCCGCGGTTCGTGACCGAACTCCTCTTCACCGACGGTCTGCCCGCGATGGACGACGAGGTCGGCTACCGCGGAGCGGTCGCCGCGCGCGCGGCCGGCATCACCTATCGACAGCTCGACTACTGGGCCCGCACCGAGCTCGTCGAGCCCACCGTGCGCGGCGCCAGCGGCTCGGGATCGCAGCGCCTCTACGGATTCCGCGACATCCTCGTGCTGAAGCTCGTGAAGAGCCTGCTCGACACCGGCATCTCGCTGCAGCAGATCCGCACGGCGGTCGAGGAGCTCCGCCGCGCGGGCATCCGCGACCTCGCCGGCACGACGCTGATGAGCGACGGGGCGTCGGTCTACCTCTGCACCTCGAACGACGAGGTCATCGACCTCGTCAGCCGCGGACAGGGCGTGTTCGGCATCGCCGTGGGCAAGGTGCTCCGCGAGGTCGAGTCCACGCTGGTCGAGTTCGACCCGACCGCTCCCGACCCCGTCGACGAGCTGTCCGCCCGCCGCGCCAAGCGCACCGCCTGAGACTGCGGCCCGGAATCCGGGCTCCACGAAGAAACGGCCACCCTCGCGAGAGGATGGCCGTTCTGCTGTGCGGGGGCGTGTCAGGCCTGAGCGCCGGACTCCGGCACCGGGATGCGTCCCGTGCGGATGATGCGGTCGAGCAGCTGGTCGAAGTCGGCGGCGAGCTCCTGCGCCGAGTCGCCGGGCCAGATGTGCAGCGGCTTGGCCGCGCCCTGCGCCTGCTGCAGCGACGTGCGCTCGGGCAGCTGAGGCGACAGCACGAGAGGACCGAACATGTCGCGCAGCTCCTTGATGCGGAACTGGTGCTCGATCGACTGCGGGCGCACCCGGTTCACGACGATGCCGAGCGGCTGCAGACGGGGCGAGAGACCGCGGCGGATCTCCTCGATCGCGCGCAGCGCGCGGTCGGCGGCGGCGACCGAGAAGAGACCCGGCTCGGTCACGACCATCACGCGGTCGCTCGCGGCCCAGGCCGTACGGGTCAGTGCGTTGAGCGAGGGCGCGCAGTCGATGAGCACGAGGTCGTAGTCGCTCTCGACGGCGGCGAGCGCCTCCTCGAGCTTCCAGACGTCGCGGACGCTCGGGTGCGGGCCGTCGAAGTTGATGGCGGACGGACTGCCGATCAGCACGTCGATGGTCCCGGGGTGCACCTTCGCCCAGCCGCTGGACGTGATGGCCTGACGGACCACCTTCTCCTTCGGGTTCGCCAGGACGTCGGCGATGTTGAGGCGACCGGCCACCTGGATGTCCATCCCGGTGGACACATCGGACTGCGGGTCGAGGTCGACGACGAGCGTCCGGACACCACGGGCGAAGGCCGCTGAGGCCAGTCCGAGGGTCACGGTGGTCTTGCCGACGCCTCCCTTGAGAGAGCTGACGCTGAGTACGTGCACGAACACCACGTTACCTGCCCCTAAGCTGGGTGCACACTCAGCCCCGCCCCATGCGCGCCGAAAACGCCGCGCATCGAGCTCTCAGAGGTGTGCATGTTCCAGAAGATCCTTGTGGCGAACCGTGGCGAGATCGCGATCCGCGCCTTCCGTGCGGCATACGAGGTCGGGGCGAGGACGGTGGCCGTCTTCCCCCATGAGGACCGCGGCTCGGTCCATCGGCTGAAGGCCGACGAGGCGTACGAGATCGGCGAGCGCGGGCATCCGGTCCGGGCGTACCTCGACGTGGAGGAGATCATCCGCGTCGCGAAAGAGGCGGGGGCGGACGCCATCTACCCCGGCTACGGCTTCCTGTCGGAGAACCCCGAACTGGCCGAGAAGGCCGCGGCGAACGGCATCGTCTTCATCGGACCGCCCGCGAAGGTGCTCGAGATGGCGGGCAACAAGGTCGAGGCGAAGCGCCATGCGATCGGGGCGGGCGTGCCCGTGCTGCGCTCGACCGAGGCGTCCGACGACGTGGATGCGCTGGTCGCCCAGGCCGACGGGATCGGGTTCCCGCTCTTCGCGAAGGCCGTCGCCGGCGGCGGCGGGCGCGGCATGCGGCGCGTCGAGACGGCGGCGGAGCTGGCCCCCGCACTCGCGGAGGCGATGCGGGAGGCGGCGAGCGCCTTCGGAGACGCGCGCATGTTCCTGGAGCAGGCGGTCGTGCGCCCGCGGCACATCGAGGTGCAGATCCTCGCCGACAAGACCGGCGAGACCGTCCATCTCTTCGAGAGGGACTGCTCGGTGCAGCGTCGTCACCAGAAGGTGGTCGAGATCGCGCCGGCCCCGAACCTCGACGACGGCATCCGCGCGGCCCTCCACGGGTACGCGGTCGCCTTCGCCCGGTCGATCGGGTACGAGAACGCGGGCACCGTGGAGTTCCTCCTCGAGACGGCGGGGGAGCGCACGGGGGAGGTCGTCTTCATCGAGATGAACCCGCGCATCCAGGTGGAGCACACCGTGACCGAGGAGGTCACCGACGTCGACCTGGTGCAGAGCCAGATGCGCATCGCCTCGGGGGAGACCCTCGCCGACCTCGGACTCGAGCAGGAGAACCTGCACGTGCGCGGGGCGGCGCTGCAGTGCCGCATCACCACCGAGGACCCGACGCAGGGCTTCCGGCCGGACACCGGCAAGATCACGACCTACCGCTCGCCGGGCGGGGCGGGGATCCGCCTCGACGGCGGCACGGTGCATCAGGGCGCGCAGATCAGCCCGCACTTCGACTCCATGCTCGCCAAGCTCACCTGCCGCGGACGCGACTACCCGGCCGCCGTCGCCCGAGCGCGACGCGCGCTGGCCGAGTTCCGCATCCGCGGGGTCTCCACCAACATCCCGTTCCTGCAGGCCCTGCTCGACGACGACGCGTTCATCGCCGGTGACGTCAGCACCTCGTTCATCGACGAGCGCCCTGAGCTGCTGCGCGGTCGCGAGTCCAAGGACCGCGGCACGAAGATCCTCAACTGGCTCGTCGACGTCACCGTCAACAAGCCGAACGGCGTGCATCCGCAGGCTGCGGACCCGCGGACCAAGCTCCCGACGGTCGACCTGACCGCGAAGCCGACCCCGGGTTCGCGCCAGCGGCTGCGCGAGCTCGGCCCGGAGGGGTTCGCGCGGAGCCTGCGTCAGCAGACCGCGCTCGCGATCACCGACACCACGTTCCGGGATGCGCATCAGTCGCTGCTGGCGACTCGGGTGCGGACGAAGGACCTCGTCGCCGTCGCGCCGCACATCGCGCGGCTCACCCCCGGACTCCTCTCCGTCGAGGCCTGGGGAGGCGCCACGTACGACGTGGCCCTGCGGTTCCTCGGCGAGGACCCGTGGGAGCGACTCGACAAGCTCCGGGAGGCGCTGCCGAACGTGGCGATCCAGATGCTGCTCCGCGGGCGCAACACCGTCGGATACACGCCGTACCCCACCGCCGTCACGGAGGCCTTCGTCTCGGAGGCGGCGGCCAGCGGCGTCGACATCTTCCGCATCTTCGACGCCCTGAACGACGTGGAGCAGATGCGTCCGGCGATCGAGGCGGTCCGGGCCACGGGCACCGCCGTGGCGGAGGTGGCGCTGTGCTACACGGGTGATCTGCTCGACCCGGCGGAGGGCCTCTACACGCTCGACTACTACCTGCGGCTCGCCGACCGGATCGTGGCCTCCGGAGCGCACATCCTCGCGATCAAGGACATGGCCGGCCTCCTCCGCCCGGCAGCCGCCGCGAGGCTGGTGGGCGCGCTCCGCGAGCGGTTCGACCTCCCGGTCCACCTCCACACGCACGACACCCCGGGCGGACAGCTCGCCACGCTGCTCGCCGCGAGCGCCGCGGGCGTCGATGCGGTGGACGCCGCGTCCGCTCCGCTCTCCGGCACCACCAGCCAGCCGTCGCTCTCGTCCCTCGTCGCGGCGCTCGCGCACACCGACCGGGACAGCGGGCTCGACCTGGCGGCCGTCTCGGACCTCGAGCCGTACTGGGAGGCGGTGCGCCGCGCGTACGCGCCGTTCGAGTCCGGCCTCCCCGGGCCCACCGGGCGCGTCTACCACCACGAGATCCCGGGCGGGCAGCTGTCGAATCTGCGGCAGCAGGCGAAGGCGCTGGGGCTCGCCGACGACTTCGAGCTCATCGAGGACATGTACGCCGCCGCCGACCGCATCCTCGGCCGCGTGCCGAAGGTCACGCCGTCCTCGAAGGTCGTCGGAGATCTGGCTCTCCACCTCGCCGCGGTCAAGGCCGACCCGGCGGACTTCGAGGCGAACCCCGAGAAGTACGACGTCCCGGACTCGGTGGTCGGGTTCATGGCCGGCGAGCTCGGCGACCTGCCCGGCGGCTGGCCGGAGCCGTTCCGCTCGAAGGTCCTGGCGGGTCGCACGGTGCGCACGGCGATGACCGAGATCTCCGAGGATGACGAAGCCGCTCTCGCCGGAGACAGCCTCACTCGCCGCGCGCGGCTCAACACGCTCCTGTTCCCCGCGCCGATGCGTGAGTTCACGGAGCGGCGCGAGCACTTCGGCGACCTCTCGGTGCTGGACACCGGGGACTACCTGTACGGGCTCGTGCAGGGGCAGGAGCACCTCGTCGAGATGGATCGCGGAGTGCAGCTGTACGTGGGCCTGGAAGCCATCGGCGACCCGGATGACAGGGGCATGCGCACCGTCATGACCACGCTCAACGGCCAGCTGCGCCCGGTGTTCGTCCGCGACCGCTCGGTCGCCGTCGACGCCCACGAAGTGGAGAAGGCCGACACCTCGGTGCCCGGTCAGGTGGCCGCGCCGTTCTCGGGGGTCGTGACGCTGAAGGCGGAGGTCGGCGACACGGTGCGGGCCGGCGAGCCGGTCGCGTCGATCGAAGCCATGAAGATGGAGGCGGCCATCACGTCGCCCGTGGACGGCGTCGTCGAGCGCCTCGCGATCGGGGCGACCCAGCAGGTGGACGCCGGGGATCTTTTGGTCGTCATCCGTCCGGCGCACTAATCTTGTCGGGCGCGGGCCGCGCTCGTCGTAGTGCACCCGAGGCCCGCCCAGGCTTGGAGTGACATCGTGACCCCGAAGAACATGGCAGAACCGCCGGACGAGGAGTCCAGGGGGGTGCTCGACGACGCCGCATCCCTGGACACGGCGGTGATCGGCAACCTCGGCAACACGGCTCAGGTCAGCGTGGTGATGCCGAAGGACGAGGATGACGACCTCGAGGACGACGGCGTGGTGGACGGCGAGGTCGTCGCGGATCTGATCATCGACGAGCCGGTCGCCGCCGCCAGAGCGGCGGCAGAGACCGTCGCGGCCGCGGAGATCTCGATCGCACCGCTCAGCGGTCCGCTGATCATCGAGCTGCCGCCGGAGCCCACCGGTCAGCAGGCGGATCCCGCGCCCGAGGAGCCGGAGGCGGATCCCGCGCCCGAGGAGCCGGAGGCGGAGTCTGCCTCCACGACGGCGACGCAGACGGGCGTCGAGACGCAGACCGGTCCGCAGGAGGACGATGCGCACCCGTCGTCCGAGCACGACGCGGCACCCGAACCCGACTCCGAGGGGGATCCCGCGCCGTCGGCGCAGGCCGAGGACGACATCGACCGGGACTCCGACTCCCATGCCGAGATCGCCGAGGTGCTGCCCGAAGGCCCCGCCTCGTCCGCTCGCACCGCGCAGACCGGCGCCGACCCCGTGACGTCGAGTGCGGCCGACTCCGCCGGGGACGTCCGCGGCGACGACGATGCCCGGGCGGCCGCGGATGCCGCCGAGGCGGCAGCCGCCGCGGCGTTCATCGCGCGCGCGCAGGCCGACATCGACGCACGCGCCGCATCGCGCACCGCGCCGACCCGCATCCGAACCGCGACGAAGGAGAGCACCGCTGTGGACATCCCCGACAAGAGCGTCGTCCCTCGACAGACGCGTTCGACGCGTGCGGACGTGCAGCTCAGCTCCAAGCGGCTCGACGATCTCGGCGACTCGTCGCGGGAGAGCGCCGACCTGCTCACGGCCGACCGGCTGCTCGATCCGCACCGCGTCACGAAGCCCGAGCCCGAGGGGGCCTGGAGCCACTTCCTGTACACGATCTCCGGTCGGCGCATCAACATCGGAGACGGGCGGCGCGCGCGGGAGCGCAAGGCTCTCTCCGCGCGGATCGCCGCACCGCTGGTCGGCGGCGCCCGGTTCGTGCCGGTGCTCTCCCGCAAGGGCGGGGTCGGCAAGACGACGATCACCGCGCTCCTGGGCATGGCCCTCGCCGACGCGCGCGACGATCGGGTGATCGCGGTCGACGCCAACCCCGATCGCGGCACCCTGGCGGAGCGGATCGTCCGTCCGCCGCACAACCGCTCGGTGCGAGACCTCGTGCGCATCCACGACGAGGTCAAGGGCTACCACGACATCTCGGCGATCGTCGCGCGCGATGCCACGCGTCTCGACGTCCTGGCGTCGGACGCCGATCCGCGCATCGCCGAGGCGTTCAGCGACAGCGACTACCGCGATGTCGCGGGAGTCGCCGCGCACTATTACTCCCTCGTGCTGACCGACACCGGCACGGGCATCGTGCACTCGGTGATGTCGGCGACGCTCGACCTCGCCGACCAGATCGTGATCGTGTCGGGGCTGAGCGTGGACGAGGCGCGTCTGGCGTCCGAGACGCTGACCTGGCTCGAGACGAACGGCTACGCCGAGCAGGCTCGGGAGGCCGTGGTCGTGCTGAACCAGTCGACGCCCGGCGCGCCGCTCGTGCGGCTCAACGAGCTCGAGGCGCACTTCCGCACGCGGGCTGCGCATGTGGTGCGGATGCCGTACGACGCGCAGATCGCCGGCGGGGGCACGATCGTGTTCACGAACCTCCAGCCGGAGACGAGGGTGGCGGCGCGCGAGCTCGCTGCGCTCCTCGTCGAGGGCCTGCGGGCGAAGGGAGCCTGATGTCGGTCCGTGAGATCAGGGTCTTCGGAGACCCCGTGCTCCGCACGATGTGCACGCCGATCGAGGAGATCGACGACGGCGTGCGCGCGCTGGTCGCCGACCTCGTCGACACCGTGGAGCTGCCGGGACGCGCGGGCGTCGCCGCCCCGCAGATCGGCGTGGCGCTGCGGGCGTTCAGCTACAACATCGACGGCGACATCGGCTACGTCATCAATCCCGTGCTGACCGAGGTGCGCGGCGAGCCCGTGCCGACCGGGGAGGGATGCCTCTCGGTACCCGGCCTGTGGCACGACGCGCTGCGGTATCCGTGGGCTCGGGTCGAGGGGATCGACCTCGACGGCGCGCCCGTGGTGCTCGAGGGGGAGGGGCTGCTCGCCCAGGCCCTCCAGCACGAGACCGATCACCTCGACGGCATGCTGTACCTGTCTCGACTCGACGCCGAGACCCGCAAGCGCGCGATGCGCGAAGTGCGCGAGAGCGCCTGGTTCTGAGCCGTCCTCCCACGCAGAAAGGCCCCGCCGGAGCGGGGCCTTTCTGCATGCAGGCTCAGCCGCCGATGGCGACGTTCGTCGTGGTGACCGGCTCGTCATAGATCGCGGAGATCTCGTCGGCGAAGTCGTTCATGATGATGTTCCGCTTGATCGAGAGCTTCGGCGTGAGGTGGCCGGAGGCCTCCGTCCACTCGCTGTCCAGGATGGTGAACTTGCGGATCGACTCCGCGCGGGAGACGCGGGTGTTCGCCGCATCCACGGCCTTCTGCACCTCGGCGCGCACAGCGTCGTTCTTCGCCGCCTCCACGAGGGACATGTCCTTGTCGAGGCCGTTGTTCGCCAGCCAGGTCGGGAGCATCTCGGGGTCGAGGGTGACGAGTGCCGAGATGAACGGGCGCTGATCGCCGACGACGACGACCTGACCGACGATCGGATTCGCGCGGATCGGGTCCTCGAGGGCGGCGGGGGCGACGTTCTTGCCACCCGCCGTGACGATGATCTCCTTCTTGCGACCGGTGATCGTGAGGAACCCCTCGGAGTCGAAGCTCCCGATGTCGCCGGTGTGGAACCATCCGCCGTCGCTGAACGCCTCGGCCGTCGCCTCGGGATTGTTCCAGTACTCCTTGAAGACGTTGACGCCCCGGACCTGGATCTCGCCGTCGTCCGCCAGCCGGATGCCGACTCCGGGCAGCGCGGGGCCCACCGTGCCGATCTTCGACTTGTCGGCGAGGTTCACGGTCGCGGGTGCGGTCGTCTCGGTCAGGCCGTAGCCCTCGAGGATCACGACGCCGAGACTGTGGAAGAAGTGGCCGAGACGAGCGCCGAGGGGAGCGGACCCGGACACCGCGTACACCACGCGGCCGCCCATCGCGTCGCGCAGCTTGCCGTAGACGAGCTTGTTGAACAGCGCGAACTTGAGCTTCATCCCGAACGGGATGCTCTTGCCCTCCTCCAGCAGTCGGGAGTGCTCGATGGCGACGTCCGCCGCCGCCCGGAAGATCTTGCCCTTGCCGCCGGCCTCCGCCTTCTGCTCCGCCGAGTTATAGACCTTCTCGAACACGCGGGGGACCGCGAGAAGGAAGGTCGGCTTGAAGGAGCCGAGGGCGGGGAGCAGCTGTCGCGTGTCGGGCTGGTGGCCGGTGCGCACACCCGCGTGGATGTTCAGGATCGAGATGAAGCGCGCGAACACGTGCGCCGTGGTGATGAAGAGCAGCGTCGACGATCCGGGCGTCTGGACGACCGCGTCGAGGGCCTTCGCGGAGTTGCGCGACAGCTCCACGAAGTTGCTGTGCGTCAGGACGCAGCCCTTGGGGCGCCCCGTCGACCCGGAGGTGTAGATGAGCGTCGCGATGTCGGAGCCCACGGCGATGCTGCGCAGACGCTGGATGTCGGCATCCGGGACGGAGGCGCCCTGGGCCGTGAGCGAGCCGATCGCGTCGAGGTGCAGCTGCCACACCTCCCGGAGCAGCGGGAGGTCTCCGCGGACCTCGTCGACCTTGGCGAAGTGCTCGGGGGACTCGACGATGAGGGCGATCGCTCCCGAGTCCTCGAGGATCCACTGGATCTGCGACGGCGAGCTCGTCTCGTAGATCGGCACCATGACGGCGCCGGCATAGAACAGCGCGAAGTCGACGAGCGTCCACTCGTAGGTCGTGCGCGCGAGGAAGCCCACCTTCCCGCCGGGCTGGATGCCCGCGGCGACGAAGCCCTTGGCGAGGGCGATGACAGCGGCTTCGAAGTCCTTCGCCGAGATGTCGCGCCATCCGTCTCCCTCCGGGACGGCGAACAGCGCCCGGTCCGGGGTCGCCTCGACACGCTTCGCGAGCAGGTCGGCGACGTTCCCCTCGGGGTCGGCGGGGACGACGGCGGGGACTTCGAATTGGACCACGGCAGCTCCTTCGGTACCGGTCGGGCACGGGGTTGCACCCGAGTCTAGGGCATGGGACCCGGTCGCATCATCGATGGAACTGAGTCGCTCGGCGGGCATCTCCACGAGATGCCTCCGACGGATGCCGGACTCGGCGCTAGACTTCACCTCGATGTTCTACTGGCTGATGAAGTACGTCGCGATTGGCCCCCTGGTCAAGGCGATCTTCCGACCATGGGTCGTGGGACGCGCGAACATACCCGCGAACGGGGCGGCGATCCTCGCCAGCAACCATCTGTCCTTCGCGGACTCCATCTTCCTGCCGCTGATGATCGATCGCTCGATGTCGTTCCTGGCGAAGAGCGACTACTTCACCGGGCGCGGTCTCAAGGGCCGGGCGACGAAGTTCTTCATGAAGGCGACCGGGCAGATCCCGATCGACCGGTCCGGCGGCAAGGCCTCGGAGGCCTCCCTCAACACCGGCCTGCAGGTGCTCGGCAGGGGAGACCTGCTCGGCATCTACCCCGAGGGCACTCGAAGCCCCGACGGCAAGCTGTACCGCGGTCGCACGGGCCTGGCACGCATGGCGCTCGAGGCGAAGGTCCCTGTCATCCCGGTGATCATGGTCGACACGGACACGGCGATGCCCATCGGGCAGCGGCTGCCGCGCGTCGTCCGCGTGGGCATCGTGATCGGCGAGCCCCTCGACTTCTCCCGCTACGCCGGCATGGAGAACGACCGCTACATCCTCCGCTCCGTCACGGACGAGATCATGGTGGCCCTGCAGCGGCTGGGCGCGCAGGAGTACGACGACGTGTACGCGTCGACCGTGAAGGACCGCCTCCCCGCCCGCGTCACACAGCGCTCCTGACGCATCGGGGCACCCTCCGCGAGCAGTAGGCTGGACGCATGCTCCCGCACCACATCGACGCGCTTGACGCGTGGCGCTCGCTCCCGATCAAGCAGCAGCCTCAGTGGCCGGACGCCGAGCGCGTCGCCGAGGTCTCTGCTCAGATCGCGGCGCTGCCGCCCCTGGTGTTCGCCGGCGAGGTCGACAACCTCCGCGACCGGCTCGCGCGCGCGGCATCCGGGCAGGCGTTCCTGCTCCAGGGTGGCGACTGCGCCGAGACGTTCGCCGGCGCCACCGCCGACCAGATCCGCAACCGGATCAAGACCGTCCTGCAGATGGCGGTCGTGCTGACGTACGGCGCCTCGATGCCGATCGTGAAGATGGGCCGCATGGCCGGTCAGTTCGCGAAGCCGCGCTCGAGCGACTCCGAGACCCGTGGCGATGTCACGCTGCCGGCATACCGCGGCGACATCGTGAACGGCTACGACTTCACCGAGGGATCGCGCCGCGCGGACCCGGGCCGCCTGCTGCAGGGCTACCACACGGCGGCATCCACGCTGAACCTCATCCGCGCGTTCACGCAGGGTGGATTCGCGGACCTCCGCGAGGTGCACTCGTGGAACAAGGGCTTCGCGCAGAACCCCGCGAACCAGCGGTACGAGCGCATGGCCGCCGAGATCGACCGCGCGATCAAGTTCATGGAGGCCGCGGGAGCGGACTTCGACGAGCTCAAGCGCGTCGAGTTCTTCACCGGCCACGAAGGCCTGCTCATGGACTACGAGCGGCCCATGACGCGCATCGACTCCCGCACGGACACGCCGTTCAACACCTCGGCGCACTTCCTGTGGATCGGCGAGCGCACGCGCGAGCTCGACGGCGCGCACGTCGACTACTTCTCGAAGATCCGCAACCCCATCGGCGTGAAGCTCGGCCCGACCACGACGCCCGAGACGGCGCTCGCCCTCATCGACAAGCTCGACCCGAACCGCGAGCCCGGCCGACTGACCTTCATCACCCGCATGGGGGCGGGAAAGATCCGCGACGCCCTGCCGCCGCTGCTCGAAGCCGTGCGCGACTCCGGCGCTCAGCCGCTGTGGGTCACCGACCCCATGCACGGCAACGGCATCACGACGCCGACCGGGTACAAGACCCGTCGCTTCGACGACGTGGTCGACGAGGTGCGCGGCTTCTTCGAGGCGCACCGGGCCGTGGGGACGTTCCCCGGCGGCATCCATGTCGAGCTCACGGGCGACGACGTCACGGAGTGCCTCGGCGGCTCGGAGCAGATCGACGAGGCCGCGCTCGCGACCCGCTACGAGAGCCTCTGCGACCCGCGCCTGAACCACATGCAGAGCCTCGAGCTGGCCTTCCTCGTCGCCGAGGAGCTCGAGAAGCGCTGACCCGTCGCAGACGCGAGAACCGCCCTTCCGGATGCCGGGAGGGCGGTTCTTCTGCATAGGGAGCGGCGAACATCGTCCGTCGCCCGTGGTCAGCCGGAGAGCTGGATCGACAGCCGGACGGTGCCGCCGCGCCGCAGCTGCTTGTCGGCGCCCGGGTCCTGGCCGGTGACCTTCGCCAGCTCCGCGAAGCCGGGGAGGTCACCCCATGCCGCATACGTCGCGGTGAAGCCGGCGTCCTCCAGGATGCCCTTCGCCTCCACGAGCGTGCGGTTCGACACGTCGGGGACCGGGAAGAGCTCGGGGCCCTTGGACACGATGAGCTGCACCGAGTCCCCGGGCCGCCAGTTGCCCTCCTCTGCGCGGTCGGCCACGCCGATGACGACGTCCTGGTCGACCGACTCGCTGAACCGGTAGTCGATCTCTCCCGAGACCTGCAGCTGCTTCTCGGTCAGCGTGCTCGTCGCCTCGTCCACCGACATCCCCGCGACGTCGGGGAAGGCGCCCGCCGAGACGTACAGCTCGACCGAGTCGTCCTCACGCAGCTCGCAGCCGTCACCGCAGCCGTAGACCTCGGCGCCGTCGCGCGGTGTCACGAACGCGTTGATGACGCGGCCCTCGTCGGCATCGGAGAAGAGGATGAGCGGCTGCTCGGCGACGTTGACCCTGATGTCGGCGAGGAAGTCCCGCGCCTCCTGCTCGGTCTTGCCGTTGAGCGCCTCGACCGTGTGCGAGGCGGGCCCGGCCGAGACGATCACGGTCACCTCGGCGCCCTTGTCCAGGCGCGCGCCCTCGTCGGGATCGGTGCGGATCGTCTGGTCCTTCGCGACGTCGATCGAGTTCTCCTCGCCGCGCACGGCCACGAAGCCCTCGGCGCTGAGCGCAGCCGCCGCGTCGTCGTAGCTCAAGCCCGCGACCCCGGGTACGGCGACCAGGGACCCCGGGCCGGAGCCGAACCACCAGCCGACGCCGCCCGCGAGCGTGGCGAGCAGCAGCACGAGCGTCAGGAGGAACGCGCCCCGCGCCTTCCGCTTGGACGCACGACGACGCAGCAGGGTCGCGTTGTCCACGGCTTCGGGCGCGGGCGCTGTCGGGTCGGGGATGACCATGGTGCTCGGCATGACCTTCGTCAGGTCGGCCGAGTCGGCCTGGGCGCGCTGCGGCGTCGTGGCGGCGGCGACCGCGGGGGCGATGCCGAGGTTCCGCTCGATCTCGCGCAGACGGTCCAGCATCTGCTGGGCGTCGTCGGGGCGGTCGTCGGGAGACTTCTCGGTCGCCCACAGCACGAGCTCGTCGAGCTGCTCGGGAACGCCCGGGTTGCGCACGCTGGGACGGGGGACCGATTCGGTCGCGTGCTGGAACGCGATCTGCATCGGCTGCTCGCCCTTGTACGGCTGCTCACCGACGAGCATCTCGTAGAGCATGATGCCGAGGGCGTAGATGTCGCTGCGCGCATCCGCGGTGCCGCGGGTCACGAGTTCGGGAGCGAGGTAGGCGATGGTGCCGAGCAGCTGCTGCCCCGTGGCGGTGTTGGCGGTCGTCGCCCTGGCGAGTCCGAAGTCGCCGATCTTGATGCGCCCGTCCTCGGCGAGGAGCACGTTCTCCGGCTTCACGTCTCGGTGCACGATCCCGGCGCGGTGTGCGGCGGAGAGCCCGGCCAGCACGGCATCCATGATCGTGATCGTCTGCGGCACGGTGAGCCGCTTCTGCTCGCGCAGTAGCTCGCGCAGCGTGATGCCGGGCAGGTACTCCATCACGAGATAGGCGAGCTCGCCGTCCTGGCCCTGATCGAACACGTTGACGACATGGGGATCGGCGAGGCGTGCGGCCGCGCGGGCCTCTTGGATGAACCGGCTCTGGAACGCCGAATCGTCGCTGAGGTGCGCGTGCATCACCTTGAGCGCGATGCGGCGCTCGAGCCGGAGGTCGGTGGCGACGTAGACGGTCGCCATGCCTCCGCGGGCGATCCGCGCCCGAACCCGGTACCGACCGTCGACGAGCCGCCCGATGAGGGGGTCGGCCTGCTGATTGGTCGTCACGTCAAGATTCTATTGAGGACTCCCTGAAAGCTCCGGGAGCGGCTCGCCCTCGGGGCCTGGGGGTTTCCGGGGAACTCCGTCACCCGTGCTGCGCGAGCCACTGGTACGCCTGCGTCTCCCACTGCCCGTACCGCTCGGGGTAGGCCGAGATCTGCACGGCCTGCGCGGCATCCGTGAATCGCATGGTCTCCCAGCCCGGGATGTCGAGGAGGCCGCGGGTCGACTGCCCGTTCGGGTCGCCGACTCCGCCGAAGAACACCCGCGTGCTGCGGTCGGCGTCGAGCGCCTGCTCGGGCGTGCCCCACCCCGTGCTGGGGCGCTGCTGGAAGAGACCGAGCGAATCCCGGTCGCCCCAGGGGAGGTTCCGCAGGCTGGACTCGACCATCGCCGTCGCCAGCGCGATGGCGATCGCGCGGTCGGAGACCCCGAGCTGGCGGCCGACGCCGATGATGAGCGCGGCGTTGGACGCCTGCTCCGCATCCAGCGCCGCCGAGGACTGCGCGGCGGGGCCGGGCGCCGCGGCCGGAGCCGGCGCGGGTGCGGCGGGAGCGGGTGCCGCCGCGACGACGATGCTCTGACCCGGGTAGATGATGGCGTCGGCGCCCAGGCCGTTGAGGGCGAGCAGCGCCGCGGTCGTGGTGCCGTGCTTCTTCGCGATGCCGAAGAGGGTGTCTCCGGCGACGACCGCATGCGTCGCACCGCCGTTCGCGGGTGCCGGTGCGGCGGGTGCGGCGGGGGCCGGTGCGGGTGCAGTGGCAGCGGGGGAGCCGGAGAGCGCGAGCGCCTGTCCCGGGAAGATCACGGACGAGCGGGTGAGGCCGTTCGCGGCGAGGACGGCGTCGACGCTCGTACCGTGCTTCTGCGCGATGCCGAAGATCGTGTCCCCGGCGACCACCACATACGTCGCCGCCGCCGGCGGCGCAGGGGAGGGGGCGGCAGCGGGGGCCGGCGCGGAGCCGGCGAGCGAGAGGGTCTGACCCGGATAGATGACGGATCGCCAGCTCAGCCCGTTCCACGACAGCACGTCGACCGTGCGGAGCCCGAAGCGGGTCGCGATGGAGGAGACGGTGTCGCCCGGCTGCACCGTATAACTGGCCGGCGCGGCTTCCATCGGGGCGACCCGCAGCGGCGTGGTCTGCGGGCGCTCGATCGGCACGGCGTCGGCGGTCGCGGGAGCGGCGGCGACGCCGCCGGACAGGGTGCCGAGCACGGCGGCCGGCACTCCGAACTGCAGAATGCGCGTCCGACGCGCTGCGGTGTGCGTGCTCACGGTGGTCTCCCATGTCTCGGCGTCCGTCCACGCTGACACGGATGTATACGGAAGTCAACGGAAGTGACGTCCGTGACATGAGTGACGGAAGTGGTCGAAATGCGTCCTGCGCGCGCAGGTGAGATAGTTGTGGGGTGTCTGCGCCGTCTGAGAACAACCCGTCCGTGACCCCCACCGAGTGGCTGGCCATGCCCGACCTCGTCGAGGCGCTCGACGTGCCGCTGGGCCGCGTTCGGCGGCTCATCGACGAGCACTATCTGATCGGCTCACGCCGATCCGGGGTCTTCGCGGTCCCGTCGATCTTCATCGTGGACGGACATCCCCTCTCGTCGCTGCGCGGCACGGTGATCGTGCTGCAGGACGCCGCTTTCACCGACGACGAGGTCATCGACTGGCTGCTCGAGGCGGACGACACGCTCGGGCGCTCTCCCATCGACGCGCTCCTCGCCGGTCACAAGAGCGAGGTCAGGCGCCTCGCGCGCACGCTGGCCTGAGACCTTCTCGCCGGCCCCTCAGGCGGAGCGGACGGTCGCCGCGCGAGCGAGATCGCGCAGCTCTCCGACAGCGGCGTTGTCGAGCGGTGCTCCCGAGAGCGCGCGGTCCGCATCCTTCGCGTAGTCGTCGATCATCGCCTCGACGCGATCGAGGGCGCCCGACGCCGTGATGGTGGCCTGCAGGAATCCGATCTGATCCGCGCCCAGCTCGGGATCACCGAGCAGCTCGTCGAACAGGTTCCTCGCCGAGGTGTCGAGCGTCTGCCTGGTGAGCGCCACGAGCACGGTGCGCTTGCCCTCGCGGAGGTCGTCGCCTGCGGGCTTGCCCGTAACGGCGGCATCGCCGAAGACTCCGAGCACGTCGTCGCGCAGCTGGAACGCCATGCCCACGGGATGACCGAAGCGGCGGAGCGCTCGCTGCTGCTCCGCGTCGGCGTCGGCGACGGCGGCGCCCAGCACGAGAGGCTGCTCGATGCTGTACCGCGCCGACTTGAGAGAGACGACACGGAGGGCTCGGTCGACGTGCGAGTCGGCGGCGTTCACACTCCACGCGGACTCCTCGGCGATGTCGAGGAACTGACCGACCGTCACGTCGCGTCGCATGCGGGCGTATTCGCGACGCACCCCGGCGGCGTGGGGGAGCGGCGCGATCGCGTCCTCGAGCAGATCGTCGCTCCAGGCGACCAGGAGGTCTCCCAGAAGGATCGCCGAGGACCGTCCGAAGGCGGCGGCGTCGCCCGACCACTGCGACGCGCGATGCGCGCCCTCCAGTGCCCGGTGTGCAGCCGGACGTCCGCGGCGCGTGTCGGAGTTGTCGATCAGGTCGTCGTGCACGAGTGCGGCCGACTGGAAGATCTCGAGGGCGGCGCACACGTCCCACAGGGCGTCGGACTCCGCGGCGCGGCGGTCGTGGTGGCGGGCGACCGCCTGCCATCCCGCGTGGCAGAAGCGGGCGCGCAGACGCTTGCCGCCGACGAGGGTGCCCGCCGCGGTCTCCACGAGCGCGGCGGCGTCCGGGCCGTATTCGGCCGACTCCTCCCGCATCCGCTCGAGGAAGAGCTCCAGGCGTGCGGCGACGGCGTCGGGGACGAGTGTGGGGGACGGCACGACTCCCAGCATACGTAAAGCCAATGGGGCCCCGAACAGCTAGCCCCGCGCCGCATACCGCGCGTAGAATGGACGGACGAATACCCGAGGGGGACGAAATGCCACTCTCCGAACAGGAGCAGCGTCTGCTCGACGAGATGGAGCGCCATCTCCTGCACAATGACGCCGACGTCGTGAGTGCGCCTTCGGGCGACCGAGCACTCAGCTACCGCAACCTGGTGTACGGAGCCCTCCTGCTCCTCGCCGGCGTGGGCGGGCTGATCGTCGGCGTCGTCCTCGGAGACGTGTGGGGCGTCGTCGTCGGAGTCATCGGCTTCGCGGCCATGCTCGGGGGCGTCATGCTCGCCGTGACCCCCGTGCGAAAGCCCCTCTCCGCCGTCCCGCGCGAGCGGGCACCCAAGCAGCAGAGCTCCGCGTCCTTCATGGATCGCATGAACGATCGTTGGGACCGCCGTCACGACGGCCACTGACCGCACTTCCTCCTCGAAGGCCCGGATGCATTGAGCATCCGGGCCTTCGTGGTTCTCGGGCTCGGGGCTCCCCGTCATACGGCGCCCCGACGGCGAGCGCGCTCCGGGTGGCCGCTGAGCTCCCTGTCGCTCCACCGGTCCTCCACCCGCCCTCCACTGCGCTCCACCGCATCGTTCCGCGGAATCCCGCGTCCCCTCTCGTCATTCCTGTCCTCAGAGCGGCAATTGACCGTGGTTTTGTGGAGGAAAGTGGAGTAAAGTGGTGCTCACCTCGAGTTGGCCGGACGCAGAGGGGGTGATGGCTGATGTTGCTGGGAACGCATTCTCCGAAGCTGGACGACAAGGGACGGGTCATCCTTCCCGCGAAGTTCCGCGAAGACCTCGGTGGCGGCATCGTCGTCACTCGAGGGCAGGAGCGCTGCCTCTACGTCTTCAGCACGGCCGAGTTCGAGGCGATGCACGAGCGGATCCGGCAGGCCCCGCTCGCGAACAAGCAGGCGCGCGACTTCATGCGCCTGTTCCTCTCCGGTGCGAGTGCGGAGATGCCAGACAGCCAGAACCGCATCACCATCCCCGCGCACCTCCGCCAGTACGCGGGACTGCAGAAGGAGCTCATCGTCACCGGAGTCGGCGCTCACGCCGAGATCTGGGATGCCGAGAGCTGGAACGCCTACCTCGCCGCCGGCGAGGAGTCCTACGCCGACCTCGAGCAGGAGGTGATCCCGGGACTGTTCTGACCACGGCTGTGATGCCCCGCCGCTCTCGCCCCGACACACTTCCCCGGTGCCGGGTCGTGAAGCGGAGGGGGATCAGGGCCCTGGTCACCGACATACAGAGGTCACCGAGAGAGATCATGAACCTCCGCGACATCCACACCCCCGTCCTGCTCGATCGATGCGTCGAGCTGCTGGCTCCGGCCCTCCAGGCCGACGGAGCGGTGCTCGTCGACGCCACTCTGGGCATGGGCGGTCACTCTGAGGCCCTGCTCGAGCGCTTCCCCAACATCCGCCTGGTCGGCCTCGACCGCGACACCGACGCCCTGCGCATCGCGGGTGAGCGTCTCGCACGATTCCGCGACCGCATCACGCTCGTGCACACGGTCTACGACGAGATCGGACTGCACGCGCAGGGTGCCGCCGGCATCCTGTTCGACCTCGGAGTCTCGTCGCTCCAGCTGGACGAGGCCGAGCGCGGATTCGCCTACTCCAAGGACGCGCCGCTCGACATGCGCATGGATCAGACGCGCGGCATCACCGCCGCCGAGGTGGTCGCGACCTACAGCGAGGGCAACCTCCGCCGGATCTTCGAGCGCTACGGCGAGGAGAAGCTCGCGGGACGGTACGCGCGCTTCATCATCGACGCGCGGCAGAAGTCGCCGATCACGCGGTCCGGGGAGCTCGTCGACATCCTCATCGCGGCCACTCCCGCCGCCGCGCAGCGGGCGGGGCACCCGGCCAAGCGGGTCTTCCAGGCTCTCCGCATCGAGGTCAACGCCGAGCTGAATGTGCTGGCCGACGCGATCCCCGCCGCGATGGACGCCCTCGCGGTCGGCGGGCGCATCGTCGTCATGTCCTACCAGTCCCTCGAGGACCGTCTCGTGAAGCAGGCGTTCGCCGCCGGTGCCGCGTCGACGGCTCCGAAGGGTCTCCCGGTCGAGCTCCCCGAGCACGCCCCTCGCTTCAGAATCATCACCCGCGGAGCCGAACTGGCCGATGACGCCGAGCGGGCGCGCAACCCGCGCGCGATCCCGGTGCGGCTGCGCGCAGCGGAGAAGGTCCGAGAGAACGCATGAGCCTGAACGCGACCGCACGCACGCCGCAGAGGGCGCCCGCCGCGCCTGCACGCGAGCCTCGGCGCCGACTCGAGCCCGTCACCGGCACGCCGACCCGCCGCAAGCCCAAGCTCGCCTACGCGCTGGCCGCGCTGGCCGGGGCGATGGCCATCGGGGCGGCGCAGATCGGGCTGTCCCTCGCGATCACCCAGGACTCCTTCGTGCTGGCCGGCCTGAGCTCGCAGCAGCGCGAGCTCGACCTTCGCACCGACGCCCTGCAGGAGGACCTGACCGGCTTGAGCTCGCCGCAGTCGCTCGCGTCGGGAGCCGCCGCGCTCGGCATGGTCGTCGCCGGCTCCCCGTCGTATTTGCGGCTGAGTGACGGAGCCGTGTTCGGTCAGGGGGAGGGCGCCGGAGGCACCTCGACCATCGATCCGAACGGCGCGGGCGCGGTGAGCAACGCGCTGCTGCAGAACGCCATCGCGCAAGGAATGACGGAGGCCGAGGCAGGGGAGGCCGAGGCCACGACGCCGCCCGCCGCCGAGCTGCCGCCGGCGATCACCGACGGCCTGCCGAGCCCGACCACCCGCTGAGACACCCGCACCGACCGCCACGACCCGACGGAGACAGTCCATGACGACGAGAGCCACCCGGAGTCCCCGGCGACGCACGGTCGTCGCACTGGCGGTCATCCTCGCCATCCTGGCGGCGTTCGTCGTGCGGCTGATCGACATCCAGGTGGTCAAGGCCGACGAGCACGTCGAACAGTCCCTGGATTTCATCGCGAAGGGGACGCCCATCTACGGCGACCGCGGATCGATCACGGACGCGGACGGCGCGGTGCTCGCCGAGAGCGTGAAGGTCTACGACGCCCAGCTCAGCCCGCAGGTGATCCGACTTCTCGAGGAGGACGCGGACAACCCGCCGAAGCTCCCGTGGGCCGAGGCGTCCACGCGGATCGCGGAGATCATGGGCCTGGATGCCGAGAAGCTGCGCGCCGACATCGCCGCGACGCTCGCGGAGAACCCCGACTCCCAGTACTTCCCGCTCGTGAAGGGCCTCGGCTCCGAGCAGTACATCGCGCTGCGCGAGCTCAAGCTCGGCTCCTACCTCACCATGACCGCGCGTGAGATCCGCGTCTATCCGAACGGCGCCGTGGCCGGCAACCTGATCGGCTACCTCGACGGCACCGGGACCGCTCAGGCCGGCGTCGAGAAGCTGGATGATCGATGCCTCGCGCCGACCGACGGCGAGGAGAGCTATCGCACGGGCAAGGACGGCGTGATCATCCCGGGCAGCGAATCCCGCACCGACGCCGTGAACGGCGGGACGGTGCAGCTCACGATCAGCAGCGACCTGCAGTGGTACATGCAGCAGATGATCGCCGAGGAGGCTCAGCTGCAGGGCGCCAAGGGCGGCACCGTGACGGTCGTCGAGGTGGGGACGGGCAAGATCCGGGCCGCCGCCGAGTGGCCGACCATGGACCCCAACGACCTCGACGCGTCTGCGCCGAACACCTGGGTGAGCAAGCTGTTCTCGTACCCGTTCGAGCCCGGATCCACGTTCAAGGCCGTCACCGCGGCGGCCGTGATGGAGAACGCGGGCGTGACGATGACGAGCCCGACCGTCGTCGCCTCCTCCTACGAGAAGTTCGACAACGGCGCCGTCATCAACGACGCGTTCGTGCACCCCGCTTTCACGTACACGCTCGCGGGCGCCCTGATCGACTCATCGAACGTCGCGCTGTCGAAGTTCGGGACCATGGTCAGCACGGACGTGCGGTACGACTACCTGCAGCGCTTCGGCGTCGCCGAGCCGACCATCGGGTTCCCTTCCGAGGCGAGCGGGCTGCTGCACCCGACGAAGAACTGGGACAACCAGTCGCTCTACACGACGACGTTCGGCCAGTACTTCACCGTGACGGCGCCGCAGCTCGCCGGTGCGTACCAGGCCATCGCGAACGGCGGAGAGAAGATCGGCCTGTCCCTGATCGAGTCGTGCACGGCCGCCGACGGCACGGTCGTCACCCCGGATGCGCCGGCGCGTGAGCAGATCATCAAACCGGAGACAGCCGCCGACCTCACCCGCATGCTCGAGAACGTCGCCGTCCAGGGCGGCAACGCCGAGCGCATCCAGGTTCCCGGCTATCGCGTCACGAGCAAGACCGGTACCGCGCAGATCCCCGACGGCAACGGCGGATACAAGCAGGGCGTGTACTACACGAGCATGGTGGGCTTTGCTCCCGTCGACGATCCGCAGTACGTCGTCGTGGTCACACTCGACGAGCCGACTAGAGTTACATCGTCTGCTGCTACCGCATCGGCCTTCCAGAAGGCGATGACCCAGACCATGAAGACCTATCGCGTGATGCCGTCCTCCACCCCGATGGACGCACTGCTTCCCAAGTTCGAATAGACGGCGCCCTGTCGCGCCTGGAGACGTCATGATCGCCCTGTCGCTTGCTGAGATCGCCGCCGTCCTCGGGGGTGAGCTGAGGCTCGCCGGAACCGCCACGGCGGACACCGTCGTCGACGGCGTCGTCGACACCGACTCGCGCACGATGGCTCCCGGTTCGATCTTCGTCGCGAAGCCGGGCGCCGAGACCGACGGCCATCGCTTCGTGGGCGCGGCTCTCGCGGCCGGCGCTGCTCTGGCCGTCGTCGAGCACCCCGTCGACGACGAGATCACCCAGATCGTCGTCGACGACGTCGTGGTGGCTCTGGCCGACCTCGCCCGCGAGGTCGTCGCGCGCGTGCGAGCGGCGGGGGACCTCCGGATCGTCGGGATCACCGGCTCCAACGGCAAGACGACGACCAAGAACTTCCTCGCGCGCATCCTCTCCGACGAGGGCGAGACCGTCGCGCCGATCAAGTCGTACAACAACGAGGTCGGCGCGCCCGTGACGATGCTGCGCGTCACCTACGACACCCGGTTCCTCGTCAGCGAGTTCGGAGCCGATGCGCCCGGCAGCATCGCGCGCCTCGCCGGCCTGGTCGAGCCGGACATCGCGG
Source organism: Microbacterium sp. H83 (assembly GCF_001650405.1). Taxonomy (GTDB): domain Bacteria; phylum Actinomycetota; class Actinomycetes; order Actinomycetales; family Microbacteriaceae; genus Microbacterium. The sequence continues at coordinate 187,440 of NZ_LWCU01000023.1, read as the reverse complement.
TGGTGCTCATGGTGGGCATGGCGCATGCCGGCGGGTTCGGCGGCATCGAGGCGACGGCGAAGGCGAAGTCGGAGCTCGTGACCGCGGCCTCGTCGTCCGGCACGGCCGTCCTCAACCTCGACGACCCCCGCGTGGCGGCGATGGGCGACCTCGCCCGCTCGCGCGGTATGCGGGTCGTCGGATTCGGCCAGGGACCGCACGCCGACGTGCGTGCCGAAGGCATCGAGGTCACGGCATCCGGGACGTCGGTGGACATCGTCGCCGGAGGCGAGAAGCGTCGACTCGCGCTGCGCGTCCTCGGCGCGCACCATGTGAACAACGCGCTGGCCGCGATCGCCGCCGCGGGCGTGCTGGGCGTTCCGGCGTCCGATGCGATCGCCCGGCTCGAGACGGTCGAGATCGCGGAGCGGTGGCGGATGCAGCCGATGGGCAGCGATCGGGTGCGGATCATCAACGACGCCTACAACGCCAGCCCTGACTCGATGGCCGCGGCGCTGCGGACCCTCGCGCAGATCACAGGCCCCGGCGAGCGCACGGTGGCGGTCCTCGGCGCGATGAGCGAGCTGGGGGAGACGGCCGGCGATGAGCACGACCGCATCGGCCTGCTCGCGGTGCGTCTGAACATCCAGCGCATCGTCGTCGTGGGTCAGGAGGCGCGTCGGCTCTACATCTCGGCGATCGGCGAGGGATCGTGGGACAGCGAGGCGATCTTCTTCGCCGACCAGGACTCCGCCTTCGAGTACCTGCGCACCGAGCTGCGCGACGGCGACCGCGTGCTCGTGAAGTCGTCCAATTCCGTGGGCCTGCGGCATCTCGGCGATCGTCTGGGAGAATTGTTCTCGTGAGGTCACTCATCATGGCGGCCGCGATCTCGCTCGCCTTCACCCTGTTCCTGACCCCCGTCTTCCTCCGGCTCTTCCGGAAGTGGGGCTGGGGGCAGGTCATCCGCACCCCCGAGGCGATCGAGAACCCGAACCACGAGGCGAAGCGCGGCACCCCGACGATGGGCGGTGTGATCTTCATCGTCGGCACGATGGTCGGCTACTTCACCGGCGTCTACGTCGGCGGCGGGACTCCTGCGCTCTCGGCGCTCCTGGTGATCTGGCTCATGGTCGGGTTCGGGATCGTCGGATTCATCGACGACTACATGAAGGTCCGCAGTCAGCGCAGCCTCGGCCTCTCCGGCTGGCGCAAGATCATCGGCCAGCTGCTCGTCATGATCCCGTTCGGGATCGTCGCGCTGAACTTCCCGAACCGGTTCGACCAGACTCCGGCATCCGGCTCGATCTCGCTGTTCCGCGACATCCCGTGGCTGAACCTCTTCGCCTTCACCGCGATCGTCGGCTGGGCGCTCTACCTGCTCTGGATCTCGGTCATCGGCGTCGCGACGTCGAACAGCGTCAACCTGACTGACGGGCTCGACGGGCTCGCTGCGGGCGCCGGTGTCATCGTCGTCGGGGCGTACAGCCTCATCGCCTTCTGGCAGTTCAAGCAGTCCTGCGTCGGAGAGGGCGTCGAGAAGGCGGCCATCGGCGGATGCTATGAGGTGCGAGACCCGTTCAGCCTCGCGATCATCGCGGCATCCTTCGCGGCGAGCCTCATCGGATTCCTGTGGTGGAACGCCCCCAAGGCGAAGGTGTTCATGGGAGACGTCGGCTCGATGGCGATCGGCGGCGTCGTCACCGCCATGGCGATCCTCACCCGCACGGAGCTGATGCTGTTCATCATCGCCGGCGTCTTCGTCCTCGCCTCGGGCTCGGTGATCCTGCAGCGCGCGTACTTCAAGATCACCCGCGGCAAGCGCCTGTTCCTGATGAGCCCGTTCCACCATCACCTCGAGATGCGCGGATGGTCGGAGGTGACCATCGTGGTCCGGATGTGGATCATCGCGGGTCTGCTCGCGGTGTCCGCGGTCGGTCTCTTCTACGTGGAGTGGCTGACGCGTGTCGACTGAGTCCCGCCTCGCGACCCTCACCAGCTGGCACGCGGACTGGTCGGGTCTCCGAGTCGCCGTCCTCGGCCTCTCGATGACGGGCTTCTCGGTCGCCGACACCCTCACCGAGCTCGGTGCCGAGGTCCTCGTGCTCAGCGAGGCGGCCGAAGAGGAGTACGCACGCCTGCTGCCGGTGATCGGAGCCCGGCTCGAGCTCGGTCCGCTCGCCGAGGTCCCCGACGCGCTGAGCGGGTTCGCCCCCGAGGTGATCGTCGCCTCGCCCGGGTTCCCGCCGTCGCACCCGGTGATCCGCTGGGCCCGGGAATCGGGCATCGCGATCTGGGGAGACGTCGAGCTCGCGTGGCGCGTGCGCGACAAGGTCACGCGTCCCGACGGCTCTCCTGCCGAGTGGGTGCTGATCACGGGCACGAACGGCAAGACCACGACCACGCAGATGACGGCGTCGCTGCTCGTCGCCGGCGGCCTCCGGGCGGCTCCCTGCGGGAACATCGGCATCCCCGTCCTCGACGCCGTGCGCGATCCCGCGGGCTTCGACGTCCTCGTCGTCGAGCTCTCCAGTCACCAGCTCTGGTACCTCGGCCAGTCGCGCGCCGAGGGCGAGATCTTCCCGTACGCGTCCGTATGCCTCAACCTCGCCGACGACCACCTCGTCTGGCACGGCAGCGCCAGGGCCTACCGCGACGCCAAGGCCATCGTCTACCGCAACACCCGCGTCGCCTGCGTCTACAACAAGTCGGACGAGGCGACCAGGGAGATGGTCGAGGAGGCCGAGGTGGTCGAGGGCGCCAGGGCGATCGGCTTCGACCTGGGCACACCGGGCCCGAGCGACCTGGGAGTCGTCGACGGGCTCCTCGTCGACCGCGCCTTCCTCGACGACAGGGCCCGCAGCGCGCTGGAGCTCACGACGGTCGCGGATCTCGCGGTCGCCGGCCTCGCGGCTCCCCACATGGTGCAGAACGTCCTCGCGGCCAGCGCCCTCGCGCGGTCGTTCGGGGTGGAGCCCGAGCGCATCCACGCCGCTCTGCAGGAGTTCAGGCTCGACGCGCACCGCATCGAGGTCGTCGCGCATCACGAGGGCGTGACCTGGATCGACGATTCGAAGGCCACGAACCCGCATGCCGCGGCATCCTCGCTGCGTGCGTATCCCGGGGCCGTGTGGATCGTCGGCGGAGACCTCAAGGGCGTCGACATCGCCGATCTCGTGGCCACGGCGGGTGTCACCGCCCGGGCGGCGGTCGTGATCGGCGTGGAGCGCGCCTCCGTCGTGGCGGCATTCGAGCGACACGCGCCGTCGGTGCCGGTGTTCGAGGTGGATGCTGGCGAGACTGGACAGGTCATGAACCGCGTCGTGGAGATCGCGGCCGGGATCGTCGATGGAGAGGGCACAGTCCTGCTGGCCCCCGCCGCGGCATCCTTCGACCAGTTCTCCAGCTATGCGGATCGGGGCCACCGCTTCGCCGAGGCGGTGCGGGACTGGATAGACCGGGGGAGCACCGATGACGCAGGTCGCACGCCCCCCTCGCTCTGAGTCGGGTCGCACGGCGTCGGGCGGTCTCGCGGCACGGGTGTCGCTCGGCCGGCGCTTCACCCCGGTCTCGACGGAGTTCCTGATGATCGCGTCGGCAGCGCTGCTGCTGACGATCTTCGGTCTGGTGATGGTCCTGTCGGCGACCAGCGCGACGGCCGTCTCCCGCGGAGAGAACCCGATGGACGGAGCGCTCCGCCAGGGTGTCTTCGCGATCCTGGGCGTGCCGCTCATGTTCCTCATCTCGCGGCTCCCGATGGCGTTCTTCAAGCGCATGGCGTGGCCGGCGCTGTTCTTCGCGGTCGCGCTGCAGATGGTCGTGTTCACCCCTCTCGGCATCGAGGACGGCGGAAACCGCAACTGGATCGGGATCGGCTCGTTCACGCTGCAGCCGTCCGAGTTCATGAAGATCGCCCTGGCCATCTGGATCGCCTTCGTCCTCCTGCGCAAGCAGGCCATGCTGGGCACCTGGCACCACGTCTTCATCCCCGTGATCCCCGTCGCGCTCCTCGCCATCGGCACGGTCATCGCCGGGAACGACCTCGGCACCTCGATGGTCCTGGTGCTCATCCTGCTGGGCTGCCTGTTCTTCTCCGGCGTCAAGCTGAGACTCTTCATCATCCCGGTGATCCTCGGGGTCGCGGCGGTGCTCGCGTACGCGCTCTCCAGCACCGACCGGATGCGGCGCATCACCGCCACGTGCGACGACATGTCGGCGTACACCGGCGACTGCTACCAGTCGATCCACGGCATCTGGGGGATGGCGTCCGGCGGCATCTTCGGGGTGGGTCTCGGCAACTCGCAGGAGAAGTACGGCTGGCTGCCCGCCGCCGGCAACGACTTCATCTTCGCGATCGTCGGCGAGGAGCTCGGTCTCATCGGGTGCGTCGTGGTGCTCGCCCTCTTCACGCTCTTCACGGTCGGCGCGTTCCACGTCATCCGCAAGACGAACGACCCGTTCATCCGCGTCGCCGCGGGAGGGCTGACGGTCTGGATCACGGGCCAGGCCGTGCTGAACATCGGCGTCGTCATCGGCGTGTTCCCGGTCATGGGCGTGCCGCTCCCGTTCATGTCCCAGGGCGGCACGGCGCTGCTGGCCGTGCTGATCGCATGCGGCGTGCTGCTGTCGTTCGCGCGCACGCTCCCGGTCGGCGAGGAGCGCGTCGCCGTGCGGGCGACGGAGGCTGGACGTCGGCCCGCGGCAGGGCGGGGTAGGGTCACACGGTGACCACGTACCTTCTCGCCGGCGGGGGAACCGCCGGTCATGTGAACCCCCTGCTCGCCGTGGCGGATGCGCTCCGCGACCGCGACGCGTCCGCGTCCGTGCTCGTCCTCGGCACGGCAGAGGGTCTCGAGTCCCGACTCGTGCCGGAGCGGGGCTACGAGCTGCTCATCGTCGACAAGGTGCCGTTCCCGCGGCGGCCGAACCGTCAGGCGCTCGGCTTCCCGCAGCGTCTCCAGCGGGCGATCGCCCAGGTGCGCGCCCACATCCGCGAGCACGGCGTAGACGTGGTCGTCGGCTTCGGCGGCTACGCATCCGCCCCCGCCTACATGGCCGCCCGTCGCGAGGGCGTCCCCTTCGTCGTGCACGAGGCGAACGCCCGGCCCGGGCTCGCCAACGTCCTCGGCGCGCGCCGAGCCGCCTCGGTCGGCGTGGCCTTCGAGGGCACCCCGCTCCGCCGTGCCGAGGTCGTGGGAATGCCCCTGCGGGCCGAGGTGATCTCCCTCGATCGGGACGCGACGCGTGCCGAGGCCGCGGAGCACTTCGGACTCGATGCCTCCCGTCCCGTCCTGCTCGTGTTCGGCGGTTCGCTCGGAGCTCAACGGCTCAACGAGGCGTTCGCGGATTCGTGGGCGGATGTCCTGGCGGCCGGCTGGCAGCTGCTGCACGTCACGGGAGAGCGGAGCGAGCTGGTCGACCCCGAGGTGCCGGGCTATGCACTCCGGCGGTACGTCGATCGGATGGACCTCGCGTTCGCGCTCGCCGACCTCGTCGTCTGCCGGTCGGGCGCGGCCACCGTCAGCGAGGTCAGCGCGCTCGGGATCCCGGCCCTGTATGTGCCGTACTCGGTCGGCAACGGCGAGCAGCGGCTCAACGCGGCATCCGCCGTCGCCGCAGGGGCCGCGCAGCTCCTCGACGACGCGACCTTCGACGGCGACGCCGTGCGACGGATCGTGCGCCCTCTCCTCGGCGACCGCCCCCGGCTCGCCGCCATGGCCGCCGCGGCGGGACGGGTGGGCACGCGTACCGGCACCGAGAACGTCATCGCGCTCATCGACCGGGCCGTCGCCGGCTCTTGACGCCCGACGCGGGCGCGGCGTGGAGCCCGCACCGTCGCCACGGAAAACTAGACTGGACCAGACATGATCAGACCTGACCTCTCCCTCCCGATCCCCGACACGATCTCCTCCGCGCACTTCATCGGGATCGGCGGCTCCGGCATGAGCGGACTCGCCAAGATGTTCCTGGATGCCGGGATCCGTGTGTCCGGCAGCGACCGGGCGGACAGCGACAACCTCCGCGCCCTCGCCGCGGCAGGAGCGACGGTGCATGTCGGCCACGACGCCGCCCACCTCGGCGACGCGGACACCGTCGTCCACACCGGCGCGATCTGGCCGGAGAACCCGGAGTTCCTGCTCGCGAAGGAGCGCGGCCTGCACGTGATCCATCGCTCGCAGGCCCTGCACTGGCTGATCGGCTCGCGGCGGCTGGTGTCCGTGGCGGGCGCCCACGGCAAGACCACCTCCACAGGCATGATCGTCACGGCGCTCCAGGCGCTCGGCGCCGACCCGCACTTCGTCAACGGCGGCGTCATCGAGCAGCTCGGCGTCTCCAGCGCCACCGGATCGAGCGACCTGTTCGTCATCGAGGCCGATGAGTCGGACGGCACCTTCCTGCTGTACGACACCGCCGTCGCGCTCATCACGAACGTCGACCCCGACCACCTCGACCACTACGGCTCGGACGAGGCGTTCCACGACGCCTTCGTGCGGTTCGCCGACGCCGCGTCCGAGGCCGTCGTCATCTCGAGCGACGACAGCGGGGCGCTCCGGGTCGGTGCAGGTCTCTCGCACCCGAACGTGGTCACGTTCGGACAGGCCGAGGATGCCGATGTGCGCCTCACCGGGATCGTGGCGGCCGGCCCCGTGTCGGCGACGATCACCCACCGCGGCGAGAGCGCGCACCTCCAGCTCGCGGTTCCCGGCGTGCACAACGCCGTCAACGCCGCCGGCGCCGTGGCGGTGCTGCTCTCGCTCGGGTTCCGTCTCGACGAGTCCGTGCGGGCGGTCGAGGGGTTCGCGGGCACCGTGCGCCGTCTGGAGCAGCACGGCGTCGAGCGGGGAGTGACGGTCTACGACGACTACTCGCACCACCCCACCGAGGTGCGCGCGGCGCTCGAGGCCATGCGCTCGATCGCCGGCGCCGGGCGGATCATCGCGATCCAGCAGCCGCACACCTATTCGCGCACGCAGCACATGTACCAGGAGTTCGCGGACGTCCTCGAGACCTACGCCGATCACACGGTCATGCTCGACGTCTACGGTGCACGTGAGGACCCGGTCCCCGGAGTCACCGGGGAGCTGGTGAGCAGCGCCTTCCAGGATCCGTCGCATGTGCACTTCGTCGCCGACTGGCAGCAGGCCGCCGACTACACCGCGTCCGTGGCGCACGAGGGCGACTTCGTGATCACGCTCGGCTGCGGAAACGTGTACCAGCTCATCCCGCAGGTGCTCGAGTCGCTGCGGACCACCGGGGAGTAGCCGATGCGCCGCCCGCCCCCGCCGCCCACGCCGCCACCCGGTGTCGCGGAGCGCGACACCGGGTCCGCAGGCCGTACGGCGCCCCGTCGCGATCGAGGTGCGGGTGCGGATCCCGGTCCCCGCGATCGCGTCGAGGGCCGACCGCTCGACGGCAACCCCGCGCCCGCGGCGGACGACGGCGAGCACCCGACCTCGACGCGCGACGTCTGGCGCGCGGCCCGGGCCAGGCGGAAGGCGCTGCGCGCCGAGATCAGGCGGTTCACGCAGCGATCGCGTCGCCGCAGGATGGTCATGCTCGGGGCTCTCGGCGTCGCCGTCGTGATCATCGGCGGCAGCGTCGCGGCCGCATACAGCCCGTTGTTCGCCGTCGAGCGGATCACGGTCGTGGGCGCGACGACGCTCGACGCCTCCGCCGTCGAGTCGGCGCTCTCCGACCAGGTCGGAACACCGCTGGCCCTGGTCGACTCGAGCGAGGTCAAGGCGGCGCTGCTCGCCTTCCCGCTCATCGAGACCTATGCGCTCGAGGCGAAGCCGCCGCACGACCTGACGGTGCGGATCGTCGAGCGCACGCCGATCGGCGTCCTCCGGTCGGACGCCGGCTACACGCTCGTCGACGCGGCAGGAGTCGCTCTCGCGACCACCAGCGACCAGCCCGCCGGACAGCCTCTCCTCGACATCGACGGCGGCATCGACTCCGCCGCCTTCGAGAGCGCAGGGCTCGTGGTGCGCTCGCTCCCGGCCGACGTGCGCGCCGCGCTCACCGGCGTGACCGCGACGACCGCCGACGACGTGACGCTCACGCTGAGCACCGGACTGACGGTCGTGTGGGGGAGCTCCGACGACTCGCCGCTGAAGAGCGCGACTCTCGCCAAGACCCTCGTCGCGCGGCCGGACGCCTCGACGATCGACGTGACCTCGCCTGAAGTCGCGGTCGTCGGTTAGGTTCGCCCGCCAAACGGGCGACACGCCCGTGCGGTTGCGAGCGCGCGCAGGCGCGACGCTTACCTTCGAACAAGAGAAACCAATACCGGGAAATACTTTACACCTCTAGTTGAGGTTTAAGGTTCACCCTCACGGAATCCCTTCCAGACAACAGGCTCGATTATTCGGAGGCCGGCCATGAGCCAGAACCAGAACTACCTCGCCGTGATCAAGGTCGTCGGCGTCGGCGGTGGCGGCGTCAACGCCGTCAACCGCATGATCGATCTCGGTCTCCGCGGAGTCGAGTTCATCGCGGTGAACACCGACGCGCAGGCGCTCCTCATGAGCGACGCCGACGTCAAGCTCGACGTGGGGCGCGAGCTCACGCGCGGCCTCGGCGCCGGAGCGGACCCCGAAGTGGGCCGTCGCGCCGCGGAGGACCACGCGGAGGAGATCGAGCAGGCGCTGACCGGGGCCGACATGGTCTTCGTCACCGCCGGCGAGGGCGGTGGAACCGGAACCGGCGGCGCACCCGTCGTCGCCCGCATCGCCAAGTCGATCGGCGCACTCACCATCGGCGTCGTCACGAAGCCGTTCTCCTTCGAGGGACGTCGTCGCCAGAGCCAGGCCGAGGCGGGCGTCGCGAAGCTGAAGGAAGAGGTCGACACCCTCATCGTCGTCCCCAACGACCGTCTGCTCGAGATCAGCGATCGCGGCATCTCGATGATCGAGGCGTTCGCGACCGCAGACCAGGTGCTCCTCGCCGGTGTGCAGGGCATCACCGACCTCATCACCACGCCGGGTCTCATCAACCTCGACTTCGCCGACGTCAAGTCGGTCATGCAGGGAGCGGGTTCCGCCCTCATGGGCATCGGATCGGCACGGGGTGCCGATCGCGCGATCAAGGCCGCCGAGCTCGCGGTCGAGTCGCCGCTGCTCGAGGCGAGCATCGAGGGCGCACACGGCGTGCTGCTGTCGATCCAGGGTGGATCCAACCTCGGCATCTTCGAGATCCACGACGCCGCCGACCTCGTCAAGGAGGCCGCGCACCCCGAGGCGAACATCATCTTCGGTACCGTCATCGACGACACGCTCGGCGACGAGGTGCGCGTGACCGTGATCGCGGCGGGCTTCGACGGCGGCGAGCCGTCGCTGCGTCTGGACCCGATGGTCGTCACCCGCCCCGCGGCCGCGAGCACGCTGCCCGAGGTGGAGCTGCCCCGCGACGACGACAGCGCGCAGAAGCCCGAGAAGGTCGAGGCGGAGCCGCAGCCGCAGCGCGTCACCACGACCAGCATCGAGCCGGCGTTCGCCGACGACGACATCGACATCCCCGAATTCCTGAAGTGACCGACCTGGCGTCGCGGCTGTCGGCGATCGATGAGCGCATCGTCGACGCCGCGCGCCTGGCCGGCCGCGATCCGGGGGAGATCACCCGGATCGTGGTGACGAAGTTCCATCCCGCGTCCCTCGTCCGCGATCTGCGGACGCTGGGCGTGCGGGAGGTGGGGGAGAACCGCCAGCAGGAGCTCGGCGCCAAGGCCGACGAGCTGGCGGACCTCGACCTCCGCTGGCACTTCATCGGGCAGGCGCAGACGAACAAGGCGGCGGCGATCCGTCGCAGCGCCGACGTCGTCCATTCCGTCGACCGCCCTCGCCTGGCGGACGCCCTGCACCGCGCGGCGGACGGCGACGACGTCCTGGACGTCCTCGTGCAGGTCAACCTGACGCAGGATCAGGGGCGCGGAGGCGTCGGCCCCGACGAGGCGCGCGCCCTCTCCGATCACATCCTCGAGCTGCCGAGCCTCGCCCTCCGCGGCGTCATGGCGGTCGCACCCCTGGACGAGGAGCCCGCGTCGGCATTCGCACGCCTGCGCGCGGTGGCGGACGACATCCGCACGGTCGAGCCGACCGCGCACTGGATCTCCGCCGGCATGACCGGCGACTTCGTCGAGGCCATCGCCGCGGGCGCGACACACCTGCGGATCGGCTCCGCAATCACAGGACCCCGCCCCGAGCGGGGTTAACCTCTAATCAGACCAGCCCGAGACGTTCGAACCGGAGGACACGATGGGTAACCCGCTGAAGAAGACCATGGTGTATCTCGGCCTCGCCGACGAGGAAGAGGTCTACGAGGAGGAGACGCAGGCCCCGGCCCGCGCCCGCCACGACCGTGACCGCGACCGCGAAGAGCCGGTCCCGGCTCCGGTCACCCCGCTGCGTCGTCCCGTCGCGGTGCGTCAGCCCGCAGGAGGGGCAGTGAACGAGATCCTCACCGTGCACCCGAAGCAGTACCGCGATGCCCAGCTCATCGCCGAGAGCTTCCGCGAAGGCGTGCCGGTCATCATCAACCTCTCCCAGATGAGCGACGCCGACGCTCGCCGTCTGATCGACTTCGCGAGCGGTCTCTCCCTCGGGCTGTACGGCCGCATCGAGCGCGTCACCTCGAAGGTCTTCCTGCTCTCGCCGGAGAACATCGCGGTGTCCGGTCACGGGGGAATCGCGCACGCGGACGCCGAGTCCGCGAGCTTCGACCAGTCGTAACCCGTGGGGTTCGTCTCGGTCCTCGCGAGCATCGTCCACCTGCTGCTCCTGCTGTACCTGCTGGTCCTGTTCGCGCGTCTCATCCTCGACTACATCCCGATGTTCAACCGGGAGTGGCGTCCGAAGGGCGCAGGCCTCGTCGCGGCCGAGGTCGTGTACACGATCACCGATCCGCCGGTCCGGTTCTTCCGGCGCATCATCCCGCCGCTGCGCATCGGCTCGCTGTCCCTGGACTTCGGATTCTCGATCACCGTCCTGATCGTCCTGATCCTCATGAACATCGTCCGGATCTTCATCTGACCCCGGTGCGACTTCGGCCGCACGCGAGTGTCGCGGCATCGCGACGCTCAGGCTCGGGGGCTATGCTTGGCTCCCAGGTGCGCGCCCCGGGTTCGCGCCACATCACGACCACGCCATTCTCGAAACTGGCAACCGAACTCATCGAAGGAGCCACCCATGGCACTTACCCCGGATGACGTCGTCACCAAGCAGTTCCAGCACGTCCGCTTCAAGGACGGCTTCGACCCGGACGAGGTCGACGACTTCCTCGACGAGATCGTCATCGAGTGGCGCAAGGCCCTCGAGGAGAACGTCGAGCTCAAGGCCAAGCTGGCCGCGTTCGAGTCTGGTGCGACCCCCGCCGCGGCTCCGGCCGCCGAGACGCCCGCCGCTCCGGCCGAAGCGACGCCGGCCGCCGCTCCGGCAGAGCCGGCCCCGTCGGGCTCCGCCACCGCGACCGCAGGCATCATCGAGCTCGCGCAGCGCCTGCACGACGAGCACGTCGCCGAGGGTGAGGCCAAGCGCGCCCAGCTCATCGCCGACGCCGAGGGCGAGGTCAACCGCATCCGCACCGAGGCCGAGGCCAAGCAGCGCGAGGAGTCGGCCCGTCTGGAGCGCGAGCGCAACACGCTCGAGGCCCGCATCACCGAGCTCCGCAACTTCGAGCGCGACTACCGCTCGCAGCTGCGCGGCTACATCGAGGGTCAGCTCCGCGACCTCGACGAGAAGTCGGCGTCGACGGACTCGACCCCGGTCTCCGCGATCGGACTGTAGGTCGTCCTCTTGCCAGGACGCCGTCCTCTTCGTCGGTCGGCGGCCGGTGCGCTCGTTGCGGTTCTCGCAGCGGTCGTACTGGCCGCCGATCAGTTTGCGAAGCACCTCACGATCGAGAACCTGCCCCTGCAGGAGCCGGTGCCGGTTCTCGGAGAGTTCCTCCAGCTGTACTACGTGCGCAACCCCGGCGCGGCCTTCTCGCTCGGGTCCGACGTCACCTGGATCTTCACGATCGCGCTGGCGGTCGTCGCGGGCGTCATCATCTGGAAGGCGTTCGGTCTGCGGTCCCGTCTGTGGGCCGTGGTGCTCGGGTGCCTCCTGGGCGGCGTGCTCGGCAACCTGACCGATCGACTCCTCCGCGATCCCGGTTTCCCGATGGGCCATGTCGTCGACATGATCTCCATGCCCTGGATGATGCCGGCGATCTTCAACGTCGCGGACATCTTCATCGTGACCGGCATGATCTCGGTCGCCCTCCTCGTCGTCTTCGGGCTTCGCTTCGACGGCACCCGCGAGCGCGATCACGCGCCCGTCGAGACCGACGAGGACGCCGAGGCGGCCGCGGTCGCCGAGGAGCACGGCGGATCGGATGCCGCAGCGGGCTCGTCCGCCGAGGACGGACGCTGACGGTGGAATCGCGTTCCCTGCCCGTTCCCGACGGGCTCGACGGCAGCCGCGTCGACGCGGCCCTCGCGAAGATGCTCGGTTTCTCGCGGACCTTCGCGGCGGATGTCATCGCTGCCGGCGGCGTGCGCCTCGACGGCGCTGTCCTCGACAAGTCCGACCGTCTGCGCGGCGGCGCGTGGCTCGAGGTCGAGTGGCAGCCCAAGGAGGAGCCGCGGATCATCCCGATCGCGGTTCCCGAGCTCGGCATCGTCTACGACGACGACGAGATCGTGGTCGTGGACAAGCCCACCGGCGTCGCGGCGCACCCGTCGCTCGGCTGGGACGGCCCGACGGTCGTCGGCGCCCTCGCCGCCGCGGGTTTCCGCATCGCGACCAGCGGGGCTCCCGAGCGGCAGGGGGTCGTGCACCGACTCGACGTCGGGACGAGCGGCCTCATGGTCGTCGCCAAGACCGAGAGCGCGTACACCGCGCTCAAGCGCGCCTTCAAGGAGCGCACGGTCGAGAAGATCTACCACGCGGTCGTGCAGGGGCATCCGGATCCGCTGTCCGGCACGATCGACGCCCCGATCGGTCGTCATCCGAATCACTCCTGGAAGTTCGCCGTGGTGCCGGACGGGAAACCGTCGGTGACGCACTACGAGACGCTCGAGGCGTTCCCGGGTGCCGCTCTGCTGGAGATCCATCTCGAGACGGGACGCACCCACCAGATCCGCGTGCACATGGCGGCTCACCGGCATCCGTGCGTGGGAGACCCGCTCTACGGAGCCGATCCGACGCTGTCCGCCCGCCTCGGCCTCACGCGGCAGTGGCTGCACGCGCACCAGCTCGGCTTCGCGCACCCCGCGACCCGTGAGTGGGTGCAGTTCGAGTCGCCGTACCCCGCCGACTTCGTGCACGCGCTCGACGTCCTCCGCGGCGACTGACGCACTGGTCGCCGTCGGCGGTGTGCGCGAGACTGAGCGCATGACCGCCATCGAGGTGAGACCGGCGACCGAGTTCGCCGACGTGGCCGCGCTCGTCGGCCCGAAGAAGCCGACGTCGAACGTGTGCTTCTGTCTCAGCTATCGCATCGGGAGCAGGGAGAACCAGGCGCTGCGCGGACCCGCCAGGGCCGATCGGGTGCGAGAGCTCTGCCGTGAGGATCCGCCACCCGGGGTCATCGCGTACCTCGAGGGCGAACCCGTCGGGTGGGCGGCGCTGCATCCGCGCCGGGAGACGAGCTTCGCCAGGAACAGGCTGATCCCGCACGTCGACGACCTCGACGTGTGGTCGCTGTGGTGCATCCGCGTGCGGCCGGGTCATCGCAAGCAGGGCATCTCCCACGCGCTCGTCGACGGCGCCGTGGCGTACGCGAGGGAGCGGGGCGCCCCGGCGGTGGAGGCGTATCCCGTCGACAACGAGGGCGAGAAGGTGAACCTGACGATGGCGTACGTCGGTACGCGCCGGCTGTTCGAGAAGGCCGGGTTCGAGAAGGCGGCGGACACGGGATCCGTGCTCGACGGGTTCCCTCGGGTGCTGATGCGACTCGATCTGACGGGGACGTCGCAGAAAGCGTGAACCGCGCGCTCGATCAGGGGCAATACACAGTGTGAGCACAGACAGCGAGATCATCAGACGGTCTCAGGACGAGCCGAGCGCCTTCGCGGAGCTCTTCGACCGTCACGCGCGCAGCGTCCTGGCGTTCGCCGCGTACCGCGTCGGGCGTCAGGTCGCGGACGACGTGCTCAGCGAGACGTTCCTCGTCGCCTTCCGACGCCGCGCGGATTTCGACCCCTCAGCCGACTCCGCCGCACCCTGGCTGATCGGGATCGCGTCCCGCGTGATCCGTCGCCACCGCACCGTGGAGGCGAAGCAGTGGCGGTCCTTCGCGGCATCCGTCCCGCAGCATGACGTGTCCACCCTCGGCGGGCTGGACGATGCGATGAGCCGCATCGATGCCGCGAGGGAGGTCGCGACCCTCCGCGCGCGCATCTCGGCGCTGGCCCCGAAGGACAGGGAGACACTTCTGCTCTATGCCTGGCAGGGCATGAGCTACGACGACATCGCCACGGCGCTGGGGGTGCCGGTGGGCACCGTGCGATCCCGCCTCAACAGGGTGCGCCGGAAGCTGGACGGGGATCGGAAGATCCGCGCGTTCGAGAAGAAGCACGAGAAGGGAGAGGCCGTTGGACATCGTTGAGAAGGTGAGGGGGATCGCTCCCTCCGTGGAGGTGGCGGACCACGACCTCGCGGCCGCCCGCGCGCGGCTGCTGGACGGTATCCGGGCGGAGGAGCCGCGGCGGGCGCGCCGACCGGAGACGCGTCGATGGGTGCTGGCCTCGGGGATCGTCGCGGCTGCGGCGATCGCGACCGCCGCAGCCGTCGTGATCGCCGGCGTCACGGCGCCGCAGCCCGCGCCCGTCGTGGAGGCGGTGCCACCGCGCGAGCCGGGAGGCGTGTTCACCCCGGCGCCGACGCCGGAACCGACCGCCGAGCCGGTCACCGCCGCCTCCGTGCTGACGGGCGCAGCGAGCATCCTCGGGATGAACCCGGGGCCCGTCGCCGGCCCCGGCCAGTACCTCGAGATCCAGCACCACAACTCTCAGCTGGTTCTGTACTCTCCCGAGGATCCCGTGAACTCGACGCGCGCGCAGGCCACCTCGGCCTGGATCGTCACGAACTCCTACACGTCCTACATCCCAGGGGACACCTCGGGCGAGTGGGTCGACGTGTTCGCTCCCGAACTGGAGGTCGTCGAGCTCTTCGGCACGGACGCGGCGGCGCGATCCGAGGAGTGGCTGGCCCAGTTCCGCTGGCGGACGGAGGGCGGGCCGTCGATCCAGCGCTACCAGGGCAGCGGGGATCCGAACGCCGGCGACGCCGTGCCGAACCAGATGTTCCGGCACTACCCGGAGATGCCCCGCGACCCCTCGGCGCTGCTCGAGTGGATCGTCGCGTACGGCCACGGCGCGGAGCCCGGCACGGAGGATGCGACGGCCGTGGTGGTCCTCATGCAGGAGCTGCAGCTTGGACTGGCCCCCGTGGACCTCCGTGCGGCGATGTTCCGGGCGCTGAGCCTGGTGCCGGGCATCGCGATCTCCGGCAGTGAGGGAGACGTGGTGACCCTCACCTTCGCCGGCTCCGCCCCGGACGAGCGTACGGATTCGATCTCCATCGACACCCGGACGGCTCTGGTGACGCGACTGACGACGACGCTCGGGTCGGGAGGGACCGTGGTCCCGGACTCCGTGCCCACCTACGTCACGACGCAGAGCGTCAGGGTGGTCGATTCGGCCCCCTGACCGAGCCCGGCGGAAGCCGTCGGTGAGCGGGCCGGTCGACGCCCGATGTCGGATGCCGAAAGTAGACTCGAACGCATGGCATCCGACTCCTTCGTCCATCTGCACGTGCACAGCGAGTACTCGATGCTCGACGGTGCGGCGAAGATCGGCGCGATGACCCAGGCGGCCGCCGACTACGGCATGCCGGCCATCGCCGTGACGGACCACGGCAACACGTTCGCCGCCTTCGAGTTCTACAAGGCGGCGAACGCGGCGGGGGTCAAGCCCATCGTCGGTCTGGAGGCCTACGTCACCCCGGGCACGCACCGCAGCGACAAGTCGCGCGTGCAGTGGGGATCACCCGATCAGAAGAGCGACGACGTCTCGGGGTCCGGTGCCTACACCCACATGACGATGTGGAGTCAGAGCACGGAGGGCATGCACAATCTCTTCCGACTGAGCTCGCGCTCGAGCATGGAGGGGTACTACTTCAAGCCCCGCATGGATCGCGAGCTGCTGCAGACCTACGGCAAGGGACTCATCGCCACGACGGGCTGCCCGTCCGGCGAGGTGCAGACCCGTCTTCGACTCGGCCAGTACGACGCGGCCCGCGCCGCGGCAGCGGAGTTCCAGGACATCTTCGGCAGGGAGAACTACTTCGCCGAGATCATGGACCACGGCCTGTCGATCGAGCGTCGGGTCATGACCGACCTGCTCCGCCTCGCGAAGGACCTCCACATCCCTCTCGTCGCGACCAACGACTCGCACTACACGCATCAGCACGAGGCGGATGCGCACGCGGCTCTGCTCTGCGTGCAGTCGGGGTCGACGCTCGACGACCCCAACCGCTTCAAGTTCGACGGCGACGGCTACTACATCAAGACGGCCGCCGAGATGCGGCAGATGTTCCGCGACCACCCCGAGGCGTGCGACAACACCCTGCTGATCGCGGAGCGCTGCGAGGTCGAGTTCAACACCTCCGCCAACTACATGCCGCGCTTCCCGGTTCCGGACGGCGAGACCGAGGACAGCTGGCTCATCAAGGAGGTCGAGAACGGGCTGCACTACCGCTACCCGGGGGGAATCCCCGACAAGGTGCGCAAGCAGGCAGAGTACGAGACCGGCATCATCCTGCAGATGGGCTTCCCCGGCTACTTCCTCGTCGTCGCCGACTTCATCAACTGGGCGAAGGACAACGGCATCCGCGTCGGTCCTGGGCGTGGTTCCGGAGCAGGCTCGATGGTCGCGTACGCGATGAAGATCACCGATCTCGATCCTCTGGAGCACGGGCTCATCTTCGAGCGCTTCCTGAACCCCGACCGCGTCTCGATGCCCGACTTCGACGTCGACTTCGACGACCGCCGTCGCGGCGAGGTCATCGACTACGTCACGGCGAAGTACGGCTCCGAGCGCGTCGCTCAGATCGTGACCTACGGCACGATCAAGTCCAAGCAGGCCCTGAAGGACGCCGGTCGCGTCCTCGGCTTCCCGTTCAGCATGGGCGAGCGACTGACCAAGGCGATGCCGCCGCCGGTCATGGGCAAGGACATGCCGCTCGACGGCATGTTCGACTCGGCGCACCCGCGGTACAAGGAGGCGAGCGAGTTCCGCGCGCTGATCGAGACCGATCCCGAGGCGAAGACGGTGTTCGACCGCGCCCTCGGACTCGAGGGGCTCAAGCGCCAGTGGGGCGTGCACGCGGCCGGCGTGATCATGTCGTCCGAACCCCTGCTCGACATCATCCCCATCATGCGCCGCGAGCAGGACGGCCAGATCGTCACGCAGTTCGACTATCCGTCCTGCGAGACGCTCGGTCTGATCAAGATGGACTTCCTCGGGCTGCGCAACCTCACGATCATCTCCGACGCGCTCGACAACATCCGTTCGAACCGCAACGAGGAGCTCGATCTCGAGCACCTCGCCCTCGACGACCGCGGCGCGTACGAGCTGCTCGGCAAGGGCGAGTCACTCGGAGTCTTCCAGCTCGACGGCGGTCCGATGCGCTCGCTCATGCGTCTGATGAAGCCCGACAACTTCGGCGACATCTCGGCGCTCATCGCCCTGTACCGCCCGGGACCCATGGGCGCGAACTCGCACACGAACTACGCGCTCCGCAAGAACGGCATGCAGCCGATCACGCCGATCCATCCCGAGTTCACCGAGTCGCTCGCCGACATCCTCGACGAGTCGTACGGCCTGATCATCTACCAGGAGCAGGTCATGGCCATCGCCCAGCGCGTGGCGGGCTTCTCGCTCGGACAGGCCGACATCCTCCGGCGCGCGATGGGCAAGAAGAAGAAGTCCGAGCTGGACAAGCAGTTCGAGGGCTTCCAGGCGGGCATGCACGCCAACGGGTACTCGGACGGTGCGGTCAACGCGCTGTGGGAGATCCTGCTGCCGTTCTCCGACTACGCCTTCAACAAAGCGCACTCAGCGGCCTACGGACTCGTGTCGTACTGGACCGCCTACCTGAAGTCTCACTATCCCGCCGAGTACATGGCGGCGCTGCTGACCAGCGTCGGCGACTCGAAGGACAAGATGGCGCTCTATCTGAACGAGTGCCGCCGCATGGGCATCAAGGTGCTGCCGCCGGACGTCTCCGAGTCGATCAATTACTTCGCCGCCGTCGGAGACGACATCCGCTTCGGTCTCGGCGCCGTGCGGAACGTGGGCAGCAACGTCGTCGACGGCATCGTGCAGGCCCGCAAGGACGAGCGCTTCACGTCGTTCCACCACTTCCTCGACAAGGTGCCGCTGCACGTGTCGAACAAGCGCACGGTCGAGTCCCTCATCAAGGCGGGGGCATTCGACTCGATGGGCGACTCGCGCCGAGCACTCCTCGAAGTCCACGAGGATGCCGTCGAAGCGGCTGTCGATCGCAAGCGCAACGAGGCGCAGGGCGCCATCGGCTTCGACTTCGACAGTCTCTACGACGGCATGGAGGAGGCGGCGCCGGCGAAGGTCCCCGCACGCCCCGAGTGGATCAAGAAGGACAAGCTCGCGTTCGAGCGGGAGATGCTCGGCCTGTACGTCTCGGATCACCCGCTCGCCGGGCTCGAGGTGCCGCTCGCCAAGCACGCGTCGATCTCGATCCATGACCTCAACAACTCCGAGGATCTGCAGGACGGCGACCAGGTCACGGTCGCCGGACTCGTCACCAGCGTGCAGCATCGCGTCGCCAAGGCCAGCGGCAACCCCTACGGCATGATCACCGTCGAGGATTTCAACGGCGAGGTGACGGTCATGTTCATGGGCAAGACCTACACCGAGTTCCAGCACATCCTGCAGCAGGACTCGATCCTCGCCGTCCGCGGTCGGGTGTCGCGACGCGACGATGGTCTCAACCTGCACGCGCAGTCCGCGTTCGCACCGGATGTCGGCTCGTTCGACGCGGCTGGTCCGCTGGCGCTCGTGCTGGCGGAGCAGAGGGCCACCGAGCGCGTGATGAACGAGCTCGCCGACGTTCTGCGCCGTCACAACGGGGAGACCGAGGTGGTCCTGCGCGTGCATCGCGGCGGGACGGCCAAGGTCTTCGACGTGCCGATGCCGGTGAAGGTCTCGGCCGATCTCTTCGGCGATCTCAAGTCGCTCCTGGGCCCCGCCTGCCTCGGCTGAGAGCCCGCCTCACACGATTCCTGTACTGTCCTCCAGGACGCACCCGGGTAAAATCAGGATCCGTTGGGTGCAGGGCCGCCGACGCCCGCACCGTGACGAAAGGACTCCCATGAGCACGGACTCTTCCTTCCGCGACGACGAGGCGCCGGACGCCCAGGACGCGACGACGTCAGCGGAGCACCTCGTCGACGACGAGTCGTTCGAACCCGAAGACGGCGTCCTGTACGACGACGAGGTCACGCCGGAGTTCGGCATCCTCGGGTTCACCCTGCGAGAGCTGCTGATCGTCGGCGTCTGGCTGGTCGCGTTCATCGCGTCGTTCTTCCCGCACCTCGCCGACGCATCGATCTGGGGCACGGGCATCCAGTGGATCCTTCCGATCGGCGTCCCGACGGTCGCGGTGTTCCTGCTGATCCTGCGACGGTTCTCACCGGACGGCATCCGCCGAGTCGGCTCGCTGGGCATCGACCAGTTCGCCTCGGTCGCCTTCTCGGTCGCGGCCGTGTACTGGATCGCGGACCTGTGGAACCTTGTCGCGGTCAGCATCGACTTCGGGATCGTCGCACTCAGCGCGAACGGCATCGTCCAGCTGGTCGCGTCGCTCGCGCTCGTCGTCCTGACCGTCTTCGCCCCGCTGATCCCGGGACTGAAGGAGGACTTCCACGGTCGCCTGGTCACCCTCGCGCACCGCAACGCCAATCCGGTCCGTCCGGTCATCGCCCGGCCGCGCCCCGAATCGACGCCGAGGTCGGAGGAGGCCCCGACGACGCAGGCTGCAGACGGCACCGACGCCTCGCCCGACGCCGACGGCTTCGCCGCTGCGCCCCCGACCGCCGACGGCCTCACCGCCTCGCCCCCGACCGCCGACGGCCTCACCGCCGACGGCCTCACGGCCGCGGCGGCGGGTCCGGCCGTCGTCTCCGACCCGGCCCCGACCTACAGCCCCGGCCTCGGCGACGAGCGGTCATCCGCGGTGACCACGCCGAGCGCGGGGGCCCCGGCGGAGCTCGACGTCGAGCTGTCCGGCCAGCAGGCCACCGACGAGGTCGCCCGGCTCGATATCGCCGAGCAGGTCCCGCTCGCGTCCCACGCGTCCGGCGGGGGCACCGGCACCGAGCAGGCGACCGCAGAGGACGACTACGTGCCGTCCTACTCTCGCCGTTCGTGGAACCAGGAGCCCGAGATCGTCTCCGACACGGGCAGCATCGAGTCGCTCATGGGCACGACGGCGCAGGACGTCGACGCCACCGAGACGACGGCGTTCCCCGCGGTGGATCCGTCGACCGACGCCGACCTCGCACCCGCCGCCACGCCCGAGACGGGGCAGCCGTTCTGGATCCTCGCGCCCACCGAGCGCGACGTGCACGACGAGCGCGGCGACGTGCTCTTCCGCATCGGCCCGAGCGCCTGGGCGCTCGTGATCGAGGATCGCGGCGGCGCCTACGTGGTTCGACACGACGACGGCAGGATCGGCTACCTGCACGACATCGCAGACATCACGAAGGGCTGACCGTGCGCACCATCGATCTGCGGGGGCGCGAGCTCTCGCCGGCTGACATGCTCGCGGCCGTTCCGCGCGCCACGCAGGCCCGTGCCGAAGCCCTCGACACCGCGGCCCGCATCGTCGAGGACGTGCGCGAGCGGGGAGAAGCGGCTCTGCGCGAGCAGGCCGAACGCTTCGATCGCGTCGCCGGACACGCGATCCGCGTACCTGCCGAGCACGTCGCCGACGCGCTCGAGTCGCTCGACGCCGCGGTGCGGTCGGCGCTGGAAGAGGCGATCCGCCGCGTGCGTGAGGCCTCCACCGCCCAGGTGCCCGCAGCCCGGGTGACGGAGATCGGCCCGGGCGCGACGATCACGCAGCGCTGGCAGCCGGTGCACCGTGTGGGCGTGTACATCCCCGGAGGCAAGGCGGTCTACCCGTCGAGCGTGATCATGAACGTGGTGCCGGCGCAGGTCGCCGGCGTGCAGCAGATCGCCCTGGCCTCGCCGCCGCAGTCCGACCAGGACGGCCGCATCCACCCGACCATCCTCGCCGCGGCCGGCCTGCTGGGCGTGACGGAGATCTACGCCATGGGCGGCGCCGGCGCCATCGGCGCGTTCGCCCACGGCATCGACGCGATCGGTCTCGACCCGGTCGACACCGTGTCGGGGCCCGGCAACAACTATGTGGCCTCGGCGAAGCGCGCCGTCGCGGGCGTCGTCGGCACCGACTCCGAGGCGGGGGCGACCGAGATCCTCGTCGTGGCCGACTCGTCGGCCGACGCGCGCCTCGTTGCCGCCGATCTGGTGAGCCAGGCGGAGCACGACGAGCAGGCTTCCGCCGTGCTGGTGACGGATTCGCAGGAGCTCGCAGACGCCGTCGGTGCGGAGATCGCCCGGCAGTCCGCCGCGACGCGGCACGCCGACCGCGTCTCCGTCGCACTCGACGGACCGCAGTCCGCCATCGTGCTCGTCGACGACCGCGCGATGGCGACCTCGTTCAGCAACGCGTATGCGCCGGAGCACCTCGAACTCCACCTGGTGGATGCCGAGGCCGCCGCGGCGTCGTTCACCAGCGCAGGGGCCGTGTTCGTCGGCGACCACACGCCGGTGAGTCTCGGCGACTACATGGCGGGGAGCAACCACGTGCTGCCGACCGGCGGTCAGGCGCGCTACGCGCCGGGCCTCGGGGCATACACGTTCCTGCGCCCGCAGCAGGTGATCTCGTACGACCGCGCCGCTCTCGCCGAGGTCAGGGCCGGCGTGGTCGCGCTCGCGCACAGCGAGGCTCTGCCCGCCCACGGCGACGCCGTCGAGGCGCGCTTCACCGCGTAGGATCGGTCAGATGCACTGCCCCTTCTGCCGTCATCCCGACTCCCGTGTCATCGATTCGCGCACCAGCGACGACGGTCTGTCGATCCGACGGCGACGTCAGTGCCCCGAGTGCGGCGGGCGGTTCACGACCACCGAGACGGCGAGCCTCAATGTCATCAAGCGCTCCGGCGTGATGGAGCCCTTCAGTCGTGAGAAGGTCATCTCCGGCGTCCGCAAGGCCTGCCAGGGACGTCCGGTGACCGAGGCCGACCTCGCCATCCTCGCGCAGCGCGTGGAGGAGGCGGTGCGCCAGACCGGCGTCTCGCAGCTCGACGCCAACGAGATCGGGCTCGCGATCCTCGGCCCGCTGCGCGATCTCGACGAGGTCGCCTACCTCCGTTTCGCGAGCGTCTACCAGGCGTTCGAGTCGCTGGAGGACTTCGAGAGCGCCATCACCGAGCTGCGCGCCGACCACACGGAGCGGGAGCCCGCCGACCGGTAATCTGGCAGGGATGTATCCGCTGCTCTTCCGCGCTGTCCTCTCGCGCTTCGATCCCGAGTTCGCCCACCACGCCGGCATGGCGGTGATCCGCGTGCTCGGAGCGCCCCCGTTCGCGTGGGCGACGCGCGCGCTCACCAGACCGGACGCGTCCCTGCGGGTCGAGGCGCTCGGCGTGACCTTCCCCTCGCCGTTCGGC
Source organism: Microbacterium sp. H83 (assembly GCF_001650405.1). Lineage (GTDB taxonomy): Bacteria > Actinomycetota > Actinomycetes > Actinomycetales > Microbacteriaceae > Microbacterium. The sequence goes on along the minus strand of NZ_LWCU01000023.1, from coordinate 164,685 downwards.
ATCGCGGCCGGCTTCGACAAGAACGCCGTCGGGGTGCGGGGGCTGGCCGCGCTCGGCTTCGGGCACGTCGAGGTCGGCACCGTGACCGCCATCCCGCAGGACGGCAACCCGAAGCCGCGGCTGTTCCGTCTCATCGCGGACCGGGCGGTCGTGAACCGCATGGGGTTCAACAACCAGGGAGCGGATGCGGTGGCCCGACGCCTCGCCGCGCTCCGCCGCGGAGCGCCGGACACGGTCGTGGGGGTGAACATCGGCAAGAGCCGGGTCGTCGACGTCGAGGACGCGACGGCGGACTACGTCGCATCCGCACGTCGCCTGGCTCCGCTCGCGGACTACCTCGCGGTCAACGTGTCCTCTCCGAACACGCCGGGCCTTCGCGGACTGCAGGCGGTCGAGACGCTGGCGCCGCTGCTGCGCGCCGTTCGAGCGGCGTCGGGCGAGACGCCCCTGCTCGTCAAGATCGCCCCCGACCTGCCCGACGAGGAGATCACGGCCATCGCGACGATGGCGGTCGACGAAGGACTCGCCGGCGTCATCGCGCACAACACGACCGTCAGCAGGGACGGACTGCTGACCGATCCCGCGATCGTCGAGGCGGCCGGTGCCGGCGGGCTCTCGGGAGCGCCGCTCAAGGAGCGGTCGCTGCAGGTGCTGCGCCTCGTCCGCGGAGTCGTCCCGTCGGACTTCTGCGTGATCGCCGTCGGGGGAGTGGAGACGCCCTCCGACGTGCAGGAGCGCCTCGACGCCGGCGCGACCCTCGTGCAGGGCTACACGGCGTTCCTCTACCGCGGACCGTTCTGGGGACGAGAGATCAACCGAGGGCTCGCCCGCCGCTGAGCACTCTGATCCACGAAGAGGCGTCCCCCGCTCCGCAGAGCAGGGGACGCCTCTTGGTGGATCGGGGCGACGCGATCAGGCGGGGTGCTGCCCCCGCTTGACCTGCGGCTTGGGCAGCCGCATGAAGCGCATCTGCAACGAGCGCATGGCCGCGTACCAGCCGAGGCCGCGCTCCATGCGATCCTGGCCGAACTTCGCGGCCACCTTGCGCTTCACCCGGATGCCGAGCAGGATCATGCCGCCGATGGCGAGCACCAGATAGGCCATCATCACGAGGTAGGCCCAGCCCGCGATGGCGAAGCCGGCGATCGCGAGGTTCGGCGGGAGCAGGGAGATGAGGATCACGAGGACCATGACGCCCATGACGAACTCCGCGGGGTGCCACCCGGCATCCACGTAGTCGCGCACCCATCGGCGCTGCGGTCCCTTGTCGCGTGCCGGCAGGAACTTCTCCTCACCCGCGGCGAGACCGGCCTGAGCGCGGTTGCGGCGCTCCGCGAGCTCGGCGCGCGCGGCGGCCTTCGCCTCCTTCGTGTTCGCGACGAGGGGGCGACGACGCGCCGCCTCCTGCTCCGCGCGGGTCGGCGTCGCGCGCCCCTTGCCGAGAGCGGGCGTCTCGGGGGCGTCGTCGTTCGTCGAAGGGGTGGAGGGGGTAGTGGCCACGAGGATCCTCGGTTCGGGTGAAGGGTTCACCTTAAGATTACTCGCATGACATCTCCTGCTCTGCCCGGTGATCCGATTCCGTCCGACGATCGCGAGGCCGCCGTCCTGGAGGCCGCCGCGCTCGGCTTCCCGGCCGCGCTGAGCGACCTCGGTGCGCTCGTGCGCATCCCCGGCATGGCATGGCCGGCATTCGACCAGACGCAGCTCGAGCGCAGCTCGGAGGCGGTCGCGGCGCTCGCGTCCGCGACGGGGGTGTTCGACGAGGTCCGCATCCTGCGCGCGGCCGTCCCCGGCACCGACGAGGTCGGGCAGCCCGCGGTTCTCGCCACCCGAGCGGCGCGCAACGGCAAGCCGACGATCCTCCTGTACGCGCACCACGACGTGCAGCCTCCCGGGGACGACGCGCTGTGGCAGACGCCGCCCTTCGAGCCGACGGTGCGCGACGGCCGCCTCTACGGCCGGGGCGCCGCCGACGACAAGGCGGGGATCATGGCCCACGTCGCGTCCATCCGCGCCGTGACCGAGGTGCTCGGCGACGACCTCGAGCTCGGCATCGCGATGTTCATCGAGGGCGAGGAGGAGTACGGCTCCCGGTCGTTCGCGCAGTTCCTCTCCGACAACAAGGACGCTCTGCGCGCGGATGCGATCGTGGTCGCCGACTCCGGCAACTGGGACTCGACGACCCCGGGACTGACCGTCTCGCTGCGCGGCAACGCCCGCTTCACCGTGCGGGTCCGCACCCTCGACCACGCCTCGCACTCCGGCATGTTCGGCGGCGCGGTCCCGGACGCGATGATGGCCACCGTCACGATGCTCGCCACGCTCTGGAACGCCGACGGCTCGGTCGCGGTCGAGGGGATGACCGAACGGGACGCGCCGACTCCCGACTACTCGGAGGAGACGCTGCGCGACGAGGCGGGGCTGCTCCCCGGCACATCCCCGATCGGCGACGGCACGATCCTCAGCCGCATCTGGAACAAGCCGTCGGTCACGGTCATCGGGATCGACGCGACGAGCGTCGCCGCTGCGTCGAACACGCTGCTGCCAGAGGTCACCGTCGTGATCAGCGCGCGCGTCGCCCCCGGGCAGTCCGGCGAGGACGCCTATGCCGCCCTCGAGGCGCACCTGCGCGCGCACGCGCCGTTTGGAGCGGAGCTCACGTTCTCGGACGTCGACCTCGGCAACGGCTTCCTCGTCGACACGAGCGGCTGGGCCGTGGCGCTCACCCGCGAGGCGATGCGCGACGGATACGGGGTGGCGCCGATCGACCTGGGCGTCGGCGGGTCGATCCCGTTCATCGCCGATCTCGTGCGGGAGTTCCCGCAGGCGCAGATCCTGGTCACGGGCGTCGAGGACCCGCATTCCCACGCGCACAGCCCCAACGAGTCGCTGCACCTGGACACGTTCCGGCACGCGGTGGCCACCGAGGCGCTGCTGCTCGCACGCATGAACGACATCGTCATCTGACGCGCGCCGCGAGCGCCGAGCCCCTGCCGTGGTGCGGAGGGTAAAATCGAGGTACCAGCCGTGCGAGCACGGCCCGTCACAAGGAGCGACATGAGCGACACCACACTGACTTCGGCAGAGACCACCCAGGCGCACGGCGTGAAGCTGACCGACGCCGCGGCGACGAAGGTGAAGAACCTTCTCGAGCAGGAGGGACGCGACGACCTGCGTCTGCGCGTCGCCGTGCAGCCCGGCGGATGCTCCGGCCTGATCTACCAGCTGTACTTCGACGAGCGCTTCCTCGAGGGCGACGAGACGGTCGACTTCGACGGCGTCGAGGTCATCGTCGACAACATGAGCGTCCCGTATCTCGACGGCGCGTCCATCGACTTCAAGGACACGATCTCGGAGCAGGGCTTCACGATCGACAACCCCAACGCCGCGGGCAGCTGCGCCTGCGGAGACAGCTTCCACTGACCCGGTGAGGCCCGCCAACCTGCGTGGTTGGCATGAATCAGGTGTGAGGTTGCCCTAGACTTGGGTGTGCCCTGTCCGCAATCTGAAAGGTGCATCGTGCCCTCGAATCGCCGCCTTCGTTGGGTCGCTCTTCCTCTGGGAGTGGTGACCGCCGTGGCCCTGGCTGGATGTACCACCACCGAGCTGAACGGTTACCTCCCGGGCTTCGTGGACGACGGACCTGCAGCCACGAACCAGACCGAGCGCGTGTCGTCGCTCTGGGTCAACTCCTGGATCGTCCTGCTCGCCGTCGGAGTCATCACCTGGGCCCTGATGGCCTGGGCTGCGATCGCCTACCGCCGTCGCAAGGGCCAGACCGGTCTGCCCGTGCAGATGCGGTACAACATGCCGATCGAGATCTTCTACACGATCGTGCCGCTCATCCTGGTCCTCGGGATGTTCTTCTTCACCGCCCGCGACCAGGCGGCGATCGAGACGAAGTGGGACGAGCCCGACGTCGAGATCACCGCGATCGCCAAGCAGTGGGCGTGGGACTTCCAGTACGACGGCGACGAGGAGGACAACTCCGACGCCGTGTGGACGATGGGCATCCAGGCGCAGCCCGATGCCGCGGGCAACATCGATCAGGGCCAGCTGCCCACGCTGGTGCTCCCGGTCGACCAGAAGGTGACGATCAACCTCCAGTCGCGCGACGTCATCCACTCCTTCTGGATCATCGACTTCCTCTACAAGAAGGACATGTACATCGGGAAGGACAACTCCTGGTCCTTCATCCCGACCCGCGTGGGCGAGTACGCCGGCAAGTGCGCCGAGCTCTGCGGCGAGTACCACTCGATGATGCTCTTCAACGTCAAGGTCGTCGAGCAGGACGAGTACGACGCCTACCTCCAGTCCCTGGAGGAGGAAGGCAACACCGGCGACATCACGGACGCGTACGACCGTCTCGCGAACTACCCCGGCACCACCCCCCAGAACGACTCCGAGGAAGGAGAGGAGTAAGCCATGTCGACCACTGAAGCACCCCGCACCGACGAGGCCCCTCGCTCCCGTCCCACCACTCTGCCGGCACGCCAGGCCGCTCTGATGAGCTCCTCGCGCGTCGAGCAGAAGGGCAACATCGTCGTCAAGTGGATCACCTCCACGGACCACAAGACCATCGGGTACATGTACCTGATCGCCTCGGTGCTGTTCTTCCTCCTCGGCGGCGTGATGGCCCTCGTCATCCGCGCCGAGCTGTTCGCACCCGGGATGCAGATCGTCCCGACCAAGGAGCAGTACAACCAGCTGTTCACGATGCACGGCACGATCATGCTGCTGATGTTCGCGACCCCGCTCTTCGCGGGTTTCGCGAACGCGATCCTGCCCTTGCAGATCGGCGCCCCCGATGTGGCGTTCCCGCGTCTCAACGCCTTCGCCTTCTGGCTGTTCCTGTTCGGGTCGACGATCGCCGTCGCTGGATTCCTCACTCCGCAGGGTGCCGCATCGTTCGGCTGGTTCGCCTATCAGCCGCTCGCGAGCGCCTCGTTCTCGCCGGGTGCCGGTGGGAACCTCTGGATGCTGGGACTCGGCATCTCGGGCTTCGGGACCATCCTCGGCGCGGTGAACTTCATCACCACGATCATCACGATGCGCGCGCCGGGCATGACCATGTGGCGCATGCCGATCTTCGCGTGGAACACGCTCATCACGAGTCTCCTCATCCTCATGGCCTTCCCGGTGCTGGCCGCGGCGATCTTCGCTGCGGCAGCGGACCGGGTGCTCGGCGCCCACATCTACGACCCGGCGAACGGCGGCGTCCTGCTGTGGCAGCACCTCTTCTGGTTCTTCGGGCATCCCGAGGTCTACATCATCGCGCTGCCGTTCTTCGGAATCGTCTCGGAGATCTTCCCGGTGTTCAGCCGCAAGCCGATCTTCGGCTACAAGACCCTCGTCTACGCGACGATCGCGATCGCCGCGCTGTCGGTGGCGGTCTGGGCGCACCACATGTACGTCACCGGCTCGGTGCTCCTTCCGTTCTTCGCCCTGATGACGATGCTGATCGCCGTCCCGACGGGTGTGAAGATCTTCAACTGGATCGGCACGCTGTGGCGAGGATCCGTCACATTCGAGACGCCGATGGTGTTCGCGCTCGGCTTCCTCGTGTCGTTCGTCTTCGGTGGCCTGACCGGCGTCATCCTCGCTGCTCCGCCTCTGGACTTCGCACTGTCCGACTCGTACTTCGTGGTGGCGCACTTCCACTACGTCGTCTTCGGAACGGTCGTCTTCGCGATGTTCGCGGGCTTCTACTTCTGGTGGCCGAAGTGGACGGGCCGCATGCTCAACGAGCGCCTCGGCTATGTGCACTTCTGGATGCTGTTCATCGGCTTCCACATGACGTTCCTCATCCAGCACTGGCTGGGCGTCGACGGCATGGTCCGCCGGTACGCCGACTACTCGGAGGCCGACGGCTGGACCTGGGGCAACCAGGTGTCGACCATCGGTGCGATCATCCTCGGTGCCTCGATGCTGCCGTTCTTCCTCAACGTGTGGATCACGGCGCGCAAGGCACCCAAGGTCACGGTCAACGACCCCTGGGGCTACGGAGCATCGCTCGAGTGGGCGACGTCGTGCCCGCCGCCGCGTCACAACTTCACCTCGATCCCGCGCATCCGCAGCGAGCGTCCGGCATTCGACCTGAATCATCCGGAGGCGGCCGAGTTCGCAACCACCGCACCCGGCGAGCGAGAGGGCCACTGAGCCATGCGCGACAACGTCATCCTCTGGTGGGTCCTCACCGCATTCTTCGCCCTGATGGGCGTGGTCTACACGGGCTGGAACATCCTCGCCCACCCCGATGTCGATCTGGTGAACAAGATCGAGTGGGTCGGCACCGTTGCGCTGTTCTTCTCGGCCTTCATGGGCGCGATGATCGCGTTCTACCTCGATCGCACGCACAAGGCGCAGAACGGTGAGCTTCCCGAGGACATCCTCACGAGCGACATCGACGACGGTGACCCCGAGCTCGGTGAGTTCAGCCCCTGGTCCTGGTGGCCGCTGGTGCTGGCGGCATCGGCGGGCGTCTTCGTCGTCGGTCTGGCGGTCGGACAGTTCCTGCTCCCGATCGGACTGTCGATCTTCGTGATCGCGATCGTCGGCTGGGTGTACGAGTACTACCGCGGCAACTTCGCCCGCTGATCGTCACGACAGAGGTCCCGGGGATCGTTCCCCGGGGCCTCTGTCGTGACGCTGCGTCTCTCGCAGCGGCCCGTGCGGCCAGGAGAGGTCCGTCGGCGTCAGGCGCGCGTGCGCACTCGAGCGATGCCCGTGAGCGGGTCGACGGGCCGACGGTGCACGCCGTCGGCATCCTCGACGGGAAAGCCTTCCCGCACCCAGTACTCGAAGCCGCCGATCATCTCGCGCACCGCATAGCCGAGCTTCGCGAATTCGAGGGCGCCTTTCGCGCCGGCATTGCACCCGGGGCTCCAGCAGTACACGACGACCGCGGCATTCGCCGCGATCTCGAGCGGAGCCCGAGCGGCGATCTCGCTGTAGTGCATGTGCACGGCCCCTGAGACCCGTCCCTGCGCCCAGGCTTCGTCCGAGCGCACATCGACCACCACGAGGTCGTCTCCGGCCTTCAGCGCGGCGTGGACGTCGCTGGCATCCGTCTCGTAGGCGAGTCTGGCGGCGTAGTATTCGGCACGATCGATCATCCTCTCAGCCTAGGGAGCGGCGTGAGACCGCACCCGCAGCATCCGGACTCCGATGCGCGGGATCCCGCCAGACGCCGCGCCGGACGCGAGCAGGGCGATCTCAGAGATCGATCGTCATCTGGACGCGCCGCCCGAAACGGTCGATGCCGATCGCCGCCTCCGTCTCCACGAGACCTCGTTGGAACGGTGTCTCGGGGAGGCTCTCCAGGAAGCCGAAGGTCGCGTAGAAAGGCGCGTTCCAGGGAATCTCGGCGTAGGTGCGCAGGGTGACGCGCGTGTAGCCGCGATCGCGAGCCTCCTCGAGCGCCGCGGTCACCAGCCTGCGCCCGTGTCCACGACGACCGGCGGCGGGGATCACGGAGAGCTGCTCGAGATGGGCGTGGCCGTCGGCGTCCAGGACATGCACGAACCCGACGGGGGAGTCGCTGTCGCCGTCCTCGAGCAGGAGAACGTACCCGGGACCCCCGATCCGCGCGACGGCATCGCCCGCATCGGGCCACTGCGGGGCGCCGAGGCTGTCGACGAGCAGGGAGTCGGCCTCGCGTTCGATGGCCTCCACGATCTCCGCATCGGCCGCCGTCGCGGGTCTGACCGCGGCGCTCATCGTGCGTCCTCCGCGATGGCGACGTCCTCCGCGATGACCGCGACCGCCTCGATCTCGACCAGCTGGTCGTCGTAGCCGAGCACCGTGACGCCCAGCAGCGTGCTCGGAACGTCGTGGTCGCCGAAAGCCTCGTGGATCACGTCCCAGGCCGCCACCAGGTCGGCCTGTGACGAGGAGGCGACGAGCACACGGGTGCTGATCACGTCGCTGAGAACGGCACCGCTGGCCGTCAGCGCCTCCCGCAGGGTCCTCACGCACTGCGCGGCCTGCGCCGCATAGTCTCCGGGAGCGATCGTGGAGCCATCGGGGGACAGAGGGCAGGCGCCGGCGAGGAAGACCAATCGCGAGCCGGCGGGTGCTGTCGCCGCATGGGCGTAAAGGGCGGGCGCGAGAGCGTCAGAGCGGATAAGGCGGACGGACGTCATGTCACGATCCTTCCACGCCCACATGAAAGGGCCCTGTCCGAGATGGACAGGGCCCTTTCATCGCGTCGGCCTGATCAGGCCTCGTCGTCGGTCTTCTTGCTCCGAGGCTTCTTCACCGGCTCGGTCGAGATGACCGTGCTGGGGGTGTTCGGCGTCTCGTCGACGTGCGTCTCCTCGACCGTCAGAGGGGCGTCGGGGAATCCGGCCCGCTCATGCGCGCCCCGGATCTCGGCGAGCTCGATCTCCTCGTCCTGCTCCAGCACGTGGTGCTGATGGGCGTCCGCCGCCTCGACCTCGGCCTGCGTGAGCGGCGTGAGACGGTCCTCGTAGAACCAGCGCGACATCGACGAGCGGAGGTTCTCGGTCCAGGAGATCCGACCCTTGGCGTTCGGACGGACCACGAGCGGCTCGTATCCGTCGACGTCGATGAGCTTCCAGCGGTCGTACTTGTCGACCGGCTGGTGCACCTCGATGAACTCGCCACCGGGGAGGCGGACGATGCGTCCGGACTCGAAGCCGTGCAGGACGATCTCGCGATCCTTCTTCTGCAGCGCGAGGGCGATGCGCTTGGTGACGAAGTAGCCGAGCACCGGACCCACGAAGAGCAGCGCCTGGAGCGTGTGGATCACGCCCTCCATCGTGAGCATGAAGTGCGTCGCGATGAGGTCGGAGGATGCCGCCGCCCACAGGACCGCGTAGAAGATGACGCCGGCGGCGCCGATCGCGGTGCGGGTCGCCGCGTTGCGCGGACGCTGAGCGATGTGGTGCTCGCGCTTGTCGCCCGTGATCCACGCCTCGAGGAACGGGTAGATGGCGACGACGACGATGAACAGACCCAGGACCGCGACGGGGAGCAGGATGCCGAACGACCACGTGCGGTCGAGGAACACGACGTCGAGGTTCGACGGCGCCAGTCGCAGCGCTCCGTCGGCGAAGCCGATGTACCAGTCGGGCTGGGTTCCCGCCGAAACGGGGGAGGGGTCGTACGGTCCGTAGTTCCAGATCGGGTTGATCTGGAAGAAGGTCGCGATCAGCACGATCACACCGAACACGATGAACAGGTAGCCGCCCATCTTCGACATGTAGACCGGCATCATCGGGTAGCCCACGACGTTGTCGTTGGTGCGGCCGGGGCCGGCGAACTGCGTGTGCTTGTTGATGATCATGAGCATCAGGTGCACCACGATCAGTCCGATCACGAGCAGCGGCAGCAGCAGGATGTGCAGCGTGTAGAGGCGACCCACGATCGCGGTTCCGGGGAACTCGCCGCCGAAGAGCATGAACGAGGTCCACGTGCCGATCAGGGGGAGGCCCTTGATCATTCCGTCGATGATGCGGAGGCCGTTGCCCGAGAGCAGGTCGTCGGGGAGCGAGTAACCGGTGAAGCCCTCGGCCATCGCGAGGATGAACAGCACGAAGCCGATCACCCAGTTGAGTTCGCGCGGCTTGCGGAACGCACCCGTGAAGAACACGCGCAGCATGTGCACGCCGATGCCGGCGATGAACACGAGAGCGGCCCAGTGGTGGATCTGGCGTACCAGGAGACCGCCGCGCAGGTCGAACGAGATGTTCAGCGACGACTCGAGTGCCGCCGACATCGCGATCCCGCGCATCGGGGCGTAGGCACCCGTGTAGTGCGTCTCGACCATGGAGGCCTCGAAGAAGAACGTCAGGAAGGTTCCGGAGAGGAACACGACCACGAAGCTCCACAGCGCGATCTCACCCAGCATGAACGACCAGTGGTCGGGGAAGATCTTGCGACCCAGCTCCTTGACGAAGCCGGAGAGGCTGGTGCGCTCATCGATGTAGTTCGACGCGGCGCCGACGAAGCGGCCGCCGAGAGGCGCCTTGGTGTCCTTGTCGTCTTTGGACAGCGTTGCGGTGCTCAATAGCGCTCCCAGAAGCTCGGGCCGACGGGCTCGGTGAAGTCACTGCGCGCGATGAGGTAGCCCTCGTCGTCGACGGTGATGGGCAGCTGAGGCAGCGGACGCGCGGCCGGGCCGAAGATGACCTTGGCGTGGTCCGTCACATCGAACTGCGACTGGTGGCAGGGGCAGAGAAGGTGGTGCGTCTGCTGTTCGTACAGGGCGACGGGGCAGCCGACGTGGGTGCAGACCTTCGAGTACGCGACGATGCCGTCATACGACCAGGTCTTGCGGTCCTCGGCCTCGATGAGCTGCTCGGGGCGCAGCCGCATCATGAGGACGATGGCCTTGGCCTTCTCCTCGAGGTAGCCGTCGGCGTGGCTGACATCCACGAGCTCCTCCGGGATGACGTGGAAGGCGGAACCGAGGGTGACGTCCGCGGCGCGGATCGGGGTGCCCTCGGGGTCGCGCACCAGGCGGGCTCCCTCTTTCCACATCGTGTGCTTCAGCAGCGCGACCGGGTCGCCCGCGGTGGGATCGTCCGGGGTGCTGTGCGGCGCGAGACCACGGAAGAGCGTCACTCCGGGGATGATCGAGGCGACGATCGCCGCGAAAAGCGAGTTTCGGATCATGGTACGTCGACCGAAGCCGGACTCCTCGTTCGCGTCGGAGAACGCCTTCACGGCGGCCTCGCGCGTCGAATCCTTGCCACGGGTCGGGTGGCGGTGCTCGATGTGCTCCTTGTCGCTCATGAGCGCCTTGGACCAATGGATCGCGCCGATGCCGATCGCGAGGAGCGCGAGCGAGATGCCGAGCCCGATGAAGAGGTTGTTCTGGCGGATGTCGATCAGTGCGCCGCTCTCGATCGGGAAGAGCATGTAGGCGGCGACCGCCCAGATGCTTCCCGCCAGCGAGAGGTAGAACAAGGTGTAGACCGTACGCTCCGCAGCCTTCTCTGCGCGCGGATCCTTGTCGGTCATCCGCTCGCGGTGCGGCGGCAGCCCCGGGTTCTGCACGGGATCGCTGACTGCGACACCCAGCCCCGGAGAGGGCTGGTAGGCCCTGTCAAGAGCCTGCGAGTCGTCGTCGTGTGCCATGGTGCTCCTCGTACGTTCCTCTTCGATGAATAAGCGTCAGTTGGACTTCGCCGTGATCCACACGGTGATGGCGACGAGAGCGCCGATGCCGAAGATCCAGACGAACAGGCCCTCGGAGACCGGTCCGAGCGAACCGAGCGAGAAGCCGCCGATCTGCACGGACTGCTGCTGGAAGAGCAGCGCCGAGATGATGTCGCGCTTGTCCTCGTCCGACAGGTTCATGTCGCCGAAGACGGGCATGTTCTGGGGGCCAGTGACCATGGCCGCGTACATGTGCAACGCGCTGGTCTCGGTCAGGGCCGGGGCGTATTTGCCCTCGGTGAGCGCGCCGCCGGCGGCTGCCACGTTGTGGCACATCGCGCAGTTGACGCGGAAGAGCTCCGCCCCGTTGGCGACATCGCCCCCTCCGTCGATGATCTCGTCGGACGGATAGGTCGGACCGGGGGCCTCGGACTGGACGTACGCCGCCATGGCGCGGATCTGCTCCTCGGTGAACTGCGGCGCCTTCTGCGGCGCCTGCGGTCCCTGCATCTGCAGCGGCATGCGACCGGTCGAGACCTGGAACTCCACGGCCAGCTCGCCCACGCCGTAGAGGCTGGGGCCGTTCGCGGTGCCCTGCAGGTTCAGGCCGTGGCAGGTCGCGCAGTTGGCGGTGAACAGCTTCGCGCCGTCTTCGGCGGTGAGCGTGCTCGCTGCCGAAGACCGGGTGTCGGTCGACGCGATCGCCGCCGTCGCGCCGGCGTACACGGCGCCGGTGATCAGGAGTCCTGCTCCGATGAGTGCTGCCGCTGCCAGTGGGCTGCGACGGCCGTTCGAACGGCGCTTCTTCTCTCGTGCCATCTCGGGGATCAGCTCCGCTCTTATTTCAGGAAGTAGATAACGACGAACAGCACGATCCAGACGACGTCGACGAAGTGCCAGTAGTAGGACACCACGATCGAGGAGGTCGCCTCCTTGTGCCGGAAGTTCTTGACCGCGTACGCGCGTCCGATGACGAGCAGGAACGCGATGAGTCCGCCGGTGACGTGCAGGGCGTGGAAGCCCGTGGTGATGTAGAAAGCGGATGCGTAGGAGTCGGCGCTGATGGGCATGCCCTCTGCGACCAGCTGCGCGTACTCCCAGACCTGGCCGGAGACGAAGATCGCGCCGAGCGCGAAGGTCAGGAAGAACCACTCGACCATGCCCCAGCCGAAGAGCCGGCGGCGGCCCGCGCCGTTCTTCTGCCCCTTGGCGATGCGATAGGGCTGCAGGTCCTCCGCGGCGAACACGCCCATCTGGCAGGTGAACGACGAGAGCACGAGTATCGCGGTGTTGACGAACGCGAACGGGACGTTCAGCAGCTCGGTGCGGTCGGCCCAGAGATCGGGGGAGGTGCTGCGGAGCGTGAAGTAGATCGCGAAGAGTCCCGCGAAGAACATCACCTCGCTGCCGAGCCACACAATGGTGCCGACAGCTACCGGATTGGGGCGCTTGATGGTTCTTGCCGCCGGGGCATGCGTCGCTGAGGTCGTCACCCCTCCATTATGGCCGATGCGCGGGCATGATTCTCGCACCTCGTGCCCTCGATTCCGTGTGCAGCGACTTAGGGGACCCTAAGAAAACACTGCGAATCCTCGGTGAATCCGCGGGAAACGGGGGATGCCGTCGGACCGCCGCCGCGTGCGGAACTGCCTGCACGTTTTCTCGACGCCGATAGGATCGCACACATGGCTGATTCCCTGACCTGGTCCGATGTGCTCACCATCCTCCTGGAGCGTCGCGACCTCAGCGTGTGGGAGTCGACCTGGGCCATGCGCCAGATCATGCGCGGCGATGTGACCGAGGCGCAGCTCGCGGGCTTCCTCGTCGCTCTGCGCGCCAAGGGCGAGACGATCGACGAGATCGTCGGCTTCCGCGACGCGATCCTCGAAGCCGCTGTGCCGCTCCCCGTCTCGCCCGACGTGCTCGACATCGTGGGGACGGGAGGCGACCGCGTCGGCACGGTCAACGTCTCGACCACGGCGGCCGTGATCATCGGCGCCACCGGCATCCCCGTCGTCAAGCACGGGAACCGCGCCGCGAGCTCGTCGTCCGGCTCCTCCGACGTGCTGAGCGCCCTGGGCCTGGAACTGACCCTCGACCCGGACTCCGTCTCCGCGATCCTCGACCGCACCGGCATCACGTTCGCCTGGGCCGGCGCCTTCCATCCCGGCTTCAAGCATGCGGGTGCGGTGCGCGCGCAGCTCGGCGTGCCGACCGTCTTCAACATGCTCGGCCCGCTCTGCAACCCCGCACGCGCCGAGGCGAACGCGGTCGGCGTCGCGCAGATCGAGCGCGTCCCGCTCATCACCGGCGTGTTCCGCACGCGCGGGGCGACCGCGCTCGTCTTCCGCGGCGACGACGGTCTCGACGAGCTGACGACCACCGGGCACAGCCGGATCTGGGAGGTCACCCGCGGCGACATCCACGAGCACGACCTCGACCCGCGCGACCTGGGCATCCCGATCGCCGACCTCAGCGACCTCATCGGCGGCTCTCCCGAGCACAACGCCGAGGTGCTCCGTCGCACCCTGGCCGGCGACACGGGGCCGGTGCGCGACATCGTGCTGCTCAACGCCGCCGCCGGCATCGTGGCGTTCGAGCTGTCGCAGGACGCGACGCAGGTGCAGCGTCCGATCCTCGAGCGGCTTCGCGAGGGGTACGAGCGCGCATCGGCCGCGGTGGGCGACGGGCGTGCGGCGGCGAAGCTCGATCAGTGGATCGGCGTCAGCCGCGAGCTCGCGAGCGCGGCCACCGCCTAGGAGGAACCATGGACGCCGTCGCGGCACTGCTCGAGATCGCCTCGCTGCTGGAGCGCGAGCGCGCATCGCGGTATCGCGCGAAGGCGTTCCGTCAGGCCGCGGCCACCCTGCAGGAACTGCCCGCCGACGTCAGGGACGATCCGACCCGGCTCCGCGCCGCGAAGGGGATCGGCGAGTCGACGTTCGCCGTGATCCGGCAGGCGCAGGCGGGGGAGACGCCCGACTATCTCGTCGAGCTGCGCGGCGAGGTGGAGCCGGAGATCGTGTCCACGCTCCGTGGGAGGCTGCGCGGCGACCTGCACGCCCACACCGAGTGGTCCGACGGGACGACGCCCATCGCCGTGATGGCGGCAGCGGCGCGCGCGCTCGGTCACGAGTATCAGGCGATCACCGACCACTCGCCGAGGCTGCGGGTGGCCCGCGGGCTGTCGGCGGAGCGGCTCCGCGAGCAGATGCCGCTCGTGCGGGCCGAGTCGGACGACGGGTTCACGCTGCTGGCGGGCATCGAGGTCGACATCCTCGAGGACGGCTCCCTCGACCAGGAGGATGCGCTCCTCCAGGAGCTCGACATCGTGGTGGCATCCGTCCATTCCCGACTGCGCATGGACTCCCGGCCCATGACGGCGCGGATGATCGCGGCCGTGTCGGATCCGCGGGTCAACGTGCTCGGGCACTGCACCGGGCGGCTGGTGCAGGGGGATCGCGGCACGCGGCCCGAGTCCCAGTTCGATGCGGCGGCCGTCTTCGCCGCCTGCGCGGAGAACGGAGTGGCGGTGGAGATCAATTCCCGCCCTGAGCGTCAGGATCCCCCGGACGACCTCATCGCCGTCGCGCTGGAGGCCGGCTGCCTCTTCTCGATCGACTCGGATGCGCACGCGCCCGGACAGCTCTCGCTGCTGGACCACGGCGCGGCCCGCGCCGAACGGCTCGGTGTGCCGGCCGCGCGCATCGTCACGACCTGGGGTCTCGAGCGCCTGCTCGCCTGGGCGGGCTGACGCGGCGCCTCATCCTCCGGTCGTCGCCACCGCGGCGATGGCGCGCGTCATCGAGGACCCGAGGTTCCACTTCTCCGCGACCGCCGTCGCGGCGTCGACCTCGGCCGGGTCGAGCGGTCGCAGGGGGTCCTCGGGAGCGGTGATGTCGAGATCGGTCGCCACCGCGACGACGGTCGGCGCGACCTCGAGGTACTCGGCCGCCGCGAGCACCTTCGCCCGCACTCCGGCGCTCATCCCGACTCCCGCCTCGGCCGCCGCGCGGATGCCGGCGAGATCGCCGTGCTCCTTCAGCAGGGTCGCCGCGGTCTTCTCGCCCACGCCGGCGACTCCCGGCAGGCCGTCCGACGCGTCGCCGCGCATGGTCGCGAAGTCGGCGTACTGCGACGGCAGGACGCCGTACTTGCCGACGACGACCGCATCCGTCACGATCTCGAGGTTGCTCATCCCGCGGGCCGTGTAGACGACCCGGACGTCCCGCGCATCGTCGACGAGCTGGAAGAGGTCGCGGTCGCCGGTGACGATGTCGACGGGCATGCCCGCATGCGTGGCGAGCGTGCCGATGACGTCGTCGGCCTCGTGCTCGGCGACGCCGATGATCGGGATGCCGAGCAGCCCGAGCGTCTCGCGGATCAAAGGGATCTGCGCCTCCAGGGGGTCGGGCACCTCCTCGACGTCCGGCCCGGCCGGAACGACCTCGACCACTCGGTGCGCCTTGTAGCTCGGGATCAGGTCGACCCGCCACTGCGGGCGCCAGTCGTCGTCCCAGCAGGCGACCACGTGGGTCGGCTCGTAGAGCGTGACGAGCTTCGCGACGATGTCCAGCAGCCCGCGCGCCGCGTTGATGGGGGAGCCGTCGGGGGCGGTCACCTTGTCGGGCACGCCGTAGAAGGCCCGGAAGTACAGACTGGCGGTGTCGAGCAGGAGCAGCTTGTCGGCGCGGGGCATGACGACAGTCTGTCAGCGCGCGGCGCCGGGGTCAGCATTCCGGCCCGACACGCACCCGCGAGATCTGATAGCCTGAAGTGTCACTCGTGGCATGCCTGTGCATGCCTTCGTGACAGCACTCCACAATCCAATCGCTGAGAAGCGCTCCTCCGGCCGTGCGCGGCCTGCGCTCCCAGCCCGAGTTCCATTCAACAAGGACAACCCACTACATGACTACCGCAACGACCGCCCCGGCCACCAAGCAGGTCGCCATCAACGACATCGGATCTGCTGAGGACTTCCTGGCCGCGGTCGAGAAGACCCTGAAGTTCTTCAACGACGGCGACATCATCGAGGGCACGATCGTCAAGATCGACCGCGACGAGGTCCTGCTCGACGTCGGCTACAAGACCGAGGGCGTCATCCCCTCGCGCGAGCTCTCCATCAAGCACGACGTCGACCCCAACGAGGTCGTCAAGGTCGGCGACGAGGTCGAGGCTCTCGTTCTCCAGAAGGAGGACAAGGAAGGCCGTCTGATCCTCTCCAAGAAGCGTGCGCAGTACGAGCGCGCCTGGGGAGACGTCGAGAAGATCAAGGAGAACGACGGCGTCGTCACCGGCACCGTCATCGAGGTCGTCAAGGGTGGCCTCATCGTCGACATCGGCCTCCGCGGCTTCCTCCCGGCCTCGCTCATCGAGCTGCGTCGCGTCCGCGACCTCACGCCGTACCTTGGCCAGGAGATCGAGGCGAAGATCCTCGAGCTCGACAAGAACCGCAACAACGTGGTCCTCTCGCGCCGCGCCCTCCTCGAGCAGACGCAGTCCGAGTCCCGCACGACGTTCCTCAACAACCTGCACAAGGGTCAGGTCCGCAAGGGTGTCGTCTCGTCGATCGTCAACTTCGGTGCGTTCGTCGACCTGGGCGGCGTGGACGGCCTCGTGCACGTCTCCGAGCTGTCCTGGAAGCACATCGAGCACGCCTCCGAGGTCGTCGAGGTCGGCCAGGAGGTCACCGTCGAGATCCTCGAGGTGGACCTCGACCGCGAGCGCGTCTCCCTGTCGCTGAAGGCGACGCAGGAGGACCCGTGGCAGGTCTTCGCCCGCACCCACGCGATCGGACAGGTCACGCCGGGTAAGGTCACCAAGCTCGTCCCGTTCGGTGCGTTCGTGCGCGTCGCAGACGGCATCGAGGGCCTCGTCCACATCTCCGAGCTCTCCAGCAAGCACGTCGAGCTGGCCGAGCAGGTCGTCTCCGTCGGCGAAGAGGTCTTCGTCAAGGTCATCGACATCGACCTCGAGCGTCGCCGCATCTCGCTGTCGCTCAAGCAGGCCAACGAGTCGGTCGACCCCAACGGCACCGAGTTCGACCCGGCACTGTACGGCATGGTCGCGGAGTACGACGAGAACGGCGAGTACAAGTACCCGGAGGGCTTCGACGCCGAGACGGGTGCCTGGAAGGAAGGCTTCGACGCCCAGCGCGAGGCATGGGAGCAGGAGTACGCTGCGGCCCAGGCTCGCTGGGAGGCGCACAAGGCCCAGGTCACCAAGGCGGCCGAGGCCGAGGCTGCTGCCGGCGAGGACTTCGGCGGCCAGACGTTCTCCAGCGAGACCGCAGGCGCGGGCACGCTGGCTGACGACGAGGCTCTCGCGGCTCTGCGCGAGAAGCTCTCGGGCGGCAACTCCTGAGCATCACTGCCTGAACGGGCCGTCACCTCTTCGGAGGTGGCGGCCCGTTCCGCATTCCGGCCAGGGCGGATGTCGGCACAGCACGGCGGCGATCCCGTTCCGTGACCGAACATTACGCGGCGGTTCGAGACGACCGGGCGATCTCCGACAGCATGAGGGCATGACCTCCCTCCTGAACGCGCCCGCTGCGTCGCGCGCGGCGGAGAGCGCCGGCGCGGCGCAGGCCGTGCGGCTCGAGGCCGTCGAGCGCTCCTTCCCCCTGTCCCGTGGGTCACGCCACGTGCTGCGCGACGTGCGGCTGGAGATCCCGGCCGGTGAGATCGTCGCCATCGTCGGTCCGTCCGGCTGCGGCAAGTCGACGCTGCTCCGGCTGATCGGCGGACTCGACACCCCGACGAGCGGGAGCATCCGTCTCGATGACACCGCCGTCGCGGACGTCGACGAGCGCACCGCGATCGCGTTCCAGGAGCCGCGCCTGCTGCCGTGGCGGACCATCGCGCAGAACGTCGCGCTCGGACTGCCCCGCGGCACGCCGCGGAAGAAGGGACGAGACAGGGTCGAGGAGCTGCTCCGGCTGGTCGGGCTCGATCATGCGGCCGATCAGCGCCCCCGTGAGGTGTCCGGCGGCATGGCGCAGCGCGCCTCGCTCGCCCGGGCCCTCGCCCGCAACCCCGGGGTCCTTCTCCTCGACGAGCCCTTCGGCGCGCTCGACGCCCTCACTCGTCTGCGGATGCACGATCTGCTGCTCGAGATCCACGCCGCCGAGCCGACCACCGTCCTCCTCGTCACCCACGACGTGGAGGAGGCCCTGTATCTCGCCGACCGCGTGCTGCTGCTCCGCACGCTCGGCGATGAACCGGAATCGGCTGCCGCGTCCGTCGCGCAGACGATCTCCGTTCCCGGCATCCGCCCCCGTGACCGCGCCGATCGCGGCCTCGCGGACCTTCGCGCCGACCTCCTCGAGGGACTCGGCGTCGACACCCATCACCGCACGTCCCCCGAGGAGAACCGATGAGCACCATCACCCGCCGAATCGTCCCCGCGATCGCCCTCGCCGGGACGATGATGCTCGTCGCGACCGGCTGCGTCGCCGGCGAGAACGCCTCCGCGTCCGACTCGACCGCCGACGACTCCTCCGCTGCGGACGGGTGGTCGTCGGACACCCTCTCGATCGACTTCGCGACCTACAACCCGCTGAGCCTCGTGATCCGCGACCAGGGGATCCTCGAAGACATCCTGGGCGACGACGTGACCGTGGAGTGGGTGCAGTCGGCCGGGTCGAACAAGGCCAACGAACTGCTGCGGTCGGGCTCCATCGATGTCGGATCGACGGCCGGCTCCGCTGCTCTGCTGGCTCGCTCCAACGGGTCGCCCATCCAGGTCATCGACATCTACTCGCAGCCGGAGTGGTCTGCGATCGTGGTCGGACCCGACAGCGACATCACGTCGGTGGAGGACCTCGCGGGCAAGTCCGTCGCAGCCACGAAGGGCACCGACCCCTACTTCTTCCTGCTCCAGTCGCTCGAGGAGGCGGGACTCTCGGTCGGCGACGTCGAGGTGCAGAACCTCCAGCATGCCGACGGACGTGCCGCGCTCGACGGAGGATCGGTCGACGCCTGGGCGGGTCTCGATCCCATCATGGCCGCCGCCGAGGTCGAGTCGGGCGACCAGCTCATCTACCGCAACGTCGACTTCAACACCTACGGGTTCCTCAACGCCACCGAGGACTTCATCCAGAACCACCCCGACCTCGCTCAGGCCGTCGTGGACGCGTACGAGCAGGCACGTGAGTGGGCGCTGGAGAACCCCGACGAGACCGCCGCGCTGCTCGCGGAAGTGGCGGGCATCGACATCGCGGTGGCGACGACCGTCATCGAGGAGCGCTCCAACCTCGATGTGAGCGGCGTGCCCGGCGACGACCAGATCTCCGTGCTGGAGAAGATCGCGCCCGTGCTCGTGGAGTCCGGCGATGTGCAGGGCGGAGCGGACGCGGTCGACGCGGCGCTGTCCTCGATCGTGAACGACGCCTTCGCGAAGAAGGCGGTCGGCGGCGAGTGACGGACATCGATCAGCGCGTCGTCGTCCCCGCAGACGCTCAGGACGCCCTCGACGCCGCGGCAGGCGTGCGTCGACGTCCGCGGAACGCGGCGCGTCGGGCGTGGGATCAGCCGCTCGTCCGGGTCCTGGCCGGCCTCGTGCTCCCTGCGGTCATCCTGATCGCCTGGCAGGTCGTCACCACCACCGGGGTCGTCCCGCCCTATCGCCTGCCCGCTCCGGCCACCGTCTTCGCGGCCGGCGTGGAGCTTGCCGAACGCGGCGAGCTCTGGACCCATATCGCGATCTCCGTGCAGCGCGTGCTCCTGGGCTTCGCAATCGGGTCGGCGATCGGCCTCGCGGCGGCCGGCATCGTGGGTCTGTCGCGCATCGGGGACCTCCTGCTGAGCCCGACCCTCGCAGCCGTGCGTGCGGTGCCGTCGCTCGCGTGGGTGCCGCTGCTGATCCTCTGGATGCAGATCGGCGAGGAGTCGAAGGTCACGCTCATCGCGATCGGCGCGTTCTTCCCGGTGTACACCACCGTCGCATCGGCCCTGCGTCACGTCGACCCTCACCTCGTCGAGGCGGGACGCTCGTTCAGCCTGCGCGGATGGTCCCTGTTCCGCACCGTGCAGCTCCCGGCGGTCGTGCCGTCGGTGATCGCGGGACTCCGTCTCGCCCTCGCGCAGGCCTGGCTGTTCCTCGTCGCCGCAGAGCTCATCGCCTCGTCGATGGGCCTCGGCTTCCTCCTCACCGACTCGCAGAGCAGCGGACGGGTCGACCGGATACTGCTCTCCATCGTGCTGCTCGCCGTGCTCGGCACCGTGACCAACGGCGTGCTCGCGCTGGTCGAGAAGCACCTCCTCCGGAGATGGACGTGACGGGCGTCGAGGCTCGACTGCACGAGACCCGCAGCTATCCCGCGCCGCCCGCGTTCGCCGCGCAGGCGAATGTGACGGGCGAGGCGTACGAGCGGGCCGCAGCGGATCCGACCGCGTTCTGGGAGGACGCGGCGCGGCGGCTGTCATGGGCCGAGCCCTGGCACACCGCGCAGGAGTGGGACCCGCCCGTCGACGGGGCCGTCCCCTCGGCCCGCTGGTTCGTCGGCGGACGCCTCAACGTGGCGTACAACTGCGTCGATCGTCACGTCGAGGAGGGACGCGGCGACAAGGTCGCGCTGCACTTCGAGGGCGAACCGGGGGACCGGCTCTCGGTCACCTACGCCGACCTTCAGCATCGCGTCGCCCGGGCTGCGAATGCGCTCAATGCGCTCGGCATCGAGCCGGGGGACCGCGTGGTCGTCTACCTGCCCGTCCTCGTGGAGACCGTCGTCATCGCCCTGGCGTGTGCTCGCATCGGCGCCGTGCACTCCCTCGTGTTCGGAGGGTTCTCCGCCGAGGCGGTGCGGTTCCGCCTCAGCGACACCGGCGCGAAGCTGCTGGTCACCAGCGACGGGCAGTTCCGACGCGGCACCGCGACCGAGGTGAAGTCGACGGCGGATGCCGCGGCGGCAGGCCTCCCCGATCTGGAGCACGTCCTCGTCCTCCGGCGCACCGGACAGGACGTGCCGTGGACGGAGGGTCGCGACGTCTGGTGGCACGAGGTGGTCGACATCGCGTCGTCGACACACGTCGCGCCCTCGTTCGACGCCGAGCATCCGCTCTTCATCATCTACACGTCGGGCACGACGGGGAAGCCGAAGGGACTCGTCCACACGTCCGGCGGGTACCTCACGCACGCGAGCTGGGCGCACTGGGCCCACTTCGACGCGAAGCCCGATGACGTGCACTGGTGCACCGCCGATCTGGCGTGGGTGACCGCGCACACCTACGAGATCTACGGCCCGCTCTCCAACGGTCTGACGCAGGTCATCTACGAGGGGACGCCGGACACGCCGAGCCGCGAGCGACACCTCGAGATCATCGAGCGCTACGGAGTCACCGTCTACTACACCGCGCCCACGCTCATCCGCACCTTCATGACCTGGTTCGGTGCCGATCTGCCGGAGGGGCACGACCTGTCGTCGCTTCGCCTGCTGGGCACGGTCGGTGAGGCGATCAACCCCGAGGCGTGGGTGTGGTTCCGACGGAACTTCGGCCGCGACGAGCTCCCGGTGGTCGACACCTGGTGGCAGTCCGAGACCGGGGCGGCGATGATCGCACCGCTTCCCGGCGTCACGACGCTCAAGCCCGGATCGGCATCCGTGCCCCTGCCGGGCATCGACGCGACGGTCGTCGACGCGAACGGTGATGAGGTGGCGCCGGGAAGATCCGGCACGCTCGTCGTGCGCCGTCCGTGGCCGGGGATGGCGCGGACCGTGTGGGGCAACCCGCAGCGCTACCGCGACGCGTACTGGTCGGCGTATGCCGGACGCGGCGAGCACGGCGGATACTACGTCGCCGGTGACGGGGCGACCCGAGACGCGGACGGGTACATCTGGATCCTCGGTCGACTCGACGATGTCGTGAACGTGTCGGGACACCGCCTCTCGACGATCGAGATCGAATCCGCCCTTGTGGCGCATGACACGGTCGGGGAGGCGGGCACCGCCGGCGTGGCCGATGCGGTCACCGGGCAGGCCGTGGTCGCATTCGTCACCGCATCCGGACGCTCTGAGGTCTCGACCAGCGAGCTGCGCGGTCAGGTCGCGCACGCGATCGGTCCGGTGGCGAAGCCCAAGCACATCGTCGTGGTGCCCGACCTGCCGAAGACGAGGTCGGGCAAGATCATGCGGAGGCTGCTCGCCGAGCTGTGGGAGGCCGAGCAGGATCGTCGCGCCGGTCGCGTGGCGGCTCCGCTCGGCGACACGACGTCGTTGCAGAACCCGTGGGCCGTCGACGACATCGCGACCGTGCTCGAGACCGCAGAACTGAGGACATCATGACGGAAGAACATCGCTTCGGATTCCGGACCAGGGCGCTCCACGCAGGCGGGACACCCGACGCGGCGACGGGCGCGCGGGCGGTGCCGATCTACCAGACGACCTCGTTCGTGTTCGACGACGCCGCGGATGCGGGCAACCTGTTCGCGCTGCAGAAGTACGGCAACATCTACTCGCGCATCGGCAACCCCACGGTCGCCGCGCTCGAGGAGCGGCTCGCCTCGCTGGAGGGCGGCATCGGGGCGGTCGCGACCGCGTCGGGCATGAGCGCCGAGTTCATCACCTTCGCCGCGCTCGTCGGCGCGGGGGACCACGTGGTCGCCGCCGCGCAGCTGTACGGCGGCACCGTGACCCAGCTCGACGTCACGCTGCGCCGCTTCGGCGTGGAGACCACGTTCGTCGCCTCCACGGACCCCGCCGACTACGCGGCCGCGATCCGGCCCGAGACCAAGGTCGTGTATGTCGAGATGATCGGGAACCCCTCGGGGGAGATCGCGGACATCGAGGGGCTCGCGGAGGTCGCGCATGCGGCCGGCGTTCCCCTCGTCGTGGATGCGACGCTCGCGACGCCCTACCTCGCCCGGCCCCTCGAGCACGGAGCCGACATCGTGATCCACTCGGTGACGAAGTTCCTCGGCGGGCATGGCACGACCCTCGGCGGAGTGGTCATCGAGAAGGGGACGTTCGACTGGGGGAACGGTCGCTTCCCGCAGATGACCGAGCCCGTCGAGTCGTACGGCGGCATCCGCTGGTGGGACAACTTCGGCGAGTACGGGTTCCTGACGAAGCTGCGCACCGAGCAGCTCCGCGACATCGGTCCCGCGCTGAGCCCGCAGGCCGCGTTCAATCTCCTCCAGGGGGTGGAGACGCTGCCGCAGCGCATCGACGCGCACGTCGCGAACGCCAGAGTCGTCGCCGACTGGCTCGCGTCCGATCCACGCGTCCAGTACGTCACCTGGGCGGGCCTCGAAGGGCATCCGCATCACGAGCGCGCGGCGAAGTACCTGCCGCTGGGGCCCGGATCGGTCTTCGCCTTCGGAGTGAAGGCGGACGACGGCCGCGCGGCGGGGGAGACGCTGATCGAGAGTCTCCAGCTCGCCTCCCACCTCGCGAACATCGGCGACGCACGCACCCTCGTCATCCACCCGGCATCCACGACGCACCGGCAGCTGAGCGAGGCCCAGCTGGCGGGGGCGGGCGTGCGACCCGACCTCATCCGCATCTCGGTCGGACTCGAGGACGCCGATGACATCATCTGGGACCTCGATCAGGCTCTCACTACGGCGACGGGACGGAACAGATGACCTCGACGAACGCCTCTTCCCCCGACGCGTGCGCACTCCCGGCGGCGACGGATGCCGCGGCGTGCGCCCTGCCCGGCGCCGACGCGGGCCGGCCGGAGCGGACCTGGACGGGCCCCGGAGCTCAGCAGCGGTTCGGCATCCTCCGTCGCGCGAGATCGATCGCGATCGTCGGCGCGTCGGGCAACCCCGCCCGGGCCTCGTACTTCGTGGCGACCTATCTGCTGTCGAGCACAGGCTATGACGTCTACCTCGTGAATCCCCGCGAGAAGGAGATCCTCGGGCAGCCGGTCTACGCGTCCCTCGCGGACCTCCCGGTGACTCCCGACATCGTCGACGTCTTCCGCCGGCACGAGGACCTGCCGGGCGTGGCTCAGGAGGCCGTCGACGCGGGAGCGCAGACGCTGTGGCTGCAGCTCGGCTCCTGGAACGAGGACGCCGCGGCGATCGCGGAATCCGCAGGGCTCTCGGTCGTGATGGACCGCTGCGTGAAGATCGAGCACGCCCGCTTCCACGGGGGACTCCACCTCGCCGGGTTCGACACCGGCGTCGTGAGCTCGCGACGACAGCTGCTCGCCCGCTGAGCACGCCCACCCCGAACCCTAGACTGGCGTCATGCCTCTCATCGCGCTCACCGGCGGCATCGCATCGGGGAAGTCGACGATCGCCCGGCGTCTCGCCGAACTCGGGGCGGTGATCGTCGACGCCGATCAGATCGTCCGGGATGTCCAGTCTCCCGGATCGCCGGTGCTCACGCGCATCGCGGAGACCTTCGGGGCCGAGGTGATCGCGGAGGACGGATCCCTCGACCGCGCGGGCCTCGGGGCTCGGGTGTTCGGCGACGAGGAGCTGCTCGCGCGGCTCAACGCGATCGTCCACCCCGCTGTGCGGGCGGAGTCCCAGCGCAGGTTCGCCGAGGCGGCGGCCGCGGACTCCGAGACCGTCGTCGTCTACGACGTCCCCCTGCTCGTGGAGGCGCGCGTCGAGGATCCCTGGGATCTCATCGTCGTCGCGCATGCCCCGGCCGATGTCCGCCGTCGCCGACTCGTGGAGATCCGCGGGATGAGCGCGGAGGCGGCTCAGGCCCGGATCGACGCGCAGGTCTCGGACGACCGCCGACTGGCGATCGCGGACGAGGTGATCGACACCTCGGGGGCGCTGGACGAGACGGTGGCGCAGACCGATGCGCTCTGGGAGCGGATCCGCCGACGGTGACCTTCACCGGACACGCGCCGGGGACCCCGAGCTACCGTCGCCTGATCGCCGGGCTCTTTTTCGCCGGGATCGCGACGTTCGCGCAGCTCTACTCTCCGCAGGCCGTGCTGCCGCAGCTGTCGGAGGACCTCGCCATCGCCCCGGCGACCGCCGCGCTCAGCGTGTCCGCTGCGACGCTCGGACTCGCGGCGGCGGTCATCCCGTGGTCCCTGGTGGCCGATCGCATCGGCCGCGTGCCGGCGATGGCGATCGGCGTCCTCACCGCCACGGCATTCGGTCTGCTCGCACCGCTGAGCACGGGGATGGAGCTCCTGCTCGTGCTCCGGCTGCTCGAGGGAGTGGCGCTCGGCGCGGTCCCGGCCGTCGCCCTCGCCTACCTCAGCGAGGAGGTGAGTGCGCGCAGCGCGGCGGCCGCCGCAGGGAGCTACATCGCGGGGACGACCGTCGGCGGTCTCCTCGGTCGCATCGTGTCGGGGATCGTCGGCGAGCACGGCGGGTGGCGCACCGGGATGGGGAGCGTCGCCGTCGTCTGCGCGGGCGCGGCGGTGCTGTTCCTGTGGCTCGTCCCTCGCGCCCGGGGGTTCGTCCCGGATCGGGAGCGGCGGGTCGGAGCACTCGGAGCGCGCCTGCTCGGGCCGCTCCGATCGAGAGCCCAGCGTGCCCTCCACGCGCAGGGCTTCCTGCTGATGGGCGCGTTCGTCGCCGTGTACAACTACCTCGGCTTCCATCTGTCGGGGCCGCCGTTCGACCTTCCGGCCTGGCTGGTGACCCTGCTCTTCCTCGCCTACCTCGCCGGGACCGTCTCGTCCCCCTGGGCCGGATCACTCGCCTCGCGGATCGGACGCTATCCCGTGCTGCTCGGCGCGACCCTCGTGATGGCCGTCGGCGCGGCCGCGATGCTCACCACGACCACGATCGTCGTGCTCGTCGGACTGCTGCTCTTCACGGCGGGCTTCTTCGGTGCGCATGCCGTGGCCTCGGGATGGGCCCCCATCGCGGCGACACCGGACAGCAGGGCTCAGGCCTCGTCGCTCTACTACTTCGGCTACTACGCCGGCTCGAGCCTGTTCGGATGGGCCTTGGGCATCGTCTTCGGTGCGGGCGACTGGCTCTGGTTCGTGCTCGCGGTGCTCGCCCTCTGCGGGACTGCTGCGATCCTCGCGCGCGCGGCGCTGCCGGGTGCCGAAGGCGCACGACCGATCGGCTGAGCTCCGCTGACGCGGGCAGGTGCTCAGGGTCCGACAGCAGCGGTCGCGTCGCGCTCGCGCCGTCGACGCGCTCGTCGTCGCAGCAGCACCACGACGGCGACCGCGAGACAGACGAGCAGGGCTGCGGCGAGCAGCGGCACGAGGATGGCGGCGGCCGCGAGGGCGAACGACGCGCCGTCCTCGGCCGTGCTGAGCACCGGGGCGGCCAGGCCGCCGGTGGTGGCGTTCGCCGCGACCCGAGCGGTCGCCTTGACGACGTGCACCACGAGCGCGACGACCACGCCCATCACCACCGGCACCCACGCGTCGTCGGTGAAGAACGCCGCAGGGTCGTCGACGGCGATCGTATGCGCTCCGGCGCCCGCGCCGAAGGCGATGCCTCCGGTCGCCGGTCGGAGGACGCTCTGCACCACGTCGTTCACCGAGTCGAGCGCGGGGATCTTGTCGGCGACGATCTCCAGGAGGAGCAGGCCTCCGAGGATCCACAGCGAGACGTCCCCCGCGAGCCACGACCACGCCGAGGGCAGCTCGACGGCCGGCAGGAGGCGGTCGGCGAGGCCGAGCAGGAACAGCGGCATCCACGCGTTCAGACCCGCGGACGCGGCCAGGCTGGTGCCGATGAGGAACTCGATCACGGCCCCACTCTAGGTCCGGCCGCCGACACCGCCCCCGATGTCCGTGGCCCGGCCTACGCTGGAGGGATGCAGACCACCCGCAGCGTCCGTCCGTTCGAGGTCATCAGCGAGTACGCGCCCGCCGGCGACCAGCCGAAGGCCATCGCCGACCTCGCCGCCCGCATCAACGCCGGCGAGACCGACGTCGTGCTGCTGGGTGCGACCGGTACGGGCAAGTCCGCCACCACGGCGTGGCTGGTCGAGCAGGTGCAGCGCCCCACGCTCGTGCTGGCCCACAACAAGACCCTCGCCGCCCAGCTGGCGAACGAGTTCCGCGAGCTCATGCCCAACAACGCCGTCGAGTACTTCGTCTCGTACTACGACTACTACCAGCCCGAGGCGTACGTGCCGCAGACCGACACCTTCATCGAGAAGGACTCCTCGATCAACGCCGAGGTCGAGCGCCTGCGCCACTCGACCACGAACTCGCTGCTCAGTCGGCGCGACGTCGTGGTGGTGTCCACCGTCTCCTGCATCTACGGCCTCGGCGCCCCCGAGGAGTACCTGCGCGCCATGGTGGCCCTGCAGGTGGGGGAGCGGTACGACCGCGACGCCCTCATCCGCCAGTTCATCGCCATGCAGTACAACCGCAACGACGTCGACTTCTCGCGCGGGAACTTCCGGGTCCGCGGCGACACGATCGAGATCATCCCGGTGTACGAGGAGCACGCGATCCGCATCGAGCTGTTCGGTGACGAGATCGAGGGGCTGTACTCGCTGCATCCGCTCACCGGCGAGGTGATCGAGAAGCTCGACGCCGTGCCGATCTTCCCCGCCTCGCACTACGTGGCAGGCACCGACGTCATCCAGCGCTCCATCGGCACCATCGAGCACGAGCTCGAGGAGCGACTCGCGGAGTTCGAGCGGCAGGGCAAGCTCCTCGAGGCGCAGCGCCTGCGCATGCGCACGACCTTCGATCTCGAGATGCTCCAGCAGCTGGGCTTCTGCTCGGGCATCGAGAACTACTCACGGCACATGGACGGTCGGATGCCGGGCGAGCCCCCGCACACGCTCCTCGACTTCTTCCCGGACGACTTCCTGCTCGTCATCGACGAGTCCCACGTGACGGTTCCGCAGATCGGAGCGATGTACGAGGGCGACGCCTCCCGCAAGCGCACCCTCGTCGACCACGGCTTCCGCCTTCCGAGCGCGATGGACAACCGCCCGCTGCGGTGGGACGAGTTCAAGAACCGCATCGGCCAGACGGTCTACCTGTCGGCGACGCCCGGCAAGTACGAGATGGGCATCGCCGACGGTGTGGTCGAGCAGATCATCCGACCGACGGGGCTCGTCGACCCGCACATCGTCGTCAAGCCCTCGAAGGGCCAGATCGACGACCTGCTCGAGGAGATCCGGGTCCGCGTCGAGCGTGACGAGCGCGTGCTCGTCACGACGCTCACCAAGAAGATGGCCGAGGAGCTCACGGACTTCCTCGGCGAGCACGGCGTGCGGGTGCGGTACCTCCACTCCGACGTCGACACGCTCCGACGGGTCGAGCTGCTCAGCGAGCTGCGGTCCGGCGTCTACGACGTCCTCGTCGGGATCAACCTGCTCCGCGAGGGACTCGACCTCCCCGAGGTGTCGCTCGTGGCGATCCTCGACGCCGACAAGGAGGGGTTCCTCCGCTCGGGCACGTCGCTCATCCAGACGATCGGCCGTGCGGCCCGAAACGTGTCGGGAGAGGTGCACATGTACGCCGACAAGATCACCGATTCCATGGCCAAGGCGATCGAGGAGACCGACCGCCGCCGCGACAAGCAGCTCGCGTACAACAAGGAGAACGGCATCGATCCGCAGCCGCTGCGCAAGCGGATCGCGGACATCACGGAGGTGCTGGCGCGGGAGGGCGCCGACACCGCGGACATGATGTCCGGACGAGGGCGCGCGAGCGGCAAGGGCAAGTCGCCGACCCCGAACCTCCGCCGCACCGGCATCGCGGCGGAGGGCGCGCAGCAGCTCGAGGCGACGATCCAGGACCTCTCGGATCAGATGCTCGCGGCGGCGTCCGAGCTCAAGTTCGAACTGGCCGGACGTCTGCGCGACGAGGTGCAGGATCTCAAGAAGGAGCTCCGCGCCATGGAGCGCGCGGGACACGCCTGAGCGGAGGGGGCTGGCTGTGGACACGGAGCAGAAAGAGCTCGCCGACCGGGTGCGGGCGCTGCTGACCTCCGGCACGGAGGTCGAGGAGAAGCGGATGTTCGGCACTCGAGCATTCCTTCTCGACGGGCGCATCCTGGTCGGGGCTCGCCGAGGCGGTGTCCTCCTCGTACGCGTTCACGAGGAGAGCGGAGCGGCCCTCGTCACGAGGCCCGGTGTCGAGGTCGCCGTCATGGGGCCGAGGACGATGGGGACCGGATGGCTCGACGTGTCGCCCGGGGCGCTGTCCGATGACGACGATCTGGTGTTCTGGCTCGACGTCGCGCGCGAGGACGCCGCGTCCGCGACCTGAGCCGCATCCGCACGCGGCCGCGGGACGTCAGGGGCAGTGGATGAGCGGCTTCGGCCCGCTGCGGTCGATCTCGTGCTGGGTCATCGGGGCTCCGCAGAGCGGGCAGGCGCGTTCCGCACGCTCTGCGGCGCTCGGCGGGGGCGTCTTCTCGTAGGGGCCGACGGATGCCGGGCCGGCGAACCGGATGAGATTCGTGTTGATCCAGGAATAGAGGCCCCCCGCCTCCCGGATGCGGGAGCGGAGCGGAGGACGATCACCGGACGAGGTCATGTTCATTAGTGTACTAACTGTTAGTGCCCCTGTATAGTCGAGCGCGTGACGACCTCCGATGACCTCCTCCGTCTCGACGACCAGCTGTGCTTCGCCCTGGTGACCGCGGCGCGGAACGTCGTGGCGGTCTATCGCCCGATCCTCGAGCCTCTCGGGCTCACGCATCCGCAGTACCTCGTCATGCTGGCGCTGTGGGAGCGCGCGCCTCGACCGCTGGGGGATCTGGCCGCCGATCTCGCGCTGGACCCGGCCACCGCGTCGCCGCTCGTGAAGCGCCTCGAAGCCGACGGACTCGTGGCCCGACAGCGCAGCGCTCTGGATGAGCGTCGACTCGACATCACGCTCACCGACGCAGGGCGCGCGCTGCGGGAGCGCGCACTCGACGTGCCGCGTCAGGTGATGGCGGCGGTCGGCATGGATATGCAGGAGATCGCTGCCCTGCGAGACGGGCTCGCGGCGTTCGCCGGGCGCCGCCCCGCTGTCTCCTGAGCCGTGCGCGCGCTTCCTGTGAGCGCTCACGGAGCCAATGTCCGTGGCCCCTCGTAGACTTGTCCGGTGCCCATCGTCCCCGTTGCATCCCCAGGAAAACTCAGTGTTCGCGGTGCCCGCGTACACAATCTGAAGAACGTCGACATCGACATCCCGCGCGACTCCCTGGTCGTGTTCACGGGCCTGTCCGGGTCGGGAAAATCGAGTCTCGCGTTCGACACCATCTTCGCCGAGGGGCAGCGTCGGTACGTCGAGTCGCTGAGCGCCTACGC
This sequence comes from Microbacterium sp. H83, assembly GCF_001650405.1. Lineage (GTDB taxonomy): Bacteria > Actinomycetota > Actinomycetes > Actinomycetales > Microbacteriaceae > Microbacterium. The sequence continues at coordinate 134,402 of NZ_LWCU01000023.1, read as the reverse complement.
GCGTCAGTTCCTCGGTCAGGTCGACCGACCCGACGTCGACTTCATCGAAGGCCTCAGCCCCGCGGTGTCGATCGATCAGAAGTCGACGAACCGCAACCCGCGGTCGACCGTGGGCACGATCACCGAGATCTACGACTACATGCGTCTGCTGTGGGCGCGCATCGGCATCCCGCACTGTCCCGAGTGCGGGGAGCGCATCCAGCGTCAGACGGTGCAGCAGATCGCCGACCAGCTCATGGAGCTGCCCGAGCGCACGCGCTACCAGATCGTCGCGCCGATCGTCTCGCAGAAGAAGGGCGAGTTCGTCGACCTGTTCCGAGAGCTCGGCGCGAAGGGCTACGCGCGCGCGATCGTCGACGGCGACCTCATCCAGCTCGCCGAGCCTCCGACGCTCAAGAAGAGCTACAAGCACGACATCGCGGTGGTCGTCGACCGTCTGGTCGCCGCGGACGACATCCTCGGCCGCGTGACCGACTCGGTGGAGACCGCGCTCGGCCTCGCCGGCGGCGTGGTGCAGGTGAACTTCGTCGACGAGGAGGGCGACGCCGCCTGGCAGTCCTTCTCCGAGAAGCTGGCGTGCCCGAACGGTCACGCGCTGACGCTGACGGAGATCGAGCCCCGCACGTTCTCGTTCAATGCGCCCTTCGGCGCGTGCCCCGCGTGCTCCGGCCTCGGGACGCGCATGTCGGTCGACGTCGACCTGATGCTCGGCGACGAGGAGCTCTCGATCCGCGAGGGTGCGATCATCCCCTGGACGACCCAGGGCAAGGGACTCTTCCAGTACTACGAGCGACTCCTCGAGGGTCTCGCCTCGGACCTCAAGTTCTCCCTCGACACGCCCTGGCAGGATCTCCGGGTCGACGTCCAGGACGCGATCCTCCGCGGTGACAACTACAAGGTCACGGTGAAGTGGAAGAACCGGTACGGCCGGGAGATGCGATACTCCTCGGGCTTCGAGGGCGTCGTGCCCTACATCGAGCGCCAGTACGCCCAGGCCGAGTCCGACACGCAGCGTGCACGCTGGGGCGAATACCTCCGCGAGGTGCCCTGCCCCGTCTGCGACGGCAACCGCCTCAAGCCCGAGGTGCTCGCGGTGCAGGTGCACGGCCATTCCATCGCCGAGGTGTCGCACCTGAGCCTCGCCGACGCCCGCGCGTTCATGGAGACGCTGACCCTCACCGACCGGGAGGCGAAGATCGCGGCGCAGGTCCTGCGCGAGATCCGCCTGCGCCTGGACTTCCTGCTCCAGGTCGGTCTGTCGTACCTCAACCTCAGCCGCTCCGCCGGGTCGCTCTCGGGCGGTGAGGCGCAGCGCATCCGTCTCGCGACGCAGATCGGCTCCGGTCTGACCGGCGTGCTGTACGTGCTCGACGAGCCGTCGATCGGCCTGCATCAGCGCGACAACCGACGCCTCATCGACACGCTCCTCAAGCTCCGCGACCTCGGCAACACGCTGATCGTCGTCGAGCACGACGAAGAGACCATCGAGGCGGCCGACTGGGTGGTCGACATCGGCCCCGGTGCCGGCGTGAACGGCGGCGACGTCGTGCACTCCGGCCCGTACTCGGCGCTGCTCGCGGAGTCGGACTCCATGACGGGCGACTACCTCTCGGGACGCCGTGAGATCCCCACCCCCGCGAAGCGGCGCAAGCTCGACAAGAAGCGCATGCTCAGCGTCGTCGGCGCGCGGGAGAACAACCTCAAGAACGTGAGCGTCAACTTCCCGCTGGGGGTGCTCACCGCGGTCACCGGCGTGAGCGGCTCGGGCAAGTCGTCGCTCGTGAACGACATCCTGTATCAGGTGCTCGCATCGCGGCTGAACGGCGCGCGCACGGTCCCGGGCAAGCACACCAGGGTGAGCGGCCTCGACAACCTCGACAAGGTCGTGCACGTCGACCAGGCGCCGATCGGCCGCACCCCGCGCTCGAACCCGGCGACCTACACCGGCGTGTTCGATCGCATCCGCACGCTCTTCAGCGAGACGCCGGAGGCGAAGGTCCGCGGCTACCAGCCGGGCCGCTTCAGCTTCAACGTGAAGGGCGGTCGGTGCGAGGCGTGCTCCGGCGACGGCACGATCAAGATCGAGATGAACTTCCTGCCCGACGTCTACGTCGACTGCGAGGTGTGCCACGGCAAGCGCTACAACCGTGACACTCTCGCCGTGCACTACAAGGGCAAGAACATCGCCGAGGTGCTCGAGATGCCGATCGCCGAAGCCGCGGAGTTCTTCGAGCCCATCCAGGCGATCCACCGCTACATGAAGACGCTGGTCGACGTGGGCCTCGGATACGTGCGACTCGGGCAGTCCGCGACCACCCTGTCGGGCGGCGAGGCACAGCGCGTGAAGCTCGCGACGGAGCTCCAGCGCCGCAGCAACGGCCGCAGCATCTACGTCCTCGACGAGCCGACCACCGGTCTGCACTTCGAAGACGTCCGCAAGCTCCTCGAGGTCCTCAACGGCCTCGTCGACAAGGGCAACACGGTGATCGTGATCGAGCACAACCTCGACGTGATCAAGTCCGCGGACTGGGTCATCGACCTCGGGCCCGAGGGCGGATCCGGCGGTGGGGAGATCCTCGCCACCGGGACCCCCGAGCAGATCGCCCGCGTCGAGGAGAGCCACACCGGCCAGTTCCTCGCGGAGATCCTGGGTGAGGGGCGCGCCGCGAAGAAGGCCAGCTGATGGCGGACGTGCTGCCGTACAAGCCGCGGACCGGTGAGATACCGACCGATCCCGGCGTGTACCGCTTCCGTGACGCCGACGGGCGCGTGCTCTACGTCGGGAAGGCCAAGAACCTCCGGCAGCGGCTGTCGAACTACTTCGCACCGCTGCGGACGCTGCACGAGCGCACCCGTCGCATGGTGACGACGGCGGCGTCGGTCGAGTGGACGGTCGTGCCGACCGACGTCGACTCGCTGCAGCTCGAGTACATGTGGATCAAGGAGTTCGATCCGCCCTTCAACGTCCGCTACAAGGACGACAAGTCGTATCCCTTCATGGCGGTCACTCTCGGCGATGAGGCGCCGAGAGTGATCGTGACCCGCAATCACAAGATTCCCGGGGCGCGGTACTTCGGGCCCTATCCCAAGGTGTGGGCCGTCCACGAGACCATCGACCTGATGGTGAAGGCTTTCCCGATCCGCACCTGCAGCGACTCGAGCTACAAGCGGGCGATGCAGACGGGCAGGCCCTGCTTCCCGGGGCAGATCGGCAAGTGCGGCGGTCCCTGCTCGATGACGGTCTCCATCGAGGAGCACCGCGCCATGGTCGACGACTTCGTCGCCTTCATGGCCGGAGGGGATGAGCGCTTCACTCGCGAGCTCCGCAAGCGCATGCTGTCCGCATCCGCGGCGATGGACTACGAGGCCGCGGCGAAGTACCGCGACAAGCTCACGGCGATCGACGCCGTGCTCGGCAAGAGCGCGCTGGTGCTTCCCACCGACGAGGACGCCGATCTGTTCGGCATCGCCGAGGACGAGCTCGCGGCGGCGGTGCAGCACTTCGTGATCCGGGGCGGTCGCATCCGCGGTGTGCGCGCGATGACGATCGAGAAGGAGATCGACATCTCGACCGCCGACCTCGTCGACCAGGTGCTCCAGCGCGCCTACGGCGACGCCCAGGACGTACCCAAACGCGTCTTCGTGCCCTCGCTGCCCGACGACGCCGCGGACCTCGAGGTGTGGCTGCGGGAGCGACGGGGCAGAAGGGTCGAGATCGCGGTGCCGCAGCGCGGACAGCGCGCCGACCTCATGCGGACGGCGACCATCAACGCGCAGCAGGCGCTCATCCGGCACAAGACCCGCCGCACGAGCGACTACGTCGCACGCACCCAGGCGCTCACCGATCTGCAGGAGGCACTGGGCATGGCCGAGGCGCCGCTGCGCATCGAGTGCTTCGACATCTCCCATCTCGGCGGGACCAACGTCGTCGCCTCGATGGTCGTCTTCGAAGACGGCCTGCCTCGGAAAGACCAGTACCGCTCCTTCAACATCCCCGAGACCACGGACGACACCGACTCCATGTACCAGGTGCTCCGTCGCCGGCTCGCCTATCTCGACCGGCCCGAGGAGCAGACCGACGACGTCGTGCTCGACGACACGGCCTCGGGCGAGCAGGAGGCGACGGTCAAGCGCCGCCCGCGTTTCGCCTACCCGCCGCAGCTGCTCCTCGTCGACGGCGGGCAGCCGCAGGTCGAGGCCGCCGCTCGTGCGCTGCGAGACGCCGGTCACACGGAGATCGCCGTGTGCGGGATCGCGAAGAGGCTGGAGGAGATCTGGCTGCCGGGGGAGGACTTCCCCGTGATCCTCCCTCGCACGAGCGAGTCCCTCTACCTGCTGCAGCGGCTGCGGGATGAGGCGCACCGCTTCGCCATCACGCATCAGCGTAAGAGGCGCAAGAACGACATCACCACGGTGCTCGCCGAGGTGCCAGGACTCGGGGCGTCGCGCATCAAGGTCCTCCTCAAGCACTTCGGCTCGGTCGCCGCGCTCCGCACCGCGGAACCCGGCCAGATCGAGGAGGTCCAGGGGATCGGACCGGTGCTCGCGCAGAACATCCACACCCATCTCTCCACCCGACAGCCCGGCACTCGGTAGGCTTGTCGGGGCGGGGGAGAAGGAGTGATGATGGCTGACGACGACAAGGGCGAGTTCCTCATCGTCACGGGGATGTCGGGAGCCGGCCGCACGACCGTCGCGAACGCTCTCGAGGACCTCGGCTGGTACGTCGTGGACAACCTCCCTCCGCAGATCCTCCGGCCGCTGCTGGACCTGACCGACATGGGCGGTCCCGCACTGCCCAAGGTCGCCGCGGTCGTCGACGTCCGCGGACGCAACCTGTTCGACGACTTCCCCGGGGTGGCCAGGGCACTCCGCTCGCGCGGATCCATCCGCGTGCTGTTCCTCGACGCGTCGGACGACGTCCTGGTGCGCCGCTTCGAGTCGGTCCGACGTCCGCACCCGCTGCAGGGCGACGGCACGCTGCTCGACGGCATCCGCACCGAGCGCTCGCGCCTCGCCCCGATCCGCGAGTCCGCCGACATGGTGATCGACACCTCGTCGCTGAACATCCATCAGCTCGCCACCCAGGTGTCCGACCTCTTCTCGGAGGAGGGTGCCGCCCGGCACCGCGTCACGCTGATGAGCTTCGGGTTCAAGTACGGGCTGCCCACGGACGTCGACCTCGTCGCCGACATGAGGTTCCTCCCCAACCCGTTCTGGAACGAGGAGCTGCGCGGGCTGACCGGTCAGGACGAGACCGTCCGCGAGTACGTCCTGTCGCGGGACGGGGCCGCCGAGTTCCTCGACGCCTACTCCGCGGCGCTCACGCCGGTGCTCGAGGGCTACCAGCGCGAGAACAAGAGCCACTCGACCGTCGCGATCGGCTGCACCGGAGGCAAGCACCGGTCGGTGGCCATGGCCGAGGAACTCGCGCGCCGCCTCGCCGCCGTGCCGGGCGTCGCGGTCAACGTGCGTCATCGGGACCTCGGCCGGGAATAGCACCCGCCTCCGCCCGAGTAAGCTGGAGGTTTGCGTCGCGATCCGGCGCGTGAGCGTAGAGGAGTGTCGTGGCACTAACCACCGACGTCAAGGCTGAGCTGGTCAGCATCCGTAATGCACCCCCCACGGTGCGTGTCGCGGAGGTCACATCGATCCTCCGGTTCGCCGGTGGACTGCACTCCATCGCGGGGCGGGTCGCCGTCGAGGCCGAGGTCGACGCCGAGGTCCTGGCGCAGCGTGTGGCCCGCGACCTGGCCGAGATCTACGGTGTGCGGCCGGAGATCGCGCAGGTCCAATCGAGCACCGCGAACGACGGAGCCCGGTGGGCCGTCCGCGTGATCGCCGCCGGCGAGACCCTCGCCCGGCAGACCGGTCTGCTCGACCAGCGCCGCCGTCCGGTGCGCGGACTGCCCAATCGACTGACCACCGGCTCCCGCGCCGAGGTCGCCGGCCTCTGGCGGGGCGCGTTCCTCGCCGCCGGGACGCTCAGCGAGCCCGGTCGCTCGGCCATGCTCGAGGTCGCCTGCCCCACGTCGGAGGCCGCGATGGCCCTCGTCGGCGCGGCCCACAAGCTCGGCGTCGCCGCGAAGGCGCGCGAGGTCCGCGGCATGCCCCGCGTGGTCGTCCGCGAGGGAGAGGCCATCCGCACCATCCTCAGCGAGATGGGCGCGCAGAAGACCGCCGTCGCGTGGGAGGAGATGCGACAGCGCCGCGAGGTCCGGGCCGGCGTCAACCGCCTCGTGAACTTCGACGACGCCAACCTGCGCCGCTCCGCGCAGGCCGCCGTCGCCGCGTGCGCTCGCGTCGAGCGTGCTCTGGAGATCCTCGCCGACGAGGTCCCCGATCACCTGAAGGTCGCCGGCGAGCTCCGACTCGCCCACCGAGACGCGAGCCTCGACGAGCTCGGTCACCACGCCGACCCGCCCATGACGAAGGATGCCGTCGCCGGCCGCATCCGCCGCCTGCTGGCCATGGCCGACAAGCGCGCGCAGCAGGAGGGCATCCCCGGCACCGAGGCCGCGGTGCCCGCGGGACTCGACGTCTGACCGGCGCGAGCGCACGAAAACAGAAGAGAGGCGGCCCTGTCAAGGGGCCGCCTCTCTTCGTCATACGGCGGAAGGATCCGGGACGCGCACGCGTTGTCGTCACTAGGATGAGTTAAGTCCGCTCCGCACCGCACTTCGGTGGCGCGGAGGATCGGCAAGCGCCGCGGCGCGGCGCGGATTGGATGAAAGCGAAATGGCGACCTACACGCTCCCCGACCTCCCGTACGACTTCGCAGCACTGGAGCCGCACATCAGCGGCAAGATCATGGAACTCCACCATGACAAGCACCACGCGACCTACGTCGCCGGCGCCAACACCGCTCTCGAGGGTCTCGCCGAAGCCCGCGAGACCGGCAACCTCGCGAACGTGAACAAGCTCGAGAAGGACCTCGCGTTCAACCTCGGCGGTCACGTCAACCACTCCATCTTCTGGACCAACCTGTCGCCGAACGGCGGGGGAGAGCCCGAGGGCGAGCTGAAGGCGGCCATCGACGAGTTCTTCGGCTCGTTCGAGAAGTTCCAGGCGCACTTCACCGCCAACGCGCTGGGCATCCAGGGCTCCGGCTGGTCGGTGCTGAGCTGGGACTCGATCGGACAGCGTCTGATCATCCAGCAGCTGTTCGACCAGCAGTCGAACACCGCCCAGGGCACCGTCCCGCTGTTCCAGCTCGACATGTGGGAGCACGCCTTCTACCTCGACTACCTGAACGTGAAGGCCGACTACGTCAAGGCCGCCTGGAACATCGCCAACTGGGAGTACGTCGCCCAGCGCTTCGAGGTCGCCCGCGAGAAGACGAACGGCCTGCTGGTACTGTCGTAATCGGGTCGCGTCCCGACGGGCCTGGTCTCGTCGGGACGCCATCTCAGCCAAAAACCCCCGCGCATCGCGTACGCATCTCTGCTGCGCACAGCGCATGAGAAACAGGGAGACCTGAGTGTCTGTCAAGATCGGCATCAACGGCTTCGGCCGTATCGGACGCAACTACTTCCGCGCGGCTCTCGCGCAGGGCGCTGACCTCGAGATCGTCGCGGTCAACGACCTCACCGACAACAAGACTCTGGCGCACCTGCTGAAGTACGACTCGGTCGGAGGCGTCCTGGACGCCGAGATCAGCTACGACGAGGAGAGCATCACCGTCAACGGCAAGGCCATCAAGGCGTTCGCCGAGCGCGACCCCGCCAACCTCCCCTGGGGCGAGCTGGGCGTCGACATCGTCATCGAGTCGACCGGCTTCTTCACCAAGGCCGAGGCCGCCAAGAAGCACATCGATGCAGGCGCCAAGAAGGTCCTCATCTCCGCTCCGGGCACGGGCGTCGACGCGACGTTCGTCATGGGCGTGAACGAGGACCAGTACGACCCCGCCGCGCACCACATCATCTCGAACGCGTCCTGCACCACGAACTGCCTCGCGCCCCTCGCGAAGGTGTTCAACGACGAGTTCGGCATCGACCGCGGCTTCATGATGACCGCGCACGCGTACACCGCGGACCAGAACCTGCAGGACGGCCCGCACAGCGACCTGCGTCGCGCTCGCGCCGCCGCGATCAACATCACCCCGGCGTCCACCGGAGCGGCCAAGGCCATCGGCGAGGTGCTCCCGGAGCTCAACGGCAAGCTCAGCGGCTCGTCGTACCGCGTCCCGGTCCCCACCGGCTCCATCGTCGACCTCACCCTCGTCACCGACCGCGAGAACCTGACGGTCGAAGAGGTCAACGAGGCCTACAAGAAGGCCGCTGCCGACGGTCGCCTCGCCGGCTACCTGCAGTACAACGCCGACCAGATCGTCTCGAGCGACATCGTGCACAACCCGCACTCGTCGATCTTCGACTCGACCCTGACCAACGTCAGCGGCAACCTGGTCAAGGTCTCCAGCTGGTACGACAACGAGTGGGGCTACTCCAACCGTCTCGTCGACCTGACCGAGTACGTGGCCGAGCGTCTCTGAGACACTCCCATGACTCTGCGCACCCTGGATTCGCTGGGTTCGCTCGAGGGCAAGCGCGTCATCGTCCGTTGTGATCTCAACGTCCCCCTGCGGGACGGGACCATAACGGACGATGGCCGTGTGCGCGCCTCGCTGCCGACCCTCAACGCTCTCATCAACGCCGGCGCCCGCGTCGTCGTGTGCTCGCACCTCGGCCGCCCCGACGGCGCGCCCGACCCGCAGTACAGCCTGGCGCCGGTCGCCCAGCGCCTCTCCGAGCTGCTCGGCAAGCCGGTCGCGTTCGCGCGCGACACCGTCGGCGAGTCGGCGCAGGAGGCCGTCGACTCCCTCGAGGACGGCGGCGTCGTCGTGATCGAGAACCTGCGCTTCAACGCGGGCGAGACCTCGAAGGACGACGCCGAGCGCGGCGCGTTCGCCGCGCAGCTGGCGGAGCTCGGCGACGTCCTCGTCTCCGACGGCTTCGGCGTCGTGCACCGCAAGCAGGCGAGCGTCTACGACCTCGCCGAGCTCATCCCGTCGGCGGCCGGTCTGCTCATCGCGGCCGAGCTCGAGGTGCTGGACCGTCTGACCGAGAACCCCGAGCGGCCTTACGCGGTCGTTCTCGGCGGCTCCAAGGTGAGCGACAAGCTCGGCGTCATCTCCCACCTCCTGCCCCGCGTGGATCGCATCCTCGTCGGTGGCGGGATGCTGTTCACGTTCCTCAAGGCGCAGGGCCACGACGTCGCGTCCAGCCTGCTCGAGGAGGACCAGCTCGAGACGGTGCGCGGCTATATCGCCGAGGCGGAGAAGCGCGGGGTCGAGCTCGTCCTCCCGACCGACGTCGTCGTGGCGGAGTCGTTCTCTGCGGACGCCGCTCACGAGACCGTGTCCGCGGACGCGATCGAGAGCACCGCGTTCGGCGCGGCGGGCATCGGCCTCGACATCGGGCCGGAGACCGCGGCACGCTTCGCGGAGGTCATCCGCGGGTCGAAGACGGTGTTCTGGAACGGGCCCATGGGCGTGTTCGAGTTCCCTGCGTTCGCGAACGGCACGAAGGCCGTGGCCCAGGCGCTCACCGAGGTCGACGGGCTGAGCGTCGTCGGCGGCGGCGACTCCGCCGCTGCGGTGCGTCAGCTCGGCTTCGCGGACGACCGCTTCGGTCACATCTCGACCGGCGGCGGAGCCAGCCTCGAATTCCTCGAGGGCAAGAGACTACCCGGACTGGAGGTGCTCGGATGGGCATGAACACCCGTACCCCGCTGATCGCGGGCAACTGGAAGATGAACCTCGACCACCTGCAGGCGGTCGCCTTCGTGCAGAAGCTGCACTGGACGCTCAAAGACGCCAAGCACGAGGACGGCTCCGTCGAGGTCGCGGTGTTCCCGCCCTTCACGGACATCCGCAGCGTGCAGACGCTGATCGATGCCGACAAGATCCCGTTCGCCCTGGGCGCGCAGGACGTCTCCGCACACGACTCCGGCGCGTACACCGGGGAGGTCTCGGGCGCGTTCCTGGCGAAGCTCGACGCGAAGTACGTCATCATCGGCCACTCCGAGCGGCGCGAGTACCACGCCGAGACCGACGAGGTCGTCGCCGCGAAGACGAAGGCCGCGCTGAAGCACGGCCTGTCGCCCGTCATCTGCGTCGGCGAGACCTCCGAGGATTTGGAGAAGTTCGGCGCGAGCGCTGTTCCGGTCGGTCAGCTCGAGACCGCCCTGCAGGGACTCTCGAAGGACGCCGACATCGTCGTGGCCTACGAGCCCGTCTGGGCGATCGGCTCCGGACAGGCGGCGACGCCGCAGCAGGCGCAGGACGTCTGCGCGGCCCTGCGCGCCGTCGTCGCGAAGGTGCTCGGAGACGAGGCGGCAGCCCGCACCCGCATCCTCTACGGGGGATCGGTGAAGGCGGCGAACATCGCCAGCTTCATGCGGGAGCCCGACGTCGACGGTGCCCTGGTCGGAGGCGCGAGCCTGGTCGTCGACGAGTTCGCGGCCATCATCCGCTTCGAGAAGCACGTCGGGGTATGAGCGCGTGCGGCGGGGCTCCGGCCCCGCCGCACCGTATACTTGACCGTTACGGGGGCAGTCCTGCCCCAGCGAAAGGCTCTTCCTCGTGGAAATTCTCGAGTTCGTCCTGCAGGTCGTGCTGGGTATCACCAGCGTCCTGCTGACCCTCCTCATCCTGCTCCACAAGGGTCGCGGCGGCGGCCTGTCCGACATGTTCGGCGGAGGCATGTCCTCCGCCGTCGGCTCGTCGGGCCTCGCAGAGCGCAATCTCAACCGATTCACGGTGATCCTCGCGCTCGCGTGGTTCGTGGCGATCGTCGCGCTCGGTCTCATCACGAAGTTCCAGGTGATCTGATGGCTACCGGTGGAAACGCCATTCGCGGCACCCGTGTCGGTTCCGGCCCCATGGGGGAGCAGGACCACGGCTACCACGCCGACCGCATCGCGGTCTCCTACTGGGACGGACTCGGTAACGAGACGGTGCGCTACTTCGCCGCCGGCCTCCCCGAGGAGGAGATCCCCGACACGATCGACCACCCGCAGTCCGGCCTCCCCGCCGGACGCGACAAGGCGAACCCTCCCGCGCTGGCGAAGGCCGAGCCCTACAAGACCCACCTCGCCTATGTGAAGGAGCGGCGCACCGACGAGGAGGCCGTCCAGCTCCTCGAGGACGCGCTTACCCAGCTGCGCGAGCGCCGCGGTCAGTGACCTCGAGCCCTCAGGGGACAGAAGCCGTCGCGATCCGTCGCGGCGGCTTCTTCGTGTCCGGCGCGGTCTCTCAACGGCAGGCGAGCGCGGCGTCGATGTACGACTGGGGCGGGTAGCCGTAGGCCCACACGCCATTGGCGTCGTCACTGAAGCCCATCCCGATCGCCCACGCCGTCGCCCACTTCTCGATGCTGTCCTGCGTGGTGGAGTCGTACATGTCCTCGCACTTCACGCTGATCGCGTGTCCGACCTCGTGCGCGACGAGCGCCTTGCTCCGATCGGCGGGCCACTGCTCGGCGACGGAGTTCGACAGCTCGATCACCGCCCTGTCCGGCTCGTCCCACCACCAGGTGGTCAGGCCGCCCATGCTGCCGTTGAATCCGGCGTTGTTGACGACCGGGCTCCAGTCGAACTCGATCAGGACGCCGGGGGCCAGGGACCGCGCGAACGCCTCGATCTCGAGACGCACCGACTGCAGAGGGCCCGCCTTCTCCGCGAGCTCGGCCTGCTCCGAAGCGACGACCTGCCCTGCGGCATCCTGCAGAGCGACCAGCGCTCCGACCGCCTGGTCGTCGAGCGCGGAGGCGAGAGTGACGTCCGTCGCGGCGTCGCGCAGGGCGATCACGGCGTCGTTCTTGGCGGACAGGTGCGCGGCCTCGAACGAGCTCGCGGCGGTCGCGGCCGAGCCCAGCACGGCGAGGCCGGCATCGGTGAGCGAGGCGTTCGCGGTGTCCAGCTCGGGGGACTGCGCGGCGAGGTCCCGACCGACGCGCTCGAGGTCGTCGGTCCGCTCGGCGAGACCCTCGGACGCCGCGAACAGCTCCCAGAAGAAGGAGGGCTTCGGTCCGGCGCCCGGGATCGACTCGCCGAGGAGTCGGCGGGCCGCCTCGTCGGCCTCCCGGGCATCGCCGACCGCGGCGGTCAGGGCGTCCCTCGCGGCGGGATCGACGAGAACCCCGCTGTCGCTCTGGAGGAGGAGGTCAGCGACCTCCGCGGTGCCCGCGACCATGTCCGCGGCCCCCTGCACCACAGACATCGCGGATCGGGTGGAGGTGCGGGTGTCGTCGAAGTCGGACCGGGCCTCGTCGTAACCGAGATTCGCGGCCACCTGCAGCGCTGAGAGGATGCCGGCGACCAGCAGGATGCCGAGGGCGCCGAGGAGCCACCCGGCCCGGCGTCGCGGGCGTCTCTGCGCCGGCGAGGCGCTGTGGAAGACGGGGGGCAGCGTGTGCCCGCCGGGTGGGGGATCGACGAAGCCGGTGGGGACGGACATGCGGTGGAGACCTCCGGTCAAGACCTGCGTATGTCGACTCTGCCAGAAGGAGGTCCATCGGTTCGACAAAAAGACGAAGGCCCCCGCATCTGCGGAGGCCTTCGGAGCGAGGGGCTGACGAGAATCGAACTCGCATCATCTGTTTGGAAGACAGAGGCTTTACCACTAAGCTACAGCCCCGTTGTCGGCGGAGACCCGTGGAGTCGGTGCCGACTCATCGATCATAGCGGACTGGCGGGGGTGCTCTCGTCCGTTAGACTCGGTGGGGCTGAATCTGCGTGCGGATTCCCCGGGGCGTAGCTCAGTTTGGTAGAGCGCCCGCTTTGGGAGCGGGAGGTCGCAGGTTCAACTCCTGTCGCCCCGACACGGCACGATCGGCCCGACAGCCGCGATCCAGCGCGGAAACCACAAGGAGAACACACCAGCATGGCGAACAGCACCGTCGAGAAGCTGACCCCGACCCGGGTCAAGCTCAGCATCACGGTCACCCCCGACGACCTCAAGCCCAGCATCGCTCACGCCTACGAGCACATCGCTCAGGACGTGCAGATCCCCGGCTTCCGCAAGGGCAAGGTCCCGGCTCCGATCATCGACCAGCGCATCGGGCGCGGCGCGGTCATCGAGCACGCGGTCAACGAGGGCCTCGACAAGTTCTTCCGCGACGCCACCGCCGAGCACAAGATCCGTGTCGTCGGTCGTCCGTCTGCGGAGATCACCCAGTGGCCGAACGAGAAGGACTTCTCCGGCGACCTCCTGGTCGACGTCGAGGTCGACGTCCGTCCCGACATCGAGCTGCCCTCGTACGACGGCATCACGGTGACCGTCGACGCCGTCGAGGCCGATGACGCGGCCCTCGACGCCGAGCTCGAGAACATGCGCGCGCGCTTCGGCACGCTCGTCCCCGTCGACCGCCCCGCAGCCAAGGGCGACTTCGTCGAGCTCGACCTCGTCGCGACGATCGACGGCGCCGAGATCGACCGCGCCGAGGGCGTGTCGTACGAGGTCGGCTCCGGCGAGCTCCTCGAGGGCATCGACGACGCCATCGAGTCGCTCACGGCCGGTGAGGACACGACGTTCCGCTCCGCACTCGTGGGCGGCGACCACGCCGGCTCCGAGGCCGAGGTCTCGGTGACGGTCAAGGCCGTCAAGGAGCGCGAGCTGCCCGAGGCGGACGACGACTTCGCGCAGATCGCCAGCGAGTTCGACACGATCGCCGAGCTCCGCGCGAGCCTCGCCGAGCGCGTCGCCCAGCAGGGCGTCTTCACGCAGGGCTCCGCTGCCCGCGACAAGCTCGTCGAGACGCTCCTCGAGCAGATCGAGATCCCGGTCCCGCCGCAGCTCATCGAGGACGAGGTGCACAACCATCTCGAGGGCGAAGGGCGCCTCGAGGACGACGTGCACCGCGCCGAGGTGACCGAGGCGAGCGAGAAGCAGTTCCGCACGCAGGTCCTCCTCGACACGATCGCCGAGCAGGCCGACGTGCAGGTCTCGCAGGAGGAGCTCTCGCAGTACCTCATCCAGTCGGCCGCGCAGTACGGCATGGCTCCTCAGGAGTTCGTCGAGGCGCTGCAGTCCTCGAACCAGCTCCCTGCGCTCGTCGGCGAGGTCGCTCGCAACAAGGCGCTCGCGATCGCGTTGGGCAAGGTCAAGGTCGTCGACACCAACGGCAAGACCGTGGACCTGTCGGACTTCATCGTGACCGATGACGAGGCAGCGGACGACGCCCCCGCCGAGGCCGAAGCCGAGGCCGAGGAGAAGCCGGCCAAGAAGGCTCCCGCCAAGAAGGCCGCGGCCAAGAAGCCCGCAGCGGACAAGGCGGCCGAGAAGGACGCCGACGCCGCGGAGAAGCCCGCTGCCAAGAAGCCGGCCGCCAAGAAGGCTCCGGCCAAGAAGGCCGCCGACAAGGCGGAGTGATCGACCACGATCCCACGAGAGGGGCGGATGCTGCGGCATCCGCCCCTCTCTCGTCGGGGCGGGGCCGGAGACGACACGAGGGAGGAATCATGACGAGCTGGGACGACCGGATCGACGAGGTCTGGGCCGACGCGTCGGGCGAGGAGGTCGGTGACGAGATCATCGCCCGCATCGACGCTCTCGCGGCCGAGCGGGGAGACGACGACGGGCGTGCCGTCTTCGAGCGGGCCGGCGCGCGCGACTCCGCGGGGCGCGAAGCCGATGCCGTGACGCTGTACCGACGCGCGCTGGAGCTGGGCCTCGACGAGGAGCACAGGCCGCAATGCGTGATCCAGCTGGCGAGCTCGCTGCGCAACATCGGCGAGTACGACGAGGCGCTCGCGGTGATCCGCGCCGAGGGGGAGCGCTCTGCGGAGAGCCCGTATCGCGACGCGTTCGCCACGGTGCACGCGCTCATCCTCGCGAGCTCGGGCCGTCCGGCCCAGGGGCTGTCGGTGGCGCTGCTCGCACTGGTGCCGCACCTCCCGCGCTATCACCGATCGATGACCGCCTACGCGCACGAGATCGCCGATCTCGACGCCTGATATGCCGACGGCGAACACGGCCTGGGCGCCGCGTTGACGCCGGTAGATTCGAATCACTGAAACACGGAATCAGGAGCTGACATGGCTGCAGAACCCCTCCTCGCGACGAGCGTCTTCGACAGGCTGTTGAAGGACCGCATCATCTGGCTGGGATCAGAGGTGCGCGACGACAACGCCAACGAGATCTGCGCGAAGATCCTCCTTCTCGCCGCAGAGGACTCGGAGAAGGACATCTACCTGTACATCAACTCGCCCGGCGGCTCGATCACCGCGGGCATGGCGATCTACGACACGATGCAGTTCGTGCCGAACGACATCGTCACGGTCGGGATCGGCATGGCGGCATCGATGGGCCAGCTGCTGCTGACCGCCGGCACCAAGGGCAAGCGCTACATCACCCCGAACGCCCGAGTGCTGCTGCACCAGCCGCACGGCGGATTCGGCGGCACGTCGAGCGACATCCAGACGCAGGCGCAGCTCATCATCTCGATGAAGAACCGTCTCGCGGAGATCACGGCGGCGCAGACCGGCAAGTCGGTCGAGCAGATCAACGCCGACGGCGACCGCGACCGCTGGTTCACGGCAGACGAGGCGCTCGAGTACGGCTTCGTCGATCACATCCGCGAGTCCGCGACCGACGTCGTCGGCGGCGGCGGCACGGACGTCAACTAACGAGAGCGAGAGGATTCTCATGTACACAGCCACCTTCCGCTCCGCCGGCGACCTGCCCTCCAGCCGCTACGTCCTCCCGCAGTTCGAGGAGCGCACGGCCTACGGCTTCAAGCGCCAGGATCCCTACAACAAGCTCTTCGAGGACCGCGTGATCTTCCTCGGCGTGCAGGTCGACGACGCGTCGGCCGACGACGTGATGGCGCAGCTCCTCGTGCTGGAGAGCCAGGACTCCGAGCGCGACATCACGATGTACATCAACTCGCCGGGTGGATCGTTCACGGCGATGACCGCGATCTACGACACGATGCAGTACGTCGCGCCGCAGATCCAGACGGTCGTCCTGGGCCAGGCGGCCTCCGCTGCCTCCGTCCTGCTCGCCGCCGGCGCGCCCGGCAAGCGCCTCGCGCTGCCGAACGCCCGCGTGCTCATGCACCAGCCGGCGATGGGCGAGGCCGGTCACGGCCAGGCATCCGACATCGAGATCCAGGCCGCGGAGATCCTCCGCATGCGGACCTGGCTCGAGGAGACCATGGCGCGCCACACCGGCAAGCCCGTCGAGCAGGTCAACCGCGACATCGACCGCGACAAGATCCTCTCCGCGGCCGAGGCCCTGGAGTACGGCATCGTCGACCAGGTGCTCTCCTCGCGCAAGCGCGCCTGAGCGATCCCGATCCCGAGAGGGCGTCAGCCGAGCGGCTGACGCCCTCTCGTCGTTTCCGGCGGATGTGCGTCACCCCCACGCGGCAGTGCTCATATGAGCAGAAAACTGCGCGAAAGAGGATTCGCGCGTAGGCTGGTGCATGAAGGAGGATGCCGTGGAAGACGATCTCACGATGGTTCGCGTCGCCGAGCTGTACTACGACGAGGACAAGACGCAGGACGAGATCGGCGCCATCCTCAAGATCTCCCGCTGGAAGGTGGGTCGACTGCTCACCCAGGCGCGTCAGCGCGGCATCGTCCGGATCGAGATCGTGCACCCGCGGGCGAGGCGGCTCGGACTCGAGCGCCAGCTCGTCGATCGACACGGTCTCACCGCCGCGGTCGTCGTTCCCGCACCCGAGGGGGACGACGGCACCCTCGAACGCGTCGCGCAGGCCGCCGCCGACTACCTCGCCTCCATGCGACCGGTTCCCCGCACGCTGGGGGTCAGCTGGGGCAGGACGCTCCGCGCCGTGGCCGAGGCGCTGCCCGACGGATGGGCCACCGGCGTCAGCGTCGTGCAGCTCAACGGGGGCGTGAGCCTGAACCGGCGCTCCGGCGGCGCCGCCGGTCTCGCCGTCACGATCGCCCAGCGCGCATCCGGCCAGGTGTCGCTCCTGCCGAGCCCGGCGATCCTCGAGCGCGTCGAGACGAAGCAGGCCATCGAGTCCGATCGGACTGTCGCCGGAGTCCTCGAGGAGGCCGCCGACGCCCAGGCGTTCCTCTTCACCGCCGGACCCTGCGACGCGACGTCCGCCCATGTCGAGAACGGCTACCTCACGGCATCCGACGTCGAGGAGCTCGCCCGCCGGGGCGCCGTGGGAGATGTCCTGGGACGGTACATCGACGCCGACGGCAACATCGTCGACCCGCAGCTGGACGCCCGGACGGTCGGCGTCGACCTGGGCCGGCTCCGTGCGGCGAAGCGAGCGATCTTCGTCACCGCGGGTGACGCCAAGCACGACATCGCGCGTACAGTCGTGACGAGCGGCCTGTGCAGCGTCCTGGTGACAGACGAGACCACAGCACGAGCATTGTTGGAGGAACGATGACGACCCAAGAACTCAGCCGCAGGACGGCGGTGGACGTACTCGGCGGCGAGCCGGACGACGCCACGCTCCGCCGATTCCTGCACGGACTCCCCGGCGTCGACGCCGTCGGCCTCGAGCAGCGGGCGGCCGGCCTCGGCACCCGCTCGATCAAGACCACGTCGAAGGCGTGGGCGCTCGACACGATCATCCGTCTGATCGACCTCACGACGCTCGAGGGTGCGGACACCCCGGGCAAGGTGCGCTCGCTGGTCGCGAAGGCCAAGAACCCGGATGCGGCGGATCCGAGCACTCCGAAGGTCGCGGCGGTCTGCGTGTACGGCGACATGGTGGGCGACGCCGTCGAGGCCCTGGGAACCCTGCACGGCGACCCCGACGACGGTCTGATCTCGGTCGCCGCCGTCGCCACGGCTTTCCCCAGCGGTCGGTCGTCGCTCGCCATCAAGCTCGCCGACACCGCGGAGGCGGTCGCTGCCGGTGCCGACGAGATCGACATGGTCATCGACCGCGGTGCGTTCCTCTCCGGTCGATACGGACTCGTGTACGACCAGATCGCCCAGGTCAAGGAGGCCTGCCGCCGCGCGGACGGCTCGTACGCGTCGCTCAAGGTGATCCTGGAGACGGGCGAGCTGAACACCTACGACAACATCAAGCGCGCGTCGTGGCTCGGCATCCTCGCCGGAGGCGACTTCATCAAGACCTCCACGGGCAAGGTGCAGCCCGCCGCGACCCTGCCGACCACGCTCCTCATGCTCGAGACGGTCCGCGACTGGCACCGCGGCACGGGGGAGCGCATCGGCGTGAAGCCCGCGGGCGGCATCCGCGCCTCGAAGGACGCGGTCAAGTACCTCGTCACCGTCGCCGAGACCGTGGGGGAGGAGTGGCTCCAGCCGCACCTGTTCCGCTTCGGCGCGTCGAGCCTGCTCAACGACGTCCTGCTGCAGCGTCAGAAGCTCACCACCGGCCACTACTCCGGCCCCGACTACGTCACGATCGACTGAGGAAGCGCGCACATGTCATTCCTGGAATACGCTCCGGCACCCGAGTCGAAGGCCGTCCTGAAGCTCAAGGACAGCTACGGCCTGTTCATCGGCGGCGAGTTCGTCGACGGCTCGGGCTCCGGCTTCACGACGATCTCCCCGGCAGACGAGTCCCCCATCGCCGAGATCGCCTCGGCGACCGACGACGACATCGACCGCGCCGTCGCGGCGGCACGACGGGCCTACGACAAGACCTGGTCGCGCATGAGCGGTCGCGATCGCGGCAAGTACCTCTTCCGCATCGCGCGCCTCGTGCAGGAGCGCGCCCGCGAGCTCGCGGTCGCGGAGAGCCTCGACAACGGCAAGCCGATCAAGGAGAGCCGCGACGTCGACGTGCCGCTCGTCGCCTCCTGGTTCTTCTACTACGCGGGCTGGGCCGATAAGCTCGACTTCGCGGGTCTGGGCGCGAATCCGCGCGCGCTCGGCGTCGCCGGCCAGGTCATCCCGTGGAACTTCCCGCTGCTGATGCTCGCGTGGAAGCTCGCGCCCGCTCTCGCCGCAGGCAACACGGTGGTGCTCAAGCCCGCCGAGACCACGCCGCTGACGGCGCTGATCTTCGCCGAGATCCTGCAGCAGGCCGACCTGCCGGCGGGTGTCGTCAACATCGTCACGGGCGCGGGGTCGACCGGCGCCGCGCTCGTGCGGCACCCCGACGTCGACAAGGTCGCGTTCACCGGTTCGACCGGCGTCGGCCGCGACATCGCGCGCGCCGTGGCCGGCACCAACAAGAAGCTCACGCTCGAGCTCGGCGGCAAGGCGGCGAACATCGTCTTCGACGACGCGCCGATCGACCAGGCCGTCGAGGGCATCGTCAACGGCATCTTCTTCAATCAGGGGCACGTGTGCTGCGCAGGCAGCCGCCTCCTGGTCCAGGAGTCCATCCACGACGAGGTGATCGACCGTCTCAAGACGCGACTCTCGACGCTGCGTCTCGGCGACCCGCTCGACAAGAACACCGACATCGGCGCCATCAACTCGGCGGCGCAGCTCGCGCGCATCCGTGAGCTCAGCGACATCGGCGAGGCCGAGGGTGCCGAGCGGTGGACCGCCGACTGCGCGATCCCCGACAAGGGCTTCTGGTTCGCGCCGACCATCTTCACGGGTGTCGAGGCGTCGCACCGCATCGCCCGCGACGAGGTGTTCGGCCCGGTGCTCTCCGTGCTCACGTTCCGCACGCCTGCGGAAGCGATCGCGAAGGCGAACAACACGCCGTACGGCCTGTCCGCCGGCGTGTGGTCGGACAAGGGGTCGCGCATCCTCGCGGTCGCCGATCGCCTGCGCGCGGGTGTGGTCTGGGCCAACACCTTCAACCGATTCGACCCGTCGAGCCCGTTCGGCGGCTACAAGGAGTCCGGATACGGCCGCGAGGGCGGTCGCCAGGGTCTCACCGCGTACCTGAAGGGGGCTGCAGCATGAGCAAGCGACTGAGCGTGCCGAAGACGTACAAGCTCGCGATCGGCGGAGCGTTTCCGCGCAGCGAGTCCGGGCGCACGTACGAGGTGCTGTCCGCCAAGGGCGCCTTCCTCGCCAACGCCGCGCAGGGCTCGCGCAAGGACGCCCGCGACGCGGTCGTCGCCGCGCGCGCCGCCGTCAAGGGGTGGTCGGGCGCCACCGCCTACAACCGCGGCCAGGTCCTGTACCGCGTCGCCGAGGTGCTCGAGGGTCGTCGCGCGCAGTTCGTCGACGAGATCACCGCCCAGCAGGGCGTGTCGACCTCGGCCGCCGAGGCGCAGGTCGACGCGGCCATCGACCTCTGGGTCTGGTACGCCGGATGGTGCGACAAGTACGCGCAGGTCGCGGGCAACGCCAACCCCGTCTCCGGGCCGTACTTCAACATCTCGGTCCCCGAGCCGACGGGGGTCGTCGCGATCGTCGCACCCCAGGAGTCCGCGCTGCTGGGGCTCGTCTCGGTCGTCGCGCCCGCCCTCGTCGCGGGCAACACCGTGGTCGTGGTCGCGAGCGAACGGCATCCGCTCTCCGCGATCAGCCTGGCCGAGGTGCTCGCGACGAGCGACGTCCCGGGAGGAGTCGTCAACGTCCTCACGGGCTCGCCCGCCGAGATCGCGCCGTGGCTCGCCTCGCACCAGGACGTCAACGCGCTCGACCTCGCCGGCGCCGGAGCGCTGGACTGGGTCGACATGCAGATCGCCGCCGCGGACACGCTGAAGCGCGTCCTGGCTCCGGGAGAGGTCGTCGCCTCGCCCGAGCGCATCGCGGCCTTCACCGAGGTGAAGACCGTCTGGCACACCAAGAGCATGGTCTGAGCATCCGATGACGGAGGCCCGTCCCGCGCATCGCGGGGCGGGCCTTCGGCGTCTCGCGTCGATACGGACTCGAGACGTGCGTCGTCGCGCCAATGCGTCCCGGTGTCGGATGCAGCGGTTAGGCTCAGTAGACGATCTCTGGATCCCCTAGGAGGACGCGCATGGCCCGTATCGGTGAGAGCGCTGACCTGTTCAAATGCTCGTTCTGCGGAAAGAGCCAGAAGCAGGTGCAGCAGCTCATCGCTGGCCCCGGTGTGTACATCTGCGACGAGTGCGTCGAGCTGTGCAACGAGATCATCGAAGAGCGCATGGCCGAGTCCTCCGCCGAGGGCACCGCGGACTTCGAGCTGCCGAAGCCTCGCGAGATCTTCACGTTCCTCGAGGAGTACGTGGTCGGGCAGGAGCCCGCGAAGAGGGCCCTCGCGGTCGCCGTGTACAACCACTACAAGCGCATCCGCGCCCACGGCACGCTCCAGCCGGCCGAGCAGAAGGCCGAGAGCGTCGAGATCGCCAAGAGCAACATCCTGCTGATCGGCCCGACCGGCTGCGGCAAGACGTACCTCGCCCAGACTCTCGCGAAGAAGCTCAACGTGCCGTTCGCGGTGGCCGATGCGACGGCGCTGACCGAGGCCGGATACGTCGGCGAGGACGTCGAGAACATCCTCCTCAAGCTCATCCAGGCGGCGGACTACGACGTCAAGCGCGCGGAGCAGGGCATCATCTACATCGACGAGGTCGACAAGATCGCCCGCAAGGCAGAGAACCCGTCGATCACCCGCGACGTCTCGGGCGAGGGCGTGCAGCAGGCGCTCCTCAAGATCATCGAGGGCACGGTCGCGTCCGTGCCTCCGCAGGGCGGCCGGAAGCACCCCCACCAGGAGTTCCTGCAGATCGACACGTCGAATGTGCTGTTCATCGTCGCCGGAGCGTTCGCCGGGCTCGAGGACATCGTCTCGGCCCGCGTCGGCAAGCACGGCATCGGCTTCGGCGCTCCGCTGCACGACAAGGGCGAGGACCTCGATCTGTTCAGCGAGGTCCTGCCGGAGGACCTGCACAAGTTCGGGCTCATCCCCGAGTTCATCGGTCGCCTCCCGGTGGTCACCAACGTCTCGCCGCTCGATCAGGACGCCCTCATCGACATCCTGACCGGGCCGCGGAATGCGCTCGTGAAGCAGTATCAGCGCATGTTCGAGCTCGACGGCGTGCAGCTGGAGTTCGAGGAGGACGCGCTCCGCTCGATCGCGGATCTCGCCGTCGAGCGGAAGACGGGCGCGCGCGGTCTGCGCGCGATCCTCGAGGACGTGCTGGGCCCCATCATGTTCGAGATCCCGTCCGCCGAGGACGTCGCGAAGGTCATCATCACCCGGGCGGCCGTCGACGAGGGCGCTCCGCCCACGATCGTGATGGAGCGCAAGCGCAAGAGCGCGTGACCGCAGCCCCAGGGCGACAACGTTTGCAAAGAAACACTTGCAAAGAAACTGATGCAAAGGTATCTTTGCATATATGGAGAACGAGACGGGCATCCGGACCCTCGATTCCGGAGCGCTGAAGGCGCTGGCGCACCCGCTGCGGGTGAAGATCTTCGATCTTCTGGCCTCGCAGGGGCCGCAGACGGCGAGTTCGCTCGCCGCGATGGTCGGGGAGACCTCGGGTGCGACGAGCTACCACCTCCGTGCGCTCGCGGCGCATGATCTGATCCGCGAGATGCCCGACCGGGGTACGGCGCGCGAGCGGTGGTGGGAGCGGCCCAAGGGGCGCATCGACATGCCGGGGCCCGACGAGACGATGTCGCCCGCTCAGCGCGCGTCGGCGCAGATCGTCACCTCCGAGTTCTTCCGACTGCGCCACGAGACCCTCATGGCCTATCTCAACCGCCCGCAGTCCGACGTGCCGGCGGACTGGCGCGACGTCGGACTCACGATGACCACCCATCTCGACATGACCGCGGCGCAGGCGCTCGAGCTCCGCGCCGAGATCGAGGCTCTCGTCGGAAGCGCCATCGAGCGCTTCCGCGGGCAGACCGGACCCGACGTGCGGCGCGTGTCGCTGCGCGCCGACATCTTCGATCTGCCGGCTGTTCCCGGCCGGCAGCAGGACGCACAGGAGCGATGATGGCCACGGCAACCCTGCGCCTCGCCGCGCCCACCGCCTTCGAACGCCTGCTCAGGAACATCGCCGCGGCGCTGATACGGCATGTGGATCGCCGCATCGTCGCGCGTGCGGATCGGCGGGCCCTCGCACTCGACCTGCTCCGTGAGCAGCAGACGCGGAAGCACGATCCGCGCGCCGTGGAGCACGTGCTCGCGCAGCTCGGCCTGCCGCGTCGCTGACCGCGCCGGGCAGGACGCCGATGCCGGGCGCGGTGAGCGTGCGGTCGACCGGCTCGGCGGTCAGTCCTCGAAGGGACGCGAGACCACGTCGCCGGTGGCGGACTGGATGACCTCCCAGCCGGCGTCGAGTTCAGCGATCGCGCGACCCTCCAGCCAGGTGAGCGTCCAGTGACCGGCGAGTCCGCGCCCCTCGACCTCGGCGATGGCCGGACGCAGCACGGCCGGCACAGAGGCCGGGGGCTCGGAGCCGGTCACCCACCGCGTGCCCAGCTGCATCAGGCGCCCTCGACCGGCGCGAGCTCGATCGCGGTGACCGCGAACTCCTCCGCCTCGGTGATCTCGAGCTCGGCGATGCGTCCGACGGCGCGGAGATCGTCGGCGGCGGCCCGCAGCGCCTGCAGCTTCGCAGCCGGCGCGGTGATGACCGCCCGGGAGACGGGGGTCTTCTGCGACGCCTTGGCCTCCGTCTTCGCGCGGCGGATGCCGATGAGCGCCTCGCTCGCCGCGGAGAGCACGGCGGTGTCGCCGTCGATGCCGAGGGCTTCGGGCCAGGACGCGGTGTGCACCGAGCCCTCCTCGAACCAGGACCAGACCTCCTCCGTCGCGAACGAGATCACGGGCGCCAGCAGGCGGAGCAGCGTCGACAGGGCCAGGCGCAGCGCGAGGGCCGCGGAGGCCTGTCCGACATCCGTCTGGTCGTAGGCGCGCTCCTTCACGAGCTCGAGGTAGTCGTCACAGAAGGTCCAGAAGAACGCCTCCGTGACCTCGAGGGCCTTGGCCTGGTCGTGGTTCTCGAACGCCTTCGTCGCCTCGGCGATCACCGCATCGAGCGCGGCGAGCATCGACGCGTCGAGCGCATGGGTGACCTGGGCGCCTTCGGGGACGGGGAACGACAGGACGAACTTCGCGGCATTCAGCACCTTGATGGCGAGACGACGTCCGATCTTCACCTGCGTCGGGTTCTGCGGGTCGAACGCGGCATCCATGCCGAGGCGGCTGGATGCGGCCCAGTAGCGCACGGCATCCGACCCGTGCGTGTCGAGGATGTCGGACGGCGTCACGACGTTGCCCTTCGACTTCGACATCTTCTTGCGGTCGGGGTCGACGATGAAGCCGGAGATGGCCGCATTGCGCCAGGGTGCGCGACCGTCTTCGAGCGTCGAGCGCAGCATGGTGGAGAAGAGCCAGGTGCGGATGATGTCCTGTCCCTGCGGGCGCAGGTCGAACGGGGCAGTGAGGTCCCACAGCTCCTCGTCGCGCTGCCACCCGCCGGCCAGCTGCGGGGTCAGCGACGACGTCGCCCAGGTGTCGAGGATGTCCGCCTCGGCGTCGAATCCGCCCGGAACGCCGCGCTGGTCCTCGGAGTACCCCTCGGGCACGTCCGTCGTCGGGTCGATGGGAAGCGCCGCGTGATCGGGGGTGAGCACCCGGTCGTAGTCGCGCTCGCCGTTCTCGTCGAGCGCGTACCAGAGCGGGATCGGCACGCCGAAGAAGCGCTGACGGGACACGAGCCAGTCGCCCGTGAGGCCGCCGACCCAGTTCTCGTAGCGCACTCGCATGAAGTCCGGGTGGAAGGCGACGTCCGCGCCGTGGGAGAGGAGCTGATCGCGCAGCTCCGTGTCGCGGGCGCCGTTGCGGATGTACCACTGCCGGGTCGAGACGATCTCGAGCGGGCGATCGCCCTTCTCGAAGAACTTCACCGCGTGGCTGAAGGGCTTGCCGACCGCAGTCATGTCGCCCGTCTCCTGCAGCTTCTCGACGATCGCCTTGCGCGCGGAGAAGACGGTCTTGCCCGCGAGCTCTGCCGCGTACCAGTCGATGGCCTCGTCGGCGGTCACGATCGACGGGGCCGTCGGGAGGAAGCGGCCGTCGAGGCCGATCGTCGTCATGTTGGGGAGGTCGCCGCCCGCGACCGTGCGCAGCTCGCGCCACCAGATGATGTCGGTCACGTCGCCGAACGTGCAGACCATGGCGGCGCCGGTGCCCTTGTCGGGCTGGGCGAGGTGGTGGCCGTGGATCTCGATCTCGGCGCCGAAGAACGGTGTGCGGACCTTCGTGCCGATCAGGTGCTTGTGCGGTCCCTCGGGGTGCGTCACGATCGCGACACAGGCGGGGAGGAGCTCCGGACGCGTGGTCTCGATCGTGATCGAGCCGGACCCATCGGCGAACGGGAAGTCGATCGTGTGGTACGCCGCCTGCTGGTCGCGGTCCTCGAGCTCCGCCTGCGCGATCGCCGAACGGAAGTCGATGTCCCAGAGCGTCGGGGCGAGCGACTGGTAGGCCTCGCCGCGCTCGATGTTGCGGAGGAACGCCAGCTGGCTCTGACGGATCGTGTCGTCGGAGATCGTGCGGTAGGTCTGCGTCCAGTCGACGCTCAGACCGAGCTGACGGAACAGCGCCTCGAACTGCTTCTCGTCCTCGACGGTCAGGCGCTCGCAGAGCTCGATGAAGTTGCGTCGGCTGATCGGCACCTGATCCGCCGCGCGGCTGGACTTGTTGTCTCCGCCCTCGAACGGGGGAGTGAAGTCCGCCTGGTAGGGCAGCGTCGGGTCGCAGCGCACACCGTAGTAGTTCTGCACGCGGCGCTCGGTGGGCAGCCCGTTGTCGTCCCAGCCCATCGGGTAGAACACCGTCTTGCCGCGCATGCGCTCGAAGCGCGCCTTGACGTCGGTGTGCGTGTAGGAG
Organism: Microbacterium sp. H83; assembly: GCF_001650405.1. Classification (GTDB taxonomy): domain Bacteria; phylum Actinomycetota; class Actinomycetes; order Actinomycetales; family Microbacteriaceae; genus Microbacterium. Next base: position 108,708 of record NZ_LWCU01000023.1, on the reverse strand, counting down.
AACACGTGTCCGATGTGCAGGCTGCCCGACGCGGTGGGCGGGGGAGTGTCGATCGAGTAGACGCCGTCTCGTCCCGCTTCGGCTGCGCGGATGCGGTCGAACAGATACGTGCCGCGGTCGGCCCAGGCATCGCCCCACTTCGCTTCGAGACCCTCGAGTGCGGGCTTGTCAGGGATCACGGACATGGAGGTCTCCTCGAGCGATGTATGCGGCACTGTGTGAGCGTGCCTGAGTGTGGGTTGTGCCCCCAGTCTAGACGCCCGAAGCTCGGAGGAGCGTCCTCGCTCACTCGCCCCAGACGGCCTCGACGATCGTTCGGGCGTCGTCGGAGTCGAGGACCAGCGTGGTCTCGGACGAGCCGAACAGCTCGATGCCCGGGCTCGCCTGCAGGGCGAGCTGCTCCAGGTCGAGGAAGTCGCCGTCGGCGTTCTGCACGCTCATGCGGATCTTGTCGGTGGGGAGATCGTTGCCGACGAGGATGATCCGCAGGAACGCCGCGAGGTCGTCCTCGTCGATCGCCGCCCTGTCGACGTCGATGCCGACCGAGAGGTAGAACGTGAAGCCGTCGAGTCCCTTCGACGCGAAGGAGTCGGTCACACCTCGCCCCGACGCGGCGAGCTCCGCGGGGATGGTCTCGGCGAAGTCCCCGTCCGAGAACTCCTTCGCGACCACGCCGCAGCCCCCGAGCGAGACGGCGAGAAGGGCGATGCCGGTGGCGGCGGCGATGCGGGTGCTGAGGCGAGCCGCGGGGCGGCCCCGCCTCATCGTTCGACTCCCTGGTAGATCTGGTGGTCGACGACGGTCCCGCCGAGGCCCGCCAGATTCCAGGGATCGCCGTCGTTGGCGGAGTGGTAGTCGCTCTCCCATTCGCCGACCGACGCGGCGTAGAGGCCGTTGTCGTGCGCTCCGAATCCGTGCGATCCCGCCGGGTCGGGCAGCGTGATCTGGTGGATGTTCGGCGGAAGCACCGTCAGCGGCGTGTTCGGGATGTCGATCGGGCCCTGGCCGGGGAGGCCGGGCAGAGCGGTGACGCTGCCGTCGAGCATCGGCACGGGGTCCGTCGCGTGCTGGAACGCGTAGACCGGCACGTTCGGCGGCACATGGAAGTTGTCCACGGGCGAGCCGTTCGTCACGACGCCGATGGGGTTGTACGGGAAGGACGAATCCGCAGCCAGGTTCGCCGCCATGATGCCGCCCTGGCTGAACCCGGTGAGGACCACGTCAGCGCCCTCGGGGACCCCCGCCTGCCGCATGGCCTCGAGCACGGCGCGCTCGTACTGGGTGCGGAAGAGCGGATGGTCGAGCATGAGCGCGATGTTGTTGTCGCGGTCGTTCATCGCGCCGCTCGACGGGCCGAGCTCCCATGCCTGGGTGGAGGGGCAGGAGATGACCCAGTGGGTCGATCCGTCCGGTGCGACGACCTGCTTGATGTCGATCGCGGTCGAGTCCTCGCCGCCGATGCCGTCTGTCGTGCCGTTCACCGTCACGAGGTCCTCGAGCGAGTCGATCGAGGTCATGTCGTGCGCCTTGTCCCACGCGATGCGCTGATCGGCGTTGAGGGTCGCGGGATCGACCTCGTTGACGTGTGCATCGCCGGTGAGGAGGTCGTGTGCGACGTTCCCGAAGATCAGACCGAGGGGTCCCATCGTGATGACGCTCACGAAGGGCAGCATGTCGACGAGCGTCTCGCGGAGCTGTGCGAGCGCATCGCCGATCAGGGGGACGAGCTTGGAGAGCAGCTGGGCGAGCGTCACGACCGAATCGATGAGGCTCTTCACCAGCGATCCCGCGGAGCTCACGAACTCGTAGGCGGACTGCGCGAAGCGCTCGATCTGGTCGAGTTTCTGCAGCGGGTTGAGGGAGAAGCTGAACAGGTCGTCCGCGAACCGGCTGAGCTTGCCCAGGAAGTCGCAGATCAGGATGCGGGTGGACTCGATGATCTGCGAGACCAGCCGCACCGCGCTCGCCGTCGCTCCCGTCCACTGGACGCCGTCCTCCGCGACCGCGGCCAGCTCGGTGAAGCGGGCGCGCAGGGCCCGGACGGTGCGGCCGTCGAGGTCGTCGAGCGAGCGGTCGGCGTCGCGCAGGGATTCCGAGACGGTGACGAGCGCGCGTTCGGCATCCTCCCATCGCGAGGCGAAGCCGCCGACCGCCCCCGGGTCGCCGAGCAGGTCGTCGAACCATTCGCGCAACGGCGCCACGTACTGGATCAGGAGGCCCGCGAATCCGGGGATGCTCCCGCAGTCGCCCACGGCGGAGCCCGGTCCCACGGTCCCGGCGGCCCAGGATGCGGATCGGACCTGCCCCGCGACGGAGGCGATCGCCGTCATCGTCCGGTCCCGTCCATCGCGCGGAAGGTGTCGACTGCCTTGTCCTCCACCTCGCTGAAGGAGTCCACGGTCGACTTCAGGCCCGACGAGGACCCGGTGGCGAGCGCCGTGGCGGTCGTGAGGACCGACTCCGACGCATCGGCGAGAGAAGCGATCGCCGGCCCGAGAAGAGGGCCGCAGAGACCGCCGAAGGCGGAGGCCCCGATGCCTCCGGAGGCCGTGGATGCCGCCGCCCGGAGCGTCTCGGCCGCGTCCTCGAGCGACCGGACGTGTGCCCGGAGCACCTCTTCATCGATCCGGATCTGCTGGTTTGCGGCTGTCATGACGTTCCCCCGTCGCGTCGGTGAGTGTGTGGGTCTCCGGTGCGCACCGGATGGATGCCGTCAGCTGCCGCCGAGTGCGCGCTGCCCGGCCAGGTCAGTCTCCGAATAGAGTCCCGCGAGCATGTCCAGGACGGCGGTGACCTCTCTGAGGAATGCGGCGCGCGCGGTCATGGACGCCGAGAAGCCGAGCTGCGCGACCTCGAACGCCTCCTGCGCCTCGCCGGCCCACTCGTCCTTCAGCGTGTAGGCGGCCTTCGTGAACTGCTGGAGCTCCTCGTCGATGCGGCCGGAGAACTCGCCGATCGCTGCCGCCGCCGCGCTCAGTCGAGACGGGTTGACCTCGATCACACCCATCAGCGGTACTCGATCGTGTCGCTGCGCCCGCCCGGGAACGCCGCGTCGACATCGGTGCGCACGGCAGCCACGAGCGGGGAGTCCTCGCCGAGGGTCGACGCCATGGAGGCGAGCACCGACTCGGCGGCCGCGCGCTGGGCCGCTGCGATCGTCGTCGTGATGGTCCGGCCGAGGCCGGCGGCATCCCCGTCGGCGCTCGAGAGCCGCACCTCGTCGATCCCGCCGTGCGGACGCGCCGTGACCGTCACGCGACCGTCCGGCGACGTGACGGTCGCCGTGGTCTGCTCGGCCTCCGCGCTGAGCCGGGAGGACTCCTCCGCGAGTTCTCGAGATCGTGCGATCTGGGCGTCGATCCGCGCATGCAGAGCAGCGACGGTCTCCGAGAGTCCTTCATCAGCCGGCACAGTTCTCCCCCTCCTCCGGTGACCCTTGCAGTATAGGGGGCCGCCCGGTCGCCGCAAGGGTCGCGTCGCGCGGAGGCCGGAGAAGATGGACCGGGTGCAGGAATCGGCGATACGATGGAGACCACCCCGATCACCTTCTTCCGAGGATCAGCATGCCCACTGCGCTCGCGCGTCGAGTCCTGCCCATCGCCGCCATCGCCGCCGCGAGCTCCCTTCTGCTCAGCGCGTGCGCCCCCGCGTCCGACTCCGAGTCCGGCGGCGAGCTCGTGTGGTCGATCGAGGGCGCCAACCTCTCGGCCGGTCACATGGATCCGCAGGTGAGTCAGCTCGACGTGTCGGGGATGGTGCAGCGCGCGGTGCTCGACTCGCTCGTCTTCCAGGAGGACGACGGGTCGTTCACGCCGTGGCTCGCGAAGGACTGGACGGTGTCGGACGACAGCACCGAGTACACGTTCACCCTGCGCGACGACGTGACCTTCACCGACGGCGAGCCGTTCGACGCCGAGGCCGTGAAGGCGAACTTCGATCGCATCGTCGATCCGGAGACGGAGTCGGCCCAGGCCGCCAGCATGATGGGGGCCGACTTCTACGAGGGCACCGAGGTCGTCGACGAGCACACCGTGACGGTGCGGTTCACGCAGCCGTACGCCCCGTTCCTGCAGGCAGCCAGCACGCCGCAGCTGGGCTTCTACTCGCCGGCGGTCCTCGCCGAGTCGGGCGACCAGCTGAAGGCGGGTGGCCCCGGGGTCACCGTGGGCACCGGTCCCTTCGAGCTCACCGAGTACACCCCGGACCAGGAGCTGGTCTACACGCGCAACGACGACTACGCCTGGGGTCCGCACGGCGAGGGGGCCCCGGAGGTCGAGACGCTCCGTGTCGAGATCCAGCCCGAGGCCGCAGTGCGGACGGGTGTCATCGAGAGCGGCGAGGCCGATCTCGCCAGCAACATCCCGCCGAACCTGGCCACCGAGCTCGGCGACGGCATCACCGTCGACTCGATCGAGTACCCGGGTCTGCCGTACTCGCTGTACCTCAACGAGAAGTTCGGCGTGTTCGCCGACGAGAAGGTGCGTCAGGCGTTCGCGCGCGGCATCGACATCGACGCGTCCGTGGAGGAGATCTTCTTCGACCAGTTCCCTCGCGCCTGGAGCGTGCTGGGGTCGACGACACCGGGATACGACTCCTCGCTGGAGGGCAGCTGGCCCTTCGACCAGGACGCGGCGAACGCCCTCCTGGACGAGGCCGGATGGACGGCCCGCGACAGCGACGGCATCCGCATGAAGGACGGTCAGCGGCTCTCCGCGCGCTGGATCGCCTGGACCCCCGTGCCCGACGACCGCGCCGCACTGGCCAACGCCATCCAGTCGGATCTCAAGGGGATCGGCTTCGAGGTCGTGCGCGAGGTCCTCGAGCCCGGCGCGTACAACGAGCAGTACGGGCCGAAGACGTTCGACCTGACCGACTGGGGCTTCTCGGGCGCCGATCCGGACTTCCTCCGGTCACACCTGCACACCGACGGCTTCCAGAACGCCTCCCAGGTGACGGACCCGCAGGTCGACGCCCTTCTCGAGCAGGGGGTCGCGTCCGGCGACCAGGAGGAGCGGACGGCGATCTACACGCAGCTCCAGGAGTGGAATGCGCAGTACACGGCGATCGTGCCGCTGTACAGCCCGTCCGCGATCACGGCCGTGGGCGAGCGGGTGTCCGGACTCGACTACGACCTGTACGGTCGACCGCTCTTCTACGACGTGAGCGTCGGCTGAGCGGAGCGGCCGCGGGCAGGGACCGACCGGACCCTGGGATATCGTTCCTGAGCGGGCGCGCGTGGGCGATGTGCGCTTCCGGCCAGTCGAGAGGGCGCACACGGTGAAGGCAGCTCTTCTGCGGGTCGCGGGCCTCGCGGCATCCGTCGTCGTCGTGCTGTGGGGAGCGGCCACACTGGCCTTCCTCGCGTTCCGGGTGATCCCCGGCGACCCGGTGTCGGTCATGCTCGGGCCGCAGGCCCAGGTGAGCGAGGAGGTGAAGGACGGCATCCGCGCGGAGCTCGGGCTCGACCGCTCGCCCCTCGAGCAGTACGCGACCTTCATCGGCCAGCTCGCTCGCGGAGATCTGGGCGAGTCGTATCAGCTCCGGATGCCCGTGACCGAGGTGATCGGGCGCCAGCTGGGTGCGACCGTGCAGCTCGCGGTGCTCGCTCTGGTGATCGCCGTGATCCTGGCCCTCCTGGTCGCCGTGTTCGTCCGCGGGCGGAGCGGACGCGGCATCGCGGCGGGCGTCGAGCTGGTGATCCTGTCCTCCCCGGTCTTCTGGATCGGACTCGTGCTCCTCAGCGTCTTCGCGTTCGGCCTCGGCTGGTTCCCCGTCTCCGGAGCGCGCAACCCCGCGACCATCGTCCTTCCCGCGATCACCCTCGCCCTCCCGGTCGCCGCGCTCCTCAGCCAGGTGCTCCGCGACGGGCTCCAGCAGGCGGAGCGGATGCCGTTCGCCGAGACCGTCCGAGCGCGCGGCGCCGGCTCGTCGTGGTTCACGCTCCGCCACGGCCTGAGGCACGGGGCATCGGGCGCCATCACCCTGACCGCCTACCTCACCGGATCGATCCTCGGCGGGGCGGTGCTCGTCGAGACGGTGTTCGCGCGGGCCGGACTCGGGCGGGTGACGCTCGCGGCGATCACCAACCGCGACCTTCCCGTCATCACGGGCATCATCCTGCTGAGCGCCCTGGTCTTCGTCGCCGTGAACCTCGTGGTGGAGCTGCTGCATCCGCTGGTCGACCCGCGGGTGCGCGCATCCCGCGGAGGTGCGCGGTGAGGCGGGCGGAGCGCATTCTGCTCGGAGCAGCGCTCGTCGTCCTGATCGTCCTGGGGTTCGCCGCGGCCTTCCCCGCCGTGCTCGCCACCCACGACCCGCTGCAGACCGACGTGCGCGCGGCGCTCCTGCCGCCCGGCGGCGAGCACCTGTTCGGAACCGACCAGAGCGGACGCGACGTCTACTCCCGGGTCGTCTTCGGCGCCGGGCGATCGATCGGCATCGGCCTGCTCGCGACCGCCGTCGCGCTCGCGCTCGGCCTCGTCATCGGCGCGCTCGCCGGGCTCGCGCCGCGGGGAGTCGACGCCGCCCTCATGCGGGTGAACGACGTGCTGTCTGCCTTCCCTGAGTTCCTCGTCGCGCTCGTCGTCGTCGCCGTCCTCGGCCCGGGGCCCGTGAACATCGCGGTCGCCGTGACCCTCGCCGCCGTCCCGGTCTACGTGCGGCTCGCGCGCGTGCAGACCCGGACCCTCCGCACGGCCGAGCACGTCGAGGCGGCGCGCATCCTCGGGGTGCCGCCCGTGCCGGCCTTCATGCGCCACGTCGTGCCGGGCGTGCTCGGTTCGCTGAGCGTGCTGGCGACGATCGGCATCGGCTCGAGCATCCTCGCCGCGGCGGGCCTCAGCTTCCTCGGCCTCGGTCCCGTCGAGCCCACGCCGGAATGGGGTCTCATGCTCGCCGGAGGGCGGAACGTGCTCGGGCAGGCATGGTGGATCGCCGTCTTCCCGGGGCTGGCGATCACCCTGACCGTCGTGGCGGCGACGGTCGTCGGTCGCCTCCTGCGGGCCCGGGCAGAGGGGATCCGACCGTGAGCGGCGCACTGGAGCTGTCCGGCCTCTTCATCGACTTCGGCGCCGCGCCGGTCGTCGACGACGTCTCGCTGTCGGTGCAGCCGGGGGAGTGCGTCGCGATCGTCGGCGAGTCGGGGGCCGGCAAGTCGCTGACCGCGCGGGCGCTGCTCGGTCTGACGCCGACAGGGGCACGTGTGCGCCTGGATCGGCTCGTGATCGACGGCACGGACGCCCGCGGTCTGCGCGACCGGGGATGGCGAGCGCTCCGCGGCGCCCGCATCGCGCTCGTGTCGCAGGACGCGCTGGTGTCCCTCGACCCGCTGCAGCGCATCGGCGCGGAGATCGCCGAGCCGCTGCGACTGCACCGCCTCGCGCGAGGGCGGACCGCGATCGGCGACCGCGTCCGGTCGCTGCTCCAGCGGGTGTGGATGCCCGACGTCGACCGGCGTGCACGGCAGTATCCCCACGAGCTGTCGGGCGGGCTGCGGCAGCGGGCGCTGATCGCCTCCGCTCTCGCCGCCGATCCGGCCGTGCTGGTGGCGGACGAGCCGACGACGGCGCTCGACGCGACGGTGCAGGCGCGGATCCTCGGTCTGCTCAGGGAGATCGTCGACCGCGGGACGGCCGTGGTGTTCATCAGCCATGACTTCGCTGCGGTGCGACGGATCGCCGATCGTGTGCTCGTGATGCGGGCCGGAACGGTCGTGGAACAGGGGCCCGTCTCCGAGGTGCTCGAGAACCCGCGGCACGAGTACACGCGACAGCTCATCGCCGCCACGATGCACCGGCCGCGCGAGGGGTCGCGAGCGCCCGCCGATCCGGTGCTCGTGGCCACCGGGGTGAGCAAGACGTTCGACGGCGTCGCCGCCGTGCGGGAGGCCTCCTTCGCGGTCGCCGAGGGGCGCACGCTGGGCGTCGTCGGCGAGTCCGGCTCGGGCAAGACGACGCTCGCGCGCATGATCGTCGGGGTCGAGGACCCGGACGACGGGGGACTGCGGTGGCGTGGCCGTCACCGCGTGCAGCTCGTGCACCAGAATCCGCTCGGTGCCTTCGACCCCCGATGGACGATCGCCCGGTCGCTCAGAGAGGCGCTCGCGGCGGGAGGCGTGCCCCGGTCGGATCGCCGCGCGCGGGTGTCCGCACTGCTCGCCGAGGTCGGCCTCGATCCGGCGCTCGCGTCCCGCCGACCCATCGCGCTGTCCGGCGGACAGCGTCAGCGGGCCGCGATCGCGCGCGCGCTCGCCGCGGAGCCGGAGGTGCTGGTGCTGGACGAGCCGGTGTCGGCACTCGACCCGTCGGTACGGGAGCGGGTGCTCGCGCTGCTCCTGCGGTTGCAGCGCGATCGTCGGCTGACCATGGTGTTCGTCTCGCACGACCTCGACGTGGTCGGCGCCATCGCCGACGACGTGCTGGTCATGCAGGACGGCGCGGTCGTCGAACAGGGCTCGGTCGGGTCCGTGTTCGCCGCCCCGCAGCATCCGTTCACGAGGGAGCTGCTGGAGGCGAACGGACCCGTCAGTCCCTGACGCGGATGCCGAGTCCCGCCGCGAACAGCGGGGCCAGCTGCTGCACCTGGAAGCCGCTGAGCGTCGTGCCGCGCAGACTGTTGGCATCGAGGAAGGCCGCGGCGTCCAGTCCGCGCAGGTCGACGTCACGGGCCGTCATGCCGCGAGGGTCGACCTCGTCGGAACGGCAGCCGGTGAAGCGCACGCGGGTGAGATCGGCCTGCGGCATGTCGAGGGTGCGGATGCCGCAGTCGCCGACCTCGACGTCGACCGCCCTGGTGCCGCCGAGGTTCAGGTAGTCGATGCGGACGTCGCGCAGCTCGAGCTCGTCGATGCGCGCACCGCTCAGGTCGAGGGTGCCGATGCGGCCGCCGCTGATCCGGACGCGGCGGACGCTCGCATCGCGCATCCGCAGGGAGGCCACTCGCGCGTCCGATAGGGCGACGTCGATGAGCGTCGCTCCGGTGAGGTCGACCGCGTCGGCATCCGCCGTGAGCTCGCACTGCTCGAGGGAGGAGTGGGCGAGGTCGACGGTGCCGGCGAGGTCGAGCCGCGCGGCCAGGAGGTCGACGTTCCGTCGCGGCGCGGCCGACTCGAGATGAGGCGGCAGATCGGGGGCGGAGACGCGGGGCGCGACGGGGGAGCCGGGAGTGCGGGCCATGGCTCGAGCGTATGCCGTGGGTCGGACGCTGCCGCCGGACGCCGTTCGCGGTTCGCCGTTGCCTCGGACGGATGCCGTTTCCTCGGACGGGTGTCGGCAAAGCACCCGAGAGACCGTCATTCGTCCGAGGCACGGTGACCGCTTCATGTCTCCTCCACACCCGGCGTGCGGGCGCGATTCTCCCCGTCGGGCTGGGAGTCAGACCCAGAGTCGTCGACGATCGCGCGACGATGTCCGGATGCCGCACGCCACCGCCCACCTGATCGCCGTGCTCACGGAACGGGGCGGGGTCGTGCGGAGCCGCGTGCTGGTCGAGAACCGGATCTCCCCGGGGACCGTGCGCTCGGCCGTGGTGTCCGGCGAGGTGATCCGGCCGAGGAAGGGATGGGTGGCGCTCCGTGATGCGGACGGGGCGCTCGTGACCGCGGCGCGCCACGGAGTGATCCTCACCTGCCGGACGCAGGCGAAGCGCCTCGGACTGTGGGTGCACGAGGCAGCGGGCGCCTCGCAGGACACCACCATGCGCGCCGTCGCTCAGGGTCTCCACCTTCCACGATGAACGCACGCTCGTATCTCTGCACTTCCCTCGAATCCATTCCCGCAGAGGATCCGCGGGAAATGAAGACGTCCGACGCACGGATCGCGCTCCGCCGCGCTCTCACCCCGCAGAACTGCGCCGGGTCCGCGAGCGCGCGTACAATGGACGGACGAGCATCGATCCGGCCATCACCGGGGAGCTCTCGGAAGAACACCTCCGCCCTCACCGGCGCAGGCAAGTAGAACCGAGCGGGGCAGGCCCGTCACAGCCGCAGTGAGAGTGGCTCCGCCGTGAGGCGCGGCACGCGAGGTGGTACCGCGGTCCCCGGGAATCCCGACGGATCGTCCTCGCAGCAGCATCCGCCACGACTCCTGCGAGACGACATGACCTACCCGCGTTCCTCCTTCGGCCCCGCCGCCGACCAGGCTGCCTCCGTCGCCCCGAGCCCCCGGTTCCCCGAGATCGAGCGCGAGGTGCTCGACTTCTGGGAGTCCGACCAGACCTTCCGCGCCTCGATCGAGCAGCGCGAGGGCGCCGACGAGTGGGTCTTCTACGACGGCCCTCCGTTCGCCAACGGCCTGCCCCACTACGGTCACCTGCTCACGGGGTACGCCAAGGACGTCTTCCCGCGCTTCCAGACCATGCTCGGCAAGAAGGTCGACCGCGTCTTCGGCTGGGACACCCACGGGCTCCCCGCCGAGCTCGAGGCCATGAAGCAGCTCGGCATCACCGAGAAGAGCGAGATCGAGGACATGGGCATCGACGTCTTCAATGCGAAGGCGAAGAACTCGGTGCTCAAGTACACGCACGAGTGGCAGGACTACGTCACGCGTCAGGCTCGCTGGGTCGACTTCGACCGCGGCTACAAGACCCTGGACCTCGGATACATGGAGAGCGTCCTCTGGGCGTTCAAGACCCTGTACGACAAGGGCCTCGCCTACGAGGGCTACCGCGTGCTGCCGTACTGCTGGCGCGACGAGACGCCGCTGTCGGCGCACGAGCTGCGCATGGACGACGACGTGTACCAGAACCGGCAGGATCCGTCGGTCACCGTCACCTTCCCGCTCACGGGCGCGAAGGCCGAGGCGCTCGGACTGACCGCCGTGCGCGCCCTCGCCTGGACGACGACGCCGTGGACCCTCCCGACCAACCTCGCGCTCGCCGTGGGGCCCGACATCGAGTACGTCGTGCTCCCGGCCGGACCGAACGGCGCCGCGGACGTGCACGCGGCGGCGGGAACGGCGGATGCCGTCGTCGAGGCCTCCGCGCACCGCTATCTCCTCGCCCGCGAGCTCCTCGCCGGATACGCGAAGGACCTCGGCTACGAGAGCACGGAGGACGCGCTCGCCGCGGTCGACCAGACCGTGCGCGGCTCGGAGCTGCAGGATGTCACGTACGACCGCCTGTTCGACTACTACGCGGATGCCGAGACCTACGGCACCGAGAACGCGTGGCGCATCCTCGTCGACGACTACGTGACCGTCAGCGACGGCACCGGCATCGTCCATCAGGCTCCCGCCTACGGTGAGGACGACCAGCGGGTCGCGGGCGCCGCCGGCATCCCGACCATCCTGTCGCTCGACGACGGAGGGAGGTTCCTCCCGAACGTCGCCGACGTCGCCGGTCAGCTGTGGATGGACGCCAACACCCCGCTCATCCGCCTGCTCCGCGGCGAGGGCCGCCTGCTCCGCGAGCAGAGCTACGTGCACTCCTACCCGCACTGCTGGCGCTGCCGGAACCCCCTGATCTACAAGGCCGTGTCGAGCTGGTTCATCCGCGTCACCGACATCAAGGACGATCTGCTCGCGAACAACGAGCAGATCACCTGGGTGCCCGAGAACGTGAAGCACGGGCAGTTCGGCAAGTGGCTCGAGGGCGCGCGCGACTGGTCGATCAGCCGCAACCGCTACTGGGGCTCGCCGATCCCGATCTGGAAGAGCGACGACCCCGAGTACCCGCGCGTCGATGCGTACGGCTCGCTCGAGGAGCTGGAGCGCGACTTCGGCACGCTCCCGCGCAACCCCGAGGGCGAGATCGACCTGCATCGTCCGTACATCGACGACCTCACGCGACCGAACCCCGACGACCCCACGGGCCAGAGCACGATGCGCCGCATCGAGGACGTCTTCGACGTGTGGTTCGACTCGGGATCGATGCCCTACGCGCAGGTGCACTACCCGTTCGAGAACCAGGAGTGGTTCGACTCGCACGCGCCCGCGGACTTCATCGTCGAGTACATCGGTCAGACCCGCGGCTGGTTCTACGTGATGCACGTGCTGTCGACCGCGCTCTTCGACCGCCCGGCGTTCACCGGCGTGAGCTGTCACGGCATCGTCCTGGGCAGCGACGGCTACAAGATGTCGAAGTCGCTGCGGAACTATCCCGACGTGTCCGAGGTGCTCGACCGCGACGGCTCCGACGCGATGCGCTGGTTCCTCATGTCGAGCTCGGTGCTGCGCGGCGGCAACCTGGCGGTGACCGAGGAGGGCATCCGCGCGGGCGTGCGCGAGTTCCTGCTGCCGCTGTGGAGCTCGTGGTACTTCTTCTCGACGTACGCGAACGCCGCGTCGCCCGAGGGCTACGAGGCGTCCTGGCGCACGGACTCCACCGACGTGCTGGATCGCTACATCCTGTCGCGGCTCGGCGACCTGGTGCGCGAAGTGCGCGCCGACCTCGAGGGACTCGACTCCACGACCGCCTCGGCCCGCCTGCGCGACTTCGCGGAGGTGCTCACCAACTGGTACATCCGCCGTTCGCGCGACCGGTTCTGGGAGGGCACGAGCACCGAGGCGTTCGACACGCTCTACACGGTGCTCGAGACGCTGACCCGGGTGGCGGCTCCTCTCGTGCCGCTCATCAGCGAGCGGGTCTGGCAGGGGCTGACGGGCGGACGCAGCGTGCATCTGCAGGACTGGCCGGACGCCGACGCGTTCCCGGCCGCCGACGACATCCGCGATGCGATGGATGCCGTGCGCGAGCTGTCGAGCGTCGGCAACGCCCTGCGCAAGAAGGAGAAGCTCCGCGTGCGGCTGCCGCTCTCGCGTCTGACCGTCGTGTCGCCGGTGGCGTCGGAGCTCGGTCAGTTCGAGGACATCCTCCGCGACGAGCTCAACGTCAAGTCGGTCGAGCTGGTGCCCCAGTCCGAGACGACCGCGGGCGAGTACGGCATCAGCCACCGCCTGAGCGTCAACGCCCGCGCGGCCGGTCCGCGCCTGGGCAAGAACGTGCAGACCGTCATCAAGGCCGCGAAGTCCGGCGACTGGTCGGAGGTCGACGGGGTCGTGACGGCCGGCGGCATCGCCCTCGAGCCGTCCGAGTACGAGCTCGCACTGGAGACCACCGGACGTCCGGAGGGTGAGGCACTGGCGATCGTGCCGGCCGGCGGCTTCGTCCTGCTCGACACGCAGACGACGCCGGAGCTCGAGGCCGAGGGGCTCGCTCGCGACGCCATCCGCGTCGTGCAGGAGGCCCGCAAGAACGCAGGACTCGACGTGAGCGACCGTATCGTGCTCGCTCTGAACGCCACGCCGGAGGATGCTGCGGCGCTGACGACGCACGCCGAGCTGATCGCCCGCGAGACGCTCGCGATCGCCTTCGCCGCGCAGCCGACGGACGGCCTGGACGCCGTGGTGGACAGCGTCGAGAGCCCCGGTGACGGCATCTTCCGCACGGGCGCCCGGGCGCTGGGCTCGTCGAAGGGTCCGATCATCGTCACGATCGACGCCACGTCCGTGGTGAGGGAGGGAGCATCCGCATGAGCGCACGCGACAGGGCGGATGTCGTCTACGAGACGCTCCTGAGCCGAGCCGGGGAACGGTGGGTGCAGCCGCGCAAGGAGCGCACCGCGCGGGTGCTCGAGTACCTCGACGACCCGCAGCGCACCTACCGGGTCGTGCACATCACCGGGACGAACGGCAAGACGTCGACCGCACGCATGATCGAGAGCCTGCTGCGCGCCCACGGGCTGCGGACCGGACTGTTCACCAGTCCGCATCTGGAGCGCTTCACGGAGCGGATCATGATCGACGGGGAGCCGATCGAGGACCAGGCGGTGGCGGACGCCTGGGAGGAGATCGCGCCCTTCGTCGAGATCGTCGACGCCGAGCTCGCCGCCGCGGGGGAGGAGCCGCTCACGTTCTTCGAGCTGCTCACCGTGCTGGCTTTCGTGGCCGTCGCGGACGCGCCGGTGGACGTGCTCGTGCTCGAGGTCGGCATGGGCGGGGAGTGGGACTCCACCAACACCGCCGACGGCGACGTGGCGGTCTTCGCACCCATCGACATCGACCACGCGGACCGGCTCGGCGACACGATCGCGAAGATCGCGAAGGTCAAGGCCGGGATCATCAAGGGGGGCGCGGCGGTCGTCTCCGCTCAGCAGCCGGAGGAGGCGGCGGAGGTCCTGCGCGCCGTCGCCGGTGAGAGGAGCGCGACGATCGCGTTCGAGGGCGAGGACTTCGGCCTGACCGAGCAGAAGCTCGCCGTCGGCGGGCAGCTGCTGACCATCCGGGGACTCGCCGGGCAGTACGTCGAGGAGTACCTGCCGCAGTACGGCGCGCATCAGGGGCACAACGCCGCCCTGGCCGTGGCCGCGGTCGAGTCGCTCATCGGCGGCGCCCGGCAGCGCATCGCAGACGACATCATGTCGGAGGGCCTGCAGGGGGCGACGTCGCCCGGCCGTCTCCAGCTGCTCGGGATCTCGCCGACGGTCATCGTCGACGGTGCGCACAACCCGCATGGCGCCCGTGCGCTGGTGCAGGCCATGGACGACAGCTTCGACTTCGACGAGTGGGGTCTCGTGCTCGGGATCCTCGCGGACAAGGATGCGGCGGGGATCGTGGCGGAGCTGGCGCCGGCGACCGCGCACGTGTTCGCCACCATCCCGGAATCCGATCGCGCGAGCGACGCCGACGTCATCGCCGACCTCGTCGAGGCGACCGGCCGGCGAGCCACCGTCCACGCGACCCTCGCCGAGGCCGCGGATGCGGCGCGCGAATGGGCGGCGTCCTCGGATCGCCGCGCTGTCATCATCGCGGGATCCGTCGTGCTCGCCGGCGAGGCGATCACCCTGGCGGAGGAGGAGGACTGGAAGTCGGGGTGGCGCGCGTGACCGCTGCGAACCCGCCGGCCCGGGCTCCCCGGCCACCGCGGACGCTCGTCCAGAAGCTCGCCCCTGTCGTGCTCGGCTTCGAGTCGATCGTCGTGTTCCTCGCCGGGCTCACGATCTTCGGCCTCCGAACCCTTCCGGCCGGCATCCCGCAGTGGTGGGGGATCATCGGCGGAGCTGTGGTCGGGCTCGCCTGCATCGCGATCGCCGGGATGATCACGAGACCGTGGGCGATCGCGGCGGGATGGGTGATCCAGGCGATCATCGCGCTGTCCGCGATCCTGGTCCCGGCGATCCTGCTCGTCGTGGTCGTTTTCGGCGGCATGTGGGGATATGCGACGATCATGGGGGCGCGATTGGACGCACGACGTCCCGCCGGGCCCGCGACCGAGACTCAGACAGAGAGTGAATGACATGGCCACTGAAGAAACCCTCGTCCTCGTCAAGCCCGACGGCGTCGCCCGCGGCCTCACCGGCGCGATCCTGGCGCGCATCGAGGCGAAGGGCTACGCCCTCGTCGACATCCGTCTCGTCGAGCCCGACCGCGACCTGCTCGCCGCGCACTACGCCGAGCACGAGGGAAAGCCGTTCTACGAGCCGCTCCTCGAGTTCATGCTGTCCGGCCCGTCGGTGGCGATCCGTCTCGCGGGGAACCGTGTGATCGAGGGCTTCCGCTCGCTCGCGGGCACGACCGATCCGACCACGGCGGCGCCCGGCACGATCCGCGGCGACTTCGGCCGCGACTGGGGCCTCAAGGTCCAGCAGAACCTCGTGCACGGCTCCGACAGCCCGGAATCGGCTGCTCGCGAGCTCGGCATCTGGTTCGACTGACGCGCCTCGACCGACGACGAAGCCCGCCGCACGAGACCGTGCGGCGGGCTTCGTCGTCGACGACCGGCGTCAGAACAGGAGCTTCGCCATCTCGCCGAGGAAATCGAGTCCCTGCAGCTGCGCCAGCACGATGACGACCGCGAAGGCGAGGATCGTGGCGAGGGGCACCCACATCATGGCCTGGTCCGCCGCGGCGCGCACCTTCGCATTCCGGGTGAAGGTGCCGTTGCGGGTCAGGTGCACCACGGTGGCGAAGAACGTGGGGATCGTGACCGCCCAGGTGACCATGCACCACGGGCAGAGCACGAACAGGTCGTAGAGGCTCTGGGCGATCAGCCAGCAGACCAGGCCGAACGCGAAGGTCACGCCGACGCCGAACAGTGCCCAGAACCAGCGGGGGAAGCGCGCCCCGGCGAGGATGGCGACGCCCACCACGAGCGGCGCCATCCAACCGGTGAGACCCATGATCGGGTTCGGGAAGCCGAACACCGACCCCTGCCAGGATTCGAGATTGGTGCTGCACTGGATGAACGGGCTCAGGTCGCACGCGAGCGGGTCGGTCGGGTTCTCGAGCAGCGCGAACTTCTCGACCGTGAGCTGAAAGGCGGCGAACCAGCCCACCACGCTCGCGATGATCAGCCAGACGGCATAGACGACGGGGCGGGTGCGCTGCTCGCTCATGTGTGGATTATCCCAGGGATCGCTATGTGTCGGGCGTGAGCCGCTCCGGGGAAAATCGACGCCGGATCGACGGGATGCCGCGATCCGGCGCACTTGGTGCGATAATGACCTGTGATGCACCGCACGACCCCGTCGCGCCACGCATCGACGCAGACTTCGGGGCCGTATGCCCCTCGTGACCAGAGCCTGGAGCCGGTCGCACACCGAGTGAGTTCGCGGCACCAGAGGGTGCTGCACGAGATTTCGCGGAACACGCAGTGTCCGCGCGAGGAGTTCGCCAGAGATGGCCGATGAGAACAATGACTACGACGCCCCTACCCTCGACTTCCCGGCGGATGCTGACGCGCCCGCCGAGGTAGTCGCCGACGCCCCGGAGGGGGACGGCACGCCCGACGCCCCCGAGGCGCCGCCGGCGGAGGACGCCCCGGCGGCCGACGCCGCGCCCGTCGCCGCGTCTGCGGGGGAGGAGCCTGCTGCTGTCGAGGAGCCCGCTGCCGTGGAGGAGCCCGCTGCCGCGGAGGAGCCCGCTGCCTCGGAGGAGCCCGCTGCCGCGGAGGAGCCCGCCGCCGTCGAGACGCCCGCCGAAGCGGAGACGCCCGCCGAAGCGGAGACGCCCGCCGAAGCGGAGACGCCCGCGGAGCCGGAGACGCCCGCCGAGCCGGAGACGCCCGCGGAGCCGGAGAAGCCCGCACCCGTCACCGCTGTGTCCCTGGGCCTGCTGCCCGAGGTGTTCGTGTCGCAGGTGTCGACGCAGCTGCACTTCTACGCGCCGGAGGTCGTGCCTCTGCCGGCGCGCCCCGGACGGGAGCGCGTCTTCGATCGCATCGCCGAGCGCGACCAGGAGGAGCCGGCATCCGGACGCCGTGGGCGCCGCCGTCGCGGAGGATCCGACGACGGAGACCAGCGCGACGAGCCGCGTCAGCCCCGTCAGCGGGTCGTCGAGTACATCACCGAGCCGAAGGCCATCAAGGGCTCGACCCGACTCGAGGCCAAGAAGCAGCGTCGCCGCGACGGACGGGACGCGGGTCGTCGTCGCCCCGTCGTCACGGAGGCCGAGTTCCTCGCGCGTCGCGAGTCGGTGGACCGCAAGATGGTCGTCCGCTCCAAGAACGGCCGCACGCAGATCGGCGTGCTCGAGGACGGCGTCCTCGTCGAGCACTACGTCGCCCGCAACCAGGATGCGTCGCTCATCGGCAACGTCTACCTCGGACGTGTGCAGAACGTCCTCCCGAGCATGGAGGCCGCCTTCGTCGACATCGGACGCGGCCGCAACGCCGTGCTCTACTCCGGCGAGGTCGACTGGGACGGCGTCGAGACCGGCAATCAGCCCCGGCGCATCGAGCTGGCCCTCAAGGCCGGCGACCGCGTGCTCGTGCAGGTCACGAAGGACCCGGTCGGCCACAAGGGGGCCCGCCTCACCAGCCAGATCTCGCTGCCCGGCCGCTACCTCGTGTACGTGCCCGGCGGGTCGATGAACGGCATCAGCCGCAAGCTCCCAGACAACGAGCGCGCGCGCCTCAAGCGCATCCTCAAGGAGGTGCTTCCCGAGTCGTCCGGCGTCATCGTCCGGACCGCCGCCGAGGGTGCCACTGAGGAGCAGCTCACACGCGACGTGCAGCGCCTGACCACGCAGTGGGAGCACATCCGCAAGCAGGTCGAGAACCAGCAGGCGCCGTCGCTCCTGCACGCCGAGCCGGACCTCCTGGTCAAGATCGTGCGTGACGTCTTCAACGAGGACTTCACCAAGATGCTCATCCAGGGCGAGGACGCGCAGACCACGATCCGCGCGTACCTCGAGAGCGTCGCCCCCGACCTCCTCGAGCGCGTCGAGTCCTACGAGGACGAGACCGATCCGTTCGACGCGTTCCGCATCACGGAGCAGATCGAGAAGGCCCTGGATCGGAAGGTCTGGCTGCCCTCTGGCGGTTCGCTCGTCATCGACCGCACCGAGGCCATGACGGTCGTCGACGTCAACACCGGCAAGTTCGTCGGCTCCGGCGGCAACCTCGAGGAGACGGTCACCAAGAACAACCTCGAGGCGGCGGAGGAGATCGTCCGCCAGCTGCGCCTGCGCGACATCGGCGGCATCATCGTGGTCGACTTCATCGACATGGTCCTCGAGTCCAACCGCGATCTCGTGCTGCGTCGGCTCATCGAGTGCCTGAGCAGGGACAGGACGAAGCACCAGGTCGCCGAGGTCACCTCGCTCGGCCTCGTGCAGATGACCCGCAAGAAGCTGGGTCTCGGACTCCTCGAGACGTTCAGCGAGGCGTGCGAGGTCTGCGCGGGACGCGGCGTCATCGTGCACCACGACCCGGTCGTCAAGCACCGCGTGAACACCAACGGCAACGGCGGCGGCTCGTCGAACCGGCGCCAGCGCGGCGGCAGCGGTCAGAACCAGAACCCCGCGCCCGCGACAGGCACGACGCACAGCATCCCCGAGGGTGCGAAGTCCGCGCTCGCGCAGATCGCGAAGTCGACGCTCACGCCGAACGGCGAGGTCGCGGCGGATGCCGTCGCTCCGGCCGCCGAGCCGGTCGCCGCTCCCGCCGCGGCGCAGGAGCGTCCGAAGAAGCCTCGCAAGAAGCGCGGCTCGGAGCGCAAGAGCCCGAGGTCGCCGGCCGAGCAGCTGCTCGACTCCGTGCTCGACGCTCTGCCCGAGCCGAAGGCGCCGGGTCAGGGGCGAGGCCGCCGCCGCGTCTCGACGGCAGCGCTGACGGGCACTCCGGTATCCGTGAGCTCCGAGCCCTCAGCGCCGGTCGCGGGCGGGGATCCGGAGTCCTGAGGCGATCAGCCTCCGGACGAGCTCCTTCCCGCCGACGTGCTGGGCGCCGGCGGCGACGAGCCGGGGGATGATCTCCTCCGGCACGTCGTAGTGGTCGAGGTCGAAGGCGCGCGCGGGCACGTCGTGGGCGCGCGCGAAGGCATGCAGCTCGTCGAGACTCTCGTCGCTGACGAGGTGCGCCCACAGTCGTCCGTGCGCGGGCCAGCGGGGGTCGTCGACGAGAACGGTCACCTCGACAGCCTAGGACCGGACACGCTGTCGGACGCGTTTTGCCTCTCTGTCCGGCATCCGGTAAAGTAGTCCCTTGGTGCGTATGCCGCGTCTTCCTCGAAGGACGATGCGGAGAGTCTTGCATTCGTGCCCGTCGCCCCGCGACGCATGCAAGCAACAGTCTTCCCGTGAGATCTCGGAGCCGCGAGCTCCCCAACGAAACAGGTATGAAGTGGTTTACGCAGTAGTGCGCGCCGGTGGGCGGCAGGAGAAGGTCGAGGTCGGCACGATCGTTCAGCTCGACCGTGTCAAGGCTGCCTCGGGCGAGAAGATCGAGCTGGCCGCCGTGCTGCTCGTCGACGGCGCCACGGTGACCACCGACGCTGACTCGCTGGCGAAGGTCAAGGTCACGGCCGAGGTCATCGGCAACCTCCGCGGCCCGAAGATCGTCATCCAGAAGTACAAGAACAAGACCGGCTACAAGAAGCGTCAGGGCCACCGCCAGGAGCTCACGCGCGTCAAGATCACCGGCATCAAGTAAGACCGAGGAGACCAGGACATGGCACACAAAAAGGGCGCAAGCTCCACCCGCAACGGTCGTGACTCCAACGCACAGCGCCTTGGCGTCAAGCGCTTCGGCGGACAGCAGGTTCTCGCCGGCGAGATCATCGTCCGTCAGCGCGGCACGCACTTCCACCCCGGCGTGAACGTCGGCCGTGGCGGCGACGACACGCTGTTCGCACTGGCCGCGGGTGCGGTCGAGTTCGGCGCGAAGGGCGGCCGCAAGGTCGTCAACATCGTCGCCGCTGCTGAGTGATCACAGCACGACAGTAGACATCCTGTTCGGGGCGGGCTTCGGCCCGCCCCGAACTCTTTTGTGAGGAGAGAGACATGGTCAGCTTCGTCGACACCGTGACGCTGCACCTGCGTGCCGGCAAGGGCGGCAACGGCTGTGTCTCCGTGCACCGCGAGAAGTTCAAGCCGCTCGGCGGACCCGACGGCGGCAACGGCGGCGACGGCGGCGACATCGTGCTCGTGGCCGACTCCCAGACCGGCACCCTGCTGTCGTACCACCACTCCCCGCACCGCTCGTCGGGCAACGGCGGCCCGGGCATGGGCGACCACCGATCCGGCTTCCTGGGCGAGACGCTCGAGCTCCCCGTGCCGGTGGGGACCGTCGTCAAGAACGCCGCCGGCGACGTGCTCATCGACATGATCGAGCCGGGGGAGCGCTTCGTCGTCGCGAAGGGCGGTCAGGGCGGACTGGGCAACGCCGCCCTCGCCACCCCCAAGCGCAAGGCGCCCGGCTTCGCGCTGCTCGGCACGCCCGGACACGAGGGCGACGTCGTCCTCGAGCTCAAGACCGTCGCCGACGTCGCTCTCGTCGGATACCCCTCCGCGGGGAAGTCCAGCCTGATCGGAGCGATCTCCGCCGCACGGCCGAAGATCGCCGACTATCCCTTCACGACCCTGCATCCGAACCTCGGAGTGGTCCAGCAGGGCGACTTCCGCTACACCGTGGCCGACGTGCCCGGGCTCATCGAGGGGGCGAGCGAGGGCCGCGGTCTCGGTCTGGAGTTCCTCCGTCACGTCGAGCGCTGCTCGGCGCTCCTCCACGTGCTCGACTGCGCGACCCTCGAGCCGGGCCGCGACCCCATCTCCGATCTCGACGTGATCCTCTCCGAGCTCGCCGCGTACGAGGTGCCCGAGGGGCAGACTCCGCTCCTCGAGCGCCCGCAGCTCATCGCCCTGAACAAGATCGACGTCCCCGAGGCGCGCGACCTCGCGGAGCTCGTGCGACCCGACCTCGAGGCCCGCGGGTTCCGCGTGTTCGAGATCTCCTCGGTGTCGCACGAGGGTCTGCGCCCGCTCACCTTCGCCCTGGGCGAGATCGTCGCCGCGCACCGTGCCGAGCAGGCGGCCGCCGAGACGCCCCGCGAGCGTGTGGTCATCCGCCCGCGGGGGGCGAAGAAGGAGTTCACGATCCGCGTCGAGGGCGGCACGTACGGCAACGTCTACCGCATCATCGGCGAGAAGCCGGTGCGCTGGGTGCAGCAGACCGACTTCCAGAACGAGGAGGCCGTCGGCTTCCTCGCCGACCGGCTCGAGAAGCTGGGTGTCGAGGACGAGCTGTTCCGGCTCGGCGCGGTGCAGGGCTCGACGGTCGTGATCGGCGAGGGCGACAGCATCGTCTTCGACTGGGAGCCGACCATGACGTCCGCCGCGGAGCTCATGACGGCGCCCCGAGGCACCGATCCGCGTCTGGCGCCCAACTCGCGCCGCACGACGTCGGAGCGTCGGGAGCAGTACTACGAGCGCATGGACGCCAAGGCCGAGGCACGCGCAGAAGCGGAGGCCCGCCGCATCGCGACCCGCGACGAGGGCGGCGAGTGACGGCGCGCACGCGCGCGGACCTCGCGACCGCGTCGCGCATCGTCGTCAAGGTCGGGTCGTCCTCGATCAGCGGTGAGGCGTCGTGGCGCATCCCCGTCATCGTCGAGGCCCTCGCCGCGGCGCACGCGCGCGGCGCGGAGGTCATCCTCGTGTCGTCCGGGGCGATCGCGAGCGGCATCCCGTTCCTCCGTCTCGACGCGCGTCCCACGGATCTCGCCACTCAGCAGGCGGCAGCCGCGGTCGGGCAGAACATCCTCGTCTACCGCTATCAGGAGGCCCTGCGACCGTTCGACATCGTCGCCGGTCAGGTGCTGCTCACCACCGGTGACCTGGAGAACCCCACGTCGCGCAGCAATGCCCGTCGCGCGATGGAGCGTCTTCTCGGGCTCCGTGTGCTGCCGATCGTGAACGAGAACGACACGGTCGCCACGCAGGAGATCCGCTTCGGCGACAACGACCGCCTCGGCGCTCTCGTGGCGCAGCTCACGCAGGCGGATGCTCTGGTGCTGCTGAGCGACATCGAGTCGCTCTACACGCGGCCCCCGTCCGATCCCCGAGCCGAGCCGATCGACATCGTGGCGCCGGACGCCGACCTCTCGGGGCTCGAGTTCGGGTCGACGGTCGTCAACAGCGTCGGCACCGGGGGAGCGGCGACGAAGGTCTCGGCCGCGCGACTCGCCGCCGCATCGGGCATCGGCGTGCTCGTCACGAGCGCCGACCTCGTCGACAAGGCGCTGCGCGGGGCCGAAATAGGGACCTGGTTCGAACCGGCCCTCTCCTAGACTGGGCGGATGACCGACCAGACCCCGACGCTGCGTCTCGAGCGCGCCAAGGAGGCGTCTCGCGCCACCGCCGCCCTCACGAGCGACGACAAGAACCGCGCGCTCGAAGCGATCGCCGCAGCGCTCGAGCAGAACGCGTCCCGCATCATCGAGGCCAACGCGCAGGACATCGAGCGCGGGCGCGCAGACGGCATCGGCGAGTCGCTGATCGACCGCCTCCGCCTCGATGAGAAGCGCGTCTCGGCTCTCGCGGAGGCGGTGCGCCTCGTCGCCGCCCTTCCCGACCCGGTCGGTCGGGTCATCGGCGGGCATCGGATGCCGAACGGCGTCGCCCTCGAGCAGGTCCGCGTCCCGTTCGGGGTCGTCGGAGCGATCTACGAGGCCCGACCGAACGTCACGGTCGACATCGCCGCGCTCGCGCTCCGCTCCGGCAATGCCGTCGTGCTCCGCGGCGGCAGCGCCGCCCAGGCGTCGAACTCGGTGCTCGTCGAGATCATGCGCAGCGCGCTCGAGGGCGTCGGCATCACGCCCGAGGCCGTGCAGACCGTCGACGACTTCGGCCGCGAGGGCGCCAGGGCGCTCATGCACGGTCGGGGCTACATCGACGTGCTCGTCCCTCGCGGGAGCGCGGGACTGATCGAGACCGTCGTCACCGAGTCGACAGTCCCCGTCATCGAGACCGGCGCCGGCAACGTGCACATCGTGCTCGACGAGAGCGCCCCCGACGACTGGGCGCGCGACATCGTGGTGAACGCCAAGGTGCAGCGTCCCAGCGTGTGCAACGCCGTGGAGACCGTGCTCGTCCTGCGCCAGGCCGCGCCGCGGCTCGTGCCGCTCGTCGCGAGCGCCCTCCAGAGCGAAGGCGTCGCGATCCACGGAGACGACATCGTCGCGGGCTTCGTCGCCAACGTCATCCCCGCGACCGAGGAGGACTGGGAGACCGAGTACTCGAGTCTGGACGTCGCGATGAAGGTCGTCGACACGCTCGACGACGCCCTCGACCACATCCGCCGGTACAGCACGGGCCACACAGAGTCGATCATCACGACCGACTCGCGGAATGCCGAGCGGTTCCTGGCGGAGGTGGACTCGGCGGTGGTCATGGCCAACGCCTCCACCCGCTTCACCGACGGCGGCGAGTTCGGCTTCGGCGCCGAGGTCGGCATCTCCACCCAGAAACTGCACGCGAGAGGCCCGATGGGGCTGCCCGAGCTCACCAGCACGAAATGGCTGGCGCGTGGAGCGGGGCAGATACGCGGCTGAGGGCTAGACTGGGTGGCGCTGTGATGCCACGGGTGTCGCTCACCCTCAGCCACGAAACGGAGTCAGGATGAACCTCGTCGCACAGATCGCGATGGCCGCCGCCGAGACCGCGCAAGAAGGCAACGTCGCGCTCGAGACGGTGATCTTCGGGGTCATCGCCGCGATCGTGTTCGCCTTCCTCGGCCTGGTGACGTTCTCGTACAAGAACGTCGCGAACCGCCACTCGGCGAAGGCCGAGGCATGGGCGGCCAAGCACGGCAAGGACGGCCACGAGGCGGGACACGGCCACTAGGCCCCTATGAACGACACGACCTCGCGTCCGGCGCGCATCGGTGTGATGGGCGGTACCTTCGACCCGATCCACCACGGGCACCTGGTCGCAGCCAGCGAGGTCGCGCACTCCTTCGGTCTCGACGAGGTCGTCTTCGTCCCGACGGGACACCCCTGGCAGAAGTCCGACGTCACGTCCAGCGAGCACCGCTACCTCATGACGGTGATCGCGACGGCGTCGAACCCGCAGTTCACGGTCAGCCGCGTCGACATCAACCGCGAGGGGCCGACCTACACGATCGACACCCTGCGCGATCTGAAGCGCGACCGCCCCGACGCCGAGCTCTTCTTCATCACGGGAGCCGACGCCGTAGCGCAAATTCTCAGTTGGAGGGACCATGATGAACTGTGGGAGCTGGCCCACTTCGTCGCGGTCTCGCGTCCAGGACATGTCCTGAGCACCGACGGCCTCCCGAGCGACGACGTCAGCCAGCTGGAGGTGCCGGCGCTGTCGATCTCGTCGACGGCCTGCCGCGAGAGGGTTCGCGAGGGTGAGCCGGTCTGGTACCTCGTTCCCGACGGAGTCGTTCAATACATCGCGAAGCATCATCTGTATCGGAGCAAGGCATGAGTACATCGGATCAGCAGGAGCAGGGTCCGCTGACGCGAAAGCAGCTGCGTGAGATCCGGCTGACGGGGGCGACCCCCGTGATCACGCCCGAAGAGGCCGCCGCGGCCGCTGCCGCCGCCCCGGCTCCGCCACGACCCCCGGCCCCCGAGCCGACCGCGCCGGAGGCTGCCTCCGAGGAGTCGGTCGGCGAGCCGACCACGTCGGCCGAGCCCGCATCCGCCGCCCCGACGTCGGGCACCGCACCCCTGACCCGGCGTCAGGTTCGCGAGCGCGAGCGCGGCGCCACCGCGCCGACCGTCATCCCGCCGGTGCCGGAGACTCCCTCGGAGGCCGAGCACGAGAACGACCACGCCCCGGAGAGCGAGGCGACCGCGGATGCCGTGCTGCCCGCACCCGCGGAGGTCCCCGTCGACGAGGCCGAGGTCGTCTCGGTCGTCCCGGCCGACGACATCGACGATGCGGACGTCGAGGACCAGGTCGCGGCGACTCCGGTCAGTGCGTCCGCCACCGTGGAGAGCGCCGGAGAGGTGCCGATGGTCCTCGAGCAGGTCGACGCCACCGAGGCCGAGACCGACGCGCCCGACGCGGACGCGCCCGGCGACGACGGCTCGTCCGACCAGGACGCCGCGGAGCGCCCGACGGTGAGCTCGGCCTTCGGCAGGGCGGTGCTCGCGGACGCCGAGGCCGCACCGCAGCCGATCACCCCGTCCTTCGACGAGCTGCTCACCGCCGGGGACTCCGCGGGATCCCAGCACCTCGCGCCGAACACGCTCATCTTCACGCCGTCTCCCGGTGACGGCTCGCTCTCCGGTCCTGTGGCCTCGACCGGGGAGATCCTCGTCACCGGATCCTATGAGCTCCCGAACGGCCTCGGCTCCCAGGGTCACGCTCACGGAACGACCGACGGCAAGGACATCGACGCCGTCCTCATCGACGGAGAGCTGCCCCCGGCATCCTCTCCGACGCCGATCGCGGCCAGCGCCGCGGTCAGCACCATCAAGCCCGCCGGCGAGGTCATCCGCCCGCCGGCTCCCGAAAAGGGCAACAAGCTCATGCTCATCCTCGCGATCGTGGCGGGTGGTCTCGCGCTCGCGCTGGGCGTTGCCCTGATCGTCGCCTTCACCACGAATGTGTTCTGATGCAGTCACCTGAAACCGCCGAAGAGATGCTGCAGCTCGCGGCAGACGCCGCCGTCTCGAAGGGCGGAGAGGACCTCGTCGCCCTCAACGTCTCCGAGCCGCTTCCGCTCGTCGACATCTTCCTGCTCGTCACCGGCAACAGCGAGCGCAACGTCGCCGCGATCGCCGACGAGATCGAGGACCGGCTCATCGAAGCCGGTCACAAGCGCGTGCGTCGCGAGGGCCGCGCCGAGGCGCGCTGGGTGCTCCTCGACTTCGGCGACCTGATCGTGCACGTCTTCCACCAGGAGGAGCGGGTCTACTACGGCCTCGAGCGGCTCTGGAAGGACTGCCCCGTGGTCCCGTTCCAGCTCGCCGACTCCGCCGCCGCCGATCGCGACTGAGATGCGCGTGCACCTGGTCACCGGGGCCGGCTCCGGAATCGGCGCCGTGCTCGCGCGGCGCCTTCTGGCACGCGGAGATCAGGTGGTCCTGCTCGCACGCGACGCGGGTCGCGCACGGGAGATCGCGCAGGCGCTCCCGGGCGCAACGACGATCGTCGGGGACCTCTCGCAGCCCGGCCGGCTGTCGTGGGCCTTCTCGAAGCAGGCGCTTCCCGAGCGCATCGATTCGGTGATCCACGTCGCGGGCGTCGTCGACCTCGGTTCCGTGGCCGATCTTCCAGCGACCCTGTGGGAGCGGCAGCTGGCGGTGAATCTCGTCGGCCCGGCGGAGCTCACCCGGCTCCTCCTCCCGCTCCTGCGCGTCTCGCGCGGTCGGGTCGTCTTCGTCAACTCCGGCGCCGGACTGCATGCGCACGCCGGCTGGTCGGCCTATGCAGCGTCGAAGCACGGCCTCCGGGCTCTCGCCGACTCGCTGCGCGCCGAGGAGGGCGAGCACGGAATCCGCGTGACCTCGATCTACCCCGGACGCACGGCCACTCCGATGCAGGAGCGCGTCCACCAGCAGGAGGGCCGCGACTACGATCCGGCTCGCTTCATCGACCCCGACTCCGTGGCGACGACGATCCTGACCGCGCTCGATCTGCCCGAGGACGCGGCGCTCACCGATCTGACGATCCGACCGGCTGGCTGAATCCGGGACTGCGGGTCTCGCATCCTGAGTCTCGCCGCTGCGTCTGTCAAGGCCCTACTCCGGCACCACCCCCCACCGCATGATCGTGTGGGGGGGAAGAGTCTTGGAGGGCTGTCACATGAGCGGAGATCCGGAACCGAGATACGTGCTGCATCGCATCACGCCGTCGGAGTGGGTGATCAACGATCGGCGATACGGAGCCGATGATCCGCGTCATGTCGTGGCCTGCGTGTACGAGTACGCGGAGACCGAGGTCGAGGTCGTCTGGCTGCGGGACCTCCCGCTGGCCGTCCGCTACTCGAATGCCTACGAGGTGCTGGAGGAGGTGGCGCGGGTCCAGGATCCCAGCCGCGCTACGAGGCCGATCGCGATCCCTCATCTGCCGCCCCTGCTCGCGACCTGAACGATGTCGCGCGGCAGCCCCGGATCAGGACTGCCGCGCGAGGCGGCGACTGCTCGTCTTCAGAGGTCCGAGTCCGCGCCGTCAGGGTTCTCGGCTGCCAGACGATCGGCCTCGGCGCCGTCCACCTGATCGGCATCCGCGTCGGTGTCGAGCACACGCTCGCCGTCGACGTCACGCTGGGGGACGGCCTGATCGTCGCCCTCGTCGGGGAGCGGCACGAGCGGCGGAGTGGGTGTGGACATGATCGTTCTCCTCTCGAACGGACTGATCCGCCACGGTAGACGCGCAGGAGGATGCGGGGGAGCGGCTTGACCGGTGCTCCGCGGAGGAGTAGACCGCGCACCCACGGAGAGAAACAAGAAGTCCCGCGATCTCTCGCGGGACTTCTTGTGGTTCGTGGTGGACCTGAGGGGACTCGAACCCCTGACCCCCTGCATGCCATGCAGGTGCGCTACCAGCTGCGCCACAGGCCCAGAACTGCTTCCTCACTGCTCGAAGCAACTTGAACAGAGTACTACACGGAGCGCGCGCAGCACCAATCGAGGCGACGCTCCCGGGCGCGTCGCCTCGGCAGGAACAAGCGCCGCGCATCGGGCGTTGTGGTCATCGTGAGCATCCTGGACAGCGTCGTGATCGGCGCCGGTCAGGCCGGTCTGTCGGCCTCCTTCCACCTGACCCGCCTCGGCATCGGGCACGTCGTCCTCGACGGCGACACCGAGCCGGGAGGCGCATGGCGCCATCGCTGGGACGCTCTGACGATGCGCGACGTCCACGGGGTGGCGGAGCTGCCCGGAGACACCGCCCCGCCTCGCGACGACCAGCGCGCGAACCTGGCGGTCCCTGCGTACTTCGCAGCCTACGAACGGGCGCACGGCCTGCCCGTCGAGCGGCCGGTGCGCGTCGACCGGGTCGAGGACGAGGACGGCGTCCTGGTCGTGCGCGCGGGTGAGCGGCGGTGGCGGAGCCGTACCCTCGTCAACGCCACCGGGACGTGGACGCATCCGTTCCTCCCGCACTATCCGGGCATGGAGACCTTCGTGGGGGAGCAGCTCCACACCGTCGACTACCCGGGGCCCGACCACTTCCTCGGGATGCGTGTCGCGGTGGTCGGCGGAGGAGCGTCGGCGGTGCAGTTCCTGGGAGCTCTCGCACCCCTCACCGACACGCTCTGGGTGACCCGGCGGGAGCCGGTGTGGCGCACGGACGACTTCACGCCGGAGGCAGGTGCCGCCGCCGTCGCCCTGGTCGAGCGTCGCGTCGCGGAGGGGCTCCCGCCGGAGAGCGTGGTGAGCGTGACAGGACTCATGCTGCGCCCGCAGGAGCGCGAAGCGGAGCGGCTCGGCGCGTACGCGGCGCGCCGGCCCATGTTCGAGCGGATCGAGCCCGACGGGCTCCGCTGGGCGGACGGCTCGTTCGAGCGAGTGGATGCGATCCTCTGGGCGACGGGCTTCCGACCGGCGATCGCCCACCTCGCACCGCTGCGTCTCCGGAGCGCGGCCGGCGGCATCCGGCTCGATCGCGACGGTCGGGGCACCGCGGCGGTCGCGGACCCGCGCATCCAGCTGGTCGGATACGGGCCGTCGGCGAGCACGATCGGCGCGAACAGGGCGGGGCGGTCGGCCGCCACCGGCGTCCGTCGGGCCCTTGCGGAGGCCTCCGTGCGATCGCGTTGAGCGGACGCGGCACCCGAGCCGATGTCGGGGAGGGCGCGTAGGGTGGAGACATGTCGCGCATCATCGTCTTCGGCGGCCACGGCCGCATCGCCCTGCTGCTCGCCCCGCTGCTCGTCGCCCGCGGCGACGAGGTGACCTCCGTGATCCGCAACCCGGATCACGTCTCGGAGGTCGAGGAGACGGGTGCCCGCGCCCTCGTCGCCGACATCGAGACCCGCGACACGGACGCACTCGCCGATCTGATCCGCGGTCATGACGCCGTGGTCTGGTCGGCCGGCGCCGGAGGCGGATCGCGGGAGCGCACCTACGCGGTCGACCGCGATGCGGCGATCCGCACCATGGACGCAGCGAAGGCCGCGGGCGTCGACCGCTATGTCATGGTCTCCTGGATCGGCTCGAAGGCCGATCACGGTGTGCCCGAGAGCGACGACTTCTTCGCCTACGCCGACGCGAAGTGGGCGGCCGACGAGCACCTGCGTGCCTCGGGGCTCGAGGCCACGATCCTCGGCCCTGGCACGCTCACGTTCGACGACCCCACCGGCCGGATCCTCATCGACGCGGAAGGACGCGCAGAGGTCGCCCGTGCCGATGTGGCCGCGGTGATCGCCGAGGCCGTCGGCAACCCGTCGACCTTCGGCCGCACCATCCGGTTCGGCAACGGCTCGGCGGACTCCTCCGTCCCGATCGCCGACGCCCTCAGCGCCTGACATCATGTCCCGGCGTCGCGCCTGGGCGGTCGGTGGAGCCGCGATCCTCTGCGGAGCCGCACTGCTCGGTCCCTCGGCGGCGACCGGATCGACCTCCGACTCCGGACGCGTCGCGGTGCTGGCGACCTCCGACGGGCCGCGAGAGCGCGCCGGACATCTCGTCGACGACATGTCCGTCGCCGAGCAGGCGATGAGCGTCGTGATGGGCCACATCCCGTCGACCGATCCCGCGGCCCTCGGATCCTACATGGCGCAGGGCCTCGGCGGCTTCATCCTCATGGGGGCGAACATTCCGGCCTCGGCGGCCGAGCTGACGGCGGTCACCGGGTCTCTCACCGTCGATCCGGAGCTGCCCCCGCTGGTGGCGGTCGATCAGGAGGGTGGGATCGTGTCGCGGCTTCCGGCCGATGGGTTCGCGGCGTCCACGTCTCTCAAGGACCTGCCGGTCGCGGCGACGTCCGCTGCGTTCGCGGCGCGCGGCTCGCTCGTGGACTCGGCGGGCATCGGGGTGAACTTCGGGACGGTGGCGGATGTCCCCGCGGACTCGTCGTCGTTCATCTTCGGCCGAGCGCTCGGTACCGATCCGTCGACGTCCGCCGAACGCGTGGGGGCGGCGACGGCCGCCCAGGAGCAGTTCGTCGCCTCGACGCTCAAGCACTTCCCCGGTCACGGCGCCGCCCCGGGCGACTCTCATCACGCGATACCGACGACGACGGAGAGTCTCGAGGCCTGGCGGCAGACGGATGCGGTGCCGTTCGTCTCGGGGATCGACGCCGGAGCCTCGCTGCTGATGTTCGGACATCTGGCGTACACGGCGGTCGATCCGGCACCCGCATCCCTCTCGCCGCGGTGGCACGAGATCGCGCGCGACGATCTCGGCTTCGACGGCGTCATCGTCACCGACGATCTCGGGATGCTGCAGTCGTCGGGTGTCCCGGAGTACGCGGACCCGGTCGCCAACGGGGTGGCCGCCCTCGCCGCCGGCAGCGACCTCCTGCTCTTCATCGCCGGATCGACGCCGGAGACGGCCGGACAGGTCGCCGCCGGGATCACCGCTGCCGTCGAGACGGGGAGCCTTCCGGCCGAACGGCTCGCCGACGCCGCGACGCGCGTGATGACGCTGCGCCTGCAGTCGAGTGCCGCGACCGCCGAGTGGGCGCCGTGCGCGGAGTGCGAGCCCGTCGGCTGATCGGTCAGACCGCGGCCGGCACGGTCTCCTCGGAGCCGAGCCAGGACTCGAGGATGCGGCCCCGCAGCACGGCGCCGCGTTCGGCGAACCCCCGCTGGCGCCGCACGTACTCGGCCTTGCCCTCGGCGGTCTCGATCGGCACGGGCGCGACGTCCCACTCCGCGAGGTCGTAGGGCGCCGCCTGCATGTCGAGCAGGCGGATGTCGCGGGCGAGCTCGAAGGTGTCGAGCAGGAGCTCGCCGGGAACGAGTGGACCGAGCTTCAGCGCCCATTTGTACAGGTCCATCCCGGCGTGCAGGCAGCCGGGCTGCTCGAACAGCGGCTGTGCATCCCGCGTGAGGGCGTCGCGGTTGCGCGGCACGGCGTCGGGAGTGAAGAACCGGAAGGCGTCGAAGTGCGTGCACCGCAGGTCGTGGCTCTCCACGACGTCGTCCGTGCCGCTCCGACCGAGCCGAAGGGGCGCGGGATGCCGGTGCTCCTCCGCGCGGTAGACCATCGCCCACTCGTGCAGTCCGAAGCAGCCGAACTGGCCGGGACGCGAGGCGGTGCGCCGCAGCATCCGCTCGACGAGCGCCGCGAGCTCCGGCTTCTGCGTTCGGAAGGCGTCCGGGTCCGGCATCACGCCGTCGATGGTCGAGC
The DNA here is from genome assembly GCF_001650405.1 of Microbacterium sp. H83. Taxonomy (GTDB): domain Bacteria; phylum Actinomycetota; class Actinomycetes; order Actinomycetales; family Microbacteriaceae; genus Microbacterium. Next base: position 77,222 of record NZ_LWCU01000023.1, on the reverse strand, counting down.
CGGGGGAGTACCAGCGCCAGCTCGCGCGGTCGGCCGCGTCGTGGAGCTCGACCCGCGCACCGGGATGCCAGCGACGCAGCTGGGAGGGCTTGTAGGCGTAGTACGTGAAGAGGAAGTCCCAGACGGGGTGCTTCTCGTGGCGGACGGATCGCTCACGGTGCTCCGCGGTGAGGGAGTCCGCGCGCTCCTGATGCGCCTTCTCGCGCACCCTCCACTCGTCGCCGGCGAGGGACATGCTCAGCTCAGGATGCCGGCTTCGCCGAGCAGGTCGCGGAGACCGGCCCCGTCCTCGGCGCTCACCCAGGGGGCGACGTCGACGGAGTGGGGCTCGCGGCCCGCGCGGCCACCGGCGAGCACGGCTTCGGCGGGGAGCAGGCGACGGATGGCGACGCCGGCGACCGACGTCGGGTGCTCGTCCATGAACTCGGAGTAGATGGCCTCGTCGTGCTGGCCGTCGTCGCCGATGAGGAGCCAGCGTACGTCGGGGAACTCCGCGGCGAGGCGACGGAGGTTGGTGAGCTTGTGCTCGCGGCCGCTGCGGAACCAGCGGTCGTGCGTGGGGCCCCAGTCGGTGAGGAGCATGGAGCCCGCGGGGAAGAGGTGGCGTCCGAGGAACCGCCGCAGTGTGGGCGCGACGTTCCACGCTCCGGTGGAGAGATAGATCATGGGGGCACCGGGGTGCTCGCGCAGCACCTGGTCGAGGAGCACCGCCATGCCGGGGACCGGGATGCGCGCATGCTCGTCGACCACGAACGAGTTCCAGGCGGCGATGAACGGACGCGGGAGCGCGGTGACCATCACGGTGTCGTCCACGTCGGAGAGGACGCCGAAGCGCGTATCGCCGGAGACGATGAACGCGGTCGTCTCGACGGGGTCCTGTCCCTCGACGGTGAATGTGAACGTCTGCCATCCGGGCTCGAGCTCCGCGTCGACGACGGAGTCGATGACCCCGCCGCGATCCGCGACGACGTGATGCACCCGGTCTCCGATCTGCACGGTGACCTTCGCGAAGCTCACCGGGATGCCGACGAAGCTCCGCCAGCCTCGCACGCTCGCCGGCTCGCCGTCCTTGGTGTTCCGCGTGGGCGGCACGATCAGCACGCGCCCGAGGACTCGAACCCAGCCGGGGCCGCCGTAGCCGGGGAAGGGGAGGATCGTCGCCGTGCGTCCGCGACGGCGCGCGCGTCCCTCGCGCCACACGTGCAGGCGGTGCTCGAGACGCGCGAACCAGTGGATCCGGGGCGCCGGATGTGCGGAAGCCATTGCTTCAGTCTTTCATGTCCGCGCTGTCCTGCGTGCTCGCGTCCTGCGCGTCGAGGTGCCGCGACTCGAGGCGGGTGAGCAGGCGCTTGCCGAAGAAGATGAGCAGGAGGAACGCCGCGATGATCCCGACGAAGATGTAGCCCGCGAAGTGGACGGTGTCGACGAGCTCGCGGAAGCTCCCGGCGGCGAGCGAAGTGATGCTCACGTAGGCCGTCGCCCAGAGCAGGCATGCCGGTGCCGTCCAGGCGAGGAACCGACGGTAGGAGTAGTGGCTCATGCCCACCGTGAGGGGGACGAGCGAGTGCAGCACCGGGAGGAACCGGGAGAGGAAGATCGCGATGCCGCCCCGACGGGCGAGGTAGTTCTCCGCGCGCACCCAGTTGTGCTCGCCGACGCGACGCCCGATCCACGAGTGACGGATGTGCGGGCCGAGCCAGCGCCCCAGCCAGAAGCCGATGCTCTCGCCGATCAGCGCGCCGACGACGACGGCGACGACCATCGCTACCGCCTCGACGATGCCCGAGACGCCCATGGAGGCGATGATGACGATCGTGTCGCCCGGGACGACGAGACCGATCAGGATGCTCGTCTCCAGCATCACCGCGAGACCCGCGATGAGCGTGCGTGTGACCGGATCGATCGATTGGATCACATCGAACAGCCACAGCAGGAGGTCGTCCACTCCTTGAGAATACGGGAGTCAGGGCGGCCTAGGCTGGGAACGTGCCCGAACGCCTGAGCACTCGCGCCCTGCCCGGCCGGGTCGACCTCGACGCGCTGTTCGTCGCGCTGGAGAAGGTGTCGACGGAGGTGTTCTGGCTCGATGCCGGAGCGACCGCCACCCAGGGATGGAGCGTCATCGGCACGGGAGCGATCGCGCCCTTCCCCGGGGAGGTGCGTCTCGATGCCGGCCCCTCCGATGCCGACCTCTCCGACGCCGACCCCACGCCCGGGCGACCGCCCCTGCGGGGCGGGTGGGTCGGCTGGTACGACTACGAGAGCGGAGCCCGTGAGGCGGGGGCCCCGGTGGCCCCGCACGGCGACACCGCGGGCGGTGCATGGCTGCGGATCACGCACCTGGTGGCCCTCGACCACACGACCGGCCGGACCTGGATCAGCGCTCCGCCGGCAGAGCTCGAGGAATGGGCGTCCTTCGCGTCGGCATCCGGTGCCCAGGCGCCTTCCGCGCCGCGCCCGCCGCGAGCGGACACCGCGCCGCCGTCGGCGCGGGCGCGGCACAGCCCCGACGAGTACGCCTCGCTGATCGAGCGCTGCCGCGAGCTGATCAGGGCGGGCATCGCGTACCAGCTGTGCCTCACCACGCGCTTCACCGTGGACGGACCCCACGACGCGGTCGAGGCGTACCGCCGACTGCGTCGCCTCACGCCCGCGCACCACGGCGGATTCCTCCGCATCGGCGGACGGTCGCTCCTGAGCGCCAGCCCCGAGCAGTTCCTCGACGTCAGGGACGGAGTCGTCCGGACACGGCCGATCAAGGGCACGCGGCCGCGCAGCGACGACCCCGTGCACGACGCCGCGCTCGCCGCGGACCTCGCGGCGGACCCGAAGGAGCGCGCGGAGAACGTCATGATCGTCGACCTCATGCGCAACGACCTCTCGCGCGTCTGTGAGCCGGGATCGATCCGCGTCGAGGCGCTCTGGGCCGTCGAGAGCTATCCCGCGGTGCACCAGCTCGTGAGCACTGTCAGCGGCGTCCTGACGCGCGGGACCACCAGCGGGGAGCTGCTCCGGGCGACCTTCCCCGCCGGCAGCATGACGGGGGCCCCGAAGCTGTCGGCCATGACGCGGCTGCACGAGATCGAGGGAGGCCCCAGGGGCGTCTACGCCGGATGCTTCGGATACATCGGCGACGACGGGGCGCTCGACCTCGCCATGGTGATCCGCAGCATCGTGATGGAGGGGGACACCGCCGTCGTGGGCGCCGGAGGCGGGATCACCTGGCGATCGGTCGCCGCGGCCGAGGTGGCGGAGGTGGCGACGAAGGCGCGCGCGCCGCTGGCGGCGCTGGGCGCGGAAATGCCCGCGGCCTGGGCTTCCGATATCCTGAACTGATCCCTGTCTCCCTTCTGATTGGTCGTGCGTTCGTTGTCTGAGAACCTGTCCACCTCTCCCGTCGACGAGGAGATCTCGTCGGCGCATGCGATCCAGGCCAAGTGGCAGAAGTACTGGGCGGAGAACGAGACGTTCCTCACCGGCGGCGACGACGACACGCGGCCCCGCCGCTACGTGCTGGCCATGTTCCCGTACCCTTCCGGCGACCTGCACATGGGGCACGCGGAGAACTACCTGTACTCCGACATCGTCGCGCGCTTCTGGCGTCACCGCGGGCACAACGTGCTGAACCCGATCGGCTGGGACTCCTTCGGCCTGCCCGCCGAGAACGCCGCGATCCGTCAGGGCGCGGACCCGCGGGAGTGGACCTATCAGAACATCGATCAGCAGAAGCAGGCGTTCCACAACTACGGCGTCTCGTTCGACTGGTCGCGCGTGCTGCACACGTCCGACCCCGAGTACTACCGCTGGAACCAGTGGCTGTTCCTGAAGCTGCACGAGCGCGGGCTGGCATATCGCAAGAAGAGCGCCGTCAACTGGTGCCCGAACGACCAGACCGTTCTCGCGAACGAGCAGGTCGTCGACGGCCGCTGCGACCGCTGCGGTGCCGAGGTCGTCAAGAAGAAGCTCACGCAGTGGTACTTCAAGATCACCGACTACGCCGACCGTCTGCTCGACGACCTGAACCAGCTCGAGGGCTTCTGGCCGCACAAGGTGCTGCAGATGCAGCGCAACTGGATCGGCCGCTCGGTCGGTGCGGACGTCGACTTCCGCATCGAGGGTCGAGACGAGCCGGTCACCGTCTTCTCGACCCGACCCGACACGCTGCACGGAGCGACGTTCTTCGTCGTGGCCCCCGATTCCGACCTGGCGGCGGAGCTCGCCGGCGACGCCCCCGTCGAGGTGCGCGAGCGCTTCCAGGGCTACCTGGCCGACGTGCAGAAGACCACCGACGTCGACCGTCAGGCGACGGATCGTCCGAAGACCGGCGTCTTCCTGGAGCGCTACGCGATCAACCCGGTGAACGGCGAGAGGCTCCCCATCTGGGCCGCGGACTACGTGCTGGCCGACTACGGCCACGGCGCCGTCATGGCCGTGCCCGCGCACGACCAGCGCGACCTGGACTTCGCCCGCGCCTTCGACCTGCCGGTTAAGGTCGTCGTCGACACCACCGCTCCCGTCACGGGTGCGATGCCGGTCATCGAGGTCGACGACGAGGGCGTGCCGATCGACACCGGCGCCGCGCTCGACGAGCAGAACCCGGCGTCCACCGGCATCGCGCTCACCGGAGAGGGCCGGATGATCAACTCCGGCGCACTCAACGGCCTGTCGAAGCGCAACGCGATCGCGCGCGCGATCGAGCAGCTGGAGGCATCCGGCACCGGTCGCGCGGCGAAGAACTACCGCCTGCGCGACTGGCTGATCTCCCGCCAGCGCTTCTGGGGCACGCCGATCCCGATGCTGCACGCCGAGGACGGCCGGATCATCCCCGTCCCCGAGGATCAGCTGCCGGTGACCCTGCCCGACGTCGAGGGCCTCGACCTGAAGCCGAAGGGCTCGTCGCCGCTGGGTGCCGCCGAGAAGTGGGTCCGCACGGTGGACGCCGCCAGCGGCGATCCGGTGCTGCGCGACCCCGACACGATGGACACGTTCGTCGACAGCTCCTGGTACTTCCTGCGCTTCCTGTCGCCGAACAGCGACACGGTGGCGTTCGATCCGAGCCAGGCGTCGCGCTGGGCGCCCGTCGACTCGTACATCGGCGGGGTCGAGCACGCCATCCTCCACCTGCTGTACGCCCGGTTCATCACCAAGGTCCTGTTCGACATGGGCCTCATCGACTTCACCGAGCCGTTCTCGAACCTGATCAACCAGGGGATGGTGCTGCTCGACGGAGCGAAGATGTCGAAGAGCAAGGGCAACCTCGTGCTCTTCGAAGAGGAGCTCGACGCCTACGGAGCAGACGCGCTGCGTGTGGGCCTGGCCTTCGCCGGGCCCGTCGAGGACGACAAGGACTGGGCGGACGTCTCGACGACCGGCGCCCAGAAGTTCCTGTCGCGTGCGCTGCGCATCGCGAACGAGGTCTCGTCGCCGGTCGACGTGGTGTTCGCCGGCGGTGACGCGACGCTGCGCCGTGCGACGCACAAGCTGCTCGCCGATGCTCCCGCCCTCATCGAGCAGACGAAGTTCAACGTGCTCGTGGCGCGTCTGATGGAGCTCTCCAACGCGACACGGAAGACCATCGACGGCGCCGCCGGCGCGGCCGACCCCGCCGTGCGCGAGGCCGCCGAGACCATCGCCGTCATGCTCGACCTCATCGCTCCGCACACGGCGGAGGAGATGTGGGAGATCCTCGGGCACGAGCCGTCGGTCGGACTCGTCACCTGGCGCTCCGCCGATCCCGCGCTGCTCGTCGAGGACACCGTGACCGCCGTCGTCCAGGTCGGGGGCAAGGTGCGGGCGCAGATCGAGGTCCCGGCTCGCATCGGCGAGGCGGAGCTCGAGGCGCTGGCGCGCGCGGACGAGCGGGTGATCCGATCGATCGGCGACCGGGAGATCGTCAAGGTCGTCGTCCGGGCCCCGAAGATCGTCAGCATCGTCGTCAAGGGCTGACCCGCCCTCCACATCCCGCGTCGCGCGGGGTTCTGCTCACGCGACGCGGGGATGCGTCGGCCGTCCGTCGGTCGGCGCCCGTACGGTGGCGGGATGCCCGATCCGACGCCACTCCCTGCGCCGCGTCGACTGCGGCTGAGCGTCGGCGCGGCGATCGTGTTGGGGCTGGTCGTGCTCTCCGTCGCGGTCGGCCTGGGGATCCTCCGCGGCCAGAGTGCACCCACGGAGTCCGTGTCCCTTCCCGCCGGAGCCGCCGACGCCGGCGACGGCGGTGACCCCGGATCCTCGTCGGGCGAGATATACGTGCACGTCCTCGGAGAGGTCGAGCATCCGGGGCTCTACGTGCTCGACCTCGATGCGCGGCTGGTCGACGCGATCGCGGCGGCCGGAGGGACGACCGATGCGGCCGACCTGACCGCGATCAATCTCGCCCGCGTGCTCGCCGACGGCGAGCAGATCCTCGTCCCGGCACTCGGCGCGTCGACCACGCCGTCCGCCGGCGCCTCCGGCGACGACCTGGTCGACCTCAACTCGGCCGATCAGGCTGCGCTCGAGACCCTCCCGCGGATAGGGCCGGCGCTGGCGGAGCGCATCATCGCGTGGCGGGACGAGAACGGGCGGTTCCGGTCCATCGACGACCTCCTGGCGGTGCCGGGCATCGGCGAGAAGTTGCTCGAGGGCATCCGTGACGCGGTGCGCGTGTGAGGCGCGATGTCCGGCTGCTCCCGGTCGCCGCGGGAGTGTGGGGCGTCGCGCTGATCTGCGTCTTCGTGCCGTCGTCGGCCGGCTGGTGCGCGCTCGCGGGCGTGGTCGGGGCGGCCGCCGCGGTGGGCGTCATGCACCGGAGGTCCGACCGTGCGGTGCCGTGGCTCGGAGTCCTGGCGGTGATGCTCGCGGCTGCGGCATCGTCGGCGGCCATCGTCCTGTGGGCGCTTCCTGACCGCGAGGGCGCATCGTCGTGGGACGGCCGGGTGGTGGAGGCGACCGGCGAGATCACGTCCTCGGCGTCGACAGGCCGTGACGGCCGGCTGTGGGTGGAGGTGCAGCTGACCGCGCTGGGGTCGCCGGGCTCCCTGCGGCCGGTGTCGACTCCCGTGCGGATCGGCGTGGAGCCCGCCGACGGCTTCGATCTCGGCGCGACCGTCCGAGTCACGGGCGAGGCTGCCGCGACGGATGCGGGGGAGAGGGCGGCTCTGGTCGTGTTCGCGAGCTCGGCCGAGGTCGACAGGCCCGCGCAGGGCGTGTTCGCCGTGGCAGCGGGCCTGCGCGGGCTGTTCGTCGAGCGCGCCCAGCGGCTGCCCGAACCGGGGGCGGGACTCCTCCCCGGACTCGCGGTCGGCGACACCCGAGCGGTCTCGACCGAGCTGAGCGCCGCGATGCGCGTGAGCGGCCTCAGCCATCTCACGGCGGTCAGCGGGGCGAACTGCGCGCTGGTCGTCGGAGCGGTCTTCGGCCTCGCAGCGCTGTGCGGGGCGGGCCGGGCGGTGCGCGTGATCGCCGCCGCCATCGCACTGGCGGGCTTCGTCGTCCTCGTGACTCCCGAGCCGAGCGTGATCAGGGCGGCGGTGATGGCGGGTGTCGCGATGCTGTCGATCCTCCTGGGGCGCCCGAGCGCGGGGGCGGGCATGCTCGCTCTGAGCGCCACGGGGATCCTCGTCTCCGATCCGTGGCTGGCATCGACCCCGGGGTTCGCCCTCTCGGTCGCCGCCTCGGGTGCGCTCATCCTCCTGGCGCCGTCCGTCGCGAAAGGGCTCGAGCGCTGGATGCCGAGGGCGCTGGCGGTCGCGATCGCGGTGCCCACGGCGGCGCAGCTCGTCTGCGGCCCGATCATCGCGCTGTTCGCCGAGCAGCAGTCCCTCGTGGGGCTCGCGGCGAATCTGCTCGCCGCTCCGGCCGCTCCGATCGCCACGGTCCTAGGCCTCCTCGCGTGTCTGACAGCCCCCGTCCCCGTGCTCGCCGACCTGCTCGCCGCCTCGGCGTGGCTCCCGGCGTCCTGGATCGCCGCGACCGCCGAGGTGAGCGCCGGCATGCCGCTGGCGCAGATCGCCGTGGTGCCGGGGATCGCGACCGCAGTGGTCGTCGCTCTGGTGAGCGGCGCTCTCGGCATGGTCCTCGTCCCGCGCGCCGATACCGCCGCACGAGGCCGCAGGCTCTTGCGCGCCGCGGCGGTGTCCGTCCTCTCCGTCGCCGTCGCCCTCGCCGGTGCCCACCTTCTGACGAGCGGACCGCTCGCCGCAGCGACCAGTCCGGACGGATGGTCGATCGCCGCCTGCGACGTCGGTCAGGGCGACGCGGTCCTCGTGAGATCGCAGGGCGAGGTCGTTCTGATCGATACCGGTCCGGAGCCGGGGCCTCTGGCGGACTGTCTGCGCGGTCTCGGGGTCGAGCGGATCGACGTGCTGGTGCTCACCCACTTCGACCTCGATCACGTCGGCGGAGTGGACGCCGTGGTCGGCCGCGTCGATCGTGTGCTCCATGCGCCGCCCACGAGCCCTGCGGATGAGCGCACCCTCGACGCGCTCCGGCGGAGCGGAGCGGAGGTGGGGGCGGGGGTGGCAGGACTCGAGGGCGCACTCGGCGCCGCATCCTGGCGGGTGATCTGGCCGTCGCGCTCGTCCTCGGCTTTCTCGGCCGGCAACGATGCGAGCCTCGTGCTCGAGATCGAGGGAGGGGGTGTGCCCCGGTCGCTGTATCTCGGCGACCTCTCCGCCGAGGCGCAGCGGGCGCTGCAGCGGACCGCGCATGTCGAGGGACCGTTCGCCGTGGTGAAGGTCGCGCATCACGGGAGCGCCGACCAGGAAGCGGGCCTGTACGAGGCTCTGCGACCGACGGTCGGCCTCATCAGCGTCGGCGAGGACAACGACTACGGGCATCCGCGCGCCGAGACCCTCGACACGCTGGAGGCCCTCGGGGCGCTCGTCCTGCGCACGGATAGGCAGGGACGCATCCTGGTCGGCCTCCGCGACGGAGAGCTCGCGGTCTGGACCGAAGAATGAGGATGCGAGAGCGCCGTGGCGAGCCTGCCGTCGTCTCGTGTCGGATCCCACCGGTCGCCCGGAGGAGTGTCGCCCGCCCCGGGTAGGCTGGGGGCATGGCAGCTTCGCGTACACCCTCTCGTGGCGGTGCCGCAGCGGCCAAGATCCCTCAGGTGTCCTGGCGCGCCCCGCGCCCCGCGCCCGTGGTCCTCGTCTTCGGTCCCGAAGAGGTGTGCGCCGAGCGTGCGATCGCCGGGGTGCGGGATTACCTGCGTGCCGAGGATGCGGCGCTCGAGGTCAGCGACGTCCGTGCCGACGACTACGCCCCCGGCACGCTGCTGTCCCTCACATCGCCCTCGCTGTTCGGCGAGCCGAGACTCGTGCGGGTGTCCGGCGTCGAGAAGTGCTCCGACGCCTTCCTCCAGGAGGCGGTGTCCTACCTCGCGCATCCGCAGGAGGGCGCCACGGTCATCCTCCGCCACTCGGGCGCGAGCGTGCGGGGGAAGAAGCTGCTCGACGCGATCCGTGCGGGCACCGGCGACGGCATCGAGATCCCGTGCCCGGCGATCAAGCGCGACAGCGACCGGGTGGACTTCGCCGCGGGGGAGTTCGCGGCGGCGAAGAAGCGCATCGCGCCCCCCGCACTCCGGGCGCTCGTCTCGGCCTTCGCCGACGACCTCACCGAGCTCGCGGCCGCGTGCCAGCAGCTGATCGGCGACGTCGAGGGCGACGTCACCGAAGACGTCATCACGAAGTACTACGGCGGCCGCGTCGAGGTGTCGGCCTTCGTCGTCGCCGACACCGCGATCGCCGGTCGCTACGGCGAGGCGCTGATCGCGCTCCGACACGCCCTCGCCTCTGGCGCGGATCCCGTGCCCCTGGTCGCGGCGTTCGCCATGAAGCTGCGCACGATGGCTCGCGTGGCGGGCACACGGGAGCCGAGCCGACAGCTGGCGCAGCGACTGGGCATGAAGGACTGGCAGGTCGATCGTGCACGTCGCGACCTGGCTGGCTGGAACGAGCGGTCGCTCGGCATGGCGATCCAGGCGACGGCTCGGGCCGACGCCGAGGTCAAGGGGGCCGCGCGCGACCCGATCTTCGCCCTCGAGCGCATGCTCACCGTCATCGCGACGCGGCAGCCGTTCGGCGAATAGCGATCGGCCGCCGCCGCCGATGCGGATCGCCCTGCGATGCTGGGGCGAACGGCACACGAAAGAGCCCGCCCCGCGAACGGGACGGGCTCTTCACACTCGGCGGTTCGGCTCAGAGAGCGGCGACCTGCTTCGCGATGGCCGACTTGCGGTTCGCGGCCTGGTTCTGGTGGATGACACCCTTGCTGACGGCCTTGTCGAGCTTGCGGGAGGCGGTCTTGAGGGCGGCCTCGGCAGCGGCCTTGTCACCCGAGGTGACGGCGGCGCGGGCGGCGCGGACGTGCGTCTTGAGCTCGCTCTTCACAGCCTTGTTGCGCTCGTGCGCCTTGTCGTTGGTCTTGTTGCGCTTGATCTGCGACTTGATGTTTGCCACGTGTGGACGCTTTCTGTACAGGAGTTATTCGGAATGCCGGCAGAAGAAGAGGGCTTCCGCACGGCGGTCGTGAGGGAAGAACCCACACGCAAGCCAAGAGACAACACTACCAGCAGTCGGCCGATTCACCCTAAACGATGCCTGTGCGTCGCCGCGGGATCCCGACGCGGCGGAGACGCGAGCACGCGAACGGTCGCGGGGGAGTGCGCACCGGGTGCACAATCAGCAGTGACGGGGCGCTCACCATCGCCCGACACGTCTCGGACAACGACGTCGAGGAGCGCTATGTCCACGGAGCCCCTGCCTCCCGCCGCCGTGCCGCACCGGGTCGGCGCCCGCTGGATGACGCTGTTCACCCTCGCCTGGCTCGCGATCTGGACGGTGCAGCTCACGCCGGTCCAGCTGCTGCTGCCGCTGCAGCTGGACACGTCGGAGGGGGACTGGATCAGCGGCGTCGTGTCGTCCGGACTCGTGCTCGGCGTCGGCGGCCTCGCCGGAGTGGTGGCCGGGCCGCTCGCCGGGGCGCTCTCCGATCGGGCCCGGACGGGACGCCGCCGTCGACGCCCCTGGGCTCTGGCAGGCACCTGGCTCACGGCACTGTGCCTCATCCTGACGGGATTCGCAGACGGCCCGTGGGCCGTGGGAGCCGCGTGGGTGGGGGTGACGGTCGGCGTCGCGGTCTCCTCCGCGGCGTTCAGCGCGCTCATCGCCGATCAGCTCGCATCGTCGCAGCGCGGAGCGGCGTCGGCTGCCGTCGGATCGAGTCAGGCGGTGGGGGTGGTGCTCGGCGTCGGTCTGGTGGTGCTCCTCGGCCTGGGCATCCGCGACGGCTACCTCGTGCTCGCAGCGCTGATGGCGGTGATCGGCACGCTCAGCGCGCTGCTGCTCCCCGACGCACTGGCCGAGGCTCCGCACCGGAAGGAGCGGAGCGCGCGGCGTCCGCTCTCCTCGCTTCGCGACCGGGACTTCGCCTGGATGCTGTCGGGGCGCCTCGTGACGAACATCGGAAACGCCCTGGGCACCTCCCTCTTCCTGTTCTTCCTGCTGCACGGACTCGGGCAGGGATCGACGGAGGCGCAGGACAATCTGCTGCTGCTCGTCGTGATGTACACGGTCTTCGTGGTGATCGCGTCGGTGCTGACCGGCATCCTCTCCGACCGCTCGGGCGATCGGCGGACGCTCACCGTGCTCGCGACGCTCGTCCAGGCGACCTCCGGCATCGTGATCGCCGTGGTGCCCACCTTCGAGGCGACGATGATCGCCGCCGCGCTGATGGGGGTCGGATACGGGGCGTTCTCGACCGTCGGCCTCGCGTTCGCCGCCGACCTGCTGCCGGATGAACGCGATCACGCACGGGACCTCGGCGTCGTCACGGTGACCGCAGCCCTCGGTCAGCTCGTCGGCCCGGTCCTCGGTGCAGGACTGGTGGCCCTCGTCGGCGGGTTCTGGCTCGTCTTCGTCGCCGCTGCCGCATTCTCGCTGGCAGGGGGAGCGCTCACGGCTCGCGCGCGTCCATCCGCGTCGTCGGGGGGTCGGACGCCGCGGCCGCGTCGACCGTGGCGATCCCGAGCCGCAGCACCGCGTTGAAGACGTCCGGTCGCATCGCGGTGACGAGATGCGTCGTGCGCGGGACCACGATGAGCTCCGCGTGCGGCGCGAGGCGCTGGAACAGCGACTCCGTCAGGCGCAGCTGGTCGTACTGGCCGTTGACGAACCAGAGCGGGATGTCGATCCGGGCGACCGCGGTGGCGAGGTCCAGCGCCGACAGTGCGCGCAGCGCCGTGTCCTGCGTGTCCAGGGCGTAGCCGCCCGCGGAGAAGTCCGACCGCGTCTCGATCGGGATCGTCGCCGCGAGGATCCGCTTCGTCAGCCACATGCCCCGGTCGGGCAGGCGATCGACGGCGCGGGCGATCATGCGGTACGCCGCCAGCCCCGTCCCCTGAGGGAGCGAGGTGCAGGAGGCCGCGATCAGCGCATCGACCGGGGGCCTCTGCGGACCGCCGGTGTAGGCCAGCGAGAGGAGTCCGCCCATCGAGTGACCGACGAGGAGGACCGGCCCTCTCGTCGCTGCGGACCGCACGGCCGCGTCGATCGTGTGCAGCGCCTCGTGCAGCGAGAAGTCCTCCGCCATGCGGGACCCGTGGCCGGGCAGGTCGACGGCCGTCGCGGGGATGCCGTGCGCCTCGAGATACGCGAGCTGCGAGCGCCACATCGTCGCCGAGGTGCGGATGCCGTGCACGAGCACGATCTGGACGGTCACGCGTTCAGCATAGAGAAGGCGGGGCCGGTGGACGAACCACCGACCCCGCCCGGACACCGGGGTGTCCTGTGCTTACTTCTCCCAGCCCAGGTCCTCGACCGGGGTCACTCCGAAGAGGTCCAGGCCGACGTAGGGCTCAGGGGTGAGGTTCGCGAGACCCTCCTGCGTGACGTAGATCGAGGGGCCGTTGTAGAGCGGGATGACGCCCCACGTCTGCTCGATGATCTTCGGCTCGAGGTCCATCGCCGCCTTGGTCCAGCTGTCCGCATCCTTCTGCGACTCGACCTCGTCGGCGACCATCTGGTCGATCTCGGGGGTGCCGGTGCCGGAGAGGTTCAGCCCGCTGTCGGAGCAGTAGATCTGGCACATCCACGCCGGTCCGAACGGGTCGGAGTCGGTGAAGCGGAGTCCGAAGACGTCCCAGTTCTTCGTGGTGAAGTCGTCCGAGAAGTCGGCCGACGCGCGGACCTCGATCTGCAGGTCGATGCCGATCTCCTTCTGCTGCGCCTGAAGCGACTTCGCGAGAGCCTCCTGGACGGGGCTGTTGCTGAAGATCGGGTACACGACCGTGAACTTGGTGCCATCCTTCTCGCGGATGCCGTCCTCGCCCTCGACCCAGCCGGCGTCGTCGAGCAGCTTCTTGGCGGCATCGACGTCGTACTTCAGTCCGGCCTCGCCGAATGCGTCCTTCCAGCCGTCCTGGAACGAGTACATGTTCAGCGACCCTGCGGCCTCCTCCTCGTACCCCAGGCCGTTCCAGGCGATCTGCTTCTGCTGGTCGATGTTGACACCCATGAAGAACGCCTTGCGAGCGTCGAGGTCGGCGAACTGCGGCTTGTCGGCGTCGACCATCAGGACGGTCTTCGCGGTCTGCTGCGCGCGACGGACGACAGCGCCGTCGACGTCCTCCACCTGCTTCAGCCGCTCTTCGCTGCCGGCCTCGACCTGGTCGATCTCGCCGTTCTTGAAGGCGTTGATCGCGGCGTCGTCCTCGAGAGCCGTGAACGTCACCTTGTCGAGGAGCGGAGCGTTGCCCCACCACTCGGGGTTCGGCTTGAAGGAGACGAAGCCGGCGTTCGCGTCGAACTCGTCGACCGTGTACGGACCCGCGCCCCAGTCGGCGTTGAGGTTTCCGATGTAGCCGTTGTTGAACGTCTCGACGTCAGCGTACTTCGGGTTCAGGACGCCGCCGGTGAGGAACGCCATCGACGGCCACGCGTAGACGCCGTCGAACGTGACGATCGCCGTCTTGGCGGTGTCGCCCTGCTCGACCGAGGTGATCTGCTTGTATCCGTCGGTCGCGTTCGGGTTGTAGCCCTCGTCGTACGAGCGGTTGGCCTTCCACGTCGCGTCGATCGCGGTCCAGTCCATGGGGGTGCCGTCGTTGAAGTGGGCCTCCTCCGTGAACGTGAAGGTCAGGGTGGTGTTGCCGTCCGCCTCGCCGATCTCGTACTGGTCGAGGTACGCGTCGTTCTTCGTGATCTCGCCCTCCGGCGAGACCAGGAGGAGCTGCGGCATGAAGTAATACCAGAGCCGTGCGGTGTCGGCGCTGGCGTCGCTGTTGAAGGCGTTCAGCTGCTCCGGAACCTCGTTGATCTCGAAATTGACCTCGCCGCCCTCCTGCAGGTTCTCTCGGGGCTGCGGGTTGTAGTCGGCGGCCTTGGTCTCGACGGTCTCTCCGCCGCTGTCCCCGCCGCCGTTGTTGCCGGAACCGCTCGCGCACCCCGCGAGGGCGAGTGCGAGGGCGCCGCTGATCGCGATCGCCCCCAACAGCTTCTTGTTCTTCATGGTGCTCCTTTCGCCTTTCGGCGTTTCATAAGGGGAAGACTAGTTCGGCCCGAATGCCAGCACACCGGCGGGCAGTGAATACTCCCTAACCGTTATCGGACGGTGACCCGCACCTGCGGAGCCGTCATCCGGGGACGGGATCAGGCGAGGACGGGTCGTGTGGACATCGTCTCGGGATCGAACACCACGCGCCGTCTCGTGCGCTCGATGTCGGGGTCGGGGACCGGGATCGCCGACAGCAGCGCCTGCGTGTACGGATGCTGCGGATTCTCGAAGACCTCGTCGACGTCGCCGTGCTCGACGAAGTCTCCGAGGTACATCACGGCGACCCGGTCGGCGATGTGGCGCACCACCGACAGATCGTGCGCGACGAACAGGTACGACAGCCCCAGCTTGGCCTTCAGCTCGTCGAGCAGATTGATCACGCCGGCCTGGATCGAGACGTCGAGCGCCGACACCGGCTCGTCGAGGACCACGATCTTCGGGTTCGTCGACAGCGCGCGGGCGATCCCGATGCGCTGACGCTGTCCGCCCGAGAACGCCTGCGGGAACCGGTCGCTGTGCGCGGGGTTGAGGCCCACGAGATCCATCAGCTCGTCGACGCGACTGTACGCCTCGTCCTTCGGCGTGCCGATCGCGAACAGCGGCTCCGAGATGATGTCGGCGACGGTCATGCGCGGGTCGAGCGCGCCCATGGGGTCCTGGAAGACGATCTGGATGTCCCGGCGCAGACGGCGCTCCACCTTGTGGCTGTGGATGTCGTTCACGCTGGTCCCGGCGATCACGATGTCGCCGTCGGTCTGCTTGACCATGTCCATGATCTGCAGCAGGGTCGTGGTCTTGCCGCTGCCGGACTCGCCCACGATCGCCATCGTCTCGCCCTCGCGCACGTCGAAGCTGATGCCCTTGATCGCGTGCACCTCGCCCACCTTGCGCTTGAGGAAGGCGCCCTTCAGCAGCGGGAAGGTCTTGGTGAGGTTGGTCACCTCGAGCGTGATCGGACGCTCCTCGCGGGGCACGGTGGCCAGGGGGCTCTCCGGGATGTCCCGGACGGGGTAGACCGGGAGGCCGCCGAGGAGGCCGCCGTCCTCGATCTCGTCGGCGCGGATGCAGGCGGCCCTGTGCGCGTCGCCGCTGCCGGTCGCCACCGGCAGCAGGTCGGGCTCGCGCGTGCGGCAGGCGTCCAGGGCGATCGGGCACCGGTCGGCGAACGGGCACGCGTCGGGAAGGTTGATGAGGAGCGGCGGGTTGCCCTTGATCGGCGTGAGCGGGACCTTCTCGGCCTTGTCCACGCGGGGGATCGCTCCGAGGAGGCCGATCGAGTACGGCATCCGCGTCTTGTGGAAGAGCTCGTGCGCGGGCGCCTGCTCCACCGGCTTCCCCGCGTACATGACCATCACGTCGTCGGCGGTGCGTGCGACGACGCCCATGTCGTGGGTGATCATGATCACGGCGGCGCCGGTCTCCTGCTGCGCCTTCTCGATCAGGTCGAGGATCTGCGCCTGGATGGTGACGTCGAGCGCCGTCGTGGGCTCGTCGCAGATGATGAGCTTCGGGTCGTTCGCCATCGCGATCGCGATGACGACGCGCTGACGCATGCCGCCGGAGAACTCGTGCGGGAACGACTTCATCCGCCGCTCCGGCTCGGTGATGCCCACGAGCTTCAGCAGCTCCACGGAGCGGTTCCACGCCTCCTTCTTGCTGAGGCTGCGGTGGACGGTGAGCGCCTCGATCAGCTGGTCGCCGACGGTGAAGACCGGCGTCAGCGACGTCAGCGGGTCTTGGAAGACCATCGACATGCCGTTCCCGCGGATCACCGAGAGCTGCTTGTCGGTCATGCCCAGGAGCTCCTGGCCCTCGTACATGATCGAGCCGGTGACCTTGGCGTTCTCGTCGAGCAGGCCCATGATCGCGAGCGACGTGACGGACTTGCCGGAACCGGATTCGCCGACGATGCCGAGCGTCTTGCCGGCTTCGAGGTCGAAGGAGACGCCGCGCACGGCGTCGACGCGTCCGGCCTCGGACGCGAAGCTGACGGTGAGATCTCGGACTGAGAGTACGTTGCTCATGCACGGCCTCCAGCCGCAGAGGTGGGGTCGAGGGCGTCACGGAGTCCGTCGGCGATGAGGGCCATCGAGACCGTGAGGAGCGTGAGAGCCGCAGCGGGGAAGTAGAACAGCCACGGGGAGGTGACGAGCGAGCTCGATCCGGCTCCGATCAGCGCTCCGAGCGAGACGTCGGGGATCTTCACGCCGAAGCCGAGGAAAGAGAGGCCGGTCTCCGCCACGACCGCGTTCACGACGCCGAGGGTGAAGTTGATGACCAGCAGCGAGCCGATGTTCGGCAGCAGGTGCCGCAGGACGATCCGCATGCCCCGGACGCCCATGTAGCGGGCGGCGCTGACGTACTCGCGCTCGCGGAGCGACAGCGCGAGGGTCCAGATCACGCGGGCGGGGAAGTACCAGCCGATCACGAAGATCATGATCAGCGCGATCACGCGCCAGTCGCCGCCGGACTTGTTCGAGATCATCGCGAGGATGAGGAAGCTCGGGATCACCATCATGAAGTGGATGACGAGGAGAGTGATGCGCTCGGTCCACCCGCCGAAGTAGGCGGCCGCGGTGCCGACGAGTGCCGAGACGATCGTCACGCCCACCGACACCGAGACGGCGATCATGAGCGACCGCTGGAGTCCGACGGCGACCTGCGCGAACAGGTCGTTGCCCGCGTTGTTCGTGCCGAACCAGTGCTCGGTCGTCGGGCCGGTGCTCAGATTGAGGAAGTCGAGTTCGACGTGGTCGTACCGGGCGATCAGGGGCCCGAAGATCGCGAACAGCACGAGGAAGACGAAGATCGCGAGACCGGCGAGAGCGCCCTTGTTGCGGGCGAAGCGGCGGGAGTACAGCGTCCACTTCGACAGACGGCGCGTGGCGACGCGCGTTGTCTCGGGACCGGCGGGGACGGTGGGCGCCTCGACGGTGGGGTCGATCATTTCCGAGGTCATCTCAGCTCACTCTCACTCGAGGATCAAGGACGACGACAGCGACATCGGCGAGGATCGCCCCGATCGCGGTGAGGACTGCGCCGAATGCCGCGATCGCCACGGTGCCGTGGATGTCGTTCTTGGTGATCGCGTCGATGAAGTACTTGCCCATGCCGTTCCACGCGAAGATCGTCTCGGTGAGAACTGCGCCGGTGAACACGGCAGGGATGGTGAACGCCACCTGCGTGGCGACCGGGATGAGGGACGTGCGCAGCGCGTGCTTGCGGATCGCCTGCTGCTTGGTCAGGCCCTTCGCACGAGCGGTGCGCACGTAGTCCGCGCTGATGTTGTCGAGCAGCAGCGAGCGCTGCAGGAAGTGGATGCCGGCGTAGCCGATCAGCACGAGCGCTATCGTCGGCAGCGTCAGATGCTGCAGCACGTCTATGAGGACGGGGAAGAACCCCTCCACGCCCCTGCTCGCGTTGCCCGTCACGTAGAAGATGCGCACGCCGGTGGCGTCGTTCAGCGAGATGGCGAGGAGCACGATGCCGAACGCCGCGACGACGATCGGGATGTTCATGGTGATGATGCTCGTCGCCTGGCCGATGCGGTCGGCGAGCTTGTACTGCCTCGAGGCGGTGTACACGCCGAGGGCGATGCCGAGCACGGTCGTGAGGATCGTGGCGCCGAGGACCAGCTCGGCGCTCACCCACATGCGGTAGGCGACCTGCTCGTTGACCGATCCGCCGGTCGGGCTGACGCCCCAGTCCCAGCGGAGCACGATGCCGGTCAGCCAGGTCCACCACCGCTCGATGAGCGGGACGGTGTCGCTGAGGTTGCGCGGCGCGAGGGTATGCACGATCTGCTCTTCGGTGAGCGGAGGGCGGCGTCCGACGTAGTTGCTGCGCGGGTCGAGGAATCCCCACGCCAGGAAGTACGTGATGTTCGTCGCGACCACGATCATGAGCAGCCAGCCGGCCGCTCGGCGCACGAGATACTTGATCAAGGTGGTGATTCTTTCTCTTCTACAGACGCGCGCGGGATCTGCCGACGCAACGCTGAGCCGGGAAGACAGTCAATCACCATCCGCCGATCTGCGCGACACGACGCCTGCACCTGGTCTGTGACGGAGTCTTATCGCTCACGGGATCCGGTGTCACGGATTGCTCCCGGGCAACCTGGGCAGAATATCACCGGATCGATCGAATCAGGCATGACGTGCACCTCACCGTAGAATCGACGGGACATGTCACCACGCGCCCTCACTCCGCTTCAGCCTGCCGCGACGCCTGCGACCCAGATCCGCAACTTCTGCATCATCGCGCACATCGACCACGGCAAGTCGACCCTCGCCGACCGCATGCTCCAGATCACCGGCGTGGTCTCGGATCGCGACATGCGCGCCCAGTACCTGGACCGCATGGACATCGAGCGCGAGCGCGGCATCACCATCAAGAGCCAGGCCGTGCGGATGCCGTGGGAGCTCGAGGGCGAGACCTTCGCGCTCAACATGATCGACACCCCGGGGCACGTCGACTTCACCTACGAGGTGTCGCGATCGCTCGCCGCCTGCGAGGGCGCGATCCTGCTCGTCGACGCCGCGCAGGGCATCGAGGCTCAGACCCTGGCCAACCTCTACCTCGCACTGGAGAACGACCTCCACATCATCCCGGTGCTGAATAAGATCGATCTTCCGGCGGCTGATCCCGACAAGTACGCCAAGGAACTGGCATCGCTCATCGGCGGGAAGCCGGAGGACGTGCTGCGCGTCTCCGGCAAGACCGGTGTCGGCGTGGAGGATCTCCTCGACCGGCTCGTCCAGGAGATCCCCGCGCCCGTGGGCGACGCCGACGCCCCGGCCCGGGCCATGATCTTCGACTCCGTGTACGACGCCTACCGCGGTGTCGTCACGTACGTCCGCATGGTCGACGGCAGCCTGTCGCCCCGCGAGCGCATCCAGATGATGTCGACCGGCGCGAACCACGACGCGCTCGAGGTGGGCGTGTCGAGCCCGGAGCCGACGCCCACCAAGGGACTCGGCGTCGGCGAGGTGGGCTACCTCATCACGGGCGTGAAGGACGTGCGCCTGTCGAAGGTCGGCGACACCGTCACCGCGGCACGCAAGCCCGCGACCGAGGCGCTCGCCGGCTACACAGACCCCAAGCCGATGGTCTTCTCGGGCATCTACCCGATCGACGGGAGCGACTACGCCGAGCTCCGTGAGGCGCTCGACAAGCTCAAGCTGTCCGACGCCTCGCTGCAGTACGAGCCCGAGACCTCCGTGGCCCTCGGGTTCGGCTTCCGATGCGGATTCCTCGGACTGCTGCACCTCGAGATCATCACCGAGCGCCTCTCGCGGGAGTTCGGCCTCGACCTCATCACGACCGCGCCCAGCGTGATCTACGAGGTCCTCACGTCCGACACGGGCGAGACCGTCACGGTCACGAACCCGAGCGAGTACCCCGACGGCCGGATCGGCTCGGTCGCCGAGCCGATGGTGAAGACCGCCATCCTGCTGCCGAAGGACTACGTCGGCACGGTCATGGAGCTGTGCCAGTCGCGTCGAGGGTCACTGCTCGGCATGGAGTACTTCTCGGAGGAGCGCGTCGAGCTGCGGTACATGATGCCGCTCGGCGAGATCGTCTTCGACTTCTTCGACCAGCTGAAGTCGAAGACGCAGGGGTACGCCTCTCTCGACTACGAGCCCGCGGGGCAGCAGGAGGCCGATCTGGTCAAGGTCGACATCCTGTTCCAGGGCGAGAAGGTCGACGCGTTCAGCTCGATCGTGCACCGTGACAAGGCCTACGCCTACGGCACGATGATGGCGGAGCGCCTGCGCAAGCTCATCCCGCGCCAGCAGTTCGAGGTGCCGATCCAGGCCGCGATCGGCGCCCGGATCATCGCCCGCGAGACCATCCGGGCGATCCGCAAGGACGTTCTCGCCAAGTGCTACGGCGGTGACATCACACGCAAGCGCAAGCTCCTCGAGAAGCAGAAGGAGGGCAAGAAGCGCATGAAGATGGTCGGCCGCGTCGAGGTCCCCCAGGAGGCGTTCATCGCCGCGCTCTCCGGCGACGTCGAGGGCAAGGACAAGAAGTAGCGTGACGCTGCCGCGGTACGAGCGCGGGGTGACGCGGCATCCGCTCGTCGACGTGCCCGCCGGCATGCGGGCCGAGGAGCGCGCGGTCCCGGTGCCGTCCGCGGCCCGGGATGCGGTGGGCGCGCTCATCCGATCGTGGGAGTTCAAGCGGCGCGTGGGTTTCGGCACGCCCGAGGCGCCGCCCGTCGCAGGTCAGGTGGGCGTGCTGTCGACTCGTGTGCTGGGCGTGAACTTACGCGAGCCCGTCCGCGTGGTCTGGGCCGACGGACACGGCTTCGGGTACGAGACGCGTCCCGGGCATCCGATCTACGGCGAGGAGTCCTTCGTCCTCGAGGACGGCGTCTTCACCGCGCGCTCGATCTCGCGGCCGTCCACCGTCTTCTGGCGGATGCTGGGGCCGGCGCTCCGGGCGATGCAGCGTTCCACGCATGCCCGCTACGTCCGCGTCGTCCAGGCCGAGATCGCTCGCGTCGCCTGATCCGCGGCCGGTGTCGGCGACGAGATCAGGATGACAGCGGTCGGTGCCGCGTTTCGCGTGGGGTGATCGTCCAGCGTTCGCGAAGTAGGCTGGAGATCATGCGGCGCGGGACTTTCCGAGACGACACGGTGGACTATGCGGCCGTGGGTGCGACCCACGCGCCCGATCTCATGCAGTACCCGCCGGAGCGCAGCATCCCGGCGGAGAACTCGTGGCGGATCGGGAGCGGTGCGGAGCGCTTCGAGACCGCCGGCGAGGCCCTGCTCACCTGGACGGCCCAGCGGGCGTCCGGCCTCTCGGTCGACGACGTGCGGCCCGCACCCGGCCCCGCATACGCGGGGGTCAGCTTCGACGCCGAGGGCAACCCGATCGCGCCGAGCAAGAACGACGTCGAGCAGCGCTTCGACGCCGAGGGCACGCCGTTCGTCGGCCCCGGCATGACGCTGCGTCTGCACGGGCGCGTGGCCGGCATGCGCGCGGACGCCGAGCTGCGCGTGATCTCGGTGACCGAAGAGAAGCGCCGGATCGGCTTCGTCCTCGGCACGGTGGGCGGTTCCGTGGTCCGCGGCGAGGAGTCGTTCGACATCGAGTGGCGCGAGGACAACGACGAGGTGTGGTTCACGGTGCGCGCCTTCGACGCGCCGAACTCCCTGCTCTACCGGATGGTCCCCGCGCTCGTGAAGCGCCGTCGTCGCGAGCTGTTCGCACGCTACCTCCGCGCCATCTCGCCGCTGTACGCGACTCCCGTCTGATGGCCTCCGCACTCTGATGGCCGGTCCGCTTCCCCTCGGCGACCCGGCCCCGAGCGACGGTCGTCTGCCGGCCGACCTGCCCATCGATCTCGACGTCCCGTTCTCCGCGTATCTGCACGTGCCGTTCTGCAGCGTGCGCTGCGGGTACTGCGACTTCAACACCTATACGTCGAGCGAGCTCCGGGGCGCGAAGCAGGAGGACTACGCGTCGACGCTGATCGCCGAGATCGCCCTGGCGCGCCGGGTCCTGCAGGACCTGGGTGCGCTGCGACCGATGGACACCGTGTTCTTCGGCGGGGGCACGCCCACCCTGCTCCCGGCCGGGGACCTCGCCCGCATGCTCGGGGCGGCCACGGCGGCCTTCGGACTCGCGGAGGGCGCGGAGGTGACGGTCGAGGCGAACCCCGACACCGTCACGCCGGAGGTCGCACGCACGCTCGCGGAGGCGGGCGTCACGCGCCTCTCGGTGGGGATGCAGTCGGCCGTGCCGCACGTGCTGGCCGCGCTCGACCGCACCCACCGCCCCGAGAACGTGCGTACCGCCGTGGCGGCGGCGAAGGACGCCGGGCTCGCCGTGAGCGTCGACCTCATCTACGGCGCACCCGGAGAGTCGCTGGGCGACTGGGAGGCCTCGCTCGACGCGGCGCTCGCGCTCGAGTCGGACCACATCTCGGCGTATGCGCTGATCGTCGAGGACGGCACGAAGCTCGCCAGGCAGATCCGCCGCGGTGAGGTCCCGACGCCGGACGACGACCTGCAGGCCGACATGTACGAGCTCGCGGACGCCCGCCTCGCCGCCGCCGGCTTCGACTGGTACGAGGTCAGCAACTGGTCGCGCACGGTCGAGCAGCGGTCGCGCCACAACCTCGCATACTGGCGGGGGAGCGACTGGTGGGGCTTCGGGCCGGGCGCTCACAGCCATGTCGCGGGCCTCCGCTGGTGGAACGTCAAGCACCCCGCGGCCTATGCGCAGCGCCTCGCGGCATCCGAATCCCCCGCGGCCGGAACGGAGCGGCCGGACGAGGAGTCCCTCCTGCTCGAGCGCATCCTGCTGAAGAGCCGGATCCGCGAGGGCATCGCGGTCGACGAGCTCGCAGCCGACCGGCGTCCGCGGGTCGCCGGCCTCATCGCCGACGGCCTCGTCGACCCCGCCGCCGCCGTGCGCGGGCGTGTGCAGCTCACGCTCCGCGGCCGCCTGCTCGCGGACGCGGTGGTGCGGGAGCTCACCGACTGACCGCCCCGCCGAGCGCGCGATCGGCGCACCGGCCCGACGGCCGGGTAGAATTGGCACTCACAGCAGGTGAGTGCCAGACGAGGGGAGATGCGATGGTCAGCGAACGAGGCCTCCAGGTCCTCCGCGCGATCGTGCAGGACTACGTCGAGACCCACGAGCCCGTGGGCAGCCGCTCGATCGTCGACCGCCACTCGTTCGGCGTCTCCGCCGCCACGATCCGCAACGACATGGCGCTCCTCGAGGACGAGGAGCTCATCACCGCGCCCCACACGTCGTCCGGCCGCGTCCCGACGGACAAGGGCTATCGCGTCTTCGTCGACCACCTCGCCCAGCTGCGGCCGCTCTCGGTCGCCCAGCGCACGGCGATCGAGTCGTTCCTGACCGACCCCGCCGACCTCGACGACCTCATGATCCGCACCGTCCGGGTGCTCACGCAGCTCACCGGTCAGGTCGCCCTCGCGCAGTACCCGTCGTTCGCGCGGGCACACCTGACGCACATCGAGCTCGTGGCGCTCGCCCCCAACCGCCTCCTCATCGTGCTCGTCACCGACGCCGGGGGCGTCTCGCAGCGCATGGCGCCGCTGCCCGACGTGGTCGACGAGGCCGACATGGCGGTGCTGCGCGCTCGGCTCTCCTCGCTGATCACGGGCCGTGCGGTCAGCGACGCCGCCGAGCGGCTCCAATCGCTGCTGGCGGCCGACGAGCATCGGCACGACAGCGTGCTCCGCGCGCTGGCGACGATCATCATCGACGAGCTGGGGGAGTTCCGGCAGGAGCGGCTCGTCATGGCGGGCGCCGCGACGCTCGCCCGCCGCGAGCAGGACTTCCGCGGCAGCATCCATCCCCTTCTCGAGGCGATCGAGGAGCAGGTCACGCTGCTGCGCCTGATGAGCGAGATGGAGGCCGATTCTCACGGTCTCGCCGCGAGCATCGGCACGGAGAACGCGTCGTTCGGACTCGGCGAGGCGTCGATCGTCGCGAGCAACTACGCGGCGCCCACGGGCACCGCCCGCGTCGGCGTGATGGGGCCGACGCGCATGGACTACCCGAGCAACCTCGCCGCAGCGCGGGCCGTGGCCCGCTACCTGTCGCGGATGCTCGACGAGGACGAAGCCGCCCGCTGACGCGGACGGCGAAGAACACACACGCAGAAGGGCCATTGTGGCGGATCACTACGAGGTACTCGGCGTCTCGCGCGACGCCTCCACCGACGAGATCAAGAAGGCGTACCGCCGTCTGGCGCGCCAGCTCCACCCGGACGTCAATCCGGGTGAGGATGCGGCGGAGCAGTTCAAGCTCGTGACGCACGCGTACGACGTGCTCAGCGACGACGAGTCCCGTCGCCGTTACGACATGGGCGGCGGAGACGGCGCCGCAGGCAACTTCGGCGGGTTCGGCGGATTCGGCGACATCTTCGAGACGTTCTTCGGAGCCGCGCAGGGCGGCGGACGCGGCGGTCGGCCCCGGTCGCGTCGCGAACGCGGCCAGGACGCGCTGGTCCGGGTGACGCTCGATCTGGGCGACGTCGTCTTCGGCGCGCACCGGGACATCGAGGTCGACACGGCGGTGCTGTGCGAGACCTGCAACGGCTCGTGCTGTCAGGAGGGCACCTCGCCCGTCACCTGCGACATCTGCGGCGGGTCCGGGCACGTGCAGCGCCAGGTGCGCAGCCTGCTCGGCAACGTGGTCACCTCGCAGCCGTGCGGCACCTGCGAGGGCTACGGCACGACCATCCCGTATCCGTGCGGGACGTGCGGCGGCCAGGGACGCGTGCGCTCGCGCCGCACGGTCTCTCTCGACATCCCCGCCGGTGTCGAGACGGGTCTCCGCCTGCAGCTCCCCGGCTCCGGCGAGGTCGGCAAGGCGGGCGGCCCGCACGGCGACCTCTACGTCGAGGTGACGGTGACCGCGCACCCGACGTTCAGCCGCGACGGCGACGACCTCCTGGCGACGCTCGAGGTGTCCATGCCCGACGCGATCCTCGGCACCGAGACCACGATCCAGGGACTCGACGGCGAGGTCGACCTCGAGATCCGCGCCGGTGTGCAGTCCGGCGACGTGCTGACGATCAAGGGTCGCGGCATCACCCCGCTCCGCGGCACGCAGCGCGGGGATCTGCGGGTCGGCGTGCAGGTCGTGACCCCGACCAAGATCGACTCCGCGCAACGGCGGCTGATCGAGGACTTCGCGAAGAAGACCAAGGCTCCGGCGCCGCAGCTCGCGCAGTTCCAGCAGGGGCTCTTCTCGAAGCTCCGCGACCGCTTCCGCACGCACTGATCGTCACGCCATGGCACTTCACTTCCTCGTCGACTCGTCGTCGGACGCCGCCGTCGGCGACGTCGTCTCGCTCACCGGTCCGGAGGCGAAGCACGCAGCGGTCGTCCGACGGCTCCGGGTGGGGGAGGCCGTCACCGTCGGCGACGGCGCGGGCGTCCGGCTGAGCGGTGTCGCCGAGGAGGTCACTCCGTCTCGCGTCGACATCCGCGTCTCCGACAGATCGGTCGAGGCCGCGGCGTCTCCGCGCATCGTCCTCGTCCAGGCGCTCGCCAAGGGCGACCGCGACGAGCTCGCGGTGCAGGCGGCGTGCGAGCTCGGCGTCGACGAGATCGTGCCGTGGCAGGCGAGCCGGAGCGTCTCCCGCTGGGAGGGCCCGAAGGCCGTCAAGGGGCGCGAGCGCTGGGCGACCATCGTCCGCGAGGCCGCCAAGCAGGCGCATCGCGCCTGGGTGCCCGAGGTGACCGCGCCCGTCTCGACCCGCGAGCTGGCGGCCCGCGCCGCGAGCCGGCGGGTGCTGCTGCTCGACCCGACCGCCACGACCCGGCTCTCCGAACTGGACTCCGACGGTCGCGACATCGTGCTCGTGGTGGGTCCCGAGGGCGGCATCGCGCCCGAGGAGCTGACGATGCTGACGGATGCCGGCGCCGAGCGCGTGCTGCTCGGTGACACGGTGCTGCGCACCTCGACGGCGGGGCCGGCGGCGATCGCCGTGCTCTCGGTGGCGCTCGGCCGCTGGTGAGGCGGTCCTGGGCCCCGCGTCGTGGCGATCGGTAGACTGAGAAGATGTCCGATCCCTCGATCTTCACGCGCATCCTCAACGGCGACATCCCGGGGGAGATCCTGCTGGACACCGAGCGGGTGTTCGCGATCCGCGACATCGATCCGCAGGCTCCGCTGCACGCCCTCGTGATCCCCAAGACCGAGGACTACCGCGATGTGACCGAGCTCGCGGCCGGCGACCCGCAGCTCCTCGCCGAGATGGTCGCCGCGGCGAAGCAGCTCGCGTCGGATCATGCGAACGGCGAGTACCGCCTCATCTTCAACAACGGCGCGAGCGCCGCCCAGTCCGTCTTCCACGTGCACGCCCATGTGCTCGGCAACATCGAGGAGAACAAGCTCGTTGGCTTCTGACGATAACGACACCGTCACCGAACGCATCTACGCGGACGGTGTCGCCATGGTGCAGCTGCTCGGACCGCAGGACCGCCTGCTCCGGATGCTCGAGAAGGAGCACCGCGATGTGCAGGTGCTCGTGCGCGGCAACGAGATCAGCCTCACCGGTGCCCCGGACGCCGTCGCGAGGGCGAAGAGCCTCGTCGACGAGCTGCTCACCATGACGAAGGCCGGACACGATCTCGCCCCGAGCGACGTGTCGAGCTCCGCCCGGATGCTCCGCACCGACGGCGGTCCGCGACCCAGCGAGGTGCTGGGCGAGGCGATCCTGTCGACCCGCGGCAAGGTGATCCGCCCGAAGACCCTCGGACAGAAGGAGTACGTCGACGCGATCGAGCAGAACACGATCGTCTTCGGCATCGGGCCCGCCGGAACGGGCAAGACGTACCTCGCGATGGCCAAGGCCGTCCAGGCGCTGCAGCGCAAGGAGGTCACCCGCATCATCCTGACCCGTCCGGCCGTCGAGGCGGGGGAGCGGCTCGGGTTCCTGCCGGGGACGCTCACCGACAAGATCGATCCGTACCTGCGCCCGCTGTACGACGCGCTCAACGAGATGATGGACCCGGAGATCGTTCCTCGTCTGATGGCCACCGGCACCATCGAGGTCGCCCCGCTCGCGTACATGCGGGGACGCACCCTCAACGACTCCTTCGTGGTGCTCGACGAGGCGCAGAACACGACCCCCGAGCAGATGAAGATGTTCCTGACCCGTCTCGGCTTCGGCACGCGGATGGTGGTCACGGGCGACATCACGCAGGTCGACCTCCCGCAGGGCGCGTCGGGCCTCCGACTGGTGACGCGCGTGCTCGACGGCATCGACGACATCCACTTCTCCCGGCTCACGAGCGACGACGTCGTGCGCCACTCGCTGGTCGGTCGCATCGTCGACGCCTACAGCGAGTATGACGAGCGGCGCACGGCGCAGCGGTTCGAGCGCGAGCAGGCGGCCGAGTTCGCCAATCGCGCCGAGCGCCGCGGCGCCCAGCGACCGGGACCCCGCGACCGGATGCCGAAACGAGGCCTCTCCTGATGAAACGAGCGCAGGCATGATCGAGATCAACAACGAGTCGGCGATCGCCGTCGACGAGACGGTGCTGCAGCGCCTCACGGACTTCAACCTCGCCCAGCTGCACGTCAGCGCCGATGCCGAGGTCGCGATCGTCCTCGTGGACGAGGGGGCCATGGAAGCGCTGCACGTGCAGTGGATGGACGAGCCCGGACCCACCGACGTCCTGAGCTTCCCGATGGACGAGCTGCGTCCCGGGACCGAGGACCGTCCGACGGCACCCGGCCTGCTCGGCGACATCGTCCTGTGCCCGCAGGTGGCCGAGACACAGGCGCAGGCCGCCGGGCACACCCTCATGGACGAGCTGATCCTGCTCACCACCCACGGGCTGCTGCACCTCCTCGGCTTCGACCATGCCGAGCCCGACGAGGAGCGCGAGATGTTCGGTCTGCAGAAGGAGCTCATCCAGGGCTTCGCGGCCGCTGAACGTCGACGATGACCGCGATCCTCCTGCTCGTCGCCGCCGTCCTGCTCGTGGCGTTCGGCGGTCTCATGGCCGCGATCGACGCCGCGTACGGCGTCGCCTCGCGCGCCGACCTGGCCGACATGGCCACCGAGGGCCGCCGTGCGCGCGCCCTCGGACGCATCGCCGACGACCTCGACGCGCACGTCAATGCGGTCGCGTTCATCCGCGTCCTCGCCGAGGTCACGGCCGCGGTGCTCGTGACGGTCGCGTTCACGATCCTGATCGAGAACAACTGGCTGGCGATGCTCGCCGCCGCCGTGCTCATGACGGGCATCACCTTCGTGCTCGTCGGGGCCAGCCCGCGCTCGTTCGGGCGACACCACGCCGAGGGGATGATCCGGGGCAGCGCGTCGATCGTCCGCGGTCTGCGCATCATCCTCGGTCCGGTCGCCCAGGGGCTGGTCGTGCTGGGCAACCGCGTGACGCCCGGCACCGGGCGCAGCTCGTTCACCAGCGAGGACCAGCTGCTCAGCATGGTCGACGAGGCGGCCTCGCACGATCTCATCGAAGAGGACGATCGCGACCTCATCCACTCGGTCTTCGACTTCACCGACCAGTTCGTGCGCGCCATCATGGTGCCCCGTACCGAGATGGTCACCGTCGATGCGACCGCGACCACGAGCGAGGCGATGACGCTGTTCCTGCAGCGCGGAGTCTCGCGGATGCCGGTGGTCGACGACGAGGCCGACGACGTGGTCGGCGTGCTGTACCTGAAGGACCTGGTGCAGTTCGCCTTCCGCGACGAGAGCGCGTGGCGCACGGCATCCATCCGCCCGATCTCGCGGCCGGCGACGTTCGTCCCGGAGTCGATGCGCGCCGAGACCCTCCTCCAGCAGATGAAGCGCGATGCGGTGCACGTGTGCCTCGTGATCGACGAGCACGGCGGCATCTCGGGACTGGTGACGCTCGAGGACCTCATCGAGGAGCTCGTCGGCGAGATCTCCGACGAGTACGATCAGGTACTGGCGGAAGTCGTCGATCTCGGCGAAGGACGCTACCGCGTGAGCGCCCGGCTCTCGCTCGAGGACGTCGGCGATCTCTTCGGTCTCGAGCTCGAGGACGAGGACGTCGATTCGATCGGCGGACTGCTGGGCAAGTCGCTCGGCCAGGTTCCGCAGCCGGGGTCGACGGCGACGGTCGAGGGACTGACCCTCACCGGAGGCGCGTCGAGAGGACGCGGTCGCGGGATCGCGACGGTCTTCGTGGAACGCGCGGCGGATGACGCGGAGACCCCCGCAGAGGAGAGAGACGGAAACGATGACTGACGAGACGCGCAGCGGGTTCGTGACCTTCGTGGGACGCCCGAACGTCGGCAAGTCGACTCTCACGAATGCGCTGGTGGGCGAGAAGATCGCGATCACCAGTGAGAAGCCGCAGACGACTCGTCGGGCGATCCGAGGGATCGTCAACCGACCCGAGGGGCAGCTCGTGATCGTCGACACCCCCGGGATCCACAAGCCTCGCACCCTCCTGGGAGAACGGCTGAACGATCTCGTCGAGCAGGTGCTCGGCGATGTCGACGTCATCGGGTTCTGCGTGCCGGCGACCGAGAAGGTCGGCCCCGGGGACCGTCGCATCGCGGCGTCCCTCGACGGCTATCCGCGAGCGAAGAAGATCGCGATCGTCACCAAGACCGATGTCGCCGGCCGCGACGAGATCACCGAGCGCCTCATGGAGGTCGACGCGCTGCGCGCGGACTGGGACGCCGTCATCCCGATCTCGGCTCTCACCCGGGATCAGCTCGACGTGCTCGCCGACGAGGTGCTCCTGCTCATGCCGGAGGGACCCGCGCTGTACGGCGAGGGGGTCACGACCGACGAGTCCGACGAGGACCGCATCGCGGAGATGATCCGCGAGGCCGCTCTCGATGGAGTCCGGGACGAGCTCCCGCACTCCATCGCCGTCGTGATCGACGACATCGCTCCTCGCGAGGGCACGGATCTGACGGACGTCCACGCGTCGATCGTGGTGGAGCGGGACAGCCAGAAGGCGATCATCATCGGCCACAAGGGCAAGCGCCTCGCGGATGTCGGGCGACGCGCACGCGTCGGCGTCGAGGAGCTCCTCGGGACCCGTGTGTTCCTCGGGCTCCATGTCAAGGTGGCGAAGGAGTGGCAGCGGGATCCGAAGCAGCTGGGCCGCCTCGGATTCTGACATGACACGCCGACACGCGAGGCGCGTCGGGTGCTCGGCCGGACTCGTCGCATGAGCACCCGCGGCGGCGACGCCGAGACGCAGCGGAACGAGGCCTTCTCCCGGCTCTTCGACGCGAACTGGGCCGCCGTGCGCCATCACGTCGAAGGGGTCGTCGCGGATGACGGCGAGGTCACCGAGATCGTGTCCGAGGTCTTCCTGCTGGCCTGGTCGCGGCTGAGGCCCGCTGCGCCGATGAGCCGGACCTGGCTTCTGCGAGCGGCGGACAGGACGCTGCGCGCCCGCGCCCGGCGGCCGGTCGTCCGGGGCGGCGCCCTCGAGGCCGTGCACAGCGGCATGACCGGTGAGGACGCCGCGACCGATCCCGCGATGCGCGCCGACGTCCTGACAGCTCTGGGTGTCCTCAGCCGAGGCGAGAGGCGTATCATCATGCTCACGTACTGGGATGGGCTCGACGTGGGGGACATCGCGGAGGTGCTGCGAAGCCCGCGTTCCCGCGTACGGAGAACGCTGCGTCGTGCTCGTTCGAGGATGATCGCGGAGCTGGGCCTGGAGGAGGGGGGTGTCGTGGATGGGTGACCATGCGCTCCTCGAGAGGGTGCTCGTCGAGGCCGACCCCGCCCGCACCGCGCGGGATGCCGCGCCCGATGCGGAGGCCAGACGCATCCGTGATCGGATCATCCGCACCGCGGCGGCGCCGCACCCGCGACGCCGTGTCGCGCTCTCGTGGGCCTCGGGTCTCGCCGTCGCCGCGGCAGCCGCCGTGGTCGCCGTCGTCGTCGCACTCCCGCACGGCGCCGCCGTCGCGGACACCCCGCGCCCGCTGGACTTCACCGATGCCGGCTCCGTGACCGCGACGGTCGACGCGGCACGGGACGCGCTCGTCGACGGGGAGGGTCCGGCGTCGCCGGAGCGTCTCGTCACGACGGCATCGTGGACCTTCTCGCTCGACGACGCGCTGATCGCTCCGCAGCTGTCCATCCTCTCGTGGGAGGCGGATCTCTCCGGCTCCGTCCTGACGTTCGACGGCGTGCCGTACGACCCGGCGGACGCCGAGGCCAACCAGGCCGAGGTCGTCAGCCGCGGCGAGGTGTCGTCCGAACTGGTCATGCAGCCCGGAGACTTCAACACGCCGGTGCCCGATCCGCCGGGAGACTCCCGAGACGCCGTCGTCGCCATGCTCCGCGCCTTCGGGATGCCCGAGCAGCCGTCGGCGTTCGAGGTGACGGCGGCCATCAGCGCCGCCGTGGACCAGTGGACCCTGACCGACGCCCAGCAGTCCGAGATGCTCGGGCTGCTCGAGGGGTCCGACGGCGTCTCCGCGCTCGGCACCGCGACCGATCGGCTGGGTCGCGAGGTCACGGGCCTTCGTGTGATCGCCCCGGACCGCGGCGTCAGCGACGTGCTGCTGCTGTCGGCCGACACCGGCCGCATCGTCGGCTCTGAGCGCACCGCGCTGGTGGCGGACGATGTCGTCCCGGCCGGTGCGATCACCGGATACCGCATGTGGGACGTCGACGAGGAGGTGATCCGATGAAGCGTCTGCTCGCGGCGATGGCGGTCGGGCTCGTGCTCCTGACCGCCGCGCCTTCCGCCGCCCATGCCGCGGAGGATCCGCAGGACGTGCATCCGGCCATCGCGGAGGCACTGAAGGAGATCCCCGGCGGCGTCGCCGTGGCTCCCGATCGTGCGGTGTGGCGGGAGTTCGACATGACCCTCAGCGTCGTCGACGATGCACGACTCGCCGTGCGCGCGGTCGGGTCCTGCGCCACGGGCAGGATCTGCGCCTACCTCGGCACCGGGCTGACCTCGATGTACGCGAGCTGGGGAGTGTGCGGCGTGCTGCCGGCCCCGTCGGGGCAGACGATGCGGTCGATGGCGAATGCGCGGACCAGCGGCTATGCGCAGGCGCGCAACGGCTCGAGCGTCGTCGCGACCGCCGCGGCCGGCGCCTGGACCAACGTGTACAGCACGGTGACCTCCATCCGCTGCGTGCTCTGACATCGCTTCCGGACACCGGCGCACGGCCGGTACGGTGGCGATATGACCCTCGCGAAGCACTGGATCGCACGATCATGGGGATCCCCGGACGGCTGGGATCTCGTCGAGCACGAGGTGCCGCGCCCACGCAGCGGCGAGGTCACGGTGCGCGTGCTCGCTGCCGGGGTGAATCCCGCCGACGCCAAGCACGTCGCCGCTCCGCGTGCGGGTGCGCAGCTGCCGACGGCGATCGGCTACGAGATCTCCGGTGTCGTCACCGCGGTCGGCCCCGACACGTCGATCGGGTCGGGAGCGGTGCGTGTCGGCGACGAGGTCGTCGCCTTCCGGGTGCAGGGCGGCTATGCCACCGAGCTCACGATCCCGGCCGAGAAGGCGTTCGCCAAGCCGACGACCCTCCGCCACGCCGAGGCGGCGAACCTCCTGCTGGCCGGCACGACCGCTGCCGAGATGCTGTGGGTGACGGGCGCCCGGCCGGGCGAGACGATCCTCCTCCACGGCGCGTCCGGTGCGGTCGGGGTCAGCGTGCTGCAGCAGGCGGCGCTCCGTGGCATCCGCGTGATCGGCACCGCGAGCGCCGAGCGATCCGACGCCGTGCGTGGTTTCGGCGGCACTCCGGTGCGCTACGGGCCGGGGCTCGCGGAGCGGGTGAGGGAGGCGGCGGGCGTGGAGATCGCCGCCGCGCTGGACGCGGTCGGCACCGACGAGGCGGTCGACGTCTCGCTGGAGCTCGTTCGCGATCGCCGGCGCATCGTCACGATCGCCGCGATGGCGCGCGCGGCCGCCGACGGCATCCTCGCCATCGCGGGGTCCATGCCGGACAGCGCGCGGTTCCGGGACGGGATTCGGGGGTGAGCTCGTCGCGCTCGCGCAGAACGGCGATCTGGTCGTCCCCGTGGCACGCACCTTCCGGCTCGAGGACGCTCCTGCGGCGCTGGCTCTCCTCGCCGAGGGGCATCCGGGTGGCAAGCTCGCGCTGATCCCCGGGGTCTAGTCGACCTCGAGGACCGCCGAGGTGACGATCACCACTCCGTCGCCGTACCGCTCGTCGACAGCGCGCTGCAGCGACCCGTCGTCCCAGACGACCTGCACCCACACGTAGCCCCGTTCGATCCAGGTGGTGAGAGCGTCGGTGCCGAGGGCGTCGCCGACCTCCGTCTGCACCCTGGCGAGATCGTCCTGGTCGCTCGAACCGTCGACGCCGCCCGCCGGGTCGTCGGACCGGATCGGGTCGTAGAGCGCGAGCATGATCGGCGCATCCGTGACGGTGAAGGTCTCTCCGTCGTAGGTGCCGCGCACGGCGTAGCCACCCCAGGTGGTGTCGCCGCTCGTCTCGCTCCCGTCGACGCCGTCCCACGACCAGCCGACCAGCGGGATGCCCGAGCACTGCGGCGGGTACGACTCCGCCACCGCGCCGAGGCAGAGGGAGGCGTCGCCGCCGCGGTCCAGGACGGTTCCCGCGGCGACGACCCGACCGTGCGGCGGTGCGGGGTCGGCGAGCGGTCCGTCGGCGCCCGCGACAGGGCTCGTCGGCGCCGGGGAGGATCCGGAGCCGGCGGCGCAGCCGGAGACGGCGAGGACGACGACGGATGCGGCGACCAGCAGCACGCGGAACGGGATGAGGCTCATATGGAGGAGTGTCCGTCCCGGGTGGATCGTCTCGCCGTGTCGAGCGGTCCGGGGCTTCCTGCTAGCATGGCCGCATGCCTTTCGGCGGTCTGCTTCTTCTTAGCTGCCGCGACGAGTCCTGAAGCTAGGGCCTTCCTCGTCGCGGCGCTCGTGTTGGCCCGTTCACATCCCTGACGAAGAGAAGAAGCCCATCATGCAGAACACTCAGCGCCCGTCCTCGATGCCGATCCACAAGTATCGGCCGTTCCACGAGCAGATCTCCGTCCACCTGCCCGACCGCACCTGGCCCGACGCCCGCATCACGGAGGCTCCGCGCTGGTGCGCCGTCGACCTGCGCGACGGCAATCAGGCTCTCATCGACCCGATGTCGCCCGAGCGCAAGCGCGTCATGTTCGAGCTCCTCGTCAGCATGGGCTACAAGGAGATCGAGGTCGGCTTCCCGTCGGCGAGCCAGACGGACTTCGACTTCGTGCGTCAGCTCATCGAGGAGAACCTCATCCCCGATGACGTCACGATCCAGGTGCTGACCCAGGCGCGCGAGCACCTCATCGCGCGGACCTACGAGTCCATCGCCGGTGCGAAGCAGGCGATCGTGCACCTGTACAACTCGACGAGCGTGCTGCAGCGCGAGGTGGTGTTCCGCACCGACAAGCAGGGCATCATCGACATCGCTCTCGAGGGCGCCCGTCTGTGCCGGCAGTACGAGAAGACGATCCCGGACACCCGGGTCTACTACGAGTACTCGCCCGAGAGCTACACCGGCACCGAGCTCGAGTTCGCCGTCGACGTCTGCAACCAGGTCATCGAGGTCTTCGAGCCGACCCCGGATCGCAAGGTGATCATCAACCTGCCCGCGACGGTCGAGATGGCTTCGCCGAACGTCTACGCCGACTCCATCGAGTGGATGAGCCGCCATCTCGCGCACCGCGAGAACGTGATCCTCTCGCTGCACCCGCACAACGACCGCGGCACGGCGATCGCGGCCGCCGAGCTCGGCTACATGGCCGGCGCAGACCGCATCGAGGGATGCCTGTTCGGCAACGGCGAGCGGACAGGCAACGTCGACATCGTGGCGCTGGGCATCAACCTCTTCACGCAGGGCATCGACCCGCAGATCGACTTCAGCGACATCGACCAGGTCAAGCGCACGGTGGAGTACTGCAACCAGCTGCCTGTGCCGGAGCGCAGCCCGTGGGCCGGGGACCTCGTCTTCACCGCGTTCAGCGGGTCGCACCAGGACGCGATCAAGAAGGGCTTCGAGGCGATGGCCGCGAAGGCCGAGGACCAGGGCGTGACGGTCGACGAGATCGAATGGGCCGTGCCGTACCTGCCCGTCGATCCGAAGGACCTGGGCCGCTCCTACGAGGCGGTCATCCGCGTGAACTCGCAGTCCGGCAAGGGCGGCGTCGCGTACCTGCTGAAGGCCGATCACGCGATCGATCTGCCCCGCAAGCTGCAGATCGAGTTCTCCGGCGTGGTCCAGACCAAGACGGACGCGGAGGGCGGCGAGGTCACCAGCGAGCAGATCTGGTCGATCTTCACCGACGAGTACCTGCCCGCGACCGACACAGAGGCGAAGTGGGGTCGATTCGAGCTGCTCTCGACGCAGACCCGCAGCGACATGTCCGGCGACGTCGTGCTCGACGTCACGCTCCGCGACGACGATCAGCAGGTCGCCGTCGCCGGCAACGGCAACGGTCCGATCGCCGCGTTCATCGAGGTCCTGCGCGGCCAGGGCTTCGACATCACGCTCTACGACTACGTCGAGCACGCTCTCAGCGCGGGCGGGGATGCGCAGGCCGCAGCCTATGTCGAGCTGCAGGTCGGCGACCAGCGTCTGTGGGGCGTCGGCATCGACGGCGACATCTCGACCGCCTCGCTCAAGGCGATCGTGTCGGGGGTCAACCGCTCGATCCGGACGCGCCAGGAAGAGCTCGCCGCCGTCTGAGCGCCGGCGTCTCCCGGTCGTCGAGCGAGGACGGCGGTGCGTCGCTCCTCCTCGACGACCGGGATTCAGGCGGCAGGCGGCTTGATGATCGGGATCACGCCGGTCTCGGCGGCGACCTTGCGACGGTAGAGACGGCGCTGTTCGGGCAGCGACACGTCGAAGCTCACCGCCAGCACGCGGATGACGGCGGTCACGACGATCCCGATGATCGCGGCGACCGGGATCGGCATCCCGAACGCGCTGGCGACGACGATGAAGGTGCACCCGGCCGCGGCGGCGACCGCGTACAGGGATCCCACGTGCATGATCGCGGTCGGGAGGCCCATCAGCATGTCGCGCAGGACGCCGCCGCCGACGGCCGCGCAGGCGCCGATGAAGACCGCGGGCACGGGCGGGATTCCGAACGCCAGGGCCTTGCTCGTGCCGAAGGCGCCGAACATGCCGATCACGACGGCGTCCAGCACGACGATGACCCGGTTGAGCCGGTTGAACAGGCCGGCGAGCAGCATCCCGAGCAGCGACGCGCCCGTCGCCGTGATCAGATACCAGTTGTTCTGCAGGGTCGCCGGAGTCTGGCCGAGCAGGATGTCGCGGATGAGACCTCCGCCCATCCCGATCATGATGCCGATGATGGCGACGCCGAGCCAGTCGAGGCGGCGCTGGCCCTGAAAGCCGGAGGCGAACATCGCGCCCTGGACCCCGCCGAGACCGACGCCGAGGAGGTCCGCCCAGAGCGGAATGGTGAAGAGCGGTTCGGTCACGCCCCTATTCTTCCGCACGGAGGATAATCGAACGGTGCCCACCTATCGAGACGAAGCGGTGATCCTGCGCACCCACAAGCTGGGTGAGGCGGATCGCATCGTCACGATGCTCTCGCGGCGGCACGGCAAGGTCCGAGCGGTCGCGAAGGGCGTTCGTCGCACCTCGTCGAAGTTCGGCTCCCGGCTCGAGCCGTTCATGGTCGCCGACGTGCAGCTGTACCAGGGGCGTTCGCTCGACATCGTCCAGCAGGCGGAATCCCTCGGCGCGTACGGCACCGACATCGCCGCCCACTACGACCGGTTCACCTCGGCGAACGCGATGGTGGAGACGGCCGACAGGCTGAGCGACTCCGAGGCCACGCCCGAGCAGTACCTGCTCCTCGTCGGCGGATTGCGGGCGCTGTCCCGCGGTGAGCACTCTCCGCGCAGCATCCTCGATTCCTATCTCCTGCGCGTCATGGCGCTGTCGGGCTGGGCGCCGTCGCTCGGCGACTGCGCCCGCTGCGCCGCCCCGGGGCCGCATGCGCATTTCGTCGGGCAGCTCGGCGGGGCCGTCTGCGCCGACTGCGCTCCCGCCGGCAGCCCGCGTGTCGCGGACAGGACTCTCTCGCTCCTGCGTTCGCTCATGGCGGGGGAGTGGGACGTGATCGACGCCGCGCCCCTCGCCGACACGGCCGCGGCGTCCGGCCTCGTCGCCGCCTACGCCCAATGGCATCTGGAGCGCGGCATCCGATCCCTCGCGCACCTCGTCGCCGACGACCCCCGAGAAGGAGCACGGTGAGCCCCAAGCCCTACACGCACAAGCACGCCGTGGCGTACCGCCCGCTCGACTGGACGGGCGTGCATCCGCCCGAGTTCCCCGCCGTCCCCGGTCATGTCGCCATCGTCATGGACGGCAACGGCCGCTGGGCGAACCGTCGGGGGCTCAACCGGGTCGAGGGTCACAAGGCGGGCGAGGAGGTGCTGCTCGACGTCGTCGCCGGGGCGATCCAGGCGGGCGTGAAGCACCTCTCGGTGTACGCGTTCTCGACCGAGAACTGGGCGCGCTCCCCCGAGGAGGTGCGCTTCCTCATGGGCTACAACCGGGACGTGCTGCACCGCCGCCGCGACCAGCTCAACGAGTGGGGAGTGCGCGTGCGCTGGGCCGGACGCAAGCCGCGCCTGTGGGGCAGCGTCATCAAGGAGCTGCAGTACGCGGAGCAGCTCACGCGCGACAACGACGTGCTCACGCTGACGATGTGCGTGAACTACGGCGGACGGGTCGAGATCGTCGACGCCGTGCGGTCGATCGCCGCCGACGTCGCGGCGGGACGCGTGAAGCCGAACGCGATCAGCGAGAAGATGATCCGGCGCCACCTCTACGTCCCCGACATGCCCGACGTCGATCTGTTCCTCCGGAGCTCGGGGGAGCAGCGCACGTCGAACTTCCTGCTGTGGCAGGCGGCCTACGCCGAGATGGTGTTCCTCGACACGCTGTGGCCGGACTTCTCGCGGGAGGAGCTGTGGCGCGCCATCGGGATCTACCTGTCGCGGGACCGCCGCTTCGGCGGAGCCGTCGACACCCCCGACGCCTCGGCCTGAGCGCGCAGCCACCGCTCGGTCTCCTTCGGGTGACGCAGGCGGACGATGGTGAGGTGGGGGTGATGCTCCACGACGTCCGGCATCCGCTCGGCCCACTTGTGCAGTGTCGTGGTCTGCCACAGCAGGATGTTCTCGTCGGGGTCGCCGCTGAACATGCGCCAGATCGGCTTCTCCCTGTTGCCGTTCCACAGCCGGGTCCGGGCGATGCTCCGGCCGAGGGTCCTCCGCAGCAGGCGGAACCGGACGACCCGGTACGGGTAGTCGAGCCAGAGGACCAGCTCGGCACGCGGCGCGAGGATGCCGTCGGTGCCCTTGCTCGTGTACTGCCACTCCGTGACCCAGCGATCCTCCGCGGCGAACGCGCGCACATCGTCGAGGAAGCTCTCGCGGGGCGTCCATCCGGGCCCGTGGAACAGCGCGTCGATCTCGACATGGCGCAGCCCCCACAGGGCGGCGACTCGTCGGGACATGGTCGTCTTCCCCGATCCGGTCACGCCTGCGACGAGCACGCGCGCGGGCGCGTCGGGGAGGCGATCATCGGCGTGGAGCACCCGAGAATCGTACCCACGGAATAGCTCGCCCGCGCATGCGGTTGGATGTGAGTGTGACTGAACCCATCTCGATCGACATCTGGTCCGACATCGCCTGCCCCTGGTGCTACATCGGCAAGCGCAATCTCGAGAAGGGACTCGACGCCGTCTCCGGCGACGAGGACGCACCGCAGGTGAACATCACCTTCCACTCGTTCGAGCTCTCGCCCGACACCCCGGTCGACTTCGACGGCGACGAGGTCGACTTCCTCGCCGGACACAAGGGCATGCCGCGCGAGCAGGTCGAGCAGATGCTGTCGCACGTGACCGGCGTCGCCGAGGGCGCTGGCCTCGAGTACCGCTTCGACCTGCTGCAGCACACGAACACCGTCAAGGCGCACGAGCTGCTGCACTTCGCGAAGGCGAAGGGCCTCCAGCACGAGATGGAGGAGCGCCTCATGTCCGCCTACTTCACCGAGGGCAAGCACGTCGGCCGCATCGACGACCTCGTCGATCTCGCGACGGAGGTCGGCCTGAACGCCGACGACACCCGCGAGGCTCTCGTCTCCGCCCGACACCTCTCCGATGTCCGCCAGGACCAGGCGCAGGCTCAGGCGTACGGCATCCAGGGCGTGCCGTTCTTCGTGATCGACGGACAGTACGGCATCAGCGGCGCGCAGCCGCCCGCCGCGTTCGAGAACGTGCTCCGCGACCTCTGGGCGAAGCGCGGCGAGGCGGAGCCGGAGACCGCCGCGGTCTAGCGGGTCAGCGCGGCTTCGATCGCCCGGACGATCTCGGGGTCGTTCGGCTTCTGCTTCGGGCGGAACCGGACGACCTCGCCGTCGGGGAGCACGAGGAACTTCTCGAAGTTCCACTCGACCCGGCCGGCCTTGCCGCCGGCGTCGGGGGTCTCCTTGAGCGACTTGTAGAGGTCGGCGGCGTTCCGGCCGTTCACCTTCACCTTGTCGGTGATGGGGAACGAGACGCCGTAGGTCGTCGAGCAGAACTCGAGGATCTCGTCGACGGACCCGGGCTCCTGACCGAAGAACTGGTTGCAGGGGAAGCCCACCACGCTGAAGCCGCGGTCGCCGTACAGACGCTGCAGCTCCTCGAGCTGCTCGTACTGCGGCGTGAGGCCGCACTTCGAGGCGACGTTCACCACGAGCACCACATCGGCGCCCAGATCGTCGAGCGTCTTCTCGTTGCCGGCGGCGTCGGTGAAGGGGATGGAACGGACTGCAGCATCGGTCATGCTCACAGCTTAGGTCGATGCGCCGCCAGCGGCTCCGGGTCTGGGAGAATGGAAAGGTCATGACTCTCGCCACAGCCTCGCCGCGCACCCTCCGCATCGGTCCGATCGCCCTCGACGTCCCGGTGGTCCTCGCTCCCATGGCGGGCATCACCAACACGGCGTTCCGGCGACTGTGCCGCGAGTACGGCGCCGGGCTCTACGTCAGCGAGATGATCACGTCCCGCGCGCTCGTCGAGCGCAACGAGACGACGATGCGTCTGATCCGTCACCACGAGTCCGAGACGCCGCGATCCATCCAGCTGTACGGCGTCGATCCGACGACGATCGCCGAGGCCGTGCGCATCATCGTCGCCGAGGACCACGCCGACCACATCGACCTCAACTTCGGCTGCCCCGTGCCCAAGGTCACTCGCAAGGGCGGAGGAGCGGCGCTGCCGTGGAAGAGCTCGCTCTTCGCCGACATCGTGACGCAGGCGGTGAAGGCCGCGGGCGACATCCCGCTCACCGTGAAGATGCGCAAGGGCATCGACCCCGATCACCTCACGTTCCTCGACGCGGGACGCGCCGCCGAGGACGCGGGTGCGGCCGCCGTCGCGCTGCACGCCCGCACGGCCAGCGAGTTCTACTCCGGCTTCGCCGACTGGAACGCGATCGGCGAGCTCAAGCAGGCCGTCACGAGCATCCCGGTGCTGGGCAACGGCGACATCTGGTCGGCTGACGACGCCGTCCGCATGATGGAGCAGACCGACTGCGACGGCGTGGTCGTCGGGCGCGGATGCCTCGGGCGGCCGTGGCTGTTCGGCGACCTCGCGACGGCCTTCGGCGCCGAGGCGCATCCAGTCGACGCGACTCTCGGCTTCGTCGCCGACGCGTTCCGGCGGCACGCCGAGCTGCTCGTCGAGTTCTTCGAGGACGAGGACCGCGGATGCCGCGACGTGCGCAAGCACGTGGCGTGGTATTTCAAGGGCTACCCGGTCGGCGGAGACATCCGCACCGGGCTGGCCACCGCGTCGAGCCTCGCCGAGATCGACGACCTGCTCGGCCGGCTCGATCACGATGCTCCCTACCCGGGGGCGGATGCCGAGGGTCAGCGCGGCCGGTCGGGGCGCCCGAAGCGTCCCGCGCTGCCGGACAAGTGGCTGGACTCGCGCGAGCTCGCGGCGACGGCGTCCGAGATGATGCGAGGGGCGGAGATCGAGAACAGTGGCGGCTGATCCTCTGGCGGGCGCGGCGCTCTTTCGCGCCGACGGATACGACCCGCGCGACGCCGAGCGCTTCTTCGCCGAGACCCATCGCTCCGAGCGCGACGACTTCGCCCGTGACCGTGCGCGCGTGCTGCACTCGGCGGCACTGCGCCGACTGGCCGCGAAGACCCAGGTGCTCAGCCCGGCCAGCACCGCCGACTTCGCCCGCAACCGTCTGACCCACTCGCTCGAGGTCGCGCAGGTCGGCCGCGAGCTCGCGACCGCGCTCGGCGTCTCCGCCGATGTCGTCGACACCGCGTGCCTCAGCCACGATCTCGGGCATCCTCCGTTCGGCCACAACGGCGAGCGGGCCCTGAACGAATGGGCCGGCGACATCGGCGGGTTCGAGGGCAACGCGCAGTCGCTGCGCATCCTCACCCGGCTCGAGGCGAAGGCGATCGACGACGACGGCCAGTCCGTGGGCCTCAATCTGACCAGGGCGAGCCTGGATGCGACGTGCAAGTACCCGTGGACGGTCGACAGCCCGGTGCCCGACCCGGGCGGGCGGCTGAAGTTCGGCGTGTACCCCGAGGACGAGGCCGTCTTCCGCTGGATGCGGCAGGGGGCGCCCGGCCGCCTGCGCTGCATCGAGGCCGAGATCATGGATCTGTCCGACGACATCGGCTACTCGGTCCACGACTTCGAGGATGCGATCCTCAACGGCTACGTCGATGTCGCGCAGCTCTCCGACCCCTCCGCGCACGATGCCCTGATCGACCGCATCCAGCAGTGGGTCGGCTACGACTTCACCCGCGACGAGCTCGCCGACGCGCTCTACCGCCTGGCGTCGCAGCCGATGTGGCTGACCTCGTTCGACCGGTCGCGTCGCGATCTCGCGCGCCTGAAGAACCTGACGAGCGACTTCATCGGCCGATTCGCCCGAGCCGCGGTATCGGCGACGCGCGAGGCCTACGCGGGCTCGGTGCTGGTGCGGTACAACGCGCACGTCGTGGTGCCCCGCGTCGTCGAGGCCGAGATCGCCGTGCTCAAGGGCATCATGGGCCAGGCCATCGTCACGATCGACGCGCGCAAGGGCGTCTACAAGGAGCAGCGTCGCGTGCTGACGCGCCTGGCCGACGCCCTGTGGTCGACCGACGCTCTCTGGTCCGCGGGGGCCGACGTGCTGGAGCCGGCCTTCTCGGCGGACTTCCTGGCCGCGTCCACCGATGCGGAGCGCGCCAGGGTCGTGGTCGACCAGATCGCCAGTCTCACCGACCAGAGCGCGATCGACTGGCACAACAGGCTCGTCGGGGAGATCGACCCCGCCGAGGTCGGCATCTGGACGCCGCGCCACGCTCGGCCGGGCGCCCGGCCGCACACCCCTCGGCAGGCGGTCCGCGAAGGAGCCGGCTGATGCCGCGCATCCGCCAGGCCGACGTCGACGAGGTCAAGGCGCGCACCAACATCGCAGACATCGTGGGGGAGCGCGTCGCGCTGAAGTCCGCGGGCGTCGGATCGCTCAAGGGGCTCTGCCCGTTCCACGACGAGAAGAGCCCCAGCTTCCACGTGCGCCCGCAGGTGGGGTACTACCACTGCTTCGGCTGCGGCGAGTCCGGAGACGTCTACTCGTTCCTGCGCGAGATGGATCACGTCAGCTTCACCGAGGCGGTCGAGAGACTGGCCGGGCGCATCGGCTATGCGCTGCACTACGAAGACGGGGGCGCAGCTCCGGAGACCAGCGGTCGAAGCCGTCTGTACGCGGCGAACACCGCGGCCGCCGAGTTCTTCCGCGGGCAGCTGCTGACAGCGGATGCCGAGGCGGGGCGCCGCTTCCTCGGGGAGCGCGGCTTCGATGCGGGAGCGGCGGCGCACTTCGGCGTCGGCTTCGCTCCCCGGGGCTGGGACGGGATGCTCAAGGCGCTCACGGCGCAGGGCTTCACCCGCGACGAGCTCAGCGCCGCCGGTCTGGTCTCCACCGGACAGCGCGGGGTCTACGACCGGTTCCGCGGTCGCCTCGTCTGGCCCATCCGCGACGTGTCCGGCCAGACCATCGGATTCGGCGCCCGCAAGCTGTTCGACGACGATCAGGGACCCAAGTACCTCAACACCCCCGAGACGCCGATCTACAAGAAGGCGCAGGTGCTCTACGGGCTCGACCTCGCCAAGCGCGACATCGCCCGGGGCGACCCCCGCCGCGTCGTCGTGGTCGAGGGGTACACC
Source organism: Microbacterium sp. H83 (assembly GCF_001650405.1). Taxonomy (GTDB): domain Bacteria; phylum Actinomycetota; class Actinomycetes; order Actinomycetales; family Microbacteriaceae; genus Microbacterium. The sequence goes on along the minus strand of NZ_LWCU01000023.1, from coordinate 33,943 downwards.
GATGTCATGGCCTGTCACCTGGCCGGGCTCACGACCGCGATCGCGACGTGCGGAACGGCGTTCGGCACGGATCACATCAAGGTGCTGCGCCGCGTGATGGGCGACGACAACGCGTCGGGGGAGGTCGTCTTCACGTTCGACGGCGACGAGGCCGGGCAGAAGGCGGCGCTGCGCGCCTTCACCGAGGACGACCGCTTCAACGCGCAGACCTTCGTCGCGGTGGCGCCCGACGGCCTCGACCCCTGCGACCTGCGGCTGCAGCGCGGTGATGCGGCCGTCCGCTCGCTCATGGAGAGCAAACAGCCGATGTTCGAGTTCGCCATCGATCGCAAGCTGGGCGGCTTCGACCTCGCGACCGTCGAGGGGCGCGTCGGGGCGCTCCGTGCCGCGGCGCCGATCGTCGCCGAGATCCGCGACCGGCTCCTGCGACCCGGATACGAGCGGGTGCTCGCCCGGCGGCTGGGTATGGACCCGACCGAGGTGCACCACGAGGTGGAGCGGTCCGCTCGAGGCGGGTCGGCATCCGGACGGCAGGAGCAGGTCCGGGCGGAGTCGACCTCGGCGGGGGCACCGGGCGTCGCTCCGGTGACGCTCGCGAGCCTGCCGCGCACGGCGGACGTGGCCGTGGAGCGCGACGCCCTGATGGGCGCCCTGCAGTACGGCCACCAGATCGACCAGACCCTCCTGACGAGGGCCCTGGCGGCGCCGTTCCGGACGCCCGGTCTCGACGCCGTGCGCGAAGCCGTGGCATCCGCCGCCGACCGCACTCGGGCCGGCTGGGTCACGGATGCCGTCAACTCCGTGCGCGAGCCGTATCGCTCGCTCGCCGGCGAGCTGCTCATGACGCCGTTCCCGGCGCGGAACGAGGAGGGCGCACTCGTGTCGGCGACCGATCTCGCGCGTCGCCTGATCCTTCGCAGCCTCGAGCACGAGAAGCAGGAGCTGCTCGGCGCCGTCCAGCGCGTCCCGGCGGACTCGGACGGCGGTCGTGCCCTGCGCATGCGCCTGCGCGACATCGATGTCGAGCGTCAGCGCTTCACCGAGTCGTAACAGGGGGCGTCGATCCGGACCAGGCAGGATGGGACCATGTCCTCCCGGCCCGAATCCTCCCATGCGATCGACTGCTCCGACCTGGTCATCGATCGCGTCGGCCACAGCGGGCCCACGCGCGCGATCGACGGGGTCAGCTTCACGCTGGCTCCCGGCGGTCTGATCTGCGTCGCCGGACCGACGGGCTCGGGGAAGTCGACGCTCGTCGCCGCCCTCGCCGGATCGACCGATCCCTCCGTGCGCGTCGTCGGGGGCAGCGCGCAGGTGTGCGGAGTCGACGTGCGGCGGCCGGGACGTCGGCATCGGCTGCTGACCTACCGCACCGGCTTCGTGCCGCAGGGGGCGGGAGCCGATCTCCCTCCGCAGCTCACCGTCAACGAGGTCATCGCGGAGCCCATCCTCATCCGCGAGAAGCGGGTGAACACGAAAGCCCTGTCGATCCGGGTCGCGTCCCTGCTCGACGAGCTGCATCTCCCGCTCGGCACGGCGGCGAAGTTCCCCTACGAGCTGAGCGCCGGCATGCGTCAGCGCGTCGCGATCGCGCGGTCCTTCGTCCTCGAGCCCCGGGTGCTCATCGCCGACGAGATCCTCTCGAACCTCGATCTCGAGGTCCGTCCCGTCGTGTTCGACGCCATCACCCGGCGGCGCAAGGACGACGGGATGGGGGCGCTCCTGGTGACGAACGACGCCGACTTCATCCGCGAGCTCAACGCCGAGACCCTCATGCTCAGGGGCGGACACGTCGTCGCGCGCGGGGTGGGCAAGGACCTGCTCTGGGTGCCCAACGCGGAGGCGGATTCCCTGCCCTGACCGGTCGCGTCGTCGACACGCCCGAGAGTGCGGTCGGTGTCACGAGCATGCTGCGGAGTTTGCTAGGATTGACGAGTTGCCCGCGCAGCGGAGCACATTCCTCGGTAGCTCAATTGGCAGAGCAGCCGGCTGTTAACCGGCAGGTTCTTGGTTCGAGTCCAAGCCGGGGAGCCAATACCCCCGGCCTTCTTCGGAAGGCCGGGGGTTTTCCCTTTTCGGTGCGCCGCCGCAGGAGGGGAGTGGTGCCCGGACACGCAGAAGAGGCCCCGCCGGATGGCGGAGCCTCTTCGGAGATCGCGTCGGATCAGCGCGCGGCGCCCTTGAGGGAACCGGTCGTCTGACCCGCCGGGTCGGAGATGACGCACTGGACGATCCGGTCGTTCAGCTCGTCCCACGTCTGCTGGGTCGGCGTGATCGGGTAGACCTCGAGCACCGAGGCGTCGAAGGCCACTCCGACGAAGTTCGTGTAGGCGTCGCCGATGCACTCCTGCGACGCTGCGTCGATGTTCTCCTCGGAGAACTCGCCGTCATCCATGGTGATCTCGTAGTAGACCTCTTCATCGTGCGGCTGATCGCACGGGACGACGTCGGCGTCCTCGATGAGACCGGTCTCGCTCGCCATCTTGCAGTCGCCGAGCTTCAGCGAGAAGATGTCGATGTTCGAGCTCTCGGTGACCTGGCCGGTCTCCTCGTCGCGATCCGCGTCTCCGGATCCACCGCCCAGAATGTCGTTGATCGCGCTACAGCCGGTCAGTGCGACAGACAGTGCCACGGCCGATCCCGCCAGCGCCAGTGCGCGTCGCGTGCGCATTTTCATCATTGTTGACTACCCTCCCAGAGCCTCTTGGTGCGCGGGCATGGTAAGGCCCGCCTAAGAACGCTATCGGGGGCGGAGTCTGTGATGCAACTCCGAGAACACTGTGATCGGGCTGGGAAGGGATCAGCCCTCGAGGTCGTCGACGCCCGGCATCCAGCTGGCTCCCGGCCTGCCCCAGCCGCGCTTCCTGGCGATCTTCTGCACCGTCTTCCAGTCGCCGTCCGACAGGCGATCGATGTAGAGGACGCCGTCGAGATGGTCGTACTCGTGCTGCATGATGCGGGCGCGCCAGCCGTCGACCGCGATGTCCACCGGGGCGCCGTCGAGATCGGTCCCGGTGACGCGGACGCGCTCGGAGCGACGCAGGGCGAACCGCTCGCCCGGGAACGAGAGACACCCCTCGGATTCGAGGTCCTCGTCGGGCTCGCCGGGTTCGAGCGGCGTCATCCACAGCTCGGGGTTGATGATCACGCCCCGCCACGGCCGGTCGTCATCGTCGACGTAGGCGTAGGTGTAGATGCGCAGCGGCACGCCCACCTGGGGCGCCGCCAGGCCGACGCCCGGCGCCGTGTCCATCGTCTCGAACATGTCGGCGACGAGCGTCCGGATGTCGTCGGTGATCTCCTCGACGGGTGAGGCGGGGGAGTGCAGGACGGGGTCGCCCATGATGCGAATCGGAAGAACAGCCACGCCATAACCCTACTCGGCGAGGATCGCCGGGTAGGGTCGAAGGGTGAGCATCTCCGTATGGATGACTGGGGCGGAAGACGTGACCGACCAGCTCGTCGGCGCCTTCCAGAACCCCGGACTGCTCCTCGGCATCCCCCTCGCGCTGGCGGGCGCGGTGTTCATGTCCCTCGGCGCGCAGTATCAGCACCGGGGCGTCGAGAAGATGGAGCGACTGAGCGGCGCAGACGGCGCGTCCGGTCTCACCATGGTGCAGGTGCGAGGCCTGCTCACCCGGCCGTCCTGGCTCATCGGCACGCTCATGCTCGGCCTCGCCGTGGTGTGCCAGCTGGCCGCGCTCACCGTCGCCCCGCTGATCGTCGTGCAGCCGCTGGGCGCGATCGCCCTCGTCATGACGACGCTCCTGAACGCCCGGATCTCCGGGCACTCGCCGACGAGGCAGTCGATCACGGCGATCGTCTGCTGCGTGGGCGGCATCTTCCTCTTCGTCTTCTTCGCAGCGATCTTCGCCACCGAGAAGGACGTGACCGACACCGAGCTGTTCACGATCCTCGCGATCCTGCTGGTCGTGATCATCATCCTCGGCGCCTGCTGGCTCATCCTCCGCCACCGCATGCGCGCGCTGTTCTACGTCATCGGCGCCGGCATCCTCTACGGCTTCGTGGCGACGCTCGCCAAGGTCGTCATCAAGCGGGTGCAGGCCGGCGACTTCGAGTGGATCACGATCGTCTGCGTCGTCGCGCTGATCGCGGCCGCGGCCGTCGGCGCGTACTTCGTGCAGACCGCGTACAGCTCCGGACCGCCCGACCTCGTGATCGCCGGGCTCACCGTGGTCGACCCGCTCATCGCCGTCCTCATCGGCATGGTCGTGCTCGGCGAGGCCGCTGCCGCGCCGCCGTGGGTGCTCGTCATCTTCGGCGTCGCGGGCGCGATCGCGGTCTGGGGCGTCGTGGGCCTCGCGCGGTACCATCCGCAGGTGCTCAGCGACAGCCAGGAGCTCGGCATCACGCGCGGGAGCGACGGCGCGACTGCGGCTCCCGACGAGTCGGACCGCTGACGTACGTCATCCCTCGGCGCCGCATCGGGGCGCACGAGGGACGAACGAAGGCCTGGGTCAGTAGGCCGGATCGATGAGGTCGGGCGAGACCTCGGATGCGGCGGCCTCGTCGACGAAGAAGACGGTGCGCTTGCGGCCCTTCGCACCCGCGGCGGGCACGCTCTGATAGCTCGCGCCGGCGAGGGCGAGACCGAGGGCCGAGGCCTTGTCGGCGCCCGTCAGCACGAGCCATACCCGCTTCGAGGAGTTCAGCACCGGGCGGGTCAGGGTCACCCGCTCGGGCGGCGGCTTCGGCGAGTCGCGCACGGGCAGCGCCGCGGCATCCGTCACGGTCACCTCGACGCGGTCAGGGAACAGCGAGGCGATGTGCCCGTCGGGACCGACGCCGAGGAAGCACACCGCGAACGACGGCCACGGGTGCTCGTCCGTGCCGAAGCCGGCGAGCTCCGCCGCATACGCGGCGGCCGCGTCGTCGAGGCTCACTCCCTCGTCCGAACCCGCGACCTCGTGGATGTTCTCCGGCGGGACGGGGATGTGGTCGAGCAGCGCCTCGCGGGACTGCAGCGCATTGCGGTCGGCATCGTCGCGCGGGACGAACCGCTCGTCGCCCCACCAGAAGTGCACGAGCGACCAGTCGATGCCGGCCGAGCGCGGGTCGTCACGGGTGGCGCGCAGAACCGCTCCGCCCATGGAGCCGCCGGTGAGGGCGACATGAGCGATGCGGCCGTTGCGCGTACGGGCGCGGAGCCGGGTCAGGAACCTGTCCGCCACCCTCGCGGCGAGCTCACCGGGAGTGGTCTCGACCACGACCCGCTTCTCTGCGGGCGCTGTCTGCATCGACATCATTCTCCTGTCTCGGGCGGACCCAGCTTCTCCCAGCCCTCGGTGATCACTCGACCGTACAGGACGTCGGGGTCGAGGCGACGCAGCTCCTCGGCGAGGCACTCCCGCAGCGTGCGGCGCGGCAGGTGCAGGTCGTGATCGGGCTGGTCGGGCTGGGTGAGCACGGCGACCCCGGGCTCGGGACGCTCGAGCAGGATGTCGCCGGATGCCCGGGTGAGGCGCACGGACTTGATGCCCTCGTGCCACTTCTCGGGATCCTCGTACGACCAGGTCACGTCGACCTCGAGGGCCATCTGCAGCCAGGCGGCGAGCAGGGCCGTCGACGGCGAGGCGGAGGCCCCGCGCACCTCGACGCCGGTGACCTCCTCGAACGGAGGCTGATCCAGCACCGCGGCGAGCTGCTCGCGCCAGTGCGTGAGGCGCGTCCACGCCAGATCGGTGTCGCCGGGAGCATGCGTCTCTCCGAGCAGGCCCAGGCGGTCGCGGACATCGGCGGACGTCGCCGCATCCGTGATGCGTCGCTGGGCGATCTTGCCGAGCGGCGAGGTGGCGGGGGAGGTCGGTGCGTCCTCGGGCCACCACGCGACCACCGGCGCGTCGGGGAGGAGGAGCCCGGTGATGAGGCTCTCCTCGTTGCTCGCCGCCTTGCCGAAGGCGTGCAGCACCACGACCTCGCTCGCGCCCGCATCGCCGCCGACGCGGATCTGCGCGTCGAGACGAGAGTCGCCCTCGCCGGTCGTGAGCACGATGACGCGCATCGGATGCTCGCGGGATGCGTCGTTCGCGGCGTCGATCGCCGCCTCGACGACGCCGTCGCGCGCCGAGATCACGAGGGTGAGCACGCGACCGAGAGCGACGGCGCCGCCCTCCTCGCGCACCTTGACGAGCTGCTTCGCGACCTGGCTGACGGTCGTGTCGGGAAGGTCGATGATCACGGTCGTCTCCAGACTCGTCCGTCACGGGCAAGGAGGTCGTCGGCGGACGCCGGACCCCACGAACCGGGTGCATACTGATCCACCGGGCCGCCGACGGCCGCCCAGTATTTCTCCACGGGGTCGAGGATCTTCCAGGAGAGCTCGACCTCCTCGTGCCGCGGGAACAGCGGCGGATCGCCCAGCAGGACGTCCAGGATGAGGCGCTCGTACGCCTCGGGGCTCGCCTCGGTGAACGCGTGGCCGTAGCCGAAGTCCATCGTGACGTCGCGCACGTTCGTGCCGTTGCCGGGGACCTTCGACCCGAAGCGGATCGTGACGCCCTCGTCGGGCTGGACGCGGATCACGAGCGCGTTCTGGCCGAGCTCCGCCGTGTTCGACCGCCCGAAGAGGTGCTCGGGAGCCTTCTTGAACACGACCGCGACCTCGGTCACCCTGCGGCCGAGCCGCTTGCCCGTGCGGAGGTAGAAGGGCACGCCCGCCCAGCGGCGCGTGTCGATCTCGAGCTTGATGGCCGCGTAGGTCTCGGTCGCGGACTCGGGGTTCATGCCCTCCTCGTCGAGGAAGCCGGTGACCTCCTCGCCGCCCTGCCAGCCGCCCGCGTACTGACCGCGCGCGGTGGCGAGCGACAGATCGTCGGGGACGTGAACGGCCGCGAGGACCTTCTCCTTCTCGGCACGGAGGTGCTCGGCGGAGAGGCTGATCGGCTCCTCCATCGCGGTGAGCGCGAGCAGCTGCAGGAGGTGGTTCTGGATGACGTCGCGCGCGGCGCCGACGCCGTCGTAGTAGCCGGCACGGCCGCCGACGCCGATGTCCTCGGCCATCGTGATCTGGACGTGGTCGACGTAGTTGCGGTTCCAGATCGGCTCGTACAGCTCGTTGGCGAAGCGCAGCGCCAGGATGTTCTGGACCGTCTCCTTGCCCAGGTAGTGGTCGATGCGGAAGATCGAGTCGGCGGAGAACGCGACCTCGAGCGCCGCGTTCAGCTCGCGGGCCGACTCGAGGTCGTGCCCGAACGGCTTCTCGATGACGACACGGCGCCAGCAGTCCTCGTCGTCATCGTCCGCGCCGACCAGACCCGAGTCCTTCAGCTGCTGCGCCACCACGGCGAACGACTTCGGCGGGATCGACAGATAGAACGCGTGGTTGCCCATCGTGCCGCGTTCGACGTCGAGCTGGTCGACGGTCTCGCGCAGCTTCTCGAACGACTCGGGATTGTCGAACTCGCCCGAGACGAAGCGGATGCCCTGGAGCAGCTGCGCCCACGTCTCCTCGCGGAACGGCGTGCGGGCATGCTGCTTCACCGCGTCGTAGACGACCTGGGCGAAGTCCTGATCCTCCCAGTCGCGACGCGCGAAGCCGACGAGCGCGAAGCCCGGCGGGAGCAGGCCGCGATTGGCCAGGTCGTACACGGCGGGCATGAGCTTCTTGCGTGACAGGTCTCCGGTGACACCGAAGATCACGAGGGCGCTCGGCCCCGCGATCCGGTTGAGACGGCGGTCATCGGGGTCGCGCAGCGGGTTGTGCCCGCGCGAGATGGGAACAGACATCGGTGGGGGGATCTCCAGGCTGTTACTTCTGTGCTGCTTCGAAGAGGGTGAGGACGTCGGCCGACGAGTCGGTGATCGTCAGGGAGACGACCGGACGGCCGTGCTCGGCGAGGACGGCGGCGTCGCCGGCGGCCTGCGCCTCGATGAGCTGTCCGAAGGTGTACGGACGCTCGGGGATCTCGAGATCGACGTCGGTGCGCTCGAGGATCTGCACGAAGACGCCCTGCGCGGGGCCGCCCTTGTGATACTGACCCGTCGAGTGCAGGAAGCGGGGTCCCCAGCCGAAGGTCGTCGGACGCCCGGAGTCTGCGGCGACGAGCTCGCGGAGCCCCTGGAGCTGCGGGACGTCGAGGCGATTGACGTAGGCCTGGAGGGAGACGTAGCCGTCGTCCGCGAGGCGGGCCCAGAGCGCGTCGAGCACGCCTTCGACCGTTCCGGACACCGCGAGCGCGGCGTCGGACACGCGCACCTCGACGCCGTTCTCCACGAACGCGGGCGCCGTCGGCGCGGGACGCGCGTCGAGCAGGCCGCGGGCGGCGACCTTCGCGGACTCCACATCGGGCTGGTCGAACGGGTTGATCCCGAGCAGGTATCCCGCGATCGCCGTGGCGTGCTCCCAGACGATGAACTGGGCACCGAGGGTGCCGCTCACCAGGATCTCGCCCTTGTGCTGCTCGCGCAGGTGGAACTCGTCCGCGTCGTCGACGAGCCGCACGACCTGGAGGTCCGCGGGCTTCGTGTCGAGTTCGGGGGAGACCGGGAGCAGCACGACGGGCAGGATGCCGGTGCCGGCCTTGCCGGTCGACTCCGCGATCAGCTGCTCGATCCAGTCGGGCAGCCCGTTGATGTGCGTGCCGTCGGTGATGAGGCCGAGCTTGTCGCGACGGGGCACCGTCGCGGCGATCGCCGCGGCCAGACGCAGGGCGGGGTTCTCGGCCGAGTCGACGGCGACCTCGAGCAGCGAGGCCTCGGCCTCGTCGAGCAGCTCGTCGATGTCGACGCCGGCGAGACCGCTCGGCACGAGACCGAAGGCCGTCAGCGCCGAATAGCGTCCGCCGACGTTCGGGTCCGCGGTGAAGACGCGATAGCCGGCCCCGCGAGCGGACGCCTCGAGAGGCGAGCCCGGGTCGGTCACGACGACGATCCGGTCGGCGGGATCGATGCCGAGGTCGCGGAACGCGGCCTCGAACGTGCGGCGCTGCGAGTCGGTCTCGACCGTCGAGCCGGACTTCGACGACACGACGAGGACGGTGTTCTCGATGCCCTCGTCGAGAGCGGCCAGCACCTGACCCGGTGCCGTGGAGTCGAGGATCGTGAGCGGGACGCCCGCCGTCTGCGCGATGACCTCGGGAGCGAGCGACGACCCGCCCATCCCCGCGAGGACGACACGGTCGACGCCCTTCGCGTGCAGTTCGGCGCGCAGCGCGACGATCTCCGCGACGAGCGGGCGGGAGACGGAGACGGCCTCCACCCAGCCGAGGCGCACGGAGGCCTCGGCCTCGGCATCCGCACCCCACAGCGTCGAGTCGCCGCCGGTGACCCGGGAGGCGATCAGGTCGTGGACGAGAGACGGCACGGTCTCGTCGATGGCCACGCGAGCTGCGCCGGACGCGTGGATGGCGAAGGTCATCGCTGCGCCTCGAGCCCTTCGGCCACCTGGGCCAGCAGGTCGTGCCAGGAGTCGATGAACTTCGCGACGCCCTCGTCCTCGAGCACCTGCGTGACGTCGGTGAAGTCGATGCCGACCTCGGCCAGACCCGCGAAGACCTCGCGCGCCTCGTCGTAGCCGCCGGTGATCGTGTCACCGGTCACGACGGCGTGGTCGAAGGTCGCCTCGAGCGTCTTCTCGGGCATCGTGTTGACGACTCCCTGCGCGACGAGCTCGGTGACGTACAGGGTGTCGGGGAGTGCCGGGTCCTTGACGCCGGTCGAGGCCCACAGCGGGCGCTGGAGGTTGGCGCCGGCGGAGAGGAGCGCCTGCGCGCGGTCCTCGGCGAACGTCTTCTCGAAGAGCTCGTAGGCGAGGCGCGCGTTCGCGAGGCCCGCCTTGCTCTTGAGTGCCTCGGCCGCCTCGGTGCCGATCGCCGAGAGACGCTTGTCGGTCTCGGTGTCGACGCGAGAGACGAAGAACGACGCCACGGAGTGGATGGTCGAGAGATCGATGCCGGCCGCCTTCGCGGTCTCGAGACCCGTGAGGTACGCCTCGATGACCTCGGCGTAGCGCTCGAGGCTGAAGATCAGGGTCACGTTGACGCTGATGCCCGCTCCGATCGCCTCGGCGATGGCCGGGAGCCCGGCCTTCGTCGCAGGGATCTTCACGAGCAGGTTCGGACGGTCGACCTTGGCCCACAGCTCCTTCGCGGACGCGACGGTGCCGGCGGTGTCGTGCGCGAGGTCGGGGGAGACCTCGATCGAGACGCGGCCGTCGACGTGGTCCGACGCCTCCCAGACCGGGCGGAAGACGTCGAGGGCGGCCGCGACGTCCTGCGTCGTGGCGGCGAAGACCGCGTCCTCCGCCGATGCGCCGGAGGCGGCGAGCTCGGTCACCTGGGCGTCGTACGACGTGTCGTTCTTGTCGGTGATCGCATTCGCGAAGATCGTCGGGTTCGTCGTGACGCCGACGACGTTGCGGCTCTCGATCAGCTCGGCGAGGTTGCCGGAGGAGATGCGGGTGCGCGACAGGTCGTCGAGCCAGATGCTGACGCCGGCTGCTGCGAGGTCTGCGGTGGGGGTGCTCATGCGTTCTCCTTGATGGTCTCGCGGGCGGCCGCGATGACGGCCTCGGTGGTGATGCCGAACTTCTCGAACAGCGTCTTGTAGTCGGCGGAGGCGCCGAAGTGGTCGATGCCGACGGAGCGGCCGCGGTCGCCGACGATGCCGCGCCAGCTCAGGACGGAGCCCGCCTCGACCGAGACGCGCGCGGTGACGGCCTTCGGCAGCACGGACTCGCGGTACGCCTCGTCCTGCTCGGCGAACCACTCGAGCGACGGGGCCGAGACGACGCGGACGCCCACGCCCTCCTCGGCGAGAGCCGCGCGCGCGTTCACCGCGAGCTGCACCTCGGAGCCGGTCGCGACGATGATGACGTCCGGCGTGCCGTTCGGGGCGTCGGCGAGCACGTAGGCGCCCTTCGACACGCCCGCCGTGGAGGCGAACACGTCTCCCTCGGCAGCGCCGTCGCCGCGCTCGAACACCGGGATGTTCTGACGCGTCAGCGCGATGCCCGCCGGGCCCTCGTGGCGACGGAGGATCTCGAGCCACGCGGCGGCGGTCTCGTTGGCGTCCGCCGGACGGACGAGGGTGAAGTTCGGGATCGCACGGAGCGTCGCGAGCTGCTCGATCGGCTGGTGGGTCGGGCCGTCCTCGCCGAGGGCGACCGAGTCGTGGGTCCAGACGAAGATGCTGGGGACGTTCATCAGCGCGGCCAGACGCACCGGCGGGCGCATGTAGTCGCTGAAGATGAGGAACGTGCCGCCGAAGGCGCGGGTCGGTCCGTGCAGGACGATGCCGTTCACGATCGCGCCCATGGCGTGCTCGCGGATGCCGAAGTGCAGCACGCGCCCGTAGGGGCTGCCGGACCACTCGTGCGTCGACCACTCGGCGGGGATGAACGACTTCGCGTCCTTGATGGTGGTGAGGTTCGACTCGGCGAGGTCGGCGGAACCGCCCCACAGCTCGGGGAGCTCGGCGGCGAGCGCGTTGATGACCTGACCCGAGGCGGCGCGGGTCGAGACGTCCTTGCCTCCCTCGAAGACGGGGAGTGCTGCGGCGACATCGGCAGGGAGCGCCTTGGCCTCGAGCCGGTCGAGCAGCGCCTTGCGCTCGGGGTTGGCCGTGGCCCAGGCGTCGAACGACTCCTGCCACACGGCGCGCTCCTCGGCGGCGCGATCGGCGAGTCCGCGCGTGCGGGCGATCACGTCGTCGGCGACGGCGAAGGTCTGCTCCGGGTCGAACCCGAGAACCTTCTTGGTCGCGGCGAGCTCGTCGCCGCCGAGCGCGGATCCGTGGATCTTCCCGCTGTTCTGCTTGCCGGGCGACGGCCAGCCGATGATGGTGCGCAGGACGATGAGCGAGGGCTTGTCGGTCTCGCCCTTCGCGGCCTCGATCGCGGCATACAGCTCGGCGACGTCTTCGACGTACTCGCCGGTCTTCTTCCAGTCGACCGTCTGCACGTGCCATCCATAGGCCTCGTAGCGCTTCGCGACGTCCTCCGTGAAGGCGACGTTGGTGTCGTCCTCGATCGAGATCTGGTTCGAGTCGTAGATGGCGATCAGGTTGCCGAGCTGCTGGTGGCCGGCGAGCGAACCCGCCTCGCTGGTGACGCCCTCCTGCAGGTCGCCGTCACCGGCGACGACGTAGACGAAGTGGTCGAACGGGCTGTCGCCGGCCGGCGCCTCGGGGTCGAACAGGCCGCGCTCGTAGCGGGCGGCGTAGGCGAAGCCCACGGCGGAGGCGAGGCCCTGGCCGAGCGGGCCGGTGGTGATCTCGACGCCCTTGGTGTGGCCGTACTCGGGGTGTCCCGGGGTGAGGGAGCCCCAGGTGCGCAGCGCCTTGAGGTCGTCGAGCTCGAGACCGAAGCCGCCGAGGTACAGCTGCACGTACTGCGTGAGCGAGGAGTGCCCTGCGGAGAGGATGAAGCGGTCGCGCCCGAGCCAGTGCGTGTCGGCCGGGTCGTGGCGGAGCACTCGCTGGTAGAGCAGATAGGCGGCCGGTGCCAGGCTCATCGCGGTGCCGGGGTGGCCGTTGCCGACCTTCTCCACGGCATCCGCAGCCAGCACGCGAGCGGTGTCCACCGCGCGCCGATCGATCTCATCCCACTGCAATTCCGACACGGTCAAGCCCTTCTCCGACAGTTCGAGAGCACCCGGATGCAGCATCGCGGTCCGCATCTTCACGGAAGGTGGAGTGATGAGCGCCGGGCGCGCGAGTCCCCCCAGCATAGCGCCGCGGTCGGACCCGTTACCCCCCCTTTACAACGCGCCTGAGGGCGGGTAATTCCCGCGGCGCGGACGCACGCGCGGGCGGCGGCGGGACCCCATTCCAGGATGCGTGGGACGCGGTTCCGGACGCCCGGGCGCGTCCCCGTGATGAGCCTCAGAGCGAGCCGCAGGAGAGGGCCGGACGAGGCGCCCTGGCGCGGATCGGGACCGGTCATGCGGTGCCGTAGACTGGAAAAGCTGTCGTGACGTGTGCGGAGGAGGCGATCGAAATCTCGACGATGTCCGATCAGACCGTGGTGAAGAAGTCCATCGGTCGTACCGTGAAGGCGTACGTCGCCCTCACCAAGCCGCGCGTCCTCGAGCTGCTGCTGGTCTCCACCGTGCCGGTCATGTTCCTCGCCCAGGGCGGGCTCCCGAACCTGTGGCTGGTCGTCGCGACGGTGATCGGCGGCTCCATGAGCGCCGGCTCCGCCGCCGCGTTCAACATGTACCTCGACCGCGACATCGACGCCCACATGCACCGCACCGAGAACCGCCCGCTCGTGACGGGCGAGATCTCGCCGCGCGGCGCTCTCGTGTTCTCCTGGACGCTCGCGGTGCTCTCGACCGTGTGGCTCTGGTTCACCACGAACTGGCTGGCGGCGACGCTGTCGGCATCCGCGATCTTCTTCTACGTCGTGATCTACACGATGATCCTCAAGCGGCGCACCGAGCAGAACATCATCTGGGGCGGCATCGCGGGCTGCTTCCCGGTGCTCATCGGCTGGGCGGCCGTGACCGGTTCGCTCGACTGGCCCGCATTCATCCTCTTCGGACTGATCTTCCTCTGGACGCCGCCGCACTACTGGCCCCTGTCGATGAAGTACAAGGACGACTACGACGACGTGGACGTCCCCATGCTCGGCGTCACCCGGAACGCGTCGCAGGTCGGCCTCCAGGTGATCCTGTACGCCTGGGCGACCATCGCCTGCTCGCTGCTCCTGATCCCGATCGCCGGCATGGGGCTCGTCTACACCGTCTCCGCCGTCGTGTTCGGCGGCTGGTTCATCTACGAGTCGCACCGCCTGTACAACCAGGCGGTGCGCGGGAACGAGGCGCGGCCCATGCGGGTCTTCCACGCCTCGATCACCTACTTGACGCTGATCTTCGTCGCGGTGGCGGTCGACCCGCTGCTGCCGTTCTGAGCGTCCTCCGCCCCCACGGGCTCGGCCGCGCGTGCCGTGTCGTGCGCTGACGAGGAGTTCTCCGCGATCGCACGGTCCGCTGACGGTCCGTCCGTTTCCACTCCGTCATCGGAGGACTCGTCGGCGGTCCCGTCGATCGGCTCGACGACCACCGGCGTGCGGGCGGGGACGATCGCCTGGACAGCGCTGAGCGCCACGGCGAGCAGGATGCCGATGACACCGGCTCCGAGCAGTGCGGCGCCGACGACGACCAGCGACTGACCCACGTAGACCTCGATGCCCGTCGCCGTGCCGTCGAGCAGCGTGCTCGTCATGGTGCCGACCTGTCCGGCGATGAGCCACCCGCCGACCCCCGCCGCGGCGAGCGAGAGGACGAGGAGGAGCCAGAAGCCGATGCTGCGTGTCAATGACTTGTTCATGGCCGCCACGATGCACGGCCCACTGATGAGGGGGTGATGTGTACGCTATGCATCGCCTGTGCGGTCGTCACGGACCTCGTGCCCCGGTCCGGACCGTCAGACCGCCGACGCCACCGGCTTCTTCAGGCGCAGGACGACGACCGTGTACGCCGCGGCGGACAGGGACGCGAGCACCATGTGGATGCCGACGAGCAGCGGGGGGAGTCCCTCGCGCGCCTGCCACACGCCCACGCCCACCTGGACGGCGATCGCGATCACGAGCACGAGCAGCCACTTCCTGGGCTCGAGTCGCAGTGCCCACGCCGACACCGCCAGGGCCAGCACGAGGACCGCCAGCGCGTAGCCGGGCCAGGAGTGCACGTGGGCCAGGACGGTCGCATCGAACCCGCGCCGCAGGACGTCGGCGTCACCCGAGTGGGGCCCTGATCCGGTCGTGAGCACTCCGAACACGATGGTGACGGCGAGGGCGAGGCCGGAGACATGGCTGAGGACGGCGAACCAGCGAGGGACGACGCGCTCCCGCGGTCCGGGAGCGGCGTACAGGCGCACGAGGAACGCGGCGGTGACGCACACGAGCAGCAGTGAGGAGACGTAGTGGAACCCGACGATGAAGGGGTTCAGTCCCGTGAGCACCGTGATGCCGCCGACGAGGGCCTGGGCCACGACGCCGATGAGGACCACCCAGGCGAGGATCACGAGATCGCGTCGGTCGGCGGTCAGCCGGACCGCGCGGACGGTCGCCGCGATCACCGCCACGAGCAGAGCGCCCATCGCGAACGGAGTGGCGGGCAGGCCGACCAGGGTGACGACGAGGAAGACGAGGGCCGCGGCCACGATGCCGCCGGCCGCGAACCGCAGAGCGGAGAAGACCATGAGCCGGCCGCCGACTCGCGCCAGCACGAGCAGCAGGACGGCGAGGGCGATGATGCCGACCACCCCGGTCATGACGCGGTTGCCGAACTCGATGAGGCCGTGGATTCCCTGATCCGCGTAGATGGGGACGAGCGACTCCGGTGTGCAGAGCGGCCATTCCGAGCATCCGAGACCGGAGCCGGTGAGGCGCACGGCGCCTCCCGTGCCGATGATGATCGTCTGCGCGAGGAACGACAGCCACGCGAGGACGCGCAGGGCACGGCCCCACAGCAGTGCGTGCGACGAGGGTGCATCCGCGACGCGCGTGGGGGAGGAGATCGTGGGGTGGGGCATTGGTGTCTCCGGACCGCGACGGACACGGCGGGCGGCCCTGTCCTCAGGCGGAACCTGTAGAATCGGATTGTTGCGATGAGCGCTGACCGCGCTGAAGCATCGTCAACAGTTTAGGCGCGATGGAAGCGCCGGTGATGAGGGCCCACCAACGGCACCCGCTCCCGCAGACTCGACGGGGATCAGGTGTGTCGGGGCGGATGACACCGTTTGGGACCTGTGAGGAGAGTGTGTGATGTCGGATGTGCTGATCGACCGCCCGGAGCTCGATGGCCTGGGGGTGTACGAATTCGGATGGCACGATGAGGACGCCGCCGGCGCCGTTGCGAAACGAGGCCTCTCCGAAGAAGTGGTCCGGGGGATCTCGGGCCTCAAGAACGAGCCGGAATGGATGCTGAAGACCCGTCTCAAGGGTCTCTCCCTCTTCGGCCGCAAGCCGATGCCGACGTGGGGCGCCGACCTCAGCGACATCGACTTCGACAACATCAAGTACTTCGTCCGCTCGACGGAGAAGCAGGCGCAGTCCTGGGAGGACCTGCCCGAGGAGATCCGCGAGACGTACGAGCGCCTCGGCATCCCCGAGGCGGAGCGCCAGCGTCTCGTCGCCGGTGTCGCCGCGCAGTACGAGTCCGAGGTCGTCTACCACCAGATCCGCGAGGACCTGGAGGAGCAGGGCGTCATCTTCATGGACACCGACACGGCGCTGCGCGAGCACCCGGAGTTCTTCGAGGAGTACTTCGGATCCGTCATCCCCGCCGGCGACAACAAGTTCGCCGCCCTCAACACCGCCGTCTGGTCGGGCGGATCCTTCGTCTACGTCCCCAAGGGCGTGCACGTCGAGATCCCGCTCCAGGCGTACTTCCGCATCAACACCGAGAACATGGGCCAGTTCGAGCGGACCCTGATCATCGCGGACGAGGACAGCTACGTCCACTACATCGAGGGCTGCACGGCTCCGATCTACAAGTCCGACTCGCTGCACTCCGCCGTCGTCGAGATCATCGTCAAGAAGAACGCGCGCGTCCGGTACACGACGATCCAGAACTGGTCGAACAACGTGTACAACCTCGTCACCAAGCGCGCCGTCGCTCACGAGGGCGCGACCATGGAGTGGGTCGACGGCAACATCGGCTCCAAGGTGACGATGAAGTACCCGTCGATCTACCTGATGGGCGAGCACGCGAAGGGCGAGACGCTCTCGGTCGCATTCGCCGGTCCGGGACAGCACCAGGACGCCGGCGCGAAGATGATCCACATGGCGCCGTACACGCAGTCGTCGATCGTCTCCAAGTCGATCGCCCGCGGCGGAGGCCGTGCCGGCTATCGCGGCGAGGTGCGTGTCGACGCGAACGCCCACCACTCGGCGAACACCGTCCGCTGCGACGCCCTGCTCGTGGACACGAAGTCCCGGTCGGACACTTACCCCGCGATCGACATCCGCGTGGACGACGTGCAGCTCGGCCATGAGGCGACGGTCTCGAAGGTCAGCGAGGAGCAGCTCTTCTACCTGCAGTCCCGCGGCATGCCCGAGGACGAGGCGATGGCGATGATCGTGCGCGGCTTCATCGAGCCGATCGCGCGCGAGCTGCCGATGGAGTACGCCATGGAACTGAACAAGCTCATCGAGATGGGCATGGAAGGATCGGTCGGCTGATATGACGGCCCAGACGACGACGCCGACCGCGTCGCATCATTCGAGCGCGCACGTCGACCCCGCCGCCCAGGTCGCGGACGCCGGCTTCGTGCCGGTGCAGACCCGCTCCGAGCGCCCGCATTCGTTCGAGCCCGCCGACTTCGGGACGCCGACCGGCCGCGAGGTCAACTGGAAGCACACCCCCGTCGCCAAGCTCGCGGCGCTGTTCGAGGTCGCCGGCACCGCCGACGGCGTCGCGCACGTGATCACGACCGGTGAGCAGTACGTCGCGGCACCGCTGGCTCCGGGTGCCGCCCCGCGCGGCGAGGTGTTCCTCGCCGAGGACGTCACGTCCGCCGTGGCGTGGCAGGGCGCGCCAGACGCGCTGCACATCCGCATCCCGCGTGAGGAGGAGGTGGCCGAGCCCGTCTTCGTCACCATCGAGGGCAAGGGCGCTGACCTCCGGGCGGACGCCCACATCGTCATCGAGGCGCTCGAGCACAGCTCCGCCACCGTCGTGCTGCAGCACACGGGTGCCGCGCAGTACGCCCAGAACGTCGAGATCATCGTGCGCGACGGCGCGAAGCTCACGGTGATCAGCCTCCAGCAGTGGCAGGACGACGCCGTGCACACGTCCGCGCATCAGGCGCGGGTGGCGGCCGACGCGACCCTCAAGCACTTCGTGGTCAGCTTCGGCGGCGGCGTCGTGCGCGTGAACCCGAGCGTCGAGCTCGCGGGCGCAGGGTCCGAGGGCTACCTCTACGGCCTCTCCTACGCCGACGCCGGCCAGCACCTGGAGAGCCAGGTGTACCTCCACCACAAGGGCCCGCACACCAAGGGCGACGTCCTGTACAAGGGCGCCCTGCAGGGCGAGGGCGCGCACAGCGTCTGGATCGGCGACGTGCTCATCGGCGCCGACGCCACCGGCACCGACTCCTACGAGGCGAACCGCAATCTCGTGCTGACCGAGGGGGCGCGTGCGGACTCGATCCCGAACCTCGAGATCGAGACCGGCGACATCCTCGGCGCCGGCCACGCCAGCGCGACCGGTCGCTTCGACGACGAGCAGCTGTTCTACCTCCAGGCTCGCGGCATCAGCGAGGAGGAGGCCCGCCGTCTGGTGGTGCTCGGATTCCTCAGCGACATCGTGCAGCGCCTGCAGATCCCCGCGCTCGAGGCCGAGCTCCTGGCGGCGATCGAGACCGAGCTCGCGGAGGTGGACGCATGAGCGCAGAGCGCGTGTGCGCCGTCGCCGACCTCGAGATGGACACGCCGCTGCGTGTCGAGCCGAACGGCGTGCCGATCACCGTCATCAAGGACTCCGAGGGCGTCATCCACGCCATCGGCGACACCTGCACGCACGGCGACATCTCCCTCTCCGAGGGCTTCGTCGAGGGTGACACGGTCGAGTGCTGGGCCCATGGCTCGGCGTTCTCCCTGCTCACCGGCAAGCCCCAGAACCTCCCCGCTTATGAGCCCGTGCCGGTCTACGTCGTCGAGATCGACGGCGACGACGTGCTCATCGATCCGACTGTGACGAAGGAAGTCTGAATGTCTGTTCTCGAAATCCGCGACCTGCACGTGACGGTCGAGACCGAGGCGGGGACCACCCCGATCCTCAACGGAATCACCCTCACCATGAACACCGGTGAGACCCACGCCATCATGGGGCCGAACGGCTCGGGCAAGTCCACCCTCGCCTACACGATCGCCGGACACCCGAAGTACACCGTCACCTCGGGCTCCATCACCTTCGACGGTCAGGACGTCTTGGAGATGTCGGTCGACGAGCGTGCCAGGGCCGGCCTGTTCCTCGCGATGCAGTACCCCGTGGAGATCCCCGGCGTGACCGTGACGAACTTCCTCCGCACCGCCAAGACGGCGCTCGACGGCGAGGCGCCGGCGATCCGCGGCTGGACCAAGGACGTCAAGGCGGCCATGGCCAACCTCCGGATGGACCCGAAGTTCGCGCAGCGCAACGTCAACGAGGGCTTCTCCGGCGGCGAGAAGAAGCGTCATGAGATCCTCCAGCTCGAGGTCCTCAAGCCGCAGTTCGCGATCCTCGACGAGACCGACTCCGGCCTCGACGTCGACGCGCTGAAGATCGTCTCCGAGGGCGTCAACCGCGCCAAGGAGGCCACCGGTCTCGGCGTGCTGCTCATCACGCACTACACCCGTATCCTCCGCTACATCCGTCCCGACTTCGTGCACGTCGTCGTCGCGGGCAAGATCGTCGAAGAGGGCGGACCGGAGCTCGCCGACCGGCTCGAGGAAGAGGGCTACGACCGGTTCCTCGACCCCGCCGCCCCCATCGAGGCGTAGGCTGAAGGCATGTCAGCCACCCTCACGGACGCGAAGTACGACGAGGTCACCGAGGCACTCAAGGACGTCATGGATCCCGAGCTCGGGATCAACGTCGTCGACCTCGGCCTCATCTACGACCTCGCCTGGGACGACGAGAACGATGCACTCGTCATCCACATGACGCTCACCAGCGCCGGCTGCCCGCTCACGGACGTGCTCGAGGACCAGACCGCCCAGGCCCTGGACGACGTCGTCGACCGCTTCCGCATCAACTGGGTGTGGATGCCGCCGTGGGGTCCCGAGCGGATCACGGACGACGGTCGCGACATGATGCGCGCCCTCGGCTTCGCCATCTGAGGATGCTCGAGGTCAGGGCTCTGCCGCTGGCGGAGCTTCGCGAGCGCACCAGCGAGAAGTGGCGGGAGTATCCCGCCGACGTCCTGCCGCTCTTCGTCGCGGAGACGGACTTCCCGCTCGCGCCGGAGGTGACCGCCGCTCTGCGGCACGCGATCGACATCGGCGACACCGGCTACACCGCATCCCGGGGCCCTCTCGCGGAGTCCTACACGGCGTTCGCCCTGCGCCGATTCGGCTGGCAGGTGGATCCCGCCCGCATGCGTAGCACGGCCGACGTCAGCATGGGGATCGTCGAGATCCTCCGGCGCGTCACGCAGCCGGGGGAGCGCGTGGTGGTCATGCCCCCGATCTATCCGCCGTTCTTCGATCTGGTGGCCGAGGCGGGTGCCGAGGTCGAGCGCGTGCCGCTCCGCGACACCGGGGCTGCCTGGGAGATCGATCTCCCTGGCGTCCGCACGGCGTTGGAGGACGGTGCGACGGCGATCCTGCTCTGCAACCCGCAGAACCCGACGGGCACGGTGCACGATCGCGCATCGCTCGCGGCCCTCGCGGACCTTGCGGAGGAGTTCGGCGCCGCCGTCGTCTCCGATGAGATCCACGCGCCGCTCGCGCAGCCCGGCGCGGGCTTCACGCCGTTCCTGGCGACGGGCGCGGCAGCGGAGCGCGTGGGCTACGCCGTCGTCAGCGCCAGCAAGGCCTTCAACCTCGCGGGCCTCAAGTGCGCCCTCATGGTCACGGCGTCCGACGAGACGTCCGCGGTCGTGCGCGCCCTGCCGATCGAGGTCGAGTGGCGCACCGGCCAGCTCGGTCTGATCGCCGCCGTCGCCGCCTTCTCCGAGGCGAGTGATCCGTGGCTCGACGGACTGCTGCGCACCCTCGACGAGAACCGCGTGCTGGTGGAGGACCTCCTGGCGGCGCATCTCCCCACGGCGAGGTACCGCCTTCCGGAGGCCGGGTATCTGGCGTGGATCGATCTGTCGGCGCTCGGATGGGGAGACAGCCCCGCTCGGCGCATCCTGAAGGAGGCCAGGGTCGCGCTGAGCGCCGGGCCGGGATTCGGCGCCGAGGGCCGCGGACATGTGCGGTTGAACTTCGGCACGAGCCCGGAGATCATCACCGAGGCGATCGAGCGCATGGCGTCGCTCGCCGACCGATGAGCGAGGCCGCGACCACGGCGACCATCTGGGACCGCGAACGGGTCTGGGTCACCGTCGGGTCCGTCGCCCTGATCTTCCTCGCTGCGATCGAGGCGCTCGCGGTGACCACGGTGATGCCCATCGTCAGCGCGGCCCTGGACGGGAGCGCGCTGTTCGCCGCGGCGTTCGCCGGAACACTCGCGACGAGCGTGATCGGCATGGTCGCGGCCGGTGCGTGGTCGGACGCGCGCGGCCCCCGCGGGGCCCTGTACGTCGCCGTGACGCTCTTCCTCGTCGGGCTGCTGATCTCCGGCTTCGCCGTGACCATGGAGCAGTTCCTCATCGGCCGTCTCGTGCAGGGACTCGGCACCGGTGGCCAGACGGTCGCGCTGTACGTCGTCGTCGCCCGGCTCTACCCGCCCTATCTGCACGGCAGGGTGTTCGCGGCCTTCGCCGCCGCCTGGATCGTGCCGTCGATGATCGGGCCGTTCCTCGCCGGTGCGGTCGCCGAGTACCTCGACTGGCGCTGGGCCTTCCTCGGCGTCGCCGTGCTCACGGCGATCGCCTTCCTCCTGATCGCGGTACGACTGCGCGGCCTGGATCTCGGTCACGGCGAGCCGCAGGATCGTCGCGCGCTTCTGATCCGCCTGGCGCTGGCGTTCGTCGTCGCGGCGTTCGCCGTGATCCTGGGCCTCACCGCCGACATGCCCGCGGCGCTGCGCTGGCCGGTCGCGATAGGGGCGGTCCTCGGCATCGCGATCACCGTACTGCCGCTGCTGCCGAAGCGGACCCTGCGCGCCGGAAGAGGGCTGCCCAGTGTCGTGCTGATGCGCGGGATGGTGGCGGGAGCGTTCTTCGCCACCGAGGCGTACATCCCGTACCTCCTCATCGAGGGGTTCGGGTGGTCGGCGACGTGGGCGGGCGTCGGACTCATGTTCGCCGCGTTCGCCTGGGCCGGAGCATCGAACCTGCAGGGCCGGATCGGGGAGCGGCTGGGCAATCGCCGCATCACTCTCATCAGCCTGGCGCTCCTGGTGATCGCGATCGCCGGTGTGCTCGTCACGGCGATCGGCGATGTGCCGCCTGCCGTCGTCGTCGTCGCGTGGGGATTCGCCGGAGCCGGCATGGGCCTGCTCTACCCGCGCCTGACCGTCCTCACCCTCGCGTACTCCGACGAGGGCAACCAGGGCTTCAACTCGTCGGCGCTCTCGATCTCGGACTCGACGGGCTCGGCGGTCGTGATCGCCGTCTCGGGGCTCGCGGTCGCCAGCCTGGGCGGACATGTCGCCGATGTCGGAGCCGTCTTCCTGATCTCGCTCGGCCTCGTCGTCGTCGCCTTCCTCCCCGGCCTCAGGCTCGGCCACGCGGCGGAGTCGGCCCTCCGCTGACGAGCGCCCCGGCGAGCGCGCTCACGCCGAGGTCGAAGATCCGGTCGAAGCCGGCCGTGGCGTCGTGCTCGTCGACGTTCTGCACGACCCCGTGGCTGTCGGCGTGCATGCGCTGCTGCACGAGTGTCGCGTGACCGAGCACGAAGTGGAGCAGCGCAGCCGCCCGTCCCGACGCGTCCGACGCTCCGGAGCGGCGGAGAGCAGCCTCGAGCGCTGTCTGAGCGTGCGCGGACCCGAGGCCGAGCGCGTACGTGCTCAGGACGAGCTCGGCGCCGTCGCGGTAGGTGAAGAGCGCGTCGCGGATGCTGCGCGCCAGGGGCAGCACCGCCGTGTCGCCGGATGCGATACCCGTCGTGATGCGGTCGGCGAGCTCGGCGAGGAGTGCCTGCTTGCTCGAGTAGTGCCAGTACAGGGCGCTGGGCTGGACGTCGAGCCGGCTGGCGATGCGGCGCATGGAGAGGTCGGCGAGGCCGACCTCGTCGAGGAGGGCGAGCGCGGCCCTGGCCACGGCGTCCCTGTCGCGACGGGTCGGATTGTGATCGGGGGTCATCCGCTCACTATAGTGAACACCGTTCACGTGAACACTGTTCAGGAGGGTGCAGAGATCATGAACCAGAATCCGGATGCCGGGAGGGAGCTGGCGCGTGTCGCGATCTTCGCGGCACTCCTCGTCGCGCTCGGCATGGTGACCGTCCCGATCCCCGGCGGCGTGCCCATCACCGCGCAGACGCTGGGGGTCATGCTCGCGGGCGCGGTGCTCGGCCCGCGCCGAGCGCCGCTGTCGGTCCTCCTCGTCCTCGCTCTCGCAGCAGTGGGACTCCCGGTGCTCGCCGGCGGGCGCGGCGGCCTCGGCGCGTTCGTCGGACCCACCGCCGGATACCTCCTCGGGTGGGTGGCGGGGGCCGTCGTGATCGGTCTGATCATGCGCGGGCACCGGGTGACGTGGTGGCGCACGGCGCTGGCGACCGTCCTGGGCGGCATCCTGGTCGTTTACGCCTTCGGCATTCCGGTGCAGGCCCTCGTGCTGGGCATGGATCTGCGGACTGCGGCCGCCTCGAGCATCGTGTTCCTCCCCGGGGACGCCCTCAAGGCGGCGACCGCCACGGTGCTCGTGATCGCTCTCCGCCGCGCGTACCCGCCGGCGTTCGGTCGCGCCGCCTCCGCCTCCGCCCCCCGTGCCGTCTGAGGCCGCGCCGTCCGCCGCGATCCCCGCCGTCGGGGAGGCGGCTCCTTCCGCCATCGAGATCGACGGCGTCACGGTCGAGCGCGACGGACGTGCGATCCTGCGCGGGGTGAGCGCGCGACTCGCGGCGCGCCGCACCGCCGTGATCGGGGCGAACGGATCGGGCAAGTCCACGTTCGTGCGCCTGCTCAACGGACTCGTGCTGCCGACCGTCGGCGCGGTGACGGTGGACGGTCTCGACACGCGGCGCGACGCGCGGGCGGTGCGTCGTCGCGTCGGTTTCGTCTTCACCGACCCGCAGGCGCAGATCCTGATGCCGACGGCTGTGGAGGATCTGCGTCTCTCCCTGCGGGGGCGGCCACGGAAGGAGATCGACCGGCGCGTGGCGGAGGCGCTGCACGCGCACGGCCTGGAGGATCGGGGCGACATCCCCGCATCGGCGCTCTCCGGCGGGCAGAAGCAGCTCCTCGCGCTCGCCTCTGTCCTGATCGCCGACCCGGCGCTCCTGGTCGCCGACGAGCCGACCACCCTGCTCGACCTGCGGAACGCCCGCCGCATCGGAGATCTGCTCCTCGCCGGTCCCGCGCGGCTGGTGGTGGCGACGCACGACCTCGACCTCGCCGCCCGCTGCGATCACGCGCTGCTGTTCGACGACGGTGCGATCACGGCATCCGGCGACCCCGCCACCGTCATCGATGCGTACCGGAGGAGCTGCGCATGATCCAGCTGTACCGGCCCGGCTCGAGCCCCGTGCACCGGATGGGGGCCGGATGCAAGCTGCTCGCCCTCGCGCTCACCGCCCTCGGGATTTCGCTCGCGCCCCACGATGCCGTCAGCATCGCGCTGGTGCTGCTCGGCGTCTGCGGGCTCTTCGTCGTCGCACAGATGCCGTGGCGCGTGCTCGGAGCGGAAATCCGGCGACTCCGCTGGCTGGTGCTGGTGATGGGCGGTGCGCTGTGGATCTTCGTCTCCCCGTTGGCGGCCTGGATCAGCACCCTCAAGGTCGCAGCGCTCGTGCTGCTGGCGACCCTGCTCACCCTCACCACGCCGATGGGACAGCTGCTCGCGGTGCTGCAGCGGCTCCTGTCGCCTGCGCGCCGCAGGGGGGCGGACACCGACGCCATCGCCATGACGATCTCCCTCACGCTCACGCTGGTGCCCGTCGTCTCAGGGTTCGCGGCGGAGATCGGGGAGGCGCAGCGTGCGCGCGGCGTCCGCCCGGGACCGCGGGCGATCGTGCCTCTGCTCGTGCGCACGCTACGCCACGCGGATGACGTCGGCGACGCTCTCGCGGCGCGCGGTCTCGTCTGACCGACGAGCGAGCCGCAGGGCGGCGACGAGGCCTGCGACGGCGACGGCGGCCGTGAGCACCGTGGTCCCCACGGCGAGCAGGAGCACGACGGACGACAGGCCGAGCGCCACGGCGAGGACGAGTCCGCGCGCCGACCGCGTGGGGCGCGGAGCGCGGACGGCCTCGTGCCGGGCGAGCGCCACGGCGACGACGGCCGTCAGGATCAGCGCCGCACCGAGCCACAGCGGCCGGGTCAGCCACCACTCGGCGCTGCTCGGCTCGGGGAGAGCGAGACCCGTGGACAGGGCGAACAGCGCAGAGACCCCGGCCATACCCAGCAGCACCGGCATGTGCCAGAGGTAGACGGTCATGGTGCGCGCGTTCACGAACGCCGAGAGGGCCGCGCACCGGGGGCGCCGGCTGAACGCCTCGATCCGGTCGCGGAGCAGCGACACCGCGCTCAGCTGCACGACGCCGACGAGGATGAGCGCTGCCGTGGGCGGGTTGATGTGGGCGATGAGGTCGGGGGAGGAGAGCCCTCCCGTGAAGGCGGCGGCGAGCAGCACGAGCGCGACCCCGCCGACGGCTGCCCTCACCCGGCGGGACAGTCGATGGACGGTGCCGTCGGCGAGGAAGAAGCCGAGCTGCTGCAGGCTGAGCCAGACGAACGCCAGGTTGAGCATGCCGAGACCCTCGATGCCGGTGAGAGCGCGCAGGAGATCGACGACGCCGGCACCGACGACGAGCAGCAGGATGCTGAGGATCGGTCGCCGGGTGTGCGCGGAGGCCAGTGCGGGGAGCAGAGACTGGCAGAGCAGGAACACGGCCAGGAACCACAGCGGCTGGCCGTAGCGGTAGCCGGCCGTCGCGACCAGATCGGCGGGGACTCCGGCAACGGCGAGCGCCGCGAGGAGCACGCCGACCACGCCGATCACGACGACCGCCGGACGCAGCAGGCGGTGCACGCGCGCGGCGACGAAGTCTCCCGCCGAGCCTCCCCGCTCCCGCAGCCGACGCCAGGAGTGCAGGCCGGCGAATCCGCCGATCACGAAGAACAGGGGCATCACCTGCAGCACCCAGCTGAGAGGGACGATCCACGCCTCGCCCTCGCTCGCGTTGGCGAACTCCGGGGCGCCGTCGACGACGGTGACGCCCACCATGACCGCGTGGAGGACCACGACGCCGATCACGCAGATCGCGCGCAGAAGGTCGATCCCCGTATCCCGACCGCGGGGCGGGGGAGTGCTCGGGGCGATCCTGGGGGGTGGGTCGACGATGGCCATGGGGTCCTCCTCGGTCGGGGTGTCCGAGGAGCGTATGGACGCGGTGCCGATCGGGGCATCACCCTGCGGAGCCGTTCACCCCCTACCGAGGGGGTAATCAGGAGGCGGGCTCGACGAGACCGGCGTCGTAGGCGAGGATCACCGCGTGCACCCGATCGCGGAGCGACAGCTTGGCGAGCACCTTGCCGACATGCGTCTTGACGGTCTGCTCGGCGATGAACAGATCGGACGCGATCTCGCTGTTCGATCGACCTCTGCCGATGAGGACGAGCACCTCGCGCTCGCGGTCGGTGAGGCCGGCGAGCGCCGCCGCCGCCCGGGGCGTGCGGGGACGGCGACCGGCGAACTGCTCGATCATGCGTCTCGTCACGCTCGGCGCCAGGAGGGCGTCGCCGCCGGCGACCACACGGACGGCCTGCACCAGCTCCTCGGGGAGGGCGTCCTTGAGGAGGAAGCCGCTGGCCCCGGCCTCCAGCGCGTCGTACACGTAGTCGTCGATGTCGAAGGTGGTGAGCATGAGCACGCGCGGCACATGGGCGGCAGGGTACGCGGGCCCCAGGATGCGCCGGGTCGCCTCGATCCCGTCGATCTCCGGCATGCGCACGTCCATCAGGATCACGTCGGGATCGAGACGGGCCGCGAGAGTCACCGCCTCGGCGCCGTGCGCTGCCTGACCCGCCACGCGGATGCCGTCGTGGGCATCGAGAAGGGCGGCGAAACCCGCCCGCACCATGGCCTGGTCGTCGGCGATGAGAACGCTGATGGTCATGGGGCCTCCTCGGCGACGCCGTCGCTCATGTCGATCGACCGCAGCGGAAGCGCCGCAGCGACCTCCCATCCGCCGTCCGCGGCGGGACCCGCAGCGAACGTCCCGCCGAGGATCTCCACACGCTCGCGCATCCCCCGCAGACCGTACCCGCCGCCGGACGCGGCCTGCGGCGTCGACGCCGACGCGTTGCGGACCCGGACGACGAGCATGTCGCCGTCCCGCTGTATGCGGACCGTCACGGCCGCGCCCGCGGCATGTCGGATCGCATTGCTCAGAGCCTCCTGCACGATGCGGAAGACGGCGATCTGCGCGGCGGACGACGGATCCTCCAAGGATCCGGTGATCTCCAGCCCGACGGTGACGCCGGCCCGACGGAACGTGTCGACCAGCGCGGGGACGTCGTCGACGCCCTGCAGGGGGGCGAGCTCTGCGGCCCGGTCCTCGGTGCGGAGCACTCCGAGCATCCGTCGCATCTCGGTGAGCGACGTCCTCGCCGTCGCCGCGATGCTGTCGAACTCCGCGGCGGCCTCGGCGTCGATGCCGGGCAGCCGATAGCGCGCGGTGGACGCCTGCACCTGGATCACGGACATGCTGTGCGCGATCACGTCGTGCAGCTCGCGGGCGATGCGCGTGCGTTCCTCCACCAGACCCCGCCGCGACTCCTCCAGCGCCGAGTGCTCGCGTTCGCGCGTGAGCTCCGCGGACACTCGCATCCGCCCGGCGGCGAGCGCGGCGATGACCGAGACCGCGGCGGCCACGGACGTCGTGACGATCAGGTTCGCGGTGACGTTGGCCGCGACATCGCCGCCGGACAGCACATCTCCGCGCAGGAGGGGAGCGGTCAGGGACAGGCCGGACCCGATGACGAGCGCGAACGCTCCGAGACGCGCGCCATGCAGGAAGGTCACGACGCCGACCAGCAGGACGAAGGCCAGCAGCGCCGGCACCGACCACGGCCACGGCGCCTCGGTGGCGAGTCCCGCCGTGACAAGCAGGGGCAGGGAGAACGCGGCGGTGTAGAACAGCACGACCGCCCATCGCGGATGCGTCAGGGCCAGCAGCGGAGCTCCGCACAGCGCGGCGGCGAGGAGGAACGACAGCGGCAGCGAGGTGCCGTAGAGGGTCGCCTGGATGGGCACGAGGACCGCGTAGAGCGTGATCACCGCAGCGCCGAGCGCGGCGACGGCCGCCGACCGCCCGCTCGCTCGAGCGGTGCGCCGGGTGCGCTGCGTGCCTGGAGAGCGAGCCATGTCTGTCATCCTGCCAGCCGGGGGACCGATGTCCGACGTCGGCGGAGTGCCGCGATCCGGTCGATCACGAGCCCGAGGAGGAGCGCGACGACGATGCCGACGCCCGCGCTGAAGAGCGGCTGGTCGGCGAGCCAGGCTCCGGCGAACAGCCCGATGGTCACGCTCAGTGCGCTCCAGCTGACACCGGCCACGATGCTCAGCGGAGCGAACCGCCGCCATGCGAACCCCAGGGCGCCCGCTGACATGTTGACCGCCACCCGCCCGACGGGGATGTACCGAGCACCGAGGATGAGAGCCGCGCCGCGTCGACCGAGCGCACTCCGGGCGTGCGCCAGCGCGGCGACCACGCGCGGACGGCGCATCCACGACCAGCGGTCGGTGCCGATCCGGCGACCGAGCGCGAACGCGATGTTGTCCCCGATCGCCGCTCCCGCCGCGGCCACCAGACCCAGCGGTACCAGGGCCCACAGGTCGCCGGCGGATGCCGACACGGCCGCCGCGGCGACCAGCACGGTCTCGCTCGGTATCGGCGGGAAGAAGCCGTCGATCACGGTGACCGCGAACAGCACGAGGTACAGCCAGGGCGACGCGACGGCCTGCAGAACGAGCTCAGAGATGACATCCACCCGAGAAGGCTAGGAACGAGGTGGCGGAGAGGGCATCACTCCCCGGTATCGATCGCATCCATCCGGAGAGGGAGATCGCCCCTCCCCGTCATCCTGGACACCGGCCGCCGAGGTGCCCAGCCGGGCGTTCTATACTGGGAGGCTGGCCGCTCGGCCGCCTCTCCTCCTGAACGAACGGACGTCCCGCTGTGCTTGCCGTGCACGAACTCGAGATCCGCGTGGGCGCACGCCTCCTGATGGAGAACGTGTCCTTCCGCGTCAGCGACGGCGACAAGATCGGTCTCGTCGGACGCAACGGCGCCGGGAAGACCACGCTGACGAAGGTGCTCGCCGGCGACGTCCTGCCGTCGGGTGGCAGCGTCACCCGCTCCGGGGAGCTGGGCTACCTCCCGCAGGACCCGCGATCGGGCAACCCGGAGGACCTCGCGCGCACCCGCATCCTCGACGCCCGCGGCCTCGGACAGCTGAATCTCGGGATGACGGAGGCTTCGCTCGCGATGGGCTCCGAGGACCCCGCGGTCGCGGACAAGGCCATGAAGCGCTACGCGCGCCTCACCGAGCAGTTCGAGGCGCAGGGCGGGTACGCGGCCGAGGCCGAGGCGGCGTCCATCGCGAACAACCTGTCGCTTCCCGACCGCATCCTGGATCAGCCGCTGTCGACGCTGTCCGGCGGTCAGCGTCGTCGCATCGAGCTCGCTCGCATCCTCTTCTCCGACGCGGAGACGATGATCCTCGACGAGCCGACGAACCACCTCGACGCCGACAGCGTGGTGTGGCTGCGCGAGTTCCTCAAGAACTACAAGGGCGGGCTGATCGTGATCAGCCACGACGTCGAGCTCGTCGGCGAGACCGTGAACCGCGTCTTCTACCTCGATGCGAACCGCCAGGTCATCGACACCTACAACATGAACTGGAAGAACTACCTGCGCCAGCGGGTGGCCGACGAGGAGCGTCGCAAGAAGGAGCGCGCGAACGCCGAGAAGAAGGCGACCACGCTGCAGCAGCAGGCCGCCCGCTTCGGCGCCAAGGCCTCGAAGGCCGCGGCCGCGCACCAGATGATCGCGCGCGCAGAGAAGCTGCTCGCCGGACTCGACGAGGTGCGCCAGGAGGACCGCGTGGCGAAGCTGCGGTTCCCGAAGCCGGCACCTTGCGGGAAGACGCCGATGATGGCGACCGGGCTGTCGAAGTCCTACGGCTCCCTCGAGATCTTCACCGACGTCGACCTGGCGATCGACCGCGGCTCGAAGGTGGTCGTGCTCGGCCTCAACGGTGCAGGCAAGACCACGCTGCTGCGGATGCTGGCCGGCGTCGACAAGCCGGACACGGGCCAGCTCGAGCCCGGTCATGGCCTGAAGGTCGGGTACTACGCGCAGGAGCACGAGAACCTCGACGTCAACCGGTCGGTCCTCGAGAACATGGTGTCGGCGGCGCCGCACATCACCGAGACCGAGGCCCGCAAGGTGCTGGGCTCGTTCCTGTTCACGGGCGACGACGTGCTCAAGCCGGCGGGGGTGCTCTCCGGCGGCGAGAAGACGCGACTCTCGCTCGCGACGCTCGTGGTGTCCTCCGCGAACATGCTCCTGCTCGACGAGCCGACCAACAACCTCGATCCCGCGTCGCGCGAGGAGATCCTCGGAGCGCTCGCGCACTACGAGGGCGCCGTCGTGCTGGTCTCGCACGACCCGGGGGCGGTGCAGTCGCTCAACCCCGAGCGCGTGCTGATCCTCCCGGACGGCGTCGAGGACATCTGGAGCCAGGAGTACCAGGACCTCATCGAGCTCGCGTGACGTCCCGCGCGAGCGCGCTGCGGGACAGGCCCGCGGGTCGGTGGCATAGTCGAGTGCGTGACCACCACGACTGACATCGACCGTGACTCCGCGCGCTGGCTGCGTTCGCTACCCGCGCTCACCGGATCCGCGCCGGCGCTCGACGGCCGCGCCGTGCCGGACGATCCCGTGACCGCGTTTCGCTCGTGGATCGTCGGCGCCGTCGAGGCCGGGGTCGCGGAGCCGCACGCGGCGACGCTCGCGACGATCGATCGCGACGGCGTCCCCGACGCGCGCACCCTGATCCTCAAGGAGGTCGACGGGCGCGGATGGGCGTTCGCGGGACCGCGCTCGTCGGGCAAGGGCGCGCAGCTCGCCGTGCATCCGGTGGCGGCGCTGAACTTCTGGTGGCAGCCCCTCGTGCGAGCCGTGCGGCTGCGGGGAGAGGTGCGGGAGGCGGAGCCCGACGAGAGCGCCGCGGATCTGGCGGCTCGCTCGGCCGCGGCGCGCGACGGCGTCGCCCATGACGACTGGGTGCTCTGGCGGCTCATCCCGTCGCGGGTCGAGTTCTGGCAGGGGGAGACGGATCGTCGGCACTCCCGTGTGATCTTCGACCGTGACGGCGGCGAGTGGCGGCGATCCGTGGTGGGTCGGGCAGCGGACGACGCAGCCGAGAACGCGGTGCGGTGACGTCCGCTCTGCGCGAGGTGCTCCCGCCGCCGCCCGAGCGTCCTGCCGATTTCGAGGACGACTTCGTCGACGGGGTCGACCCCGCGAAGTGGATCCCGCGATACCTCCCGCACTGGACGGTGTCCGAGAGGTCGGAGGCGCGGTACGCCCCCGTGCACGGCGGGCTCGAGCTGCGCATCGACGACGATCAGCCGGACTGGCGACCGGAGGACGCCCCTCTGCGCGTCTCCAACCTGCAGTCAGGGGAGTTCTCGGGACCGCTCGGCTCCGCACGCGGCACGCATCGCCATCGACCCGACGGGCTGGTGGTGCGGACCCCGACGCCGCTCCGTCTGCTCTTCGCTCCGACCGCCGGGCGCATCGACGTCACAGTCGCGGCGAGCACCGATGAGGGCTGCATGCTCGCCGCCTGGCTGGTGGGAACCGAGCACCTCGCGGACGAGGACGCCGGCGAGATCTGCCTCTTCGAGATCGACGCCGCTGCGGTGGGTGCGACGACACGAGCGCGATCGGGCGTCAAAGCCCATCACGACCCGCGGCTGCACGACGACATGGCCGAGGTGATCCTCCCGTTCGATGCGCGTCGGGTGCACACCTGGACAGTCCTGTGGGGACCCGGCGAGACGGTGATCGGATGCGAGGGCCGCGTCCTCCGTCGCATCCCGCAGGCGCCGGAGTACCCGATGATCCTGCTCATCGACCTCTTCGAGATCGGCGGGCCGAGCGGAGAGTACCCGAAGCGGGCGCTCGTCTCCTCCGTGCGCGCCTGGACCTGAGCCGACTCACGACGCCTTCTCTCCGACGGATGACGGAGCAGACGACGATACCCGGGAGTGTTCGGCCGATTCGTCCGTGATCCGTCCGGACCTCCGTGATCCGTCCGGACCTCCGTGAGCCGTCGATCAGTGGTGCGCGTCGAGGAGCTCGTCCTCGACGTCGGCATCGCGGTCGCGACGCCGTGGCGTCTTGGCGACGGCGGGCCGGCCCTCGAGCTCCTCGCGGTGCTTGGCGATCTCGGTGCGGATGATGTACCCGATGAAGATGAAACCCATGAGCGCGAACAGGATCCACTGGATCGCGTACGACAGGTGCGGGCCGGGGTCATCGGTCGGGGAGTCGAAGGTCCCGAGCGCGCCGTCCCCCGAGGGCGACTCGCTGACGATCTGGCCGTAGGCGCTGGTGATGACATCGCCGTCGACGAGCTCGGCGATCGCGGGGAGATGGATCGTCGGCACCTGTCCCTCGGGCGCTCCGCGACCGGACGCGGGAGCCTGTTCGCCCGGCCGCACGCGGACGACGACCTCGACCTGGCCGGACGGAGGCGCGGGCACCGCGTCGGGGGAGTCGCCGTCGCCGGGCGGGACCCAGCCCCGATCGACGATGAGGATGCGTCCGTCGGAGTCGCGGAACGGCACGAGCACTTCGAAGGCGCTGGTGCCGCCGCGCGGGCGGTTGCGGACGAGGAGCTGCTCGTCCGGGAGGTACTCGCCCTCGAGGACCACCGGATGCCACACGTCGCCCGCGGCGAGCTCGCCGTCGGCGCCGATCAGGTCCTGCAGCGGCACGGGATCGGCATCGTAGTTCTTCTCCACGAGGGCGATCTGCTCCGCGCGGTTCTCATTGCGCTCGAACTGCCAGTAGGACAGGAAGGCGCAGGCGACGGCGAAGCCGATGGCGATCAGCACGTAGACGCTCCACCGCGTCATCCGGGCGCTCACGACGGCATCCCATCGCGCACGGTCACCGGGAAGTCGCGGGCGGCGAGGTAGTCGCGGAGGAAGTCGACATGCTCGGCGCACGCGAGCCAGATCTTCTCACGGTCCTCCGCATGGATGCGGGGGTTGCGCCACACCACTCGGGCCTTCGCCGCGTTCCGGCATCCGGCTCGCGAGCACTCCAGTCCACTCACGCGCGATCCCGACCGTTCTCGCGGATGGTGAAGATCTGCGGTCCGTCGTCGACCTTCTCCGTGGGGTCGGAAGCCGGCCGCGAGGGTGCCGCGATCTGCTGCACGGGCGACTCGGCCGTCGTCTCGGTGCTGTCGCTGCCGGCGTTCGCGAAGACGACCGCGATGTAGGGGAGCACGGCCGCCGCGAGGGCGAAGACCCAGGTGTACCAGCCGTACGGCTGCACGAACATCATGAGAGCGAAGCAGACGATGCGGATCGTCATCGTGATCGCGTAGCGGCGCACGCGGTGGTCGGCCTCGGCCTGCGGCGACTGCGGCAGGGAGGTGACAGCGGGGACCAGACCCTTGTTCTTCACGATGCCTCAAGCCTACGCCGGTCGCGGGGCCCCGGCGCGCGATCTCGGGGTTCAGGAGCTGAAGACGAACGGCAATGAGAACGCGCCCACGAAGAGGAAGCTGAACAGCACGATCGCGAGCACGACGAGCTGGATCCCGACCATGACGTAGCCCATGATGAGGCCGCCGAAAGCGAGGCCGCGACCGCCGACGCCCGGGTCCGCCTTCGTCCGACGCAGCGCGAGGTGACCGGTGATGATCGCGACGACGGACGAGATGAAGGGGAGGACGAGCCAGAAGAGGAACGTGCCGAAGACCACCCCGGCGATGCCGCACACCAGCGACGTGATCGCCAGACCGCTCGCGGGACGGGGCGCCGCGTACATCGGCGCGGCGCCGTACACGGGATAGCCCGCATTCGGCGCCGACGGTGGGGCGTAGGGCGACTGCGCGGACGGTCAGCGTGCCTTCCGGGCCCTCGCCGCTGCGAGCGGTGACGGCCGGCCATACCGTGCACCCGCTCACCATGC
>NZ_LWCU01000022.1 GCF_001650405.1 Microbacterium sp. H83 | reverse complement strand
GGGCGTCAGCGGGTGAGCGCTGCCGAGGTCACTTGCCGACCTTCAGCATGTAGCCGAAGCCGCGCTTGGTCTGGATGACCGACTCCTCGGTGTGCGGGTCGATCTTGCGCCGGAGGTACGAGATGTAGCTCTCCACGATGCCGGCGTCGCCGTTGAAGTCGTACTCCCACACGTGGTCGAGGATCTGCGCCTTCGACAGCACCCGGTTGGGGTTGAGCATCAGGTACCGCAGCAGCTTGAACTCGGTGGGGGAGAGCTCGATGGACTCCTTGCCGACCTGCACGTCGTGCGTGTCCTGGTCCATCGACAGCTCGCCGGCGCGGATGATCGACTCCTCGTCGGCCTGCATCGTGCGTCGCAGGATGGCCTGCGCGCGGGCGACGATCTCGTCGAGGCTGAACGGCTTCGTGACGTAGTCGTCGCCGCCGGCGTTGAGGCCCTCGATCTTGTCGTCGGTGCCGTCCTTCGCGGTGAGGAAGAGGATCGGGGCGGTGAAGCCGGCTCCGCGCAGGCGCTTGGTCACGCTGAACCCGTTCATGTCGGGCAGCATGACGTCGAGGATGATGAGGTCGGGCTCCTCCTCCAGCACGGCCGAGATGGTGGCGGCGCCGTTGGCGACCGTCTTCACCTGGAACCCGGCGAAGCTCAGACCCGTGGAGAGCAGGTCGCGGATGTTCGGCTCGTCGTCGACGACCAGGATGCGCGCATCAGTCATGACCCCATTATGGTGACTCCGACGATGGGATTGCTGGTGATCCCTCGGAGCGGCGGGTACGACGACGACGACGTGCCGCCGCCTCCGGGCGACGCGGGGTCAGGCAGCGATCGCGTCCGCATCCATGATCGTGTAGCTGTACCCCTGCTCCGCGAGGAACCGCTGGCGGTTCTGGGCGTAGTCCTGATCGATCGTGTCGCGTGCGACGAGCGTGTAGAAGCTGGCGGTGTGCCCGGACTTCTTGGGGCGCAGCAGGCGACCGAGACGCTGGGCCTCCTCCTGTCGCGAGCCGAACGAGCCGGACACCTGGATCGCGACGGACGCCTCGGGCAGGTCGATCGAGAAGTTGGCGACCTTCGAGACCACGAGCACCGGGATCTCGCCGTCGCGGAAAGCCTGGTAGAGCTGCTCGCGTTCGTCGATCGGCGTGGCGCCGGTGATCTGCGGGGCGTTCAGCGACTCCGACAGCGAGTCGAGCTGGTCGAGGTACTGGCCGATCACGAGGATCCGCTCCCCGTCGTGCTTGGCGATGAGCTCGCGCACGGCCTCGATCTTCGCGGGGGCCGAGGCGGCGAGGCGGTAGCGCTCGTCGTCGGTGGCGGCCGCGTACTCGAGCCGATCGCTCGGCGGCAGGTCGACGCGCACCTCGTAGCAGACGGCGGGAGAGATGAAGCCCTGCGCCTCGATCTGCTTCCATGGCGCGTCGAAGCGCTTGGGTCCGATCAGGCTGAACACGTCGCCCTCGCGGCCGTCCTCGCGCACCAGTGTCGCGGTGAGGCCGATGCGTCGCCGCGCCTGCAGGTCGGCGGTCAGCTTGAACACGGGGGCGGGCAGCAGGTGGACCTCGTCGTAGACGATGAGCCCCCAGTCCAGCGCGTCGAGCAGCGCGAGGTGGGCGTATGCGCCCTTCCGCTTCGCGGTGAGGATCTGGTAGGTCGCGATCGTGACCGGCTTGACCTCCTTGGCCTGGCCGGAGTACTCGCCGATCTCCTCGGGAGTGAGGCTCGTGCGCTTGAGCAGCTCGTCGCGCCACTGGCGCGCCGACACCGTGTTGGTGACGAGGATGAGGGTGGTCGTCTTGGTGGCGGCCATCGCGCCCGCGCCCACGATCGTCTTCCCGGCGCCACAGGGGAGCACCACGACGCCCGAGCCGTCCTTCGAGAACGCGTCGACGGCATCCT
Organism: Microbacterium sp. H83; assembly: GCF_001650405.1. Lineage (GTDB taxonomy): Bacteria > Actinomycetota > Actinomycetes > Actinomycetales > Microbacteriaceae > Microbacterium. Next base: position 51,136 of record NZ_LWCU01000022.1, on the reverse strand, counting down.
GCTGGTACGGACGGATCTGCCATCCGTCCTCGGCGAGCTCGATCTCGTGGGGGGTTCCCGGTGTGTAGCCGGCGAGGTCCTCGGCCGGCCAGCCGATCTTCAGCAGCTCCTGCTTGATCTGCCCGCGCGCCCAGGCGTCGACGACGAACGTCTCCGGCGACGGATGCCCGATCAGCAGCGGCTGGATGCGCTTGTTGGCGGCCACCTGCGCCAGCACCGCGGGGTCGCTGGACCGCAGGATCAGCGTGCCCTCGTCGTCGCGCTCGATCACGAGGCGTCCGTAGCGGTTCACCGTCTCGCGCAGATCCACGGCCACCGACGGCGGCACGGGGAACCGCGACCAGCGGTCGAGCGTCTCGAGCATGTCCTCGGCGGTGTGGCCCGCAGCGCGCGCGTTCCACAGCCCGAGGCGGGTGATCCGGTAGGTGTGGATGTGCTCGGGGGCGCGCTCGAGCTCGGCGAAGATGGCGAGCTCGTGGCGGGCGCTCTCGGCATCCGCGTGGGCGACCTCGAGCAGCACGGTGCGGTCGCTCTGGACGATCAGGGGGCCATCAGACATAGCTGTCCAGCTTACTGCGCGATCACGGACGCGGCGCGGATGCTCGACACCGGCAGGGTGCGTTCGACGTCCGCCGTGCGATCGCGTCCGCGGAGCCGCCCACCGCTCAGCCCCGTGGCCTCGAGCACGAGGTCCCTCGTGGATCCGTCCGGCATCCCCACCGTGACCCGCAGCAGTGCTCTCGCCCGCACCGCGGCGTCGAGTTCGCGGTCCAGCCACGCGGCGTCGGCGTCGGGACCCTGGTGGGCGCGGAGGGCCGCGATGAGCGGACCGTGGTCGACGGCCTCGGGCACGCCGGTCTCGGCCACCGGCGTGCGCTCCCCGGTGATCACCGAACCGTCCTCGTCGACGAGTGTCGCCGGGTACCGGGCGTCGGCGAGGGCCCAGTAGACCGTCTCCCTGCCGACGCGCGTCGTGAGGGACGCGACGTGCTTGCTGAGTGCGAGAGGGCGCAGCGTCTGATCGACGGACATCGCGTCGATGAGATGGGGGTCGCTGCTCTCGATGCGCGTGCGACCGGTCTCGGGATCCGTCGACACCTGCACCAGGCCGTGCCGTTGCGCGGTCTGCGCGACGAGGTAGCGCAACGGCTGCGGGATGCCGGTGAGCGACAGCGTCTCGAGGAAGTCGACCATCGACTCCTCGGTCTCGCCCGCGACGAGCGCGCGGGCGACGGACTCGGGGGAGAACCGGTAGGTCGACGCCTGCGCCGCGGACTCGCGAGACGCGATGGTGCGCAGACGCACGTCGAGCGCCGGGGCCAGGGGGCCAGGGGAGATCGCGCTGAGGTCGTTCTGCAGGAAGATGCGGTCGACCTCCGTGGGGAGCAACCGGGTCAGCGGCTCGGGGTCTACGCCCTCGCCGCGGCGGAGCGGTCCGGTCCACGTCGGCTCGGTGCCCTCGTCGGCGAGGAGCCCGAGCAGGCGTGCTCGACGGCGGAGCGCCTCGGCGCGCTCGGCTCCGGCCGGATCCCACGGATGCGCGTGCGCCCAGGCCGACGGAGCGATCCAGCCGCCGTCGCCCTGGCGGATCCCGCGCGGCAGGGACGCACGGAACCCGGTGACCAGTTCCGACCAGCGCGCGGCGACGGACGACCGCAGCCAGTCCTCGGCGCGAGCCGTGATGCGCAGGCGACGCTCGTCCGCGTGCACCAGACCGGCGCTCGCGGCGATCGCGATGAAATCGTCGATGGAGTCCGACGCGACTCCCGCCTCGCCCAGCAGGCGCTTCTCGGACGCGCTGACGCCGCCGCCGGTCAGAAGAGCGAAGGGCTTGTCGCGCGCCAGCAGGAGCAGGTCCGCGAGAGCCGAGACCGTGGTGAACGCGCGCTCGGCGGCATGCGCCTCCTGCGTCTCGGTCGACGCGGTCGGAGAGGTCGCCTCCGCGTGCTCCGGCGGCTCGCGATCCGACACCGCTGTGGCCACCGGCGGGTGCGGGATGCCGTCCGGTCGCAGCAGGGCGATCCTCTCGAGGGCCGTGCGCTCGGGGGATGCGGGCACCGCCGCGTCGGCCTCGACGGCGCGGTGCAGCGCGGTCGCCTCGGCGGACGACAGCGTGGGGAGGATTCGCGCGAGCGAGCCCTGATCGAGCAGTCCCTCCGCCGCGTCGAAGAAGTCCTGCCAGCCGGCGTCGGGCCGCACGCGCCGTGCGGCGAAGAGGTCCGCCAGATCCGCATCGCTCGCCGCGGCCAGCCATTCGGCCAGAGGACGGGCGTGCGTGCTCATGCCGGATGGCCTCAGGAGCGCGACGCCGCGCGACTCTTGCGGATGAAGGTCATCACCAGCAGCACGATGATCATCACGAATGCCACCGGAAGACCCCAGTACGGCACCGCGGCGACCACGGGCCACACCCCGCCGCCGAAGTCCTCCTGCCGCATGCCGACCGCGGTCCCGATGATGATCGCCAGGAAGCAGAGGACGGACGCCGCGGCGATGCCGAGGGCGCCGAACGCCAGGATGCTGTCGACCCGGCGCACGGGGACATCCGGGTCGGGACTCTTCGTGCTCATCCGTCTCAGCCTAGTCGCTGGCGCTGCCCTCGGTTCCGCGGCGCGACCTACGGATTCTCCGCCCCCCGACCGGTAGGCTGGAGGCGGCGGCGAATGCCCGCCGTCCGGCTCCACATCGATTCAGCGAGGTTTCTCCCATGCCCACCGGCAAGGTCAGGTTCTACGACGAAGACAAGGGTTTCGGCTTCATCGCCACCGATGACGGCCAGGACGTCTTCCTGCACGCTTCCGCCATGCCCGCGGGCACGGCTGTGAAGGCGGGTGCGCGCGTGGAGTTCGGCGTCGCCGACGGCAAGCGCGGTCTGCAGGCGCTCTCCGTGCGGGTGCTGGAGGCGCCGCCCAGCCTCGCCAAGGCGAAGCGCAAGCCCGCCGACGACATGGCCGTCATCGTCGAGGATCTCGTCAAGCTCCTCGACGGCATCGGCGGAGATCTCCGTCGCGGCCGCTACCCCGCCTCCGGCCACGGTCGCAAGATCGCCGCCGTCCTCCGCAAGGTCGCCGATGACCTCGAAGCCTGATATCGACCAGCGTCTCGTCGACGCCCACGATCTCGCGCTCGCCGCACTGCGCGAGATCACTCCAGCGAGCACGATCGGTCCCGCCGCGGGCTACCTCCCCGAGGAGGACGGCTCCGTGTCGCTCCGCTTCGAGAACCGCCTGTCGGGCTATCCGGGCTGGTACTGGACGGTCACGGTCGCGCGCGTGGACGACGAGGAACCGACGGTGCTCGAGGTCGAACTGCTTCCCGGCGAGGGCGCTCTGCTGGCCCCCGAGTGGGTGCCGTGGGCGGAGCGTCTGGCGGAGTACAGGGCCCATCAGGCGGAGCTCGCCGAGCAGGCCGCGGTTGCCGCCGACGACGGGGACGCGGACGATGCCGACGAGCTCGACGACGACGAGGACGCCGACGACGACGAGCTCGAGGACGACGAGCTCGACGACGATGACGACGACGACGAGCTCGAGGACGACGAGCTCGACGACGAGGACCTCGACGAGGACGAGCTCGCTGCCGAGCCGCGTGTGCTGCACGCCGGTGATCTGGACGGCGTCGACATCGACGAGCTCGACGACTCGGCGGGTGACGACGACGCGGCGGAGCCCGACGACGACGACTCCGACACCGATGGCGACGAGGACGCCGACTCCGATGACGAGGACGCCGACTCCGATGACGAGGACTCGGACGACGAGGACTCGGATGACGACGAGGACTCGAACGACGACGAGGACTCGGACGACGACGAGGAATGACGCGGACGGGATGCGCCGCATCCTCTCCGCAGGCTGAGACGACGAAGGGGCCGCGTGCGCACGCGGCCCCTTCGTCGTCGGCGGATGCCGGAGCGGGTCAGTCGCCCTGGTGGGCCAGCACGTGGTCGATCGCCCGCGTGAGCTGGCGGACGTCGTCGGGCTCGATGGAGACGAACGTCGCGACGCGCAGCTGGTTGCGACCGAGCTTGCGGTAGGGCTCGGTGTCGACGATGCCGTTCGCGCGAAGGGTCTTGGCCACCGCGGCGGCGTCGACCGTGTCGTCGAAGTCGATCGTGACGACGACCGGCGAACGGTGCGCCTCGTCGGTCACGAAGGGGGTGGCGACGGCGGAGGCCGCGGCCCAGTCGTACAGCACGCCCGAGGACTCGGCGGTGCGGGCACCGGCCCACGCCAGTCCGCCGTTCGTCAGGATCCAGCTCAGCTGACTGTCGAGCAGGTGCAGCGTCGTGAGCGCGGGGGTGTTCAGCGTCTGGTTGAGGCGCGAGTTGTCGACCGCGTTCTTCAGGCTGAGGAACTCGGGGATGTACCGATCCGACGCCGCGATCCTCTCGATGCGGTCGATCGCGGCCGGCGACACCGCGGCGAACCACAGGCCGCCGTCCGAGCCGAGGTTCTTCTGCGGAGCGAAGTAGTAGACGTCCGACTGCGCGATGTCGAGGTCGATGCCGCCGGCGGCGCTGGTCGCGTCGATCACGGTCAGCGCGCCCTCGGCGGCGACCCGCTCGACGGGAGCCGCGACGCCGGTCGAGGTCTCGTTGTGCGGCCATGCGTAGACGTCGACGCCCTCGACGGCCTCCGCCGAGATCCGCGAACCGGGCTCCGCCTTGCGGACGTCGGGGGCCTCGAGCCAGGGAGCGGCCGCCGCGGCGGCGAACTTGCCGCCGAACTCGCCGAACACGAGGTTCTGACTGCGTCGTTCGATCAGGCCGAACGCCGCCGCATCCCAGAACGCCGTGGACCCGCCGTTGCCGACGATGATCTCGTAGCCCTCCGGAAGGCGGAGGAGCGCGGCCAGCTGCTCGCGGACACTGCCGACGAGATTCTTCACCGGGGCCTGGCGGTGCGAGGTGCCGAGCAGGGCGGGGCCCGCGGCGATCAGCGCCTCGAGCTGCGCGGGGCGCACCTTCGAGGGGCCGCATCCGAAGCGGCCGTCAGCGGGCAGGAGGTCTCGGGGAATCTCGATCGCCATGGGTCGATTGTAGGCCGTGCGGATGCCCGCGATTCACCGCGTGACGCCCGATGTCCGCAGGGGAATGTAGGCTTGCCTAACGAGACTCGGAGGGCCCCATGACGGACTTGATCGACACCACGGAGATGTACCTCCGCACCATCCTCGAACTCGAGGAGGAGAACATCGTCCCCCTGCGCGCTCGCATCTCCGAGCGGCTCGGTCACTCCGGTCCGACGGTGTCGCAGACGGTCGGGCGCATGGAGCGCGACGGCCTCGTCGTGGTGTCCGAGACCCGCACGCTGGAGCTCACCGACGCGGGTCGGCGCAAGGCCGTGGACGTGATGCGCAAGCACCGTCTCGCCGAGCGCCTGCTGTCCGATGTCATCGGCCTCGACTGGGCGTTCGTGCACGAAGAGGCCTGCCGCTGGGAGCACGTCATGAGCGAGCAGGTCGAGCGTCGTCTCGTCGAGCTGCTCGGCCACCCGACGGAGTCGCCCTACGGCAACCCGATCCCCGGCCTCGACCAGCTGGGTGACGCGCCGGCCCGCACCTTCGACGAGGGCGTCATCGGACTCGTGCAGAAGCTGAACGCGGCGGGCGCCCCGATCGAGGGCACCGTACGGCGTCTCGCCGAGCCGGCGCAGGTCGACCCCGAACTGCTCGAGCAGCTCCGCGACGCGGGCGTCGTTCCCGGCGCGAAGGGCGACTACCGCTTCAACGAGGGCTACGTCCTGATCCGGATGGAGGGCAAGGACGAAGGTCTCGAGCTCCCCGTCGAGCTGGCGTCGCACATCTTCCTGGTCGGAGAACCGGCCTGATCGCCGGCGGATTCTCCGGCGTCCGCCGTGAGATTCCGCCTCTCCGACGATTGCCAGGTTCGCAGGGTGACACGATCGTTATCTTCCGGTAACCTCGGACAGGTCGCCCGCGAAAGCCCGCAGGCGGTACCCGAGAGGATTCGCCTTCCAGGCTCGTCGTCCTCCCGGTAGGAAACGCACAAAGTACCCGAAGCTACATTCGTGCCACGAGAGCAGAGTGCCGACGAGCCAGCGCTACCCGAGCGTGCAGGCGCAGGAGGATTACGTTTTGGTCACAGACATCGAGTCGCCCGCGAAGACCTCTGACGATCGAGCAGTCGCCCGCACGGCCCGTACCGGGATCGCCGCCCGCAAGGCCGTCAAGCCGCTGCGGTCGGTCGCCATCTTCGGGGCGGTCGGTGCCCTCGTCGCCGCGGTGGCGCTTCCGGCGTACGCGTCGTCGAAGCCGGCGGAGTCCGCGGCGACCGTCCAGCAGATGGCTGCCGTCGATGCGCAGTCTCTCGTCGTCGCCTCCGATGCCACGTCGGCGTCGCTCAGCCGCGGCACCTTCACTGCGACGACCCCCGAAGAGATCGAGAAGAAGAAGGCCGAGGAGGCCGCGGCCGCCAGGGCCGCCGCGAAGGCATCCGCCGCCGCCGCGTCGGCGGGCGGATCGATCGACATCGGCAAGTACGCGCTCGTGTCACCAGGGTCGGGCGAGGTCCGCTATCCGCTCCCGCAGGGGTCGTACACCGTGAGCCGCACCGTCGGCGGCGCTCACCAGGGGGCCGACATGCTGGCCCCGGCGCTCACGCCGATCTACGCCGCCGCTGGGGGCGTTGTCCGCGCATCGGCCGAGAGCATCGGCGGATACGGCGTGGCGGTCATGATCGACAGCGTCGTGGGCGGTCAGCGCGTGCAGACCACCTACGGCCACATGACCTCCGGGACGCGCCAGGTCCAGGCCGGCGAGACCGTTGCCGCAGGACAGCTGATCGGACTCGTCGGCAGCACCGGTCGCTCCACCGCCAACCACCTCCACTTCGAGGTGCGGGTCGGTGGCGGGCTCGTGGAGCCCCTCGCCTGGCTCGCCGCCAACGCCGGCTGACGTCGCTCCGGCCGTCCCCTCGCGCGCGCCGCGAGCCGTACGTCGCGGACACGCCCTCCGGCGTTCACCCCGAGTTTGACCCCCGTGTCTCCCCGATGGGTTAGCCTGAACCCGTTGTCGCACAGGCGGGAGAAGCAGATGGAGCGAATACCGAGCATCCGAACCATGGATGCCCTCGGTCGTCACGTCCTTCTGCATCGGCCGCAGGGACGCCACGGTGCTGCCGTGCGCATGAGGCGCTGTCTGTAGACAGCGCCTTTTTCGTCCCTGCGATCGCTTCCGCCCCGTGCGGCTCCGTGTGAGTCGAGAGTGCCGGGAAGCCGTCCCGGCGGATCGAGAGGATGACGATGCGCACACTGGTACTGAATGCGGGATACGAGCCCTTGGCGATCGTGTCGTTCAAAAGAGCCCTGGTCCTTGTCATGAACGACAAGGCGACCGTGATCGAGCGCGTGGAGGATGATCCCGTCTGGGGGAGTCACGGCGTGTACGACCGGCCCGCGGTCATCATCCTGTCGCGCTACGTGCGCATCCCCGTCAGCAGACGCGTGCCGGTGACGCGACGCGGCGTGCTGCGACGCGACGACCATCGCTGCGGCTACTGCGGCAAGGCCGCCTCGACCATCGACCACGTGCTGCCGCGCTCGCGCGGCGGAGCGGACTCCTGGGAGAACCTGGTGGCGTGCTGCCTGCGGTGCAACAACGTCAAGAGCGACCGCACGCCGCAGGAGATGCGCTGGGAGCTGCGCTTCACCCCGCGCCCGCCGCGCGGATCGTCCTGGACGGTGCGGGGGAGCGAACGCAGCGACCCGCGGTGGGAGCCGTACCTCGCGCTGGCTGCCTGAGCGAGGGGGAGGCGTCCTCTAGACTGGACTCCTCGCCCTCGTAGCTCAGCAGGATAGAGCAGCCCTCTCCTAAAGGGCAGGTCGCTGGTTCGAATCCAGTCGAGGGCACCACTCAGCGGATGCGATCAGTCCCGGCCGCGACGCCACAGCTTCGACGGCCACCAGATGACCTTGCCGAGGTCGTAGGCGAGCGCCGGCACGAGCAGCGACCGCACGACGAACGTGTCCAGCAGCACGCCGAAGGCGACGATGAACGCGAGCTGCACGAGGAACAGGATCGGGATCACCGACAGCGCGGCGAAGGTCGCGGCGAGCACCAGTCCGGCTGAGGTGATCACCCCGCCCGTGATCGAGAGTCCGCGCAGCACGCCCTCGCGGGTTCCGTGCTGCAGCGACTCCTCGCGCACGCGCGTCATCAGGAAGATGTTGTAGTCGATGCCGAGCGCGACGAGGAAGACGAAACCGTAGAGCGGGACGGCCGGATCGGCCCCGGGGAAGTCGAACACGCCATTGAAGACGAGCGCGGAGACGCCCATCGCGGTTCCGAACGACAGCACCGTCGTGAGGATCAGCAGCACCGGGGCGAGGATCGACCGCAGCAGCATCATGAGGATCACCATGATGACGACGAGGACCACCGGGATGATCAGGGTGCGGTCGTGGATGGAGGCGTCGTTCGTGTCGACGGCGGTCGCCGTCACGCCGCCGACGAGGGCGTCCGTCCCCTGCAGTTCGACGCGAAGGTCGCGCACCGTCGCCGCCGCGGCGTCGGAGTCCGCGGCATCCGTCAGCGTGCCCTGCAGCAGGACCTCGCCGTCCACGACCGTCGGCTCGGGGGCGGGCGTCCCGGGAGGGCCCACCGGGGTGATGCCGTCAGCGGTCACGGTTGCCGATCCGCTCGGCGAGTCCGCCGAGGTGACGGTGACGCCGTCGACGCCGTCGTTCGCCAGGAGGACGTCCGCCGCCTCCTGCAGCCTGTCCTCCGCGACGACCACCGACACCGGACTGCCCGAGCCGCCCGGGAAGTGCTCGCCCAACGCCACCTGGCCGTCCCGTGCCTCTGAGGCTCCGAGCACGAGATCGGACTGCGGCACGCCGACGGCGTTGAGCTGCAGCACCCCGGCGGCGCCGGTGAGGAGCACCAGCGTGGTGACGACCCAGATCGCGCGGGGACGCTTCGTGATGAGCCCGGCGAGGCGGGCCCAGAGGCCGGTCGTCCGCATGCCGTGCTCCTCGGCGACGACCTCGGGCTCGAACTTCGGGCGGCGCGGCCAGAACACCGCCCGGCCGAACAGCAGCAGCAGGGCGGGCAGGAGCGTGAGGGCGGCGAGCATCGCGAAGACGATGCCGATCGCGGCGACCGGCCCGAGCGTGCTGTTGGACTTCAGGTCGCTGAGCAGCAGGCACAGCAGGCCCGCGATCACCGTGCCGCCGGACGCGACGATCGGCTCGAACGATCCCTTCCATGCGGCGAGGACCGCAGCGCCCTTGTCCTGCGACACGCGCAGCTCCTCGCGGAAACGGGCCACGAAGAGGAGCGCGTAGTCCGTCGCCGCGCCGATCACGAGGATGAACAGGATCCCCTGCGTCTGCCCGCTGAGGAGCAGCACCTCGAACTTCGCCAGCCACCAGACGACGAGCAGGGCGACGCACAGCGCGAACAGGCTCGTCGACAGCACGACGACCGGGAGCAGGAACGAGCGGTAGACGAGCACGAGGATGACGAGGACCGCCAGCAGCGCGACGCCGAGCAGCAGCCCGTCGATCCCGGCGAAACCGGCGACCAGGTCGGCGCTGAAGCCCGCGGGGCCGGTGATGTACACGGCGACGCCGTCCGGCGCCGCGGAGCGCAGCTCGTCCCCCAGAGCCGCGACGGCATCGGCGAGCTCCGCGTCGCCGTCGATCGGGATGAAGGCCTGGACCGCCCTCCCGTCGTCGGAGGTCAGCGCGGGGGAGACGTCCGCACTCACGCCCTCGATCGACGGCGCGTCGGCGACGGCATCCGCGATGGTCTCCAGCTCCGCATCCGTGAGCTCGCTGTCGCCGACGAAGACGGCGATCGCGGGGATCGCGTCGCTCTCGGTGAACTCGCCGAGGAGCTCCTGCACCTGCGTCGCGTCGGCCGATTCGGGGAGGTAGCTGGTCTGATCGTTCGACGACACCTCGTCGACCTTGCCGAACAGGGGCCCGCCGAGGCCGGCGCCGATCAGCCAGACCAGGATGAGAGCGACCGGGACGAACACGCGCACCCAGGAGTGTCGACGCGTGCGCTCGCGGGTCGACGGGATCGGTGCGTGGTCAGGGCGGGACATCGGATGCCTCTCGGGGAAGGGACGGTGAGGAGGGGGGGTCAGGAGACCCACGCGAGGATGAGGATCATCGTCGCGAGGAACCCGGCGAAGTAATTGAGCGCGATGAAGCGGCGCCAGGCGCGATTGGTCTCGCCGGACGTGGCGTCGGTGACGTTCCACCAGGGCGCGGCGTTGACGATGTACGGCAGAGCGAGTGCGGCGCCCAGGGGAGCGGGCCAGGAGGTGAACAGCATCGCCACCCCCGCCAGGGTCCAGAGGGCGATCGCGAGGCGCACGGTCGCACGCGCCCCGATGACGGTGGCGATCGATCCGATGCCGCCTTCGCGGTCGGGGCCGATGTCCTGCACCGCGCCGAAGGCGTGGGCGGCCATGCCCCACAGGAAGAACGCGACGAGCACGATCACGCCGGTCGCCGTCACGGGCTGGTCCGCGAGAGCGAGGCCGACGATCGCGGGCGTCATGAAGTGCAGGCTCGACGTCGTGGAGTCCAGGAACGGGCGCTCCTTGAAGCGGAGCCGGGGCGCCGAGTACGCGATGACGGCGAACACGCTGACCGCGAGCCAGATCCAGGAGGCCGGGCCGCCGACCGCCACGAGGTACACGAGGAACGGGATGTTCGTGAGGGCCGCGGCCCACAGCGTCGCGCGGTGGATGCGGGGCGGGAGGAGGGCGCCCTCGATGCCGCCCTTGCGCGGGTTCGCGAGATCCGACGCGTAGTCGAACACGTCGTTGATGCCGTACATCGCGAGGTTGTAGGGGACCAGGAAGTACAGCGTCCCCAGCACGAGGGTGAGGTCGACCTCCCGCGTGCTCAGCAGGTAGGCCGCCGCGAACGGGAACGCGGTGTTGATCCAGCTGATCGGTCGCGAGGACAGGACGATCTGCGCCAGATCCCGGCGCAGGCGGGGCCTGGTGGCGCTCATCCCTCGCCCTCCTCGCCGGAGGTGCGGAGTCCGCGTCGGCGCCGACCGTGGACGAACGCCCAGAGGGCGGGCAGCAGCACGGCGCCGGCGAGCGGGTAGGCGAAGTCCTCGAGAGGCGCGAGGCCCACGTGGATGCCGAGGAGATGCCCGGCCGAGTAATGGAAGAGCCCGGTCGCGATCATCACGGTGTCGAAGACCGCGGTGAGGAGGAACAGCACCGCGGCGGTGAGGGCGATCGCTCCGGCGTGCGGGCGGTGACCGCGGGAGAGCAGCGACAGGAGGATCGCGATGACCGCGGCCGCGCCGACGAACCACGCGGCGAGCTCGATGTAGGTCACGACGCCTCCTCGGTCCGGCGCCCGTGGCGCATGCGCGCCAGGATCCGCACGGAACCGGTGTAGACCACCATGGTGCAGACCACGAGGAACAGCAGGAACACCGGCTCCTCGAGGGGCAGCTCGGGAGCGAGCACGATACCGGTCGCGATCGCGGCCTCGCCGCGGAAGAAGATCCCGCCGGCGATGCCCGCGACATCCCACAGCAGGAAGAACGCGAGCCCTGCGGCGGTCACCACGGATGCCGACACGGCGTCGCGCCAGAAGAACAGGCGGAAGCGCCGGTCGAGCAGCAGCATGCAGCCCAGCGTCGCGAGGAGCACGGCGAGGTACAGGAATCCCATCACTGCGCCCTGCTCGGCGACGGAGCGGCGGCGGTCGCGTCGAGCGGACCGCTCGAGTGGTCTCCCCGGATGCGCTTCAGCACGATCTCGGCGCTGATCAGGCACATCGGCACGCCGACGCCCGGCGCCGTCGTGGCCCCGGCGTAGTACAGCCCCGACACGCGCCTCGACTCGTTCTGCGCCCGGAACATCGCGCTCTGCGACAGCGTGTGGGCCGGTCCCAGCATCCCGCCGCGCCACGAGTTGTAGTCGTCGCGGAAGTCGGCCGGTCCGATGGTGTGGCGCACCACGATGCGCTCCCTGAGGTCGTCGATGCCGGCCCAGGCCTCGATCATGTCGATCGCCGCGTCGGCGGTGCGCTCGACCTGCTCCGATCCCGCGCCGTCGGGTCCCCCTGCGCCGATGCCGGTGTCGGCGGGCACCGGGACGAGCACGAAGAGGTTCTCGTGCCCCTCCGGGGCGACGGTCGGATCGGATGCGCTCGGCCGGCACACGTACGTCGAGGCGGGGGACGGGATCGAGGGCCGATCGCCGAAGATGGCGTCGAAGTTCGCGTCCCAGTCCTCTGTGAAGAAGAGCGAGTGATGCGGCAGCTCGGGGAGGGGGCCGCGCACGCCGAGCAGGACGAGCACGGCGCCGGGTCCGCTCGTGCGCCGGCTCCACCATGTCTCGGGGTAGGTGCGCAGCGCGGGAGGCAACAGCGTGGTCTCGGTGTGATGCAGGTCCGCGGCCGAGACGACGATGTCGGCGTCAGCGCGGTGCGGCGCGCCCTCGCCATCGCGCCAGGAGATCCCCGTGGCGCGCGCACGGCTGCCGTCGCTCGCGGTCAGGATGCCGGTGACGTCCGCGTCGGTCACGATCGTCGCCCCCGCGTTCTGCGCGAGCTCGGCGATCCGCTCCACCACACGCCAGAAGCCGCCCTGCGGATAGCTGACGCCCTCGTCGAGGTCGAGCGCGCTCATCAGGTGGTACATCGCGGGAGCGTTGCGCGGATCGGTGCCGAGGAAGACCGCGGGGTACCCCAGGATCTGACGGAGCACCGGGTCGCGGAAGCGCCGCGCGGCGAAGCTCTGCAGGCGGGTGCCGAGCAGCGAGAACAGCCGCGGGAGTGCACGCAGCACCTCGGGGGCGGTGAGTGAGCGGATGCGCGTGAAGGGGTTGTAGAGATAGTACCTCTCGGCCATCGTCCTGGCGTGGTGCGCGGAGTCCAGATAGGCGTCGAGCGCTGTCGACGAACCGGGTTCGCGCTCCTCGAAGAGCCGGGCCACCTCGGTGCGTCCGCTCGGGACCGTGACCGAGGGCGCGGGGCGTCCGTCCGATCCCGGGGCGCGGAAGACCCGATATCCCGGGTCGAGGAGGGTGAGGTCCAGCTGCTCCGCGGTGGAGGTCCCCATCATCTCGAAGAAATGGTCGAACACCTCCGGCATGAGGTACCAGGAGGGGCCGGAGTCGAAGCGGAAGCCGTCGCGCTCGATCGTCCCGGCGCGCCCGCCGACGCGCGTGTTCTTCTCGTACACGGTGACCTCGTGGCCCTCGCGCGCGAGCAGGCCGGCGACGGCGAGGCCCGCCACCCCTGCGCCGATGATCGCGACCCGGCTCATCGGTCGCGCTCCATCGCGGTCACCACGACGGCCCGGGCCGCCAGCAGGGCCTTCACGGGATCGGGGACCCGTACCCGGCGGCGGTACAGCTCGGACGCGGGGGTGCGGGCGACGCGGCGAGTGAGCGCCGCGAAGAGCGCGAGAGCGCTGCGCACGGCCGCCCGCGCATCCTTCGGCAGGAGGGGGATCGACCGGCGCGCGTCGTCCAGCTGAGCCTCGACCGTCCGCACCCACGCGTCGCGATCGGCGTCGGTGAGGCGGCCGGAGTCGCCGAGGTATCCGCGCTGCAGTCGATCGGTGTCGTCGGCGAGGTCGCGCAGGAAGTTGACGTTCTGGAACGCGGCGCCCAGCTGGCGCGCGCCATGGGTGAGCACGGCTGTCTCCTTCTCGGTGCGGACGGCGTCGCGCAGGAACACGCGCAGGCACATGAGGCCGACGACCTCGGCAGAGCCGTACACATACCGCTCGTGGGCGGCCGCGTCGTACACCGCGAAGTCCGCCGGATCCGCGATGTCCGCGCTCATCGAGTCGAAGAACGGCTGCGTGAGGTCCTCGCCGATCCCGCACTCGCGAGCGGTGCGGGCGAAGGCGTGCAGCACCAGATCGGTGCTGTAGCCGGTCCGCATCGAACGGTGCGTCTCGGCGACGTACGACGCGAGCGCCTCCGTCTGCGCGGAGGTGTCGAGCCCGGCCTGGGCGGCGACGCCGTCGACGATCTCGTCCGCGATGCGGACCATGGCGTAGATGTTGCGGACGTGCTGGCGGTGTCGGGGCCCGAGGAGCCTGGTGGCCAGACCGAAGGACGTCGAGTAGGTGCGGATGACGTCGGTGGACGCCGTGTCCGCGGCCCGACTGAAGCGGCCCAGGCTGTCGTCGGCGGCCTCGTTCGTCGGGCTCATGCCTGTCGTCCCTCGAGGCGCGCGGCCGCGGCCAGGATCGAACGGGCGGCGTCCGGAGTGATGTCGCCGCTGCGCTCGGCGTCGCCGAGCAGCGCGTGCATCGCCTGGATCTGGTCGTCGATGAGGCCGGCGACGAAGCGCTCGGCACCGCAGTCGCGGAGGCGGTCGCGGATCTCGGTCGCGGCCTGCAGGGTCAGGTCCGCCGATCCGAACGCCGGCTCGATGTCCGTCCAGGCGCTCGTGGAGCGCGCGAAGGCGATGATCGCGGTCTCCTTGCCCTCGCGGAGGTCGGAGTACGCGTCTTTGCCGTGGGTCCGGTGATCGCCGAAGACGCACAGCAGGTCGTCCTGCAGCTGATAGGCGAGCCCGAGGTGCCGCCCCACCGTGTGCAGCGCCGCCTGCGCGGTCGCGGGCGCGCCGGCGAGCAGCGCCGCCGCCCGCAGGGGGAGCGAGAACGAGTAGGTCGCGGTCTTGTAGACGCTCATGTCGAGCACGGTGGGCAGGTCGGGCGCGACGATGCCGTGGCTGAGCGCGACGTCGGTGTGCTCGCCCGCCACGGTCTCGACGATCGCCTGCTCGATGAGGTCGAGGAGGCCCACCCTGGCCTCGTGCGGGATGTCGGCGCGAGCGAACCCCAGGACGGCGGCCGAGAGGAGGAGGTCGCCCATGAGGATCGCGCTCGATCGCGCCCAGTGGAGGGAGGCCTCTTCGGTGGTGCCGAGGCTCGCGGCCGCGAGAGCGCCGATGAGGTTGGGTCGCCGGCGCCGGGTGAGGTCGCCGTCGATCACGTCGTCATGGAGCAGGAACGCGTAGTGCAGCAGCTCGATGTGGGTCGCCACGTCGACGGCCGCGGCGGTGGTCCCGCTCGCGGCGTGCGGCGCGAGCGCCTGATGGATGTCGAGGAGCAGACGGGGGCGCACGAGCTTGCCGCCCAGCGCGTGCTCCGCAGCGGCGCGCCAGAGGGATGCGAACTCCGCCCCGTACATCTCGGCGCTCTCGGTGTGCACCGTGAATCGTCGACGCAGCACCTCCTCGACGCGGGTGCCCATGTCCTCGTGGAGGATCGTCGTCGTCACGGTCAGACCGCCTCGAGTGCGCGCAGCTGCGCGAGCTGTTCGACGAGCCAGGGGCTGTAGGCGAAGGGGGCGGCCGCGACCGCGTCGGCGAAGGCTCGCGGATCGACCCACGCCCACTCCGCGACCTCCTCGGGGGAGGGGGACAGGTCGCCGTCTGCCACCGCGATATGGACGGGGCAGATCTCGTTCTCGACGATGCCGCTCGCGTCGACGGCGCGGTAGCGGTAGTCGGGCAGCACCATCCGGACGTCCCTGAGGGAAAGGCCGAGCTCGTCCTGCGCGCGCCGACGGACGGCATCCGTCATGTCCTCACCGGGGCGCGGATGGCCGCAGAAGCTGTTCGTCCACACGCCCGGCCAGGTGCGCTTGGACAGCGCGCGTCGAGTGACGAGGAGCCGTCCGTGCTCGTCCTGCACGTAGCAGGAGAACGCGAGATGAAGGGCGGTGTCGGTGGTGTGCACCGCATCCTTCGCGGCCACGCCGATCGCGTCTCCGTCTGCCGAAAGGAGGGTGACCTCATCCAACGGGGGAACCTCCTCGATTTCGCTAGCTTAGCTAATAATCAACATAACATGAATCAATCGTGTGTAGCATGATGGCATGGACAACGGATCTGACGCCAGCCCCTGGGGGAGCGGCTCGTCGGATGTGCTCGCGCAGCGCGGCGCGATCTCACCGGATGGGCTGGCCCACGCCGCGATCTACGACGTAGAGGCGAGCGATCCGCGCAGCACGCTGGTCGATCGCACGGGCGTGGAGCCGGAGGATCTGCGGCAGATCGCCGCGCTGATGGGAGCCCTCGGCAGTCTGCGCGACGCCGAGCAGAAGCTCTCGCTCGCATCGCGGCGGTACATGAGGCTCAACGAGACAGACATGCGCGCCCTGCACTATCTGATCGTGTGCGCGAATCGCGGCGCGACGGCGACTCCGGGGGGCATCGCGACCCACCTGGGCATCTCGACCGCGTCCACGACGAAGCTGCTCGACCGCCTGGAGAAGGGCGGGCACATCCGCCGCGCGCCGCACCCGACCGACCGTCGAGCGCTGGCGATCACGATCACTCCGGAGACGCGGCACGCCGCGATGGAGACCGTGGGGAAGCAGCAGGCCAAGCGCTTCTACTCCGCGGCACGCCTGACGCCGGACGAGCGCGAGGTCGTGATCCGCTTCCTCACGGACATGGCAGAGGAGATCGCGCTCCGGGACGAGCCGTGGGCCCAGGCCGGAGTCGCGACCTCCGAGTGAGTCAGTGCGCGGCGTTGTACGCGTCGACCACGGGGGCCGGGATGCGTCCGCGCTCGGACAGCGTGTAGCCGTTGTCGTTCGCCCAGGCCCGGATCGCTGCGACCTCGGGATTGCGCGCGGGGCGCTTGCGCGACGCGGCGGAGCGCGCGGCTCCGCCCGACGATCCGGCCCGGCGTCCGGCCGAGATGTACGGCTCGAGCGCGGCCTTGAGTTCCTCGGCGTGCGCCGAATTCAGGTCGATCTCGTAAGACGTCCCATTGAGCGAGAAATGCACGGTCTCGCCTTCACCGACTTCGAGGACGCTGCCGTCGATGTCATCCACCAGCTGGTGCACAATTCTTCTCGCCATGGTGATGACATTACCGCGTGAATGGTCGGATGGCGACGAGGATCATTTCGCACACGGAAATGCGTCAGGGAAGGAGCCCGGCCCGACGCGCTTTCGTCACGGCCGCATGTCGGGTCGACGCGTCGAGCTTGGACATCGCGGTGCCGAGGTAGGCCTTGACGGTGCCCTCCCGCAGCCCGAGCTGAGCGGCGATCTCGGCGTTGGTGGCTCCGAGGGCCGCGCACGCCAGCACATCCGTCTCCCGGCGGGACAGATGCACCGTGGGCACCGGGCCGGTCGCTGCGCCCACGGCATCTCCTGCGAGCGACACGAGGCGATGCTCCACCTGGGCGATGCGCGCGCGCAGGTCGGCGTCATCGACCTGCGCCGCGATGCTGCGCAGCTCGGCGAAGCTCTCGCGGAGCTCCTCCCGCTGGTGGGGAGCGACCGCGTCGGCCTGCGGCGTCGCGGCCCGGAGCCGGCGCTCCACCTCATCGCGCACCCGCAGCTCGTCGGCGACGGACTGCGCCACCTGCATCGCGGGCGCGGTCGTGATGCCGTCCACCGGCGTGCGGTCCCACGCCCCGGCGTACAGCACGCCCCTGGGGCGGCCGCCCACCACGATCGGCAGTGCGAGCAGCGTGCGGAGCCCCTCGCCCAGCACGAACACGTCGTAGTCGTGGGTGATCTGGCGCGACGAGCCGTAGTCGTTGGTCATCCGCGGGCGCAGCTCCATCATCGCGCGGCCGCCCAGGCCGCGCTCCGGGCGCACACGCAGCCCGTCGAGGCTGCGGGTGCGGTTCCCGACGATGCTCGTCACGCTGACGACGCCCTCGTCGATCAGCCCGCCGAAGGTGACGGGGAAGTGCGTCCGCCTGGCGAGTTCGCGCACCGCCCTGGTGACCAGCTCGCTCTCGGACTCCCACTCGGGGGCTGCGCTCACGACTACCTACTTTCGGGGGTGACGGCACCGTTCCCCGTTTCGTAGCGTCGACCCTACCACTCGCGCGATACGCACGCGCGAGCCGTCAACATGAGGCAAGGAGGCCCCATGACCGACCATTCAACCCCGGATTCCGCCGGTGCGATCGATTACATCGCCGTCGAGGAATCAGAGAGATTCCGCACGCTGAAACGGACGCAGCGTTCGTTCATCTTCCCGCTCGCCGCATTCTTCCTGATCTGGTACTTCGTGTATGTGCTGCTGGCCGCCTTCGCGACCGAATTCATGGCGCAGCGGGTGTGGGGGGATATCACCATCGGCCTGCTGCTCGGGCTCGGACAATTCGTCACGACATTCGCGATCACCATGACCTACGTCTCGTTCGCGAATCGGAAGCTCGACCCGATCGCCACCGAGATCCGTGAAGAGCTCGAGAAGGCGCAGGGCACAGCATGAGCGGCATCCACCTGGCCGTCGAGCCGGTCGCGGTCGAGAGCAATCCGATCCTCAACATCTCGATCTTCGCGGCGTTCGTCGCGGTGACCCTGTTCATCGTGATCCGGGCCAGCCGGAACAACAAGACGGCTGCCGACTACTACGCCGCCGGTCGATCCTTCACGGGGCCGCAGAACGGCTTCGCGATCGCCGGCGACTACCTGTCGGCGGCCTCGTTCCTCGGGATCTGCGGTGCGATCGCGATCAACGGCTACGACGGGTTCCTGTACTCGATCGGCTTCCTCGTCGCCTGGCTCGTGGCCCTGCTGCTCGTGGCCGAGCTCATGCGCAACACGGGCAAGTTCACCATGGCCGACGTGCTCTCGTTCCGTCTGAAGCAGCGCCCGGTGCGCATGGCGGCCGCCATCACGACGCTCGCGGTGTGCTTCTTCTACCTGCTCGCGCAGATGGCGGGTGCCGGCGGGCTGGTCTCGCTTCTGCTCGGCATCGACGGTCGCGTCGGCCAGTCGGTCGTCATCGCCGTCGTGGGCGTGCTCATGATCGTCTACGTGCTCATCGGCGGGATGAAGGGCACGACCTGGGTGCAGATCGTGAAGGCCTTCCTCCTCATCGGCGGTGCCATCGCGATGACCGTGTGGGTCCTGGCGATCAACGGGTTCAACCTCAACACGCTGCTCGAGGCGGCGGTGGCGAACTCCGACAAGGGCGACGCGATCCTCGGACCCGGCCTCCAGTACGGCGCGAACCCCTGGGACTTCCTGTCGCTGGGCATGGCGCTGGTCCTCGGCACGGCCGGACTCCCGCACGTCCTGATGCGCTTCTATACGGTGCCGACGGCGAAGGAGGCGCGTCGCTCGGTGGTCTGGGCCATCTGGCTGATCGGCGGCTTCTACCTCCTCACCCTCGTGCTCGGGTACGGAGCGGGGGCGCTCGTGGGCGCCGACGTGATCGCCGCCGCGCCCGGCGGGCCGAACTCGGCCGCGCCGCTGCTGGCGCTGTATCTCGGCGGACCCGTGCTGCTCGGCTTCATCTCGGCCGTCGCGTTCGCCACGATCCTTGCGGTCGTCGCCGGCCTCACGATCACGGCCGCCGCCTCGTTCGCGCACGACATCTACGCGAACGTCATCCAGAAGGGCCGGAAGGACGCGGCGGGGCGGCCCGTGCCGGCCGACCCGAACGGCGAGGTGCGCGTGGCGCGCCGGACGGTCGTGGTCATCGGCATCCTCGCGATCGTCGGAGGCATCGGCGCTCAGGGGCAGAACATCGCCTTCCTCGTCGCCCTCGCCTTCGCCGTCGCGGCGTCGGCGAATCTGCCCACCATCCTGTACTCGCTGTTCTGGCGGCGCTTCAACACCCGCGGGGCCGTCTGGAGCATGTACGGGGGCCTCGCCGCGGCGATCATCCTCATCGTGCTGTCGCCGGTCTTCTCCGGGGCGCCGACGTCGATGATCCCGGGGATCGACATCGTGCTCTGGCCGATGAACAACCCGGGCATCGTGTCGATCCCGCTCGGGTTCCTGCTCGGCTGGCTCGGGACCATCACCAGTCGGCAGAAGGAGTCGCCGCAGCTGGCCGCCGAGATGGAGGTCCGCTCGCTCACCGGATTCGGCGCGGAGAAGGCGGTGGACCACTGACAGCGACAGGGCGCGCTCGCCGTCGACGCGAGTGAACCACGGGGACCCCGGCGGCCTACTCGCCGGGGTCCCCGCGGTCGTCGGGGTCTCGGGCGGGAGCCTCCAGCTCAGGCCTGGGACTCGAGATCGAGCAGGAAGCGCTTGCGCTCGGGATGCGAGCCGTAGTGCCCCGGCGTCCCGTCCGATCGCACGACGCGATGCACCGGGACGATGATCGAGAACGGAGTCAGCCGACAGGCGGTGCCCACGGCGCGAGCGGCGCCCGGATGACCGGCGAGCACGGCCACCTCGCCGTAGCTCAGCGTCTGCCCCCATTCGATCGTGCAGATGGCCGCCAGCGCCGTGCGCGAGAAGCCGGTCGCGAGCCGCCAGTCCAGAGTGAGGCGCTCGTCGAAGCGCACCGGTTCGCCGTCGAAGTAGTCCTCGAGCAGAGCGGCGAGGCCGTCGGCCGCCCCGGGGTCGGGCTCGGGGACGGCGTGCAGCTGGCGCGAGACGCTCTCGAGCAGCCAGGGGACCGACGGATCGTCGGATTCGGAGAGATCGAAGCGCACGATGCCCTCATCGGAGAAGACCGCGAGCGCATCCCCGAACGGCGTGGGAGCGAAGTCGTAGCGGAAGGTCATGCGTCCATACTGGACGGCCTCGTGGGCGGCCGAGCGCACGCATCACGCGGTCGGGGGAGAGCCCGGGCGGCTGCGCCCTTCGTGGAGAGAGGGTGACCCGACGCGGCGACGGCTCGCGGACGGCGGAAATCCGGTGAAACCCGCTCGGGATACCGGCCCGACGGCGCCGCGCGCTTAGTGTGTGAGGTGTGTGGCGACGTGATAGCAAGGCTGCGGAGGCGGTGAGCGCTGCCCCGGTGACCCTGAGCGATCTGCGCGTGACCCCCGCGAACGTCGAGGTCGCGCATGCAGCCGAGGCCGAGCGCACGCGCCTGCGGGCCGAGGCGGCCGATCTCGGCGGGCCGTCGCCGCTGGTCACCTTCCGCGACACCCCGGAGTCGGGGATCGACATCTCGAAGGCGCACCCGGGGAGCCTGCCGCAGTTCATCACCGGCAAGTCGACGCTGCTGTCCAACCTGTTCCGCGACGAGGTCGGACTGCGCACGGCGCGACTCGCCGCCGAGCGCATCACGGCGAAGAACACCGAGCTGCGCACGGTGCGAGGCATCGAGGCGGTTCATCTGGCCGTCGGCGTCGCAGGGTGGCGCATCGGAGGCGCGGACTTCGCCGCCCCCGTCCTCCTGCGACCGCTCGCGATCCGGCGCCACCACTCCGACTTCGAGCTCAAGCTGCAGGGCGTGTTCGAGGTGAACCCCGAGCTCGTGCGCATCGCGCGCGAGCACTTCGGCATCACGATCGACGCCACCGCCCTCGCCGCGCTGGCCTACGACGGAGGCATCTTCAAGCCGCAGCCGGTGATCGACAGCCTCCGGGCCACCACCCGCTCGATCGAGACCTTCACCGTGCTGCCCCGCCTCGTCGTGTCGACCTTCGCCGACGTGGGCGGCGCGATGTCGCGCGACGGCGGCAACCTCGATCACCTCGTGCTCAACGCCCTCGCCGGGCACGTCGGCGACCGCGAGCAGGTGTCGGCGCGCAGACCCGCGCCGCACCACACCGGCCCGGACGACCGTGCACCGGCATCCGACAACCTGCTCCTCGATGCGGATGCCGAGCAGGAGGCCGTGCTCGCGCGGATCGCCGCCGGGCACTCGCTCACCGTCGCGACCCTCCCGGGGACGGGCGGGACGCAGACCGTGATCAACGCCCTGGGCGAGCTCGTGCGCGCCGGCAAGCGGGTCCTCGTCGTCTCGGCCCGCAGGTCGACGCTCGACGGCGTCCGCCACCGCCTGGCCGGCATCGGACTCGACAGCCTCGCGGTCTCGAGCCAGAGCGTGCGACGAGACCTCGTGCGGGCCATCGGCCGCAACGAGAAGGCCACGGCGCCCAAGGTGAGCGACGTCGACGACGCCCTGGTCCGACTGCGCACCGTGCTGCGGGACTATCGTCAGGCGCTCACCTCGCCCGTCGCCGGTACGAACGCCTCGGTGCTCGACGCCACGCGCCACCTCACCCGGCTCGCATCGCTGCCCCAGCCGCCGTCCACCACCGCGCGGCTCACCGTCGACACCCTGCGACGACTCGCCGACGACCGCTCCGAGGCGGCGGAGGCGCTGTCCCAGGCCGCTCGACTCGGAGAGTTCCGCTTCGGGCCCGACGACTCGCCCTGGTACGGCGTCACCTTCACGAGCACCGAGGCGGCGCGCTCGGCGCACGACCTCGCGGCGCGGCTGCACGCCGACAGCGTCCCCGCGCTGCTCGAGCGCGGCTACGCCCTGATCGCGCAGACGCATATGCGTCCGTTCGCCACGATCGACGAGCTCGGCGAGTACCTCCGCCTGCTGCAGGGCATCCGCGATTCCCTCGACCGCTTCAGCCCGACCGTGTTCGAGCGACCGCTCGGAGAGCTCATCCAGGCGCACGGCTCCCGCCGCGACGCACCGGCGATGTCGAGCGCGAACCGACGTCGTCTGCGGCGGCTCGCGAAGGAGTACGTCCGTCCCGGCATCCACGTCACCGAGATGCACGAGGCCCTGCTGCGCATCCAGTCGCAGCGGACGCAGTGGCAGCGCTACGTCGAGGCGGGGGCCGCGCCGGAGATCCCGCTCGGGCTCGCCGACGTGCACGCCGCGTGGCAGCGCGTCACGGCCGAGCTCTCCGAGCTCGACGCCGCCCTGGGACGACGCGAGCCCCTGGCCTCCCTCCCCGTGGCCCGACTGGTGCGCATCCTCGCGGGTCTCGCGGCGAAGTCCGACGTCTTCGACAACCTCGTCGAACGCGCCCAGCTGCGTGATCGTCTCGCCCGACTCGGGCTGGAGCCGCTGCTCACCGAGCTGTCGGTCCGCCACGTCTCGGAGGCGCAGGTCGGCGAGGAGCTCGAGTTCGCCTGGTGGCAGTCTCTGCTCGAGCGCGCGCTGCAGGATGACAGGGCCCTGCTCGGCGCGAACACCGCGGTGGTGGACCGGCTCGAGCGCGATTTCCGACTGGTCGACGAGGCGCACGCCGCCATGGCCGGCCCGCTGCTCGCCTGGCAGCTCGCGAACCAGTGGAAGATCGCCATCGTCGACGAGCCGCAGGAGTCGCAGAATCTGCGCAGGGCTCTCACGCGGCCCGGGACCTCGACGGCCGAGATCGTGAGCGCGGCCCCCACGCTGGTCGGCGCGCTGGCCCCGGTGTGGATCTCCTCGCCCTATCTCGTTCCCGAGATCCCCGACGCGGTCGACTTCGACGCCGTCCTCCTCGTCGACGCCGCCGCCATCAACCTCGCGGAGGCCGCTCCGGCCATCCGACGCGCTCGACAGGTGGTCGCGTTCGGCGATCCGGTCACGCAGCGCCCCACGCCCTTCGAGGTCGGCGTCGGATCGCCCTCCTCCTGGGAGGCCGAGGTCCCGTTCGACGAGGTCTCGGTCTTCGAGCGCCTGTCCGAGCTGCTCCCGGTGATGACGCTGACGCGCAGCTACCGCGCGGGCGGCGAGGATCTCGCGGAGCTCATCAACGACGCCTTCTACGGCGGCGAGATCGTCTCGCTGCCGTGGGCCGGCTCCTACCTCGGGCGCGGAAGCCTCACCGTCGACTACGTGGAGGGCGGGACCGGCGCACCGGACCCCGTGTCGGGCGCGGTCGAGAGCCCCGATGCCGAGGTGGCACGGGTCGTCACGCTCGTCGTCGAACACGCCGTGCACCGTCCTGACGAGTCCCTCATGGTCGTCACCGCCAGCCGTCGGCACGCCGAGCGCGTGCGCGCGGCGGTCACCTCGGCGTTCGCCGGGCGCTCCGACGTCGCGGACTTCGTCGGCCGCGACACGGCGGAGCCCTTCGCGGTGCTCACGCTCGAGGAGTCCGTGGCCGAGAGCCGCGACCGCGTCATCTTCTCGCTCGGCTACGGGCTCACGAAGCACGGCCGGGTGCTCAGCGACTTCGGCGACCTGTCGACCTCCGACGGCGAGCGTCTGCTCACGGTCGGGATGACCAGGGCTCGCCGGTCGATGGTGATCGTGTCGTCGATCCGCCCCTCGGCGTTCGACGACGGCCGGCTCGAGTACGGCGCGGCCACCCTCATGTCCATCCTCGGCGGTCTCGCGACGCGGAGTCGGGACGCCCGGCTGGAGGACCTCGCCGATCCGCTGACCCTCGCACTCGCACGGGAGCTGCGTCGGCTCGGTGCCGCGGTCGACGTCGACTACCGGGGGCTGCTGCCCCTCGTCGCCCAGCACGACGGCAAGGCCGTGGTGATCGAGTCCGACCCGGAGTCGCGGGGCGAATCCCTGCGCGAGACGCTGCGGCTGCGTCCGCACGTCCTGCGTCGGCTCGGCTGGCACTACGTGCGCGTGCACGCGTTCGACCTGTACAGCGATCCGGCCACCGCCGCGACGCGGATCGCGGCCGTGCTCGGCATCTCCGCGTCGACGCCGCGTGCGGACAACGACACGCAGCCCATCGACACCGTCGACCCCCGGAATGACTGACGAGCCCCGCGAGGACGCGCCCAGGCAGCGCATCGAGCGGGTGGCCGGTGCGCGTCGAGCCCGGCTGACCCCCGTTCCCGGCACGGACACGGATCCCGACGTCCCCGGCGGGCCGCGCCCCGCGCCCGCGCCCCGCGGGGCGAAGGGGCCGAACGACGACCGCCTGATCCGCGACGTCCCGCCGCACTACTGACGGCAGCCCCCTGCCGACGACGAGAGGCGCACGGCTCCGAGGGAGCCGTGCGCCTCGTCATGAGCGCCGATGGGCGTCAGCTGCGGACGTTCTTCGCCAGCAGGTCGCGGATCTCGACCAGCAGCTCGGCCTCGGTGGCGGCGGCGGGCTCCTCCTCGGGCTGCTCGGCGGCGGTGCCCTTGCGCGCCTCGACGTGCGCCTTGAAGGTGTTCATCGGCAGGACGAAGACGAAGTAGACGACCGCGGCGACCGCGAGGAAGCTGATGATCGCGGAGATGAGGTCGCCGAGCGGGAACGTGACCATGTCGCCGTAGATGCTGCGGATCTGAGGACCGAAGTCGCCCGCGGCGTCGGCCTTGAAGAACAGCGACACCAGCGGGTTGATGACGCTGTTCACGACGGCGGTCACGATGGCCGTGAACGCGGTGCCGATGACGACGGCGACGGCGAGGTCGATGACGTTGCCGCGCAGGAGGAAGTCCTTGAAACCCTTGAACATGCGATTCTCCGATCGGTCGGTGGTGGTGCGATTCGGTGGTGATGCGGACGACGGATGCCCGTCAGGAGGATGCCGAGGCGGCCGCCGGTGCGGGCTTCGCGCTCGACAACGACTCGGACGTCGACGGAGCGGAGGCGGGCGCCGAGGAGCCGGACTTCGCCCCCGAGCGCGAGTCGGTGCGGTAGAAGCCGGAGCCGTTGAAGGTGACGCCGATCGAGCCGTACTGCTTGCGCAGCTCTCCACCGCACTCGGGGCAGACGGTGAGGGCGTCGTCGGAGAAGCTCTGGACGGCGTCGAAGGCGTGACCGCAGGAGCGGCAGGCGTAGGCGTAGGTGGGCATGGCGATCCTCGCGGGGGTCAGCGTCGCGTCGGCGACAGGAGCAGGGTCTGCGTGGGAGTCACGGCGCCGGTCACCGGCTGGTCGTGGACCTCCCTCGGCAGGACGTCGAGTACCTCGGAATCATAGATGACCGCGTAGACGGGAGGGCACTTCTCCATCGATCCGATCGTCTTGTCGAAGTAGCCGCGACCCCAGCCCATGCGCATCCCGCTCCGGTCGACCGCCGCGGCGGGGATGATCATGAGGTCGACGTCGTTCACCGCGATCGGGCCGAGCACCTCGCCGGTCGGCTCCGGCAGGCCGAAGAGCCCCTCGGCGATCTCTCCGTCGTCGGTCGCGACCGCCCAGTCGAGCAGTCCGTCCGCGCGCGTCACCGGCAGCAGGACGCGGATGCCGCGGCGCACGGCCGCGGTCACGAACTCCCGGGTGTCGGGTTCGGTCGAGGTGGAGAGGAAGCAGGAGATCGAGCGCGCGCCGACGGACTCCACGAGGTCGTCGAGACGCTGCGCGATCGCCGCGGAGGCGTCCTCCCGCTGCGATTCGCTCAGGAGCTGCCGCCTCTCGCGGAGCTCGGCGCGCAGCGCGCGCTTCTCGTGCTCGACGTCGTTCGCCATGGCTCCGAGTCTACGGCGGCTCCACCGGTAGGCTGGGACGATGGGCCATCAGAAGATCAAAGCCGTCATTCCCGCCGCAGGACTGGGGACACGATTCCTGCCCGCGACGAAGGCGATGCCGAAGGAGATGCTGCCGGTCGTCGACAAGCCGGCGATCCAGTACGTCGTCGAAGAGGCGGCCAACGCCGGCATCGAGGACATCCTCGTCATCATCGGGCGCAACAAGAACGCGATCTCGAACCACTTCGACTCCGTGCCGGAGCTCGAGGTCAAGCTCACCGAGAAGGGCGACATGAGTCGTCTCGAGCGCGTGATGAAGTCGAGCGACCTCGCCGACATCCACTTCGTGCGCCAGGGTGAGCCCAAGGGCCTCGGCCACGCGGTGCTGCGGGCGCGGACCCACGTCGGCGACAGCTCCTTCGCGGTGCTGCTCGGCGACGACCTCATGGACGAGCGCGATCCGCTGCTCACCGAGATGATCGCCGAGCACGAGCGCACCGGCGCTGCCGTCATCGCCCTGATGGAGGTCGATCCCGCCAGCATCCACATGTACGGCGCCGCCGCCGTCGAGGAGATCGAGGGATCGGATGCCGTGCGCGTGACGGGTCTCGTCGAGAAGCCCGCGCAGGAGGACGCGCCCTCCAACCTCGCCATCATCGGCCGCTACGTGCTGCCCGCGTCGATCTTCGACATCCTCGAGCGCACCGAGCCGGGCAAGGGCGGAGAGATCCAGCTGACGGACGCTCTGCAGGAGCTCGCCGCCGACCCCGACGGCCCCGGCGTCTCGGGCGTCATCTTCCGCGGACGTCGCTACGACACCGGCGACCGCGTCGACTACATCAAGGCCATCGTCCAGCTGGCCTCCGACCGCGAGGACCTCGGTCCCGAGCTGCGGCCGTGGCTGAAGGAGTTCGCGGAGCGCCTCTAGGCGTCATCGCGACGTCGGAGCGCATGATGGATCAGGCGACGGGGATGCGGCACGGCTCCATCGAGCTGCGACTCGTCCGATCGCGCGACGCGCGGGCCCTGCAGCACGAGCTGCTGGCGAACCGCTCGTGGCTGCAGCCGTGGGAGGCCACGGTCCCGTACGGGGCCGTGTCCTTCGACATGCGCCTCAGCATCCGTCGTCTGCTCCAGCAGTACCGCGACGGCGGCGGCTACCCCTTCGTGATGGAGTACGAGGGCGAGGTGGCCGGCCAGCTCAACGTGTGGGGGGTGGCACGAGGGTCGCTGTGCTCCGCGACCATCGGCTACTGGGTGAGCGAGCGCTTCGCAGGCAAGGGCATCACGCCCACGGCGGTGGCCCTCGCGACGGATGCGTGCTTCACCGAGTACGGCCTTCACCGGATGGAGATCTGCATCCGCCCCGAGAACGCGGCCAGCCTGCGCGTCGTGCAGAAGCTGGGGTTCCGCTACGAGGGTCTGCGCCGGCGGTACATCCACATCGACGGCGACTGGCGCGACCACTACGCGTTCGCGCTCACTCGCGAGGACGTGCCGCAGGGCGTTCTCGCACGCTGGCTGAACGGGCAGGTCCCTCCGGATGCGGCGACGGTGCCGCCGTCCGACCGCCTCGCCCTCTGATCCCCGGTGCCGCCGGAACTCGTCGCGACACGCGCCCGCACTGGGCCGCCGAGGACCGTGTGTTCCCGTACCGTTGTCGACATGGACGGGCCGGTGCTGAGCGGGGGAGTGATCGTGCTCGTCGCCGTGCTCCTGTGGATGCTCTATCTGCTGCCCTCCTGGCGCGGACGCTTCCAGTACAACGCCGCCGAACGCAACGCCGTGCGACTCAATCAGGCGCTGCGCGTGCTCGCCGAGACCAGCGAGACGCCGGCGGAGGTGCACCTCGAGCTGAACGCCCGCACCGCCCTCGCCCAGCAGAAGCTCGCCAAGAGGCTGCAGGCGGAGAAGGAGGCGGCCGAGCTCGCCCTGCTGCGCGAGGAGCTCGCCGCCACGCGCGCCGACCCCGCCGTCCGTCAGGCCAGAGCCCGGCGGCGGGTGCGGATGTCCGCGACCGCGGTGCTGCTCGCCGGCGTCGCGCTCGTCGGCGTGGGGGTCTGGCAGCTGATCGCCGTGCAGGCTCAGCTGCTGCTGTGGACGGGAGTCGCGCTCTCGATCGTCGCAGGGGTGATGCTGCAGCGCATGGCGTCCGTGGCGCACCGCGCGGCACGGCGACCCGCGCAGGCGGTCGTCGCCGCCGCCGAGGCTCCGCGCGTCGCCCCCGCCCTGCACGACCAGGGGCGTGCGACCTGGACGCCTCGACCTCTTCCGGAGCCGCTCGTGTCGGTGGCCGGTTCGCGCGCCCAGACCGCACAGGCGGAGATCGACGCTCAGGAGGAGCGTCGCAAGGCGGCGAGGGTCGCGGCACTCCGGGAGCGCGCGGAGCAGATGGCTCCCGCCGCACCGGTGCAGCTGCCGGCGGCGAGCTCCCCTTACGCGCGGATGGGATTCGTCGACGACGCCGAGATCGAGGCGCACGTGCGGGAGCTGCTCGCGAAGCGGGCCGCGGGATGAGCCGTCCGGTTCGAGCGCCGCGTCGAGCGTGATAACGTAGACGAGGTTCACGGGCCTATGGCGCAGTTGGTAGCGCGCCTCGTTCGCATCGAGGAGGTCAGGGGTTCGAATCCCCTTAGGTCCACCGGGGGGTATTCGCGTATCTCGGGATTTTTGTTCCCGTATCTCAGAATGCCAGGTCAAACGAGAAAAGCCACCGGATTCCGGTGGCTTTTCTCGTTCTAGGGGACGAACGGGCGACGTGCCGTTTTAGGCTGCGGTATCAGGCAGCTTTGTCTTGGCTCGCATCCAGTTGGCGATGTGCAGGAGCCCCCATCCGGTGATCGCGAGCTTCATCTGCAGGTCTTCCAGGGACATCTGGAACTGCTCCTCCGATAGTTCCTGTAGCGCCTCGGCCTTCTTCTGGAGCGTCTCGATAGCCTCGTTGCTCTCCTGGTCTGCCTTCGCCACCCTGAAGGCGAAGATGCTGGAGCCGATGATGGTGAGCACCCCCAGCGACCCGAGCACGCTGATGAAGATCTTCATGCCGACCGCCCATCCGAACACGGGGGTCAGGGCGGCAATTTCGCCGAACACGATGGCGCTCATGGAGTAGTTGGCGAAAACGCGAGCTCGCGGTCAGTGAGCGATTGCAATGGCCCCGCGCGAGCGGCACGCAGGATTTCTTCATGCTGGGAACGCATGTCGTAGTACGCCGCCAACCTCTTGCTCGATCCCACGCCGGCATCCTCTCTCCGGCCGTCACTAGGCTAGCAACATTCGAATCTATGTTCTATTCTCGGATCATGAGACCTTCGACTGCTCACCTTCCTGCGACCCTATGGATGGCCGACGACATTCCCGCCAGGATGGTCTTTGCAGGTCGCCGCTGGAAGGTGACGGATACTCCCACTCGCCTTTGTCACTCCATCTGGGTCGCGCCCCGCGAGGGCAATGCCGGGCTCTACGGCTGGCGCTTCCAAGGCACGGACGACGACGGGCTGTCGCTCGTCTTCGACGTGTTCAAGGCAGAGCACGGCTGGCACGTGCACCGCAGCTACGAGTGAGTGTGAGTTAGGCGATGGGCAAGGGGAACGGCCGACCGGTCGAGACCGCTTCCGCGTACGCGCGCAGATCGTCATCGTCGAGGTCCACGAGAGGTCCGCTGATCCCGAACTCGTAGACGATTGCCTCCACAGGTGCGCCGACGCACGAAGCGCGGAACCTCTTGTCTGCGGCTCTGACGTTCCTCGTTGCTTCATCCAGGATGTCGTCCCACTGATCAGGATCGAACGTCATTGGGCGAGCGTATGCAGCGCGGGCGGCGGCCTGCAGGATCTACGATATTGCTGTCCTGGATTCTGTAGTTAGGTCTACTCAATCAACGGGCAGCATTCCCGAGGTCGTGCTCTCGTCCCCAAGGCCTGCGACGGACCGGTGAGCGAGCCGCTTCAACCTGACTCGGCCGCATGCCACCGTTCGAAGACCTCAACCGTGATAGCCGCGAGCTCATCCAAGCGTTCTAGTGGCACGGGGGCTGTCTTTGGGCCTATGGCCCAATCGACGTAGCCTTTGGCGAGGTGGGCGTCCTCTTCGAGGTGCGTTATCGCCAGTGGCTTCTTCCACTGCCCGAGGTCTCGCGAGCTCACTCCTGGTGCGCGCCGGCTGATCAGCAATCGGTCCTCGTGCCCGTCGAGGACTTCCCGCTGAAGTGTCCTGAGGCTCTCGATCCAAGCCGGGACGTCGGGCGACAGCTTCGGGTCGAAGTAGTTCGACTCGTCTTCGACCACCGAGATGCCCATGTGGCTTTCGAGCCGGAGGTCCTCAGCGTGCTTTGGCATGCCTCGTCCGGTGACCTGGATCTGCCCGCGAAGAGTGCGGCCATCCGGCAGCGGCGGCGACCCGAAAACGATTGAAGGATTGCCGCTGCCGTTACGGCGAGGATCGATAGCCCACCCGTCCAGCCGCTGGTCAAGGTGGGGTTTGAGGCGCGTGAAATGCGCTTCGACGGCTGCCTTCGGAGTGCGAATCGAATCCAGGTCGTCCGTTGTGATTCTCGAATCAGGGAAACGCTTCAGCAGGTCGTGCCAACTGATCACGGGCACCGTAGGGAAGTCCTCGGCGAGCCAATGAGGCACGCCGTCGGTGTCGCGGACAACGACGAAGAGCTGCTGGACGGCGTCGGCCTCTTTGCGGATCTGAGCGCGGGTGAGCTCGTGGTCGAACTTCGCTTCAAGTCCGACCGAGAGCGGCGTGCCGTCGGCTTGTTCGAACTCGAGGAGGACGTCGACGCGGGCGGTTGCTTCGCAACGCACTCGCTGCAGAAGCCCGAACGGCCGCTTGTCGCTCAAGCCCTCTAAGAAATCCTGTAATGCGGTCGGGTGATGTCTGATCTCGGCAGCGAGAGCGCGAGTCACCATGGGCTCGCTCGTATAGATCGGGGAGGGGGCCACCCGCCCAGTATGACCGACTCGCTGGCAGGCGAGCCGTCGTTGTTCGCCGCAGAAGTGACAGACCCGCGGGAGAGCGGGGGAATTGAGAGGGGCCAATCGAGTCGTTCTTGCCGGCGCTGCTAGAACGGGTGCATGGCAGAAGATTCTTTCGTCAACCCCGATCTCGAACGATACGGGCAAGAACAGTACGACTCGCTGCGGCCACGCATCCACGAGATGAGGTCTCGAGCGCTGGCTGTGATCGTCACACCCGACGGGATGTTGGCAAGAGAAGACGAACGCACCGATTACAGCCCTATCTCGTACCAGGTGCGATTCCAGCTGCAGCTCGCCGCAGAGCATCTCGTAGCGCTCGATCACCTCGTGGCGGGTCATGGTCTGCCCAACTACGCGGGCTACGTTCTGATTCGCGCGGCACTGGAGACATCTGCGACGGCGTACTGGCTGCTCCAGCCCAACGTCAGCAACCGTCGCGTCTTGCGCGCACTGCGCACCGCATCGTGGGACCAACGCGACAGCGCAGAGTTCGCCTCAGCCGCCGGGCATGCGGCAACAGACTGGGACCTCCAGCGCCACGATCACCTTGACAGCCTGCGACGCAAGGTCAAAGGGCTCCACCAGTCATCGCTCGACGTGCCCCGCCTCAGCCACACGGACATGCTCACCGCCGTGGAGCGAAGCCTGAAGATCTCCCAGCAGCCCTCGACGCTTCTCGCTTGGCGTCTGTGCAGCTCTCTCGCTCACGGGAATTCCGCCGCCGCCGTGATGGCTCTCCAACATCGCCAGATCGGCGGCGGCAACGCCAACATTCATCGCGCCACATCGAGCTGGGCATTGGTGAGTGCGCTGGTTCGCACCGCTCTCGAGACATTCGACGGAGCTCTCGCCCAGTACCAGCAGCGAGCGTCCGCCACCTGACCGTCCATCTGCGGGTCTGGTTGCCGACTGGATCGAACGCCCTGAGCTGATGCAAGAAGTCGCTCACGGAATCTACCGCGGGCGGCCGCTCGCTACGCCCACACTCGTGCGAAGGTGGCTATACGCTCGGCGCAGCCGCTCGGGTGAGCATCCGCAGAAGCAGGTCAGCGAACTGGACGATCTCCGCCGCTTCCGCAGGGTCGTCGAAGTGGACGGTGCGGTGGCTTGCTGGGTTCTTGCCCGACGAGCGCTGCAACGTCGGGTTCCGACGAGAACCTCTGGTCCGTCACCACCATGATGCTGTGAGCATTGACGAATTCCCCTTCGCACCCGAAACTGCGCAGGAGCGCGAGGGCGATATCTTCAGTACTTCCTTGGCACAGCAACTCTGCTTCTAGGGCCACGCGCTTGACCCTAGCGATTCGGTCGCGTGCGCGCCAAGAGCGACCGTCTAGCGAAAGCCGGAGGTCATCGCAGCCGTAGCTAGGCGCTCAGTCGGTGTCGTGGAGCGGCTTGTGACGGATCGGGCCGGTGACGCTGGTCATCATCGGTCCGAGGTCAATCTGAAGCGCCACGGCCAGGGAAATCACGGTGAAGAGCCCAGGGTCGACGGTCCGCCCCTCCTCGATGGCGCGGATCGTGGACACGCTCACGGACGCACGCTCCGACAATTCGGCTCGTGAAAGATGTAGCACTTTTTTACGCTGGTTCAGTAGCACAGTTCGAAGACGGTCACTGCGCATAGAGTAGGCAAATTCTGACTTCGGGCGACGACCGACCATGTGTTCATGGTAGCAAAGAAATAGCACTGAAAATCTAGATGTTCAGGCGACGAGAGGGTAGAGTGTAACCATGGCTGGACGGCACATTCGCGACATGATCTCCGCATACGGGGATCGTGACGATCTCAAGTTCCGCCGGGCAGTGCAGGCCATCATCCAAGAGGAAGAAAGCAAGCGCCATACGGTCCTTGCCCGAGAGCTCCGTACGCTCTTGGCCGCAAACTCTTCCGTCGGCGTGGTCGATGGTCCCGCGATGCCGGAACCTCCCGTCGACCGGGACAGCTCGTTGCCTTTGGCGCGGGTGGAGTACCCGGATCGGTACATCAACGATTTGGTGCTCGCGCCCAATGTGGAAGTTACCTTGAAGCGCCTCGTCAACGAAGTGCACCATTGGCCGGCACTGGACGCGGCAAACCTCCCGAGACGCAATCGTGTGCTCCTGTCGGGCCCTCCCGGGTGCGGGAAGACTTCGGCGGTATCTGCCCTTGCTCATGACCTGGGGCGGCCGCTTGTGACCGCGCGGGTCGAAGGTCTGATGTCCAGCTACCTCGGCGAGACGGCGACGAACCTCAGCAACCTGTTCGCTTTCGCCTCGACGGGCTCATACGTGCTGTTCCTGGACGAGTTCGACTCGCTCGGGAAGATGCGCGGGGACGTCTCGGATCATGGTGAGCTGCGCCGAGTGGTCAATGCCGTACTGCAACAGATTGACGCCTATACGGGACCCTCGCTCATCGTCGCGGCGACCAACCACTCACAGATCCTCGATGCGGCGCTCTGGCGGCGGTTCGATGCTGTCATCGAACTCGGGCTTCCCAGCGCCGACGAGACACGAGAGCTGCTCCGTCGGCTGCTGTCCGCTGACGGGTTCGCGCTCGCGCAACAGTACGTGGACCGCTTCGAAGGCCTGCCGCATGCAGCGGTGGAGTACTTCGCAAACTCTGCCGCTCGTCACTCACTGCTCGAGAAGAACAAGGGCATCCGGCAGGCCGACATCGACTTCGCGCTCCGCGAGACCGTCGAACGCCCCTGGTAGGGCTACGCCCAGTCGCAGAAGTGCCAATAGAACGGCACATTGAATACGAGGACCGCGCTCGCGTGCGCGAAGATGATGAGCGCAAGCGCGCTGAGGACCATCGAAATACGCAGAAGCCAGACAGTCCGATTCGTTTCTTCGGCTTCCCAGTTGGTGAGAGTGTCCTCATCGACGATCTTCAGCCGGAGCGGCCAGCCGAATGACGCGCGCATCGCAAGGATGACGGCGATGACGGTGGCGACCGTTCCGAAGAGCAAGAGATAGGCGCCGTCCACGACGGATGTGCGGCTTGCCTCTTTGAGGACGTCGGGACCTGCGAGGAATGTGATGGCGCCGCCGGCGACTGCGACCAAACCGACGCCGTTGCGCCAGTTCTGCGCCATGGCTCGCACTGCATACAGTTGGCTGCGTTGCATCTGTCGGATGCGCTGCAGCTGTTCGACTCCTGCGGGAGTTGCCCGCCGACCCGAGATGATCTCTAACTCTCGCATCATCGCACCGTCACTTCCCACTCATGTCCGCAGCCACTCATCCCTGCCGGGGTGTCCGGGTGGACGGTGACGCAGGCGCATTGCATCGTCACAGTGAAAGGCTGACCGGCGCTCTGTCCGCGGATGCCTTGGTCGTCGCTCGGGATCACGGTCAACGGAGTCTTCGACACCGTCTGCCCCAGGCAGCACGGGCACGGCCCCTGGTAGGTGATGACCAACTGACCGTGAGCTTTGTCTTCGACGACGTTGCCCTCTTGCAGCGTCTCCTCAAAGAACGGGGGAGGGGGTGTCTGTCGCCACGGGTGGTTATCGTGCACCCGGGTCATGGCGTCTGTCCCTGTGCGCGGCCGCGGGTACGTGCTTGCAGCTGAGCCTCTGCGAGTCCGAACAGGTCGAGCTCCGGGCGGCCGTGGTCGACGAGGCGGACGGCCACAGCGAACCGTTGCTCCTTGTACTCGTCCTTCTGCGCAGGAGTCCAGGGGCTCGGCTCATGGGTGACGACGAGGTGGTAGATCTGGTCGTCCGGGTCCCAGCCGCGGACGGGGTTCGAGTACTCACGACAGATCAGCGTCGAGGACTTGAAGCGCGTCTTCGGCGGGGACATCGGCAAGCCTTTCATCGCCGGAACGAAGGTCAGCGAGGGGTCTGCGGCGAGCTGCTTGGCGGTGGGCTGCTTGGCATAGGCCGCTTGAATTGCAGAGAGCGGCTCGCGGTGGATCAGTTCGAAGGTCATGTTGCCAGCAACGTAATCGCGCCGGCTGCGGCGAGTGGGCGGATCGAACGCGAGCGCGATACGCACCTCACGCTGCGAGAAGCCCGTGGCGAACTGCTCCGGGATCGGCAGTTCGATTGCCAGGTGGGAGTTCGTCGCGATGACGCCTTCATAGACGAAGATGACCGAGTTGCCGACACTCTCCAGTACCCGGTCGGCATCCGGGACTCCGAAGACCCCAGACATCACTTCGTTAGGGTTCTTCACCCCTGTGGGGAGCTGGTCGCCGGACAGCGCGAGGAGTGCGCGAAGGAGATTCGGCCCCGCATCCGGGTACCGCGTCTTGATGCGAGCCAGCTCGTGAGCGACTCGAGGTGCCGCATAGCTGGTTCCGGCTGCGAAGCCGAAGTTTCGGCCGTTGACCGGCGGAATCAGGGTGGGGATTGCAAGTCCGGCGTTGTCACGGATGATCTGGTCGATGGACGAGTCGTAACCCCAGCTGCCGCCGTAACTGGCGAACTCGGGCTTCTGCCGCCCGGCTGCGTTCGTCGCTCGAGATGGTCCTGTCCGGCTGAAAGGCGCAGCCTTGCCTGCGCTAGCGATGGGCTGTCCGTAGGGGCTGGACGAGGTGTCGACGACATCCGCGTGCGCGCGGGAACCGACAGTGACGGCGGTGGCGGCGCTCCCCGGTGCCGCCACCTTGGCGGAGGAGTCGATGAGGTAGCTGGGGTAGTCATTCAGCCAGTGCCCGGCGGCTTCTTTCAGGTTTCCGGCAGCCGTGACGAGGACCATTTCGAGTTCGGTGGATACGCGATCCAGCGTCGAGGACAGGATCTCAGGGATCGCTCCGCCGTCCGGCTCTTCCTTCCCTAGAGCGAACACGACGATGCGGACTCCCTGCTCGTGGAGCCATCGCAAGGCGTCCTCGAGCTGTTTCTCCGCGTTGTCGACGAGTTGGGTTTCCCCGTGGGAGTTCATCTGCGCAACGCGAGCAAGGTACAGCGGGAATGGCTGCCCGTCGTAGTCAGGGTCTGCAAGCAGGGGTGCGATGTCACCCCAGGCGGCGAGGCCGGCGACCTGCGTGCCATGACGGGTAGCCGAGCCGAACACGTAGCCCGCCGGGAAATCTCGTTGAGCGACGACGACGTCACGCAACCAAGGATTGGCATCGACGATGAGGTCGTCGATGATCCCGATGGGAGTCCCCTCCGGCAGCGGCGGCTGGGTAGGGGCTGAGCTCTCGAAGATGTCTTTCTGGGTGACCGCCGCCACTAGTGGACCCTGAATGCGTTCCACGTACGGGTGCTCGGCGATCATGTCGAAAACCTGCGCGCTCACAGTGGCCCGCACCTGCAGAGTGTCGGGGTCCCGGTCGTCGGAGTACACGACCTCCACCCGCCCGTCTGTCGGGTCGGAGGCTTGGATGAACGACCGTATCGCTCGGACTCGCTCTCTCCCGACCTTCTCGGCGCTCTTGTTCATGACAGAGGTGGGCCACAGCACGATGTCGATGGTGGCGACGCTGTCGCCTTCAGGCTGGATCGCACTGGGGCCGACGCGGTCGTCACGACCGTACAGCTCGATGTTCTGCACCTTCTCGAGCATCGTGCGCCACGCCTTCGGGTCCTCCCAGTCCGAAGCATCCGCCGAGTACTTTTCCGCGAGCTGGTGGAAGAGCGCGCGAGACTCCTGGTTGGTGAGCACGAAGAAGTGCTTGTCTTCGTTGCCCGCCAGCGGGCTCATCTTCAACGCGGAGAACTCCGTGGGCGAGAACTGAGCGCTACCCGTGACCTTGAGGACGATCTCTCCGAGATCCTCGGCCGAGGGCTCAGAGGCGAGGTCGTCGAACAGGCCGGGCATCGCATCATCGAGGTCGTTCATGATGCTGAAGACATGCTCGCGGTGCTCATCGGGATCGAACGGAGTCGAGCCCGGGCGCCGGTTCGTCCGTCGCTTCGTTGTCATCGGTGTTACGCCATTGAGGCGCAGGTGATCCGCCATGACCGGATCATATCCAGACGAATGGAACGGCGAAACGGAATGACATCGAACCCGACTGGGGAGCGGCGAATCTGTCTCTAACTCTGTAGTCGCGTGACATGCTCCATGTCCGTCAAGACGCTCCGATACGCAGTGCGCGATATCGCGGCCACTACAGAGTTAGAGACAAGGTGAATGCGCGTGCATTGACCCGTGTTCACGCGCGCTCATAGGATTCGACCGAGCAAAGGGGACAGCTGTGAGCGTTGATGTACCGGAACACGTGGCAGCCGCGCATGTGCAGACGATTCGAGACCTGACCGAGTCAGGGTCTGCGGTTGACGCGGGAGAGAAGACGCGCGGGCGATTCCGCGAGCTGATGGGTTACACCACCGGCATGGCAGATCCGCTCCAGCGCATCATTGGCGGAGAGCATCCGTTCAACACGGTGGCCGGCGTTGCCCGGTTCGTCTGGCTCGTCAGCGGTTCCGACCGCCTCGAAGACATCGCGTACTACGAGGATAAGGTTCGCGACTTCACGGACAACGGCATCAGCGTCCCCGGCTCGTCATACGGGCGCCGGATCTTCAGCGCGTCGCCGGGGCGAAACCAGCTCGAGGGCGTCGTCGCGGAACTGCGTCACGACCCCGCGAGCCGCCGCGCGGCGGCGGTCGTCTGGTTGCCCGACGACGCGATCCGCAAGTCGAAAGACATCCCGTGCACGTTCGGGATCTTCTTCCATGTCCGCGACGGCGGACTCATCATGACAACGGTGATGCGCTCCAACAACGCCTTCACCCTATTGCCGTATAACTTTTTCGAGTTCTCCATGATCGGGGAGATGGTCGCGGCCGAGATCGGTGTCCCGTTCGCCCGGTACGTGCACTGGGCAGCATCCATGCACGTGTTCGAATCGCACGACGCGGGGGTGAAGAAGACTCTCACTGTCACGAGCCCGACTTCTATCCGTATGCCGGAGATGCCGCGCGGAGACGCACTGAAGAAGGCGGAGCTCCTGGCCCAGTACGAGGCCAAGCTCCGGCATTGCAGCACTCTGGAAGAGCTGCAGGCTCTCGCCAGTGAAGCACGCGAAGCTCTGGGAGAGTATTGGGCGGCGCTGTTCAACGTGCTGTACGCGTACGGACTCGGCAAGCGTGAACTGCGGGAAGAAGCACGGGCGGAGTTCGATGCGCTCCCGGACTACTTCCGTGGAGGTGCAGCAAAGTACATCATGCCGTTGCTCGACGTGGCCATGGACGAAGGTGATGACACCGAAGGGACGCTGTTCGATTTCGCCGATATCGAACAGTTCAACCAGGGTGGCGTCGCGTCCCGTGTCGTGGCCGGGGCGAACCAAGCCAACGACTTGGGCTGGCTCGTCGACATGTTCGGTGCCATGGAAGTCGCGCCTCAGAACATCACCCTGGAAGACATGCTGCAGGTGCGCGAGCGACTCAGCCAGGCTGACTTCGTGCTCGCGTCCCGCGGAGAAGACCGGGCCAGCGAGCTCACGGCCGAGGATGTTGCGCAGGCACTGGACGACGTTCGTCGTGAGAGGGGCGAGTGACCGCACGCGCCCTCGAGATGTTCCGCCGCACGTGGGCTGCGGACACTCCAGAACTCGCCATGGAGAAGGCGGCGAAGCACACCACCGCCGACTTCGTCTCCTTCGTGCCCATCGACCCTCGCGCCGTGGCCACGCGGTTCGGGGCCACCGTCAGCTATCAGCCGGCGCAGCGCGGGGCGGACAATGACCTTACCGAGCACGGACAACTCACCGTGGTCGACGGGCGCTGGCACGTCCGGGTTCCGCTGCAGATGTCAGGGGAGCGCCGTCGCTTCTCCGTTGCGCACGAGCTCGGCCATATCCTGCTCTTCACCGCGGTGGCGGATTACCCGGAACTGGTCAAGCAGCTGCGCTCGCAGGAACTTTTCACACGCGTGGAGCGTCTGTGCAATATCGGCGCAGCTCATATCCTCATGCCGACTGCGCCGTTCCGCGCTGCCCTCGACGAACAGGGGTCACCGGACAGGCAGACCGTCGAGACGCTCGCCTCCCACTTTCATGTGTCGTTGGAAACGGCAGCGCGACGCATCACCGAGGTCGCGCCGGAGTGGTCGCTCGTGATCTGGGAGTACTCGACACAACACCGCAAGGGGCCGGCGTGGAGGATCGCGAAACAGCCACAGCGCGCGGGCGCAGTTTTCGTTCCTGATGGGATGTCATCCGGACGACTCGATCCCGACATCGTGACCGCAGCGGCACGCGACGGCGACGCGACGGCGGTCAGCGTATCCGCAGACATTCCTGGTGTTGCGACAATGGCGGACGTGCGAGCATGGCACGTAGTGAGCCTCCGCAAGACGCTCGTCGATGTCGGCGATGAGAGGCCGCAGTATGAACGTGTCTTTGTCTTCTACAAGCAGCCCAACAACTAGACGCATAGAGGGAAGCATGCGCATCTACATTTCTGGTCCACTGCAGGGTTCTTCCGACCTCGGGGTCGCCCGCGACTTCTACGACGAGCTGGCCGAACTGGTCACCTCGATGGGGCATGAAGCCTACGTGCCCCATCACTCCACGGATCCCGTGACCGCGGGTGGCCTTTCCGCTCGCACCGTGTTCGCCACTGACATCTCGGCGCTCAACAGCGCTGACGCCGTGATTGCGCACATCGGTCTGCCCTCGACCGGCGTCGGGGCGGAGATCGCGCTGTCCACAGCTTCCGGACGTCGAGTACTGGGTCTGAAGCGGCAGGGGGAGAAGGGCTCTCGTTTCGCCGAAGGGCTCATCACGGACGCCGGCGGGATGGTCAGCGAGTTCGCGAACACAACGCAGCTGGCTGACGCCATCGCTCACTGGCTCGGCATGCCTCAGACATGGTTCGGACACCCGAGCAACGTCACCCCTCACACGAGGGCTGTCGCATGACCGCCCGCTATATCGTCGCGACCGGCGCGGTCGCCGCGGGCGCAACCACCGTCGCCAACATCGTGATGTCCCGGTGGAACGCAGATGAGCTCCTCGAAGGACAGATCGAGAAGCTCAACCCGTTCTTCATCGACGCGCAGAATGACCCTGCCCGGTGGGGCTTCGCCAGCCAGGCCCACTTCCTTGCGGCATCCGCCGAACGGCACGAGAAGCTGCGAACGCGGCTGCAGGACACGTCCGCGGACATCATCATCGAAGACCGCACACCGTTTGAGCACCACGGCGCATACTCGCGAGCGAACCACGAGCAGAAGACACTGAGCGACCGCGAGTTTGCACTGCTCGCCGCTCTCAACCGTGAGATCGAGAAGCAGTATGAAGTGCCCGCCCTGCTGATCTATCGGGAGATGACCGACGAGCAACTGGTCGAGCGCGTCCTCAGTCGTGCACGCGAGGGCGAGGCGGCGGATGTCGTCCGTCTGCGCGCGTTCCATCAGGCATTCGAGCGGTTCGCCGACGAGTGGGACAAGTCTGCCATCGTTCGTGTTCCCGCGGACTGGGAACTGATGGCCCCCGAAGGGCAAGAGCAGCTCGTCGACCTTTTGACGCCCCACCTCGGAGAGCCCACTCGGTGACCTCCACCCTGCTCAACCTGGTCATGGCGATACCGTCCACCGCCACGGCCACGAACTTCTATCTCGACAGCAGCGACCAGGGCGCCCAGTTTGCGACGTCGGCGGCACAGCGTCGAGATCAGCTCACGGCGCACCTGCGCGACGTGGAGCACGGCGATCTGGTCCTAGTGGGTGAGGCCGCCGGATGGCGAGGTGCCCGCCAGTCGGGCGTCGCCTTCACCTCCCCGACCATGGTCGGGCTGCCGGGCACCCGCGAGGCCTCAGCCACAACGGTTCACCGCGCCCTCGCGGCGCACGGGCTGGATGACCGCGCTCTGCTGTGGAACGCTTTCCCGCTGCACCCGTTCCTCCCGGGACGTCACGACAAGAACCGCAGACCCACGAGCGTGGAGTTCGCAGCAGGTGACGGCGTCCTACGCGCAGCCATCCGTGGACGACGGGTCATTGCCGTTGGCGGTAACGCCGCGGCAAGTGTCGCACGGGTCACCGGGAAGGCGGTGCCTACGGTCCAGTCGATGTCTTCTTCGGACCTCGCGGTCACCGTCCGACACCCCAGTTTCGGGGGAGTGCCGGAGTTCAACGCCGGATTCGACGAAGTCGTCACGCGGTGGCGGCTCTGAGTCGCAGCCGCTAGAAGACGTCGGCGTCGTGTTTCAGGTTGTCGCGATGACGAGCGCCGTCTGCGCCTCGGACACGATGCGCTTCGCCTGGTCGAGCGCGAACCGGTGTGCCGTCTGGTTGCCGAAGAGACCTGCAACGTCGTTCAGCGCTTGGCCGGCCGCTGCGGACGTCATGAACACAAGGTTCACGAGAGTTTCGCGGTCAGAAGCGAGACCCTTCACTTCCTTCTCGGCCACGGAGATGAACGCTCCGACACCGGTCAGTTGAGCATGCGCGACTGATGATAACCCCGAATAGACGTGGGCGCCGCTCGTGCCGGTCGTCGCGATGTTCAGGAGGTTGAGCACCTTCTTGGTCATGCCCGTGGGACGAGCGTCACCAAGC
This sequence comes from Microbacterium sp. H83, assembly GCF_001650405.1. GTDB lineage: Bacteria > Actinomycetota > Actinomycetes > Actinomycetales > Microbacteriaceae > Microbacterium. The sequence continues at coordinate 9,663 of NZ_LWCU01000022.1, read as the reverse complement.
CCAAGCTCCCGCCGTTCCGCCTCTACCTTCGACTGTTCTGCCGCAGCATCGAGGACCTCGCCGTTCAGATTGGTCAGCGTCGCGGCGTGCTGGATGAGGAACCCATATTCCTTGTGCAGCGCCGACAAGTGGCGGTCGGCGAACTCGGCGGCGGACTGTGCGGTCGCCAAGTGCGCGGCCTGCGCGTATGCCTCGACGGCTCCCCGGGCGACGGTCACGCTGGCGGTCGTCGCGACTCGAGCGAGGTGGTTCAGCGACCGGAGGTGGTCGGCGCCGCTGAGTATCGCCGCATTGACGGCAGTGAATGCGCGGATGACCTGCTCGCCAGCAAGCCCGTCATCACTCCACTCCTGGATCAGCGAGTCCTCCGGCGGGGGCGTGGACCGGAGCTCTGCCATGAGGACGTCGCCGAGGTCTGCGAACGTGGTCAGAGCTATTGCTACGTTGTTGCGGTCGTCGCGAGTGAGTGTCACGAACACACACTAGAGCTCTCGGAGCCATCTGCCGGACCGGGGTGATCGAGTTGCCACGAGGCGAGCCGACATCAATCTGACGTATGTGGGAACCGTGGCGGCATACCCGGACATTACGTTCTATGAGGGCCACCAACTTCGACGAACTACGCGAACGTTGTCTTGCGCTTATCGACCTCCACTACCGCGATCACCGCGTCGGTCCCGCCTGGTTGGCCCGTGAGCTGTACGTCTCTCGACGCCAGCTCGACAGGGCATTCGTCGGCTGTCCGAGCGTCGCCGAGATCCTCGCCCGGCGCCGTCTCCGGCAGGTCGTGGCGGTCTCGGCGTTTCGCCCCGACGTTCCCATGTCCGTCGTCGCGCGGCGCTACGGCTACGGAACGTATGAGACGTTCCGCGCCCAGTGCCATCGCTACTTGCAGTGCAGTCCTCGAGACGCACGAGACGCTCACGTCAAGGCGCTCCGCGCCGCGACCCTGACGACGGCTGCATAGCGTCGTCCGTCGCCACCTCTCCGACGCGACCGCGTGCACAGATGAGTCCCTTTAGAATCAGGGAGGGCAGTCGGAGTTTTCCGATGTCGGCGAACTACGAGGTGAGGCAGTGTCGGAGAACGCAGAGGCGACGACGCCCCCTGATGGCGAACTCCTCTTCCGGCTTTCGCGCGGCGATGAACCTGCCTACCGAATGCTGCATAACCGGCATCAGGTTCCGGTGTGGCGAATGTCTCTCGTGCTGATGCGCACCACATGGGATGCTGAAGAGGTTGCGGCAACCGCGTTCTTCGAATTGTGGCGCAAGCGCGACAAGGTCCGGGTCGTCGACGGATCCGTGTTGCCATGGCTCCTGGCGACCACGGCGTTCGCCGCGAAGAATAGCCTTCGCTCCCGCCGCCGATATCAGCGGCTCCTCAACCGTATTCCGCACGACGGAGACGTCCCCGACCATGCCGACGAAGTCGCCCGAGCGATGGACTCCCTGAAGATCTCGAACGACGTGCGTGGGGCTCTGCTCGACCTGAACCAGCGTGACGCGAGCGTTGTCATCCTGTGCATGATTCAAGAGCTGCCTGCATCAGAAGCAGCGGTCGTGCTCGGCATACCCGAGGGGACGGTCAAGTCGCGGCTGTCGCGTGTCAAGAGCCGTCTGCGCGGAACGCTTCATGAGTATGCTCCGACAACAGAGGAGGCGAACGCGTGACTGACCCGTCCGAAGGAATGCCGCACCGCCGCGAGGTGCAGGATCTGCTCATCGAGCAGATGCGCCGAGACCTGTCGCGTCGGCCATGGTGGAAGACCCTGGCCGGCCGGCTGTCTATCGCCGCCAGCGTTCTTGTCGTGGCAGGCGCGGGAGTCGCGGCCGTCATTCTCCTCGAGGAGCGCCCGGTCGACGACACCAGCATCGTTCAATGCCTGGAAGGGCCGTATCGGAACCCGGACGGGACGCTGTCTGGCGCGGCGGTGAGTATCGCCACGCCAGACGGCGTCGTGCCGATTGAAGACGCTGAGGCTGTCTGCATTCAGATGTGGGAGTCCGGCGCGTTCACCGAAACAGACCCTCTGTCAGCGACGCCCGCGCCGGCTGTTGCCCCGTCCGAGTTCACCACCTGTGTCACCGATAACGGCGAAGCTGCGGTGGTTCCCGGGAAGATCGAGTGCTCGACGCTTCGCTTGCACCCGTATCGGAGCTGAGCGGATCAACCGAAGGTTCCGACCGGGCGGTAGACGATGGACGAGGTCTTTGCGGCCAGCGCTCCCAGCGAGGAGCAGTAGGGGGCGCAGGTCAGGACCGCGCCGGTGTAGTTCGTTCCGTCGTATTGCGATGACCAGCAGTTGTTGAACCCTTCTGCGGAGCGCACGTTGTTGGTCCACCCGGATCCGAGGTTCGGGAATCCGAACGTCACGCCGTAACACCCGCTGCCGGAGCCCCAATGGATGAGGACGGAGCCGGAGCGCGAGGTTCCCGTCCAGATCTTTCCGACCGTGACGGTGGCTGCAACGGCCGCGCGAGCATTCTCGACGTCCGGGTGAAGCTGCTGGTAATCGCCCGGTGCGCCATCTTCGATGAACTGCTCCGCGGCTTCGACCGAATCGAAACACGAGATGACGGTGGGGACGTCGTCGGGGACCGGTGCGCCGTCGGGGATCGCTACGCCCCCGACTGTGCAGGCAGCGGGTGGCGTGGATGCGAGTGCCGGTGCAGGCGCGGCGAAAGCGAGGGTTGCGATGAGCGCCGCGGCGGCGGCCAGGAATCGTCGGGACAAAGGAAGCTCCTCCGGTAGGGGTTGGATTCGCTTCGGTATGTCCAACCCCCATTCCGGGGTTCCTGCGTCACTCCGCTCAGCAGGACGATTTCCGCGTAATCACGCCGAATTTGCCCTCGCGGGTTGACTTGATCTCTGTAGTCCGTCGCGTCTTCGACCACGGGCTGGCCGCCGTTCGGGCGCGCCGAATGCCGCCACTCTGCGCGGTGGCGGCGGGTGTGCTCGGCGCCGTGGCGCGCCGAAGGCATCGAGGTGCCCGCCCCCGAGGAAAGGGCTAGACGCGAAGGGTCAGAAGGGGCCCCGTCAGCGGGTGGCTGAGGCGTCTGACTGGGGAGTCGACGTTACGCGGCGCGATACGCCGCGACGATGTCGGCTGCGATGCGACCGCGATCACTCACGCTGTACCCGCTCTGCCGCGCCCACGTGCGAATAGCGTCCCTCTCGTGCGCCGAGGGCGACACGGCGGAGGAGCGGCGGGATGCCGAGGGACGTACGCGCCGTCCGGCCTTGATGAACGGGGCGAGCGCGTCTCGGAGCCTTTGCTGGTTGGCCTCGGTCAAATCGATCTCGTACGCGGCGCCGTTGAGGGTGAACGTGAGCGTGCCGCCTTCGTCGATGGTCGTCTGGTCCAAGTCGTCAATGAGTTCGACGATTCGACGCTGTGCCATGAAGGTCCAATCACGAGGAGCGACGTTCATATACGTCACGGTCCTCTGGAGCCTACAAGGGATGGCTTTCCTCGTTGTCGTGATGGATGCGATGCATACCGCCTCTGCTCAACGCTGCACGTGTCGGAGAGTACAGAAACTGAGACAACATCTGCTGAATGACGCCACCAAAGGTGAACCGTTCCTAAAGGCGCACCGGCCTACGCGCTCGCCAAGAAACGCGCTCTGAGCGGGAAAAATCACGGCTGCACTCGCCTGGAGTTGTAGGAGGAACGGTGCAGCTCGACTGTTAGGTCTTCCCCCGGACATGCCCGTGTCCCCCATGTGGCGGACAGACGCCCACGTCGCGCACAGCTAGAAAGACCCTGAGGCCTCATTCACTCATCGCACCTGATTCAAGGAGAACAACTGTGAAGAAGAAGACCGGCGCCATCACCGCTGCTGCCGCAGCCGCTCTGATGGTCGGCCTCGGAGTCGCCCCCGCCTACGCGGCGACATGCAACACCGGCAACATGTGCTCTTACGACGCCAACAACTACGGCGGAACGACCTGGCAGGGAGGAAACGGCGACTTCGTCGAGGTGCCCGACGACGTCACCAACTCCGCGCAGAACAAGACCAGCAAGAACTACAACGCGAAGAACAACACCGCGTTCGGTCAGGAGGAGACGCTGGCGTACATCCCCGCCGGCGCGAGCGTGAGCAGCTTCAGCGGGAACAACAACAAGATCGACCACTACCGCAAGGCTTGAGCGCACCTTCATGACACGCATCAACTCTCGGGTCCAGGTCCGCAACCTCATCATGGTTGCGGGCCTGGGCTCGGTCCTACTTCTTGCCGGTTGCACCGGAGCGACAGGCTCAGGCGACATTTCCGAGGAAACACTCGATGCCGCATCTACCCTCACGGCGTTCCCGCCGGAGATCAGCATTGCCCAAGCCCTCAGTGTTCAGGAATGCGTGCGCGCAGCCGGACTGAACATGCCGTTCGACTCGGATGCTGCGCAATCCACTCCGCTGTCGTACGGGCTGTCGAACCTGTTCGCGTCCGCAGACGAAGCAAGGCGGACGGGATACGCGACGACAATCAGCGAGGGCACGGATGTTGTCAGCGAATGGGAGAAATCGTTGAGCAGCAGCGACCGTGAGAAGTACTACAGCGCGCTGTTCGGCCCTGACGGTTCGGAGCAGATCGAAGTTAGCCTCGACAACGGCATGAAGCTCTCCACATCCAAAGAAGGCTGCATTGCCGAAGCTCAGACAGCGTTGTACGGCTCCGTCGAGGATGCGCTCGCGTTCACCGGTCTCGTGAACGAGTACCTATCAACCGCCGGCGACGCCGGCAACGAACGTGACGCTCAGGTCTCCGCGCTCGCACCCGACTACGAGAAGTGCATGGATGCGCAGGGCTATGACGTCAACGATTTCGACGCCCCCGCTCTCGCGCAGGAACTTTTCGGGACCTACCGCGCGCCCGGGGAAGCCCCCAGTTCCGAAGAGCAGGCGCTGGCGGAAGCTGACTTCGATTGCCAGACGGAGGTGAACCTCCGTGACACTGTCGCTTCCACCTTCGCGAGCCAGTCCGCCGATTGGTTGAAAGCCAACGAGGGTAGGCTCCTGGCAATGCAGGAGGAGCTGAAGCTCGTGAAGGAGCGAGCTGTCGACATCATCAATGGGTGACATGAAGCAGCGAGCACGCGCATCAGTTCTCATCACCGTCACTTCGGTCGTCACGGCGCTGCTCATCGCAGTCGCCTCGGTAGGGGTGCTGGTCTTCATCGGTGTCGGCAACTTCGGAGCCACCCAGGCGACGGACGAAGCACCCGTCGACGTGATCGCGTCCGTCGACACGGGATCGGTGCAGAAGACACTGTCAGTGGAAGTGCGAACGACGCCACTGTCAACGCTGGACATCCCGTCAGCGCAATTCGGCTCCGGGATCGTCACCGGTGTCGCCCCGGCAACGGTTGACGACGGCGGGGTGCTGCTGAGCGTGAGCGAACAACCCGTGATTGTGATGCAAGGGGCGCTTCCCGCGTACCGCAACCTGTCTGAGGGGGCGGAAGGCGGAGATGTCGCCCAGCTGCAGGAATACCTTCGTCGCACCGGCCTGACCATCAACGACAAGGCGGGCTTGTTCGGGCCGTCCACCGCTGGCGCGCTGTTCGAGCATTACAAGAGTCGGAGCTTTGCCGTCGTCACTGCCGACGGTGCACGCGCTGAGAGCTGGCGTGACACGGGCCTTCCACTGTCTCGGTATGTGTTCGTTGCCTCCACGCCCGTCACCGTGGGAACAGGCTGCGGGCGAGTGGGACAAACCGCAGACAGCCTGAAATGCGTCCTGAGCTCCCAAGGCGTGGCCGTTGCCGTGGCCAGCGACGCCGACCAGGATCTCGCCGGCCTTCCCCTGACCCTGTCGACGTCTTCCGGTGCGGAGATTCCCGCGACAATCGGTGATCCCACTACGCCCATCCTGGACGTCTCGGATGAGGACGAGGGAAACGAAACGAGCGATACGCGACGCTGGTACGCACTCAACGGTGTTCCCGCCGAGGCGCAAGGTGACCTCGGGGAGACTGCGGAAGTCGTCGTTGAAAGCTCACCCGAAGACGCGTTGCGGGTCCCCTCGACCGCAATCCGTGAAACTGCCGAAGGAGCGACGTTCATACGGGAGCCCTCATCGGGGTCAGGCAAGGGGGACCCGTACCGTGATCACCCCGTCGAGGTCACACTCTGCGCGGGCGGATACTGTGCGGTCAGCGGCGAGGGGATCGTCGACGGAATGAAGGTCATCCTCCTTGGATGAGCTCACCGCCCTCGTCACCGCGGAGAACGCGCGCCGGGTCTTCGAGCCTGGGGAGCAGGGGGTCAAGTCTGCGACGTTCACCATCGAAGCGAACACGTCCGTCGCCATCGTGGGGCCCAGCGGATCCGGCAAGACAACGCTACTCAGCATGTTGGGAATGTTGGAAACGCCCACCGGCGGCAAGCTCGACATCCTCGGACGTGATGCTCTCTCAGTATCGCCGCGGGCTGTCGCTCACGCGCGCCGGGCAGAGATCTCTTTCATCTTCCAGGCGTTCCACCTCATACCTCACCTGACTGTCGAAGAGAACGTGACGCTAGGACTGCACCGACAGGAGGAGAAGAAGGTGCCCCGCCAGGCGCAGGTCGCTGCGCACCTCGCAGCGCTCGGCCTCACCAATCACAGTGACGCCTACCCGAGGACCCTCTCCGGAGGAGAGCAGCAGCGGGTGGCCATCGCCCGAGCGCTCGTCCGCGAACCGCGCCTTCTGCTCTGCGACGAGCCCACCGGCAACCTGGACAGTGCGAATGGGGCGATAGTGGTCGACGCGTTGCTCTCCTCTGTGTCACCGACCACCGCGGTCGTCATCGTCACCCATGACGAAGAGCTTGCAGCGCGATGCATGCGACGGATACGCGTCAAGGACGGTCTGGCCGAAAGCGTCGTCTCGTGAGCGGCACCGTGCGCCTCGCAGTGAAATCCGTCATCCGACGGTGGAGACGGAACCTCATCTCCCTCGTTGTCGTCGGCGCAGGTGTCGCCGCGGTCGTCATTCCGTCATCGCTAGCTGTCGGCTCCTCCGAGGCAGTCACTGCACGTTTGGAATCGGCCACGAGCTCTCGCGTCACCGTGCTGCTCCCTGCAAATTCCTGGGCGGCCGAGGAGGCAACGCTCCTCGGCGCGCTGGACGCCCAGCCGCAGATCGTTGACGCAGGTACACTCGTGCCGCCGGACCGCACCAATGGTTCCGTCGTCATCACGAACCCAAGGACGGACCGGAGCGTCGAGTCAGCCATCGGCGTGGCTACACCCAGCGGACTGCGAACGGGGGGCGCGACAGTGAAGTCCGGCGGCCTCGGGTCGGACGGAGTCATCTCCGGCGAGGAAAGCGTCGTCTACCTCGGTACTCGAGTTGCACGTGAGCTGGAGTACCCGGACGTGGCAGCTGGCTCCGTGCTCATCGACGGGCGGAAGTTCACGGTCATCGGGATCATCGCCAGCGACGAGGCATGGATGTCGGCAAGCGTTGTGTTCCCGCCTGGCTCCGCGAGAGCCGCCGGGTATCTTCCAGACAGCCGGGTGATCACAGTGTCCACCGAAGGGAACGTCACCAAACGCCTGCAGCAGCGAATCGCACTCGCCGTAGCGCCGGCGGCCCCCGACTCTGTCACCGTGCTCAGCTCACCCAGCGCACAAGAACTACGAACCGAGATTCTGAACAGAGGTAGCAGCCTCACCGGGCTTATCGGAATCATCGCCGGCGCCACCGCATTCCTTACGCTTGCCGCCACGACCTTCGCCTCGCTGACCGAACGTCGTCGGGAGATGGGCTTGTACCTCGCCCTGGGGTACACCCGGTCTTTCGTCTCCGGCCAGATCGTCGTGGAGGGCACCATCGTGGGCGCACTCGGAGGGGTTGTCGGATTCCTTGTCGGCACGCTCGTCGCGGCCGCTGTCAGTGCAGGGGCGTACCCAATGTTCATCCTGCCAACGATCCTGCTCGTTCTGCCTGGGGCCGCGGCGGTGTTGGGATGCGTCAGTGCGCTGGTCCCCGCGTGGGCTGCGACTCGAGTGTCACCGAGCGAACTTCTGCGCGCCTGAGCAGCGTGCAACGCTAGCTACGCCCACGAATGCCGAGGAGGTCGCCGCATGATCTACATCGAGATCGCTGTAGCCGCAATCGCAATTCTGGTGACCGTGCTTCCTGCCGCGGGGAAATTCCGCGCAACCGAATCATGGGGGTAAGGACACGAGCCACACTCGCGAACGACACAGCTTGGCGCGTCGGCCATAGGGCGGCCACTCTCCCAATGGCGTTGACGGGTGGTGCGGCAATTGTCGGTGGCACGGTCTCTGCCGTCCTCGGATACGTAAACGAACCATTCATCGTTGTCATCCTGGCGTTTATCCTGCTCTCGGGAGCAGCTTGGAGTAGCGCGGCCGCGCGACGAGCGACGCAGGGTTAGACATACGACGGCTAGCAACCGCCGAGTGGTGACGGATGATGCGCGTCGGCACGAGGCGTATCGCGTGGCCGCGAGTTCCGTAGTCGCGGTGTGCCTGTCATGCCAGCGGGTAGCGGTACTTCGCAGCCTTCCGGACTGCCCAACGGTGAGTGGAGTGCCCTGGAGCTGTTCTACCGTGGCGAAGGTTTCTTGCTCCCTCGAGCCCTCCTCGTCGAAGCCGCGCACATGATGTGTGGCGCCGCGATCATGGTGGCGACGAGCTGCGAAACGCGACAACCATCTCGGACTCGCGAAGCGCGGTGAGGTGGACGGCCACACGCGACCGTGCACTGCCCGCGGCGTTCGCCCTGGGGCCTGGCGGCGAGCCTGAACCTGGACAGAACGCGACCGTCGCTGAATCCTGACAATGAGCTGCCGCGTTCTCAAGCGAGAGTAGGGAAGTAGCGGGCACGCGTGGGAATAGCGAAAGGATCGCGTGGGAAACGCGTAGGAATAGCGATCTGCGATCCCTGTAGAGAGTAGGGCTTGCGGAGATACGCGAAAACCCCACCGGAACTCAGAAGGCCCCGAGCATCAGCTCGGGGCCTTCTGCCGTATCCACCGCCGGTCGGCGGCGTGGTCCCGTCGTCTTCCGCGGCTTTCCGGGGCGACACGCCCGGCGCGCAGGCCTGATTTGCCGGAACCCGGGGATCCGCGTAACTTATTACTTGTTCGCCCCACAGGGAAGCGGAGAGGCCGAGAGCCTTACCCCCCTCAAGCGGAGAACCACCTCCACTCGATCAGCTCCTCGGAGCAGATCGCAGACACACTTCTGTCTGACCTGGAGCTTCCACCCCGGATCGACTGCCGATTTGACAGCCGCTTCGGAACGGATAAGCTAGTGAAGTTGCTCCGGCGCCTTGAGCGCCGGGTTGCGGATCTGGCTCTGAGCCTCACGGCGTGTCGATTTGACAGCCGAAACGGCGCAGATAAGATAGAGAAGTTGCCCTTCGGGCCTGGTTGTGATGACTGGGTCGGGGGAGCATCCGATCCTTGAGAACTCAACAGCGTGCACTTGTCAAATGCCAAATAACCTCGATTCAGCTTCGGCTGGATGAGATTCCTTTGGATCAAAGACCAGCTCCTCTTTGTGGGGGGTTGGCAACGGATAGTCAGCAATGAATATCTCTTTGGTCAGCATCAAACTCGCTGCGTCATCGTTTTCCCGATGGGGTATGCATTTCTTTTTTACGGAGAGTTTGATCCTGGCTCAGGATGAACGCTGGCG
>NZ_LWCU01000021.1 GCF_001650405.1 Microbacterium sp. H83 | reverse complement strand
CCTCACCACCCGACCCCCACCACACCGAGGAACCCTCGAGATCGCTCGGCCGTTAGGATCGACGCGACATCCACGACCGAGGGGGGCAACGAGATGTGGAGTACTTCGCCGAGCGAGCCGAGCGAGCCGAGCCAGCCGAGCGGAGGCACGATCGTGCCACCGGTGCTCTACCTGCCGGTCATCGATATGCCGGACGACCAGGGCCGGATGTTCGCCGTGCGCCCGCTGACGAACGGTCGGACCGGCCTGCTCGCCTACACGGCGCTCGATCGCCTCGCGGCGTGCTGCGGCGAGCAGCAGCCGTGGGTGATGCTGCCGACACCCGAGCTCGGTCGCGTCAAGCAGGCGCAGGCATTCGACGTCGTCGCCTTCGATCTGCCCGTCCCCACGTCTCAGAGGAGCGGAGGACGAATCGCGTGACCGACATCTATGTGGACCGCGACGGCATGGAGATCCGCCTCCGCGAGGTGGTCGCCCGCATCGACGACTCCGACGCCGCGCTCGCCGACCTCCCGTCCGCGCCCGATGCGGGAATCGCGACGTCGATCATCGCCCTGGTGGCGTCGGCGGGAGCCGAGGCCGCCGGCGTCGCCAACGACGCGACGAGGGCGCTGTCGGCGATCACGAACGACGTGCTCGCCGACATGACCCTCACGAACGAGGAGATGGCCGAGGAGATCCGCGACATCGAGGAAGAGCTGGACGAGCCGTGAGCGTCGATCTCCACATCCCCGGCGACCCTGCCGCAGTCCGCGCACTCGGCGACTGGATGTCTCGCATGAGCTCGTCGCTCGTCGACGTCGATCTCGAACTGGCCTACGTCGCGGGCCAGAGCGAGAACTACCTGCGAGGAGAGGCAGGCAGCGCTTTCCAGCGGACGGCGACCTCGGTCCGCAACCGGTGCAGCCCGGCGATGAAGTACCTGGGCGACGCGGCGCCGGTGCTGCACGCCTACGCCAACCGGCTCGACCGGGGGCGCGAGGACTTCGACTCCTATCTGACGCAGGCGGCAGACCGCGGACTCACGGTGCACGGCAAGGTCGTGCTGGAGCCGACCACGGATCTGGCCGCGTGCCCCACCGCGGATGCGGACCCCGAGCTGATCGCCGAGTGGGACGCGTTCATGTCGCGGGTCACGACATACAACGACCTCGCCACGCGGGTGGGCACGTGGTGGGGTGAGCTCGAGACGTGGTGCTCCGAGAACTTCGCCTCGCTGATCGCCTGCCTCGAAGACCTGTCACCGCTCGACGGGATCGTCGGTGAACTCGCCTCCACGGATGCGAACAAGACCGTCGTCGACGCCGCGCTCGAGGCGGCCGAGACCCGCACGGAACGCGACCTGGCCGACTGGCGTACGGTGGCGCAGCAGATGCAGGACGACGCGGACACCTTCACGGACCAGCTGAGGTCCGGCAATCCCGCGACACAGGCGGCGGCAGAGGCCGCCAACCCGCGGGCGATCCGCGAAGGCATGGAGGAGCTGCTCGATCACGTCGAGCAGGTGAGTCGCATCGGGAAGATCATCCCCATCGTCGGCCCGGCGATCGAGATCGTCACGATCGGCGCGGCGATCGCCGACGGGGAGTCCGGGTCGTCCGCGATCGCGGGAGCCGCCGGCGGCGCGGCGGGCGGTGCCGTGGTCGGCGGTGCGATCGCCGCGGCCGGCGGTCCCTTCGGATGGGTGGTCGGCGGCGCCGTGGTCGCGACGGTCGCCGTGGGCTCTGCTGCCACATGGGCGTGGGAGGCCTGGGTGCCGGTCGACGCCAGGGAATCGATCGACGAATGGCTCGAGGACGGTACGCGCCTGTGGCAACCACCGCAGCTGGCAGGATGAACGGCGGATGCAGATGAACACCATCGCCCGATCGCCCCATATCGTCGACGGCTCGCGATCCGTGCACCCGAAGGGACGGTTCCCCGTCGCCGCCCTGGCGATCGTCGGTATCCTCCCTCTGCTGCCCCTGCTGCTGGCGGTGGTGGATTCCCGGCCCGGCTTCCGCCTCGTCATGCTGTCGCTCGCCGTGTACGCCGGGATGCTGGCCATCGCCCTCGCGGTCTGGGTGAGGTCGCTGCGGGAGCGACTGGTCCGGATCTCGACGACGGGTCCGTTGCGTCTCACGCCGGACTCCCGGGTCCGTGCCGTGCTCTGGCTCGTCCCGATCATCGGACTGATCCCGGCCGCGATGACCGTCGTCGTCCAGACATCGGGACTCCCGACGATGGGCGGCCGACTGCTGGAGTGGGGACCCTACGTTCTCGGGATCGTCTCGCTCGTCGGACTCGCGCGTGAGGTCGTCGCGCTCCGTCGCCCGCTGGGCCTGATCATCGACGAGCGCGGCCTGCACGGCGTGCGCGGTTCCACGCCCCTCGAAGTCTCCTGGGATGACGTGGGAGCCGTCGCCCCGGTAGGACCGCAGGGTCCGAAGGTGATGATCGAGATCGCCGGCCGGGCGCCGGCGATGATCGACGCGCATCACCTCGGATCGGACCCCGCCGCCGCCGCCGCCATCGTCGCCTTCTTCCGCGATTCCCCTGAGCACCGTCCCGCTCTGGCCGACGGCATCGCGGCCATGCGGACGATCACGGGCGAGCTCCAGGCCTGACGCGCCCTGACGCCGCCGTCAGGCGAGCCCGCGCTCGTCGAGCCAGCGCTTCGCCACGAGCACCGGAGCCCGCTCGACCCACGCGTCCGCGATGATCTCCGCCAGCCGCTCGCGGTCGATCGCATCCAGACGAACGAGCAGCCCCGGGTACCCGTCGAAGTGCGGGATGGTGAAGAGGATCTCCGGTTCGGCAGCGAGCATCTCGTCCTTCTGCTCGAGGCTCGCGACGCGCACGCCGAGCACGGGTCCGTCGGGCCAGTCGCGGCCGAGATCCGCGAGCTGGCGCCGATCCACGCCGGTCGCGCCGCGGATCCAGGCGATGTGCCCCGTCTTCAGCCTCCACCCCGGCTCGCCCGTGTGTCCGTTGACCCGTTCCGAGACGCCGGGCAGCGCGAGCGCGATGTCGCGCACGTCCTCGAGAGTTGCCATTCCGTCATAGTCCTCCTCCCGCCCGGCTGTCACAATGACCCCATGACCTCCGAGTGGACGCTGCCGCCGTCGCACGCCGACCTCGCAGCGCGCGGCGCGGCAGCCCGCAAGCGCACCCCGCGCGGGGCGCTCGCCACGATCGCCGACGCACCCCGCGACCCGCTCGGCATCCTCGAGACGCAGAACCGCACCCGCATCCCGGAGCTCGTGCCGCTGCGCGCCGAGCGCATGTCGGCGAGCCCTTTCGCGTTCTACCGCGGGACCGCCGCCCTCATGGCCGCCGACCTCGCCGACGCGCCGCACAGCGGCATCCTCGTCGCGTCCTGCGGCGATGCGCACATCTCGAACTTCGGGTTCTACGCCTCCGCGCAGCGCAGCCTCATGTTCGATCTCAACGACTTCGACGAGGCCGCGTGGGCGCCCTGGGAGTGGGACGTCAAGCGCCTCGTGGCGAGCATCGTCGTGGGCGGTCAGTCGACGGGACGAGCGGATGCCGTGATCGACGAGGCGGTCCTCGCCGCGGTGAGCACCTATGCGCGGGGCATCGGTCGCGCGACGGCGCTGAGTCCCACCGCCCGCTACTTCACGCACTTCGACGTCGAGTCGACCCGCACCTCGCTCGACAAGGAGTCGCGCAAGGCCATCCGCGCCGCGGTCGCCCAGGCGCAGAAGCGCACCGGTGATCGGGCGGTGCGCAAGCTCACGGCGGCGGATGCCGACGGCCGACGCCGCTTCCTGCACCAGGAGCCGACCACGTCGCCGATCGACGACGAGCGGCGGGCGCTGGTGCACGACCTCGTCATGCAGTACCGGCATACCGCCAGCACCGACATCGCGTTGCTGTTCGAGCACTACTCGGTGAGCGACGTCGCCCGACGCGTCGTCGGCGTCGGCAGCGTCGGCACCCGCTGCTACCTCGTGCTGTTCCAGGACGGCGAGGGGAACACGCTGCTGATGCAGCCCAAGGAAGCCGGCCGCAGCGTGCTCGTGGAGTACGGGCGCATCGAGCAGCCGCCGGGACTCGTCGGCATCATCGAGGCCCATGGAGAGGGCGCGCGGGTCGTCGCGATGCAGCGGATCCTGCAGGCGCTGTCCGACCCGTTCCTCGGTCACCTCCGCAGCCCCGTCGCCGACTTCTACGCGCGGCAATTCCACGACATGAAGGGCAGCGTCGACTACAACGCGTTCAGGGCCGCCTCGACGCTCTGACCGATCAGCGGACGATGCGCACCGTCCGCACCTCGAACGGACGCAGCGACAGCTCTCCGCCGAGGCGTCCGCCCTCCAGGTCGTCCTCGATCAGCGTCACCTCGCGCATCTCCCGGTGCTCGAAGGCGGCCTCGAGCGTGCCGACCGCGCGCCGACCGAGCGCCTCGTACATGCGCACGATCACGTCGCCCGAGCCGTCGTCCGCGAGCTTGACCCCGGAGACGACGATCCCCTCTCCCTGCACGGAGACGAGCGGCTCGACCTCCCGAGCGCCGCGCACCACGGTCGCCGGGGCGTTGAGCACGATGCCCTCGGCCGTCGCGATCGCGGCATCCGCTCCGATTACGAAGCCCACCTCGATCTCGTGCGGCCCGTGGTCGGTGTCGGGGTCGGGGAACCGCGGAGCGCGCAGCAGCGAGAGCCGCACGGTGGTCGTGACCGCGTCGTCGGCGACCTCGCGAGACGTGTCGTAGCCGTAGATCGAGTCGTTGACGAGCGCGACACCGAAATCGGGCTCCCGCACCAGCACGAACCGGTGCATCGATGCCTCGAACTTCGCCGCCTCCCAGCTGGTGTTGGTGTGGGTGACCCGCGACTGGTACCCGAACTGGGTCTCGGCCTCGGTGTGCGTCGCCTGGATGTCGAGCGGGAACGCGAGCTTCAGCAGCTTCTCGGTCTCGTTCCAGTCGATCTCGTTGCGCAGGAGCACGGTGCGCGACCCGGGAGGCAGCAGGATCGTCTGCGCGATCGTCGACTCCGAGAAGGTCCGAGCGACCTTCACCGCGGCGACCCCGTCGACGAGCTCCGCCGAGATCGACGTCACCGCGGTGAGGTCCTCGACGCTGTTGCGGTAGAACCGGTCGATGTCCCACGCGTCCCACATGTTCGGGAAGTCCTGGTGCAGCTGGAGCAGGTTCGCCGCACGGCCCTCGGCGACGGCCTCGCGCCCCGTCGCCCGGTCGACCGCCGACACGATGAGCCCCTCGCCCGAGACGAGCACCGACACGAGCTCGTTCTCGAGGCGCCACCCTCCGGCATGCTCGACCAGAGAGACGGATGCCGGTGCCGGGTCGCCGTCCGCCGGTCCGCCGTCCGCCGGTTCGGGCATCAGCGCCGCGCCGAGCGCCCGTCCCCCGCCGACCGAGGTGGGGACGAACCGCAGCGCGCGATCGCCCTCGCCGGCGAGCGAGCGCCGCGCGGCGGCCGAGATGCCCTCGGCATCCGACAGCACCTTCGTGAGCACGTCGACCGCCTCGCGATGCACCCAGGCGATCGACGTCCCCGGCAGGATGTCGTGGAACTCGTGCAGCAGCACGGTCTCCCACAGCCGATCGATCTCAGCCTTCGGATGGTCGGCGCCGGTGCGCACGGCATCCGTCGCGGTCCAGAGCTCGGCCTCGATCAGCGCCTGCTCCGCCCAGCGGTGCAGCGCCTTGGTCGCGTGCTGACTCGTGAGGGTGCCGCGATGCAGCTCGAGGTAGAGCTCGCCGACCCAGACGGCCGGATGCGGGATCTCGGCGCGGGCGGTCTCGAAGAACGCATCCGGATGCTGCCACTCGACCCGCGCACTGCCCTCGAGGTCGCGCAGGCGCCGACCCTTGTCGACCATCTCGCGGGTCGTCCCGCCGCCGCCGTCGCCGTACCCGACCGGGGCGATCGACCGGGAGCTGACGCGGTTCTCCTTGAACTGGCGCGTCGCCTTCGCGAGCTCCTCGCCGCTGAGGGTGGCGTTGTAGGTGTCCATCGACGGGAAGTGCGTGAACATGCGCGAGCCGTCGATCCCCTCCCACAGGAAGGTGTGGTGCGGGAAGACGTTCTGCTGGTTCCACGAGATCTTCTGCGTGAAGAACCACTCGAAGCCCGCCCGTCGCATGAGCTGCGGGAGGGCCGGCGAGTAGCCGAAGCTGTCGGGAAGCCACACGCCCTTCGAGCGGATGCCGAACTCGCGCTCGAAGAAGCGCTGCCCGTAGGCGAACTGCCGCACGATCGACTCGCCCGTCGGCATGACCGTGTCGGACTCCACCCACATGCCGCCGAGCGGCAGGAAGCGGCCGTCCGCGACCGCCGCTCTCACGCGCTCCCACACCTCGGGGCGGTGCTCCCTGAGCCACGCGTACTGCTGCGCACTCGACATCCCGTAGCGGAAGTCGGGCTGCTCCTCGATCAGCGTCGTCATCGAGGAGGTGGTCCTGGCCACCTTGCGGATCGTTTCGCGCAGCGGCCACAGCCAGGCGGAGTCGATGTGCGCATGGCCGATCGCCGAGATCCGATGCGCACTCGCTTCGGCGGGCGCGGCGAGCACGTCGGCCAGGGCGGCACGCGCGACGGATGCCGTCTCGGCGACCCGCTGCAGGTCGAGGGCGTCGAGCGCGTCGTCGAGCGCCTGCAGGATGCGCATGCGACGAGGCGACGTCGCGGGCAGCTCGGCCTGCAGCTCGAAGAGCACCTCCAGATCGAGCGACAGGTCGTAGACCTCCGTCTCGAACACGGCCAGGTCGAGACGCCGGGTGCGATACAGGGGCTCCCGCGCCGAGGTCCGCACGTCGCCCTGCTGCGTCGGCGCGAAGGACGGGAAATCGAGGATGAGCGGGTTCGCCGCTGCTTCGAGCAGCACCTCGACGGACTCGCCGCCCTCGGCGGCATCCGTGATCGCGATCCACTGGTTGCGCGGATTGATGCTCTTGATCGGCGTGCCGTCCGGCCGATATGCGAGCGCCTCGCACTGGAAGCCGGGCATGTGGTCGGTGAACCCGAGATCGATCAGCGCCTCGACGCGCCGGCCCGTCCACTCCGTCGGCACCGCGCCCGTCAGCCGGAACCACGTCGTCGACCACGCCGGCCCCCACGGGCTCGGCACCGCCGCCGGAGCGAACTCGAGCGCGAGCCCCTCGGTCGGCGGGATGGGCTCGCCGGGAAGCTCGTGGACCTCGACGCTCAGCGGGACGGATGCCGAGTGGATGGCCGGACGCACTCGCTCGTCGAGCACCCTCCGGACGCGGCCGACGGTGAGCGAGGTGTCGTCATGCATGCAGCTGTTCTCCAGTGAAGAGCGGGGGCGGGGGTGCGAGGTGCGTGGAGGGCGGGTTTTCTCACCCTAATTTACTAAAGGCTTTTACCACGCCGGAGATCCGTCGTAGAGTTCACGGACCGGTTCCCGAAAGGTCGACGATGCCCCACTCTGCCGCCCCCGTGCGCTTCGGCGCGAACTACACGCCGCGTTCCCAGTGGATGCATGCCTGGATGTCGCTCGACCTCGACGAGGTGCGCCGGGACTTCGAGGCGCTCGCCGAGCTGGGCCTGGACCACCTGCGGATCTTCCCGCTGTGGACCGTGCTGCAGCCCAACCGCACGCTCATCCGACCCGAGGCGATCGACGACGTCCGTGCCGTGGTCGACGTGGCGGCGGAGTTCGGCCTCGATGCGAGCGTCGACGTGATCCAGGGGCATCTGTCGAGCTTCGACTTCATCCCCTCCTGGCTGTTCACCTGGCACGACAAGAACATGTTCACGCATCCCGATGCGGTGAGCGGTCAGGCGGAGCTCGTGACCCGGCTGGGCGAGCGTCTCGGCGACGCCCGCAACTTCCTCGGATTCACCCTGGGCAACGAGACGAACCAGTTCTCCGCGCGGACGCACCCGTCGCCGTGGCCGGTCACCGAGGCCGAGGCGGCGAACTGGATCACCACCCTGCTCGACGCCGCCCACGCATCCGCGCCGGGGCAGCAGCACGTGCACAGCGAATACGACGCGGCCTGGTACATGGACGGCCACGGCTTCACCCCGGCGCTGGCGTCGCGCCTCGGCGACATCACGACCGTGCACTCGTGGATCTTCAACGGGACGGCGCAGCGCTACGGCGGCCGCTCCGTCGCATCCGATCGGCACGCCGAGTACATGATCGAGCTCGCTCGCGCGTTCCAGACGGATGCCGCGCGGCCGATCTGGCTGCAGGAGGTGGGGGCTCCGTCGAACTGCCTCACCCCCGAGCAGACCCCCGACTTCCTCGAGGCGACGCTGCGCTCGGTCGCACGCACCGAGAACCTCTGGGGCGTGACCTGGTGGTGCTCGCACGACGTCAGCCGCAGCCTCGCGGACTTCCCCGAACTCGAGTACACGCTCGGCCTGGTCGACCAGGACGGCCGGGCGAAGCCGATCGGTCGACGCTTCGCAGAGCTCATCCCCGAGCTGCGAGAGCGCCGCGAGGCACCCGTGCGGACGCTGGGCATCGTCGTCGAGGTCGACGATGATGAGACGCCGGTCAGCCGCGGCGCGATGAGCCCCGGAGGAACGATCTTCCAGGCCTGGGTCGACGCCTGCGAGGCGGGTGCGGACCCGGCGTTCGTGACGTCGAAGGATGCCGACGACGCGGCACTGCTCGCATCGCGAGGCATCACCGAGCTGGTGCGCCCGACCGTCGAGCCCTGGTCGTACGAGTCGCAGAACACCGTGGTCGAGCACCGGGCGGAGTGAGCGCGGCGGTCACGTCACACGGTCGTCGCCTTCGCCATCGCGGCCTGGACAGCACGTCCGAGCTGCTCGGGGCTCTCGTAGGCGATGGTGAACTTCGCTTCGGAGATCGCCTGCCCCCGGCTACGACCCATGTTGTGGTACGGCTGGAACGCGACCACAGTCGGGATGTCCGCGCACGAAGCGTAGATTCGAACGTACCGAGCGTGGCGAAGATACTCCGACCACGACTTGGCCTTCCGCATCTCGAGCACTTCCCCTCCGGGCGGATCGGTCCGCATATTCCGCGCGGGAAGGAATTGACGATTCGATCGTGACAATGCTTCGAGTACTGTAGCGCCGAGCACGTCGGCGTCGTCCAGAGAAGGGAGGGTCAGTGGTGGTCCATCCGTGATGCTGAACCCGTTCAGGGTGTCGGAATGGACGTCGATGAAGACCATCCCCTTCGGCTTGAGGATCACCTGGATCGAGCGATCTCTCACACCATGACGCCACTGCAGCTGGATCCGCCGACGTTCTTTCGCCAAGAATGCCGCACGCCTCTCTCGCAGCTCTCGTTCGCGAGCCTCCTTCTCATCACGAAGCCGGCGCTCCCATCGACGGCGCTCGCGTCGTCGCTGCCACCACCCCATCAGAGAGTCGCCTTCGCCATCGCAGCTTGGACAGCACGTCCGAGCTGCTCCGGACTTTCGAACATGATCGAGAATCGTT
This sequence comes from Microbacterium sp. H83, assembly GCF_001650405.1. Taxonomy (GTDB): domain Bacteria; phylum Actinomycetota; class Actinomycetes; order Actinomycetales; family Microbacteriaceae; genus Microbacterium. The sequence goes on along the minus strand of NZ_LWCU01000021.1, from coordinate 44,589 downwards.
CCTCGGAGATCGGCGAGAAACCTCCGCGCGGGCCGTCATTGCTCTCCGGAGTGATCGTGATCTCGCGGATCACCTCATCGAAGTGTGCATCGACGCCCAGGCTCCTGACTCCGCGCATGTAACGCCCGTAGCTCTGCACACCAAGCCACGCGAGGAACTCTCTATCAGGCGGATCCTCACGAAGGTTCCGATATGGGAGCGGTCTGCGATTCGACGCTCGAAGCGCGTCCAGGACAACCGCGCCGAGACGCTCAGGATCATTCATGGACTCGACCACCAGAGGAAGCCCATCTCCGATGTCTGCCAGCCCAGTCATTTCGGAATAGGTCTGCACGAAGACACTCCCATCGCGCTGGAGGTGGACGCTCACGATGTGCTCCTTCATCGCACGACCTCCACGATCAGCTCCACCCCTCGCTTCTCCGCGTAATCGGCCACAAGACCCAGCACCTCGGACTGCTCGCTCGTGGCGTTTCGGGGGACTCCGATGTGCAGGACTCTCTGAGTGATCTGCGATTCCCTGATGACGAAAACGCCTCGCTGATCACCTTTGAACGAAGCAACCTTGTCCACATACCGCTTCACCAAGCTCTCCAATCTCGTCGGATTCTGATAAGTCTTCGAGGCCAGGTTGATGGTCTTGATGCTGATGGCGATCCCCTTGTCCTTGATCCATCGATCGATCTTCGGAAATCCGGGCGGAAGGTTTCCGCCGAGCTTGGATTCGATCGCGAAGCCGCGCAGAACAGGCGGCATCGGCCAAGTCGAGTTCGACAGCCGATTCGCGAGCTCGTCGAGCGTCTTCAGGGTGCGACACACCCCGCGCGCGTTCTGGATCTCGGGCGAATCGACCTCATCGAGCGCGGTGATGCCCTGAGAGACCAGCAGCCAGCCGTCGTCGAGCCGCCCCGCGGCCCGCTCCCAGGCGGACGCCGTCTCGCGCAACCGGCCGGGATCGCCGTCGGGCCAGATCAGACCGCACGCGTCCCGCACCCACTCCCAGCCCACGGGCGGATCGCCGATCGCGCCGCCCGTCGCGCTCGCGAGGGAGATGCAGCGCGCCTCTCCTGCGGTGTACGCGAGCGGCTCGGCGGGAAGCACGGAACCGCCCGTGACGTCCGAGTACGCCTCCGCGCGCGCGTGGTTGAAGCCCGACTGCTGCAGCAGCGCGCCGACGTTCGCGCTCGCACGTCCGAGGTCGTCGATCGCCTGCGCCGTCGGGCCCGCCACGCCGTCGTACGCGATCGCCCACTCCGCGCCCACGGGATCGTGCCCCGCGAAGCCGCGCAGGCCTGACAGATCCGACACGAGGCCATCCGCCACCCGACGCACGTCCGAGGCGAGGTAGTCGCCGAACATCCGCGCGGCGGAGGCGTAGGCCGTGGGATCGACGCAGATCAGCATGCGCTCACCCCCACATCGAGGAGTTCGCGGACACCGCCGCGGTGTAATTGCCGTGCGCCCCCGACAGCGCGCGGTGCATCTCGTCGAGCGCGGCGATCATGCGGCGCGCATCGTCACGCCACTCCGCGCCCGAATCGGCTCGGGCGGACGCCGACGCCCCCTCCCAGGCCGCATCCATCCGTTCGGCGATGCCCTCGGCCTCCTCCAGGGCGTCGAACAGCTCCGCACTCACGGCCCGGGTGTCGTCGAGCATCTGCTCCGCGTGCGCGGTCCGCATCGTGAACATCAGCGGGCGCCCATCATCCGGGCGAGCGAGGGCGGGATGCTGTCGGCCAGCACCTCCGTCACCTCGGTGTTCGCCTGCTCGCCCGCTACGAGGTCGGCGGTCGCGGCCCGGATCGCATCGACGAGCCGGTGCAGGTCCGCCGCGCACTCGGTCGCGGCGGCATCCCACCGGTCGAAGGCCGCACGGAACTGCGAGGCGGACGCACCGGTCCACCCCGCACCGAGGAACTCCTCCATGTCCGCGCGCTCACGTGCGAGCCTGCCGTCGATGCGGTCGCCGATGTCGTCGAGCCGCCCGGCCTCATGAGCCAGCGCTCCGAACTCACCCCGGATGATCATGCGTCGACGCTAGCCGTCGATATAACCTCACATGGCTACATCCACAGATATACCGGAGTACGTTCGACGCGCGATGCGCGCCTCAGCGAGCGGCGCCGGTGCTCTCCCGCACGGTCAGTCTCGGCACCGCGGCGACCCGATCGGGCAGCACCTCGGCGGCCTCGATCTGGTCGAGCAGGAACTCTGCAGCATCCGCACCGAGGCGGAACGTGTCGCGGGTCAGGCACGTGAGCGACGGGCGCACGAGCGCCGCCACCGTGGAGTCGTCGAACGCCGCGATCGACAGATCCGCCGGCACCCGGATGCCGAGCTCCTGCGCCGCCCGCAGTCCGGCGATCGCCATGACGTCGCTGTCGAAGACGACGGCCGTCGGGGGCGCGTCTGCGGAGAGCAGCCGACGCAGGGCAGCGGCTGCGGCATCCGGAGTCGTGTCCGTCGCGACCACCGCGCTCGCGACGCCCTCGGATGCGAGCGCGTCGAGCGCCTCCGCACGCAGCCGCGTGTGCTGGAACGCCGCCGGACCGGAGACGTAGCCGATCGACCGGTGGCCGAGGTCTGCGAGGTGTCCGAACAGCTCCGCCGCGACCGCCCCGTCGTCCACGCGGAGCACGGCAGGATGCCCCTCTCGCGACCCGATGCTGCCGATCACGATCGCCGGCAGCCCGAGTGCGACGAGCGCCGCGAGCCTCGGATCGTCGTCGACCGGATCGATCACGATCACGCCGTCGACCTGGTTCGCCGCGCGCAGGCGGCGATAGGTCGTCATCTCCTCCTCGACCGACGAGACGAGCACCATCTGCATCGCGAGGCGCCGGTTCGAGAGCGCCGACTGGGCGCCGGCCACCAGGTCTGTGAAGAACGCCTCGGCGCCGAGGGTCTCGGCGGGCCGGTTCACCGCGAAGCCGATGACGCCCGCCCGTGCGCCGACGAGCGCCCTCGCTGCCGAGCTCGGCTGCCACTGATGCTCGTCGGCGATGGCGAGGATGCGCCGCCGCGTCTGCTCGCTGACGCCCGGTCGGCCGTTCAGAGCGAAGGACACCGCACCGGGAGACACCCCGGCGAGACGCGCGATGTCGGTGATCGTCACGCGTCTCGCCGAGCTCATCCCCTCACTGTAACGAGCGACTCCCCGTCGCCCGCGTCGTGCGCCCCCTCAGATCTTCACGTCTCCGACGAGGTTGACCCTGATGCCCATCCCGTCGAACATCGCGGCCTTCGCGACGAGCGCCTTGTCGGCGGTCTCGGCGTCGGGCGCGTAGACGAGCTGCGCATGGTTGGCCTTGTGCCTGGCCATGAACTGGTCGCGAGAGATGCCGTGCAGCACGACGTGGGCGATCGGCCACTCCGGGTTGGTCGCGTCCTTGCGGCGCTGCGTCTCCTCCGCGGGCAGTTCGACGACCGAGGCGCGGAAGATGTCGGCCTGCAGGATGCCGTCGGCGATGAAGACGCGCGACAGCACGACCTCGCCGGGCTTCGAGACGCCGTTGATCGTCGCGCCGCCGGCGGGGAAGAACACGTGCCCCTGACGCCACCCCTCGGCGTTCTGCCATCCGCCCAGGTGCGAAGCGGGCACGGAGCCCGAGATCTCGTACACCCACACGAAGTCCCCGCCGTGGTCCTCACCCCAGCGCACGTCGTGCAGGGTGTTGTCGGGCACGAGGCCCATCGCACGCCACACCCGGTCGGTGACGAGCGCGTCGACCGCGACGCCCTCGTCGGCCTCGTTGAAGTGCGGGAACGCGCGCCCCTCGTGCAGCACGCGCGAGCCGTCACGCGAGGTCACCGGCGGGCGCTCGGTCGAGTTCAGGATGCCCTCGGCCAGGTCGGATGCCGGGACGAGGTCCTTCAGACCCTGCTGGTACTGGATGCCGACCGCGTCGAGCCCGAAGTCGTCGGCGATCCGGAGGGCGGCGATGTACATCTTCAGCTGCCACTGCACCTGCTCGCGGGTCAGCTCGGTCGCCGCATCCTCTCCGTAGACGAACGTCATGCCGGCGTCGATCAGCCAGTCGTAGGCGGCGTCGGCCTCGGCATCCGTCACGTTCAGCATCTCGGCATAGAGCGCCGACTGCGACAGACGCTCCTTGTAGATGCCGGTCTTGTTGAGCAGCTCGTCGTCGAAGATCGCGTTGTACATGCCCATGCAGCCCTCGTCGAACACGCCGATGATCGCCTTCTCGGCGCGCAGCTCGGCGGCGAGCGCCTCGCCCAGCTGCTTCTCGGGGCTCTCGGGGAGCTCGGGCAGCGGACGCACGTGCGAGGCGTCGTGGGTGATCGCCCCGGTCTCGGTCCACTCGCGGATGCCGTCACGGAACCACTCGTCGGTGAAGTCGACCGACCAGATCGTGGCATAGGGCTTGTCCATCTTGGTGAGTCCGGCATTGAGGCCGAGCAGACCGACGAGTCCCGGCCAGTCGCCCGCGAAGTTCGCGACCGTGAGGATCGGCCCCTCGTGCGTGCGGAGTCCGGCCAGCACGTGGTGCGAGTACTGCCACACGGCCTCGGCGACAATGAGCGGAGCATCCGTCGGGATGTTCTTGAAGACCTCGAGACCCATGCGCTGGCTCGAGATGAAGCCGTGGCCGGTCTCGGGATCGACGTCGTTCGCGCGGATCACGGTCCACCCGAGATCGTTCAGCACGCCGGTCACACCGGCCTCCAGCTCGACCTGGGTCGGCCAGCCGGCGGTGTTCGCCGATTCGCGCAGATCGCCCGAGGCGATGAGGTACGCGGTCCGGGGTGCGGATGCCGGGCGGGATGCCGGTGCCGGCAGGGTGTATGTGGTCATGATGCCTCCGCTTCGAGGGTGGTGGGGTCGATGGATGCCGACGGCGGTCCGGCGGCGCCGCGCTGGTCGGCGGCGAGTTCGTGGACGATGTCTCTCGTACCGCCGTACAGGCGCACGTAGCGGTCGAAGAGCGTGTCGTAGCGGTCGCGGAGCTCCGCACGCGGGGTGACGGTCTCGGCGACCGGGTTCCAGTCCGTGATCTGCGGCGCCTCGGCGTCGGCGATCGCGACGGCGGCCAGGAAGGCGGCGCCGTAGCTCGCGCCGATCGTGGTCGCGGGCACCTCCTGCACGAGTCCGGTGACGTCCGAGACGATCTGCAGCCAGAGTCTCCCCTGCGTGCCCCCGCCGACCGCGACGATCCGGCGGATGTCCGCCCCTGCGGCGCGCATGGTCTCGACGTTGTGCCGCACTCCGAGCGCGGTGGCCTCGAGGGCCGCCCGGTACAGGTCGCCCCGGGTGTGCTCGAGCGTGAGCCCTGCGATCACTCCCCGCGCGTCGGGATCCTGGATCGGGGTGCGCTCCCCCGCGAAGTAGGGCAGCATCAGCAGGCCGCGCGCTCCGGGACCGGACGCGTCCGCCTCGGCCAGGAGCTGCGGATAGTCGGCATCCGTGAGGTCCTTGAGCCAGGCCGTCAGCGCGCCCGACGTCGAGAGTCCGCCGGCGAGGTTGCGGGTGCCGAGGAAGGCGCCGGCGGTGGTCCACATCGACGGGGTCCGCAGCGTCTCGTTCCCGGTCGCGACGCTGTTCGTGAAGACCATGAACATGGTCGTTCCGTACATGAGCATGAGATCACCGACCTCATGCGCTCCCACGCTGACGGCCTCGGTCCAGGCATCGATCGTGCCGGTGATCACCGGAGTGCCGGCGGGGATGCCGGTGAGGGCGGACGCCTCGGCGGTCACCGTGCCCGCGACGTCTCCCGCCCAGGTCAGCGAGGGGCGCTCGATGCGTTCGGCGTAGCGATCCCAGAAGGGCTCGTGCCACCGCTCCGCCTCGATCTCGTACAGCGGCGAGACCTGACTCGCGGACTGGTGGTCGAGCACGTAGGCGCCGGTGAGCCTGCGCACCAGCCACGACGCGGGCATGAACAGACGCCGTGCGCGGGTCCAGACCTCGGGCTCCTCGTCGGCCACCCACACCATCTTCGGACCGCCGGCCTGGGACGTGAGGGTCGAGCCACCGATGCGCACGATGTCGTCGACGCCGAGCTCGGTCGTCATCCGCTCGATCTGCGCGGTGGCCCGCGTGTCGACGCCGTAGAGGATCGCATCGCGCACGGGCTCGTCGTGCTCGTCCGCGAGCAGGATGCACGGCCCCATGCCGCTCACGCCGACGCTGACGATCTCGGCATCCGGGGCCGCAGCGACGAGCTCCCGTGCGAGAGCGGCGAACTCGTCCCACCACACGCGACCATCCATCTCGACCCGGCCGGGTCGCGGACGGCTGACCTCATGCGCCCGCGTCGCGGACGCGAGGATCACGCCGTCGGCGTCGACGAGCACGCCCTTGCTGCTCGACGTGCCGATGTCCACCCCGAGGGTGCAGCGCATGGCGTCCTCCTTGATCGCGTCCCTCGACACTGTACGCGAAATCGATTTCATGATGCAAGCGGACTGCACCGACTCAGCGCTCCTGCAGCGCTCCTCCACCGCTTCTGCACCGCTTCCGGATCGGGCGGATCTCGCCACAATCGCCGGGACTCCGGCATGAAGCATCTCGGGCCGATGACATCCTGATCCCGACATCGAAGAATGGGGGGATGCAGATGACCGAGCCACAGGTCTGGACCCTGATCGGCGTGTTCGCCGCCGCGATCCTGGGAGGGATGACACTGATGACCGCGCAGTTCCGTCGGGTCATCCGCGCCGAGGTCGGCGGACTGCGATCCGAGTTCCTCGGCGAGCTCGGCGCGCTGCGCGGAGAGATGCGCGGGGAGATGAACGGGTTCCGCAGTGAGTTGGGCAGTCTGCGGAACGAGATGACCGCTCGCTTCGACGCGGTGAACACCCGCCTCGACTCCATGGATGCGCGGCTGACGCGGGTGGAGACGAAGGTCGACGATCTCGACGCCGAGCTGACGACGCTCGCGACGCGATTCTGGGGCTCGCGCTGACCGATGCCCCGGGGATCGGCGCGGCACTCAGCCGCGGGCGGCGCTCGCAGGCTGGAGCTCGTTGCGCAGGACGACCGTGCGCGGCGGCTGATCGTCCCCGGCGATGCGCTCCAGCAGCATGCGCGCGGCGGTGACCCCCATGTGCCGAGCGGGCAGACGCACCACGGTCACGGCGGTGGGCGACAGCGTGGTGAACGGGAGGGAGCCGATGACGGCCACCCCCGTCTCCGGAGGGGTCAGGCCGTGCTCGGTGAGAACCTGGATCGCGCCGACCCCGATGAGGTTGTTGCCGGCGACCACCGCATCGGGTGGTGCGGGAAGGGCGAGCAGCTCTTCCATCGCCTGCCGCCCGCCGTCGACGCCGAACGTCGCGAAGCGGAGCAGCTCCTCGGCATCGGCGTCTGACACGGTGCCGGCGATCGCCGAGCGCCAGCCCGCGGCGCGCTCAGCCGCCGTGTCGATCTCCTGGGGTCCGCCGATGTAGGCGACCCGCCGATATCCGGCCGCGAGCAGACTCTCGGCGGCGGACGTCCCGGCAGCGCGGTTCGCCATGACGACCCCGTCGATGTCGTACGTCGTGCCGCGATCGACGGCGACCACCGGCCGCCCGGTGGCGAGGATGCCGTCGAGTCGCGTCCGGTCGGAGGCCGGGGCGATGATCACGCCGGACATGTGCTCGGCGATCGCGATCTGCAGGTAGGTGGACTCCTTCTCCGTCTGCGAGTCCGAGTTGCAGAGCACCACCGAGAAGCCCGCCTCGGAGGCGACGTCCTCGACGCCCCTCGCCATCTCCGTGAAGTAGGGGTTCTCGATGTCGGGGATCACGAGGCCGATGACCTCCGAGCTCTGTCGACGCAGACTGCGCGCGGCACGGTTCGGCGTGAAGTCCAGGCTCTTCGCCGCCCGGCGCACGGCGGCGACCTTCTCGGCCGAGACGCTGGTGCCGTTGAACACCCGCGACACGGTGGCAGGAGACACCTGTGCGAGTCGGGCGACGTCGTAGATCGTGACCATCGGCACACTGTAACCGATTTCAGCGCATCACTCCGCCAGCATCCGATCCCTCACCTCACGGCGCAGCACCTTGCCGATGAGCGATCGGGGCAGCTCGTCCACGGTCGCGATCCGTCTCGGCACCTTGTACGGCGTGAGGCGGGTGCGGCAGAAGTCGCGCAGAGCGCCGCTGTCGAGCGTCGCTCCGTCGCGGAGCACCACGGCCGCGGCGACCTCCTCGCCCCCGCTCGATCGCGGCAGGCCGACGACCGCGGCGCCCACGACATCGGGGTGGGCGAGCAGGGCATCCTCGACCTCGCTCGGCGACACGTTGAATCCCCCGGTGATGATGAGCTCCTTCAGCCGGTCGACGATCGTCACGAAACCGTCGGCCGAGACCTCGGCGATGTCGCCCGTGCGCAGCCAGCCGTCGGCGAGCAGCACGTCGGCCGTGTCGCTCGGACGACGCCAGTACCCCTGGAAGACCTGCGGGCCCCGGATCAGCAGTTCGCCCGCCTCGCCGGTGGGCCGGTCGGCATCGGTGTCCGAGGGATCGACCACCCGGATCTCGGTGCTCGGGAACGGCACGCCGACCGTGCCGGGACGCCTGCTGGTTCCGATCGGGTTGCCGAGCGCGACGGGCGAGCTCTCGGTCATGCCGTAGCCCTCGACGAGCAGTCCGCCGGTCGCCTCCTCCCAGCGCTGCACGGTCTCCACCGGCAGGCTCATGGCTCCGGAGATGGCGAACCGCACCGTGGAGAGGTCGATCGTCCCGCGCGCGGCCGCGCGGGCCAGCTGGTCGTAGATCGGCGGCACGGCGGGAAGGAAGGTCGGCGGACTCGTCCGGGCGGCCTTCGTGATGAGACCGAGGTCGAACGTCGGGAACAGCACGAGCCTGGCTCCGATGCTCATCGCGAACGTGAGGCACAGCGTCATTCCGTATGCGTGGAACAGCGGCAGCACCCCGTAGAACGTCTCGTCGCCGTCCACGAGGCCGGGCACCCACGCTCGTCCCTGCATCGCGTTCGCGCGCAGATTCGCGTGCGTGAGGATGGCGCCCTTCGGATCGCCGGTGGTGCCGCTCGTGTACTGCAGCAGGGCGGTGTCGCGCAGCTCCGGACCCTCGATCCGACGCGACAGCGGCCGATGATCGATCAGCTTCTTCCACGGCAGCGCCCGTCGCGCCTTCGGGACGGCGGTCAGCCTGCCCCTCGCCGCCCTCGCCTTCGGAAGGGGAAGCGTCAGCAGCATCCGCTGCGCGAGGGGCATCGCCTCGGTCAGATCGACGCTCACGATGTGCTCGACGCGGAGGTCGGACGGGAACTCCGCGATGGTGTCGACGGTCTTGTCCCAGACGATCGCGACCTTCGCCTCATGGTCCTCGAATTGATGACGGAGCTCCCGCGCCGTATACAGCGGGTTGTGCTCGACCACGATCGCCCCCAGCCGCAGCGCGGCGTAGAACGCGACGACGTGCTGCGGGCAGTTCGGGAGCACCAACGCCACCCGATCGCCTTTGCGCACGCCCAGGCGTCGGAGTCCCTCCGCCGCCCGCGAGATCCGATCGCCAAGCTCGCGGTACGTCGTGACCGCTCCGAAGAACTCGAGCGCGGGCCGACGGCCGAAGGTCTCCACGCTCGCCGCCATCATCTCCGGGAGCGTCTGGCTCGACTCCTCGATCTCGGCGGGAACGCCGTCGGCGTAGGAGTCGAGCCAGGGACGGGAGCCATACGGATTGACCGACATGACCTCATCCTGCCGGTCGATCCTGTGACCGTCATCGGGGTTGCGGAAGGCGCGCCGGCCTCACCGGTGCGCGGCCACCACCTGCGCCACAGCCTCGCGCTCGGCATCGGAGGGCTCGGCGATCGCCATGCGGCAGTGCGTGTCGACCACGTCGAGCACCCGGTACGCCTCTTTCATGCGGGCCATGTCGCCGCCGATGAGCGAGACGACGTCGTCGACGGCGCGCTGTGCCTCGGCGATCGCCGCGACATCGCCCGAGCGGCCGGCGTCGGCGAGCGCGCGGAAGGGCTTCGGCGTCACCGAGGAGACCCCGGAGACGACGCCCTGCGCGCCCACCTCGACCGCCGCGATCAGATCGCGGTCGGCGCCCGTGTACAGGTCGAAGTCCGCCGGGACGACGGCGCGATACGCCGCGATCTCGTCGAGGGACAGCTCGCTGAGTTTCGCGCCCACGATGTTCGGCAGGCCGGCGAGGCGCACGAGCAGCTCGGGCGACACGCTGTTGCCGCTGCGCGCCGGATAGATGTAGACGTACAGGCGGCCCTCGCCGACGGCATCCGACACCGCCTCGAAGTAGTCGAAGATCGCGTCCTCCGTCGACTTCAGGTAGTACGGGGTGAGCGCGGCGAACTCGGTGGCGCCGAGCGCCTTCGCGATCTCGACGAGGCGCACGGCCTCGTACGTGCTCGGCTGACCCACGTGCACGATGACGCGCATGCGATCGGCGAGCTCGTCGAGGGCGGCGCGCACCAGCTCGGTGAACTCCGAGACGTCGACCGCGGGGAACTCCCCGGTGGTGCCGAGCACGAACGCGCCCTCGTTGCCCGACTCCCCGACGAAGCGGAAGATCGACCGCGACCCCTCGAGATCGAGGCTCCCGTCGCGGTGGAACGCGGTCGGAATGGCGGTGAGGATGTCGTAGCGGGTCACTTCTCGTTCTCCTTGGAGTTCTTGCGCGCCCGGCGGGTCGCACGGGCAGAGGTGTCGACGCTGCGCACGGTGGAGGTGAGCAGGTCGGGGTTCGCGGCGAGCTCCTCGTGCGCCTTCTCGATCTGCGTGCGACTCTCGTCGTCGAGGATCGAGTCCTCCAGCGAGGCCCGCTCGCTGCGCGGCCGTCGCGCCGCGCGGATCGCCGGCATCACGATCGACAGCACGGCGAGCGCGAGCAGCACGAGCGCGATCGGGCTGACGACCTCGAAGAACGGACGCGTCGGCAGGATCGCCAGCGTGCGGGCGAGGTTCTCCTCCGCGAGCGGGCCGAGGAGCAGGCCGAGGACGACCGGTCCCGCCGGGACCTGCATGCGCTTGAGCAGCACGCCGACGACGCCGAACACGAGCATGGTCGCGACGGTCGACAGGCTGTTCGACGTCGCGTAGGTGCCGATGATGCAGAAGATGAGGATGCCGCTCCACAGGTAGGGCTGCGGCACATCGAGCAGCTTCACCATTCCCTTCATGCGCACGAGGCTGAGGGCGAGCGACAGCAGGGTGGCGACGAGCATGATGCCGACGATCGACACGACGAGGTCGGGACGGTTCGTGAACAGGGTCGGGCCGGGTGTGATGCCCCAGATGATCATCGAGCCGATCATCACGGCCATGACCGAGTCGCCCGGGATGCCGAGCGCCATCGTCGTGGTGAGCGAACCGCCCAGCGTGGCGCTGGACGCGGTGTCGGATGCCGCGACGCCCTCGATCGACCCCTTGCCGAACATCTCCGGTCGCTTCGAGGCCTTGCGCGCCCGCTCCCACCCGATGAGGCCGGCGATGTCGCCGCCCGCCGCGGGGATGAGGCCGACGCCGAGACCGACCGCGCCCCCGACCGCCGTCGCCCGGCCGCTCTGCCGCAGCTCCGAGCGGTTCGGCCACCAGCGGCCGAGGCTGGAGATCGGGCGGACCGTGCTCTTCCGATGCGTCAGCAGCTGGTCGAACAGCTCCGCGATGCCGAAGAGGCCGATGATCACGGCGATGAAGTTCACGCCCTCGACGAGTTCGAGCACGCCGAACGTGAAGCGCTGGTCGGCCGTGGCCGCGTAGGTGCCGACCGTGCCGAGCATGAGGCCGAAGAGCCCCGCGAGGATGCCCTTGAGCATCGACTTCGACGAGATGCCGATCATGATCGAGATGCCGAACACGACGAGGGCGAACAGCTCGGGCGACTTGAAGTAGTCGCGGGCGAAGCTGGCGATCGGCACCGCGGCGACGGAGAACAGCACCAGCGAGGCGAGGATGCCGACGGCGGAGACGATCGCGGAGATGGTGAGCGCGAGTCCTGCCCTCCCCTGCTTCGCCATCGGATAGCCGTCGAGCGTGGTCGCGATCGACGCGGGTGTGCCCGGAGTGTTGATCAGGATCGACGGCACGCGATCGCCGAAGTTGGCGGCGACATAGATCGTCAGCAGCACGGCGAGGCCCTGCACGGGCTCGAGCGTCATGGTGAATCCCGCGGCGAGCGCGACCGCCATGGTCGCGGTGATGCCGGGGAAGGCGCCCACCATGAAGCCGAGCACGAGGCCGACGAGCATGTAGAGCAGGATCGAGACGTCGAGGAGCGAGTTCAGCCCCTCCATGAGCGCGTTCACAGGGGGATCCTCAGGAGCATCCCGAACACGACGTAGACGAACGCCGTGACGGAGACGGAGTAGATGACGAGGCTCAGCCAGCGGCGGTGGCCGTAGAGGAGCATGAGGGCCGCCATGAGCAGCGCGGCCGCGATCGGGAAGACCTCGATGCGGTACCCGAACAGGATGACGGAGCCGAGGGCCCACACGGCGATGAAGGCGCCGGAGATCGCGAGTGTGGCGATCACGCGGAGCACGCCGCCCGGCTGGATGCGCTCGAGGTCCTCACGACCCGGCGCCGGTCGGGTCAGGGCCATGGCCAGCACGGCGAGGGCGATGACCATGGCGGTCACGCCGATCACGAGGGGCCAGAACCGCGCGTCGATCTGACCGGGCACCGCCTCGCGGCGGAGCGGGATCTGCGTCGACAGGAACAGGTATCCGGCGCTGAACGCCAGCGCCACGACGCCGAAGACGATCTCGAGCGGTCGCGATGCCGGAGCTCCCTGATAGTCGTCCTGCACGCTCGCGGTCTCTGCCGCGACGTCATCCGACGGGGACATGATTCTCCTTCCCTGCGCGGGAGTCGGTGCGGATGCCGCGGGGTCGGCTCCGACCCCACGGCATCCGTCCGGGCTCTCAGCCCAGCAGGTCCTTGAAGAGGTCGAACTGCTCGTCGACGAAGGTGGTCCACTCGGCGGAGTCGCGGTACACGATCAGGTTGCCGGCGTCCTTCTGGAACTGCTGGTAGGTGTCGGATTCCACGGCGTCCTTCACGGCCGACTCGAGCGTCGCCTTGACGTCGTCCGGCAGGCCCTTGGGGGCGTAGATCCCGCCCCATCCGCCGAACTCGACCTTCTCGCCGATGGCCTCCTCGACCGTCGGCACGTCCTCGGCGTCCGGGTGGCGCTCGCCGTTCATGACGGCCAGGATGCGCACGGCCTCGCCCTGCGCGAGAGCCTCGCCGAGGCCAGACACGGCGGCGACGGTCTCTCCGGATGCCGCGGCGGCGACGGCCGTGGCTCCGCCGTCGTAGGGCACCGGGGTGAAGGTCGCGTCGGTCGCGTCGCCGAGACCGATGGTCGCGGCCTCCCAGATCGATCCCGCGCCGGAGTTCGCCACAGTGACGGCGCCCGCCTTCGCCTGGTCGACGAGGTCCTCCAGCGACTCGATGCCGCTGTTGGCGCCGACCGTGACGACACCGGGGGCGAGCATGATCTGCCCGAGAAGGTCGAAGTCCTCGGGGAGGACGTTGGCGCTCTGGGTGGTGTTCAGCATCGCGATCTCGACGGGGGCGAACCCGATCACGTAGCCGTCGGCGTCCTGGGATCCGACGTACTCCATGGCGAGCGCGCCCGCTGCTCCCGGCATGTTCTCGGGGATGACGCTGACGCCGAGGATCCCCTCGAGCTCGGTGGCGAGTGCGCGGGACGACAGGTCCGAGCCGCCTCCCGGGTTGGCCTGGATGATCAGGCGGATGTCGTTCTCGGGGAACGCGGATGCGGCATCCTCGCCCTCCTCGACCTTGGTGCAGGCGGACAGGACGAGCGCCGTGGCTGCGACGGCGGCGATCGCGGCGGCCGCCCGGGTGAAGCGCATGCGGGGCATCTTTGCTCCTCTACGTGGGTCGACCGTGTTGTCGACCCCTTGAGGCTAACAGTGTTGACTGTTAACAGTCAACATGCGAGCGCCCGATGGTGGGTCGTCTGCCCACGGCGCATCTGTCAGGATGGCAGAGGGCGACGGCAGGGGAGGCCAGATGTTCGACGAGCGCAGACGGCAGGCGGCTCTGGACGAGCTGCACATCCTCGACACCCCGCGCGACGAGCGCGTGGACAGGGTGGCGAGACTCGCGCAGGAGATGTTCGGCGTGCCGATGGTGAGCGTCTCGCTCCTCGACCGCGACCGTCAGTGGCGCAAGACCGAGATCGGCCTCGGCAGCGACGAGGCTCCGCGGCAGGATTCCTTCTGCGACTACACCGTGAGCCAGGACCGCACCGTCGTCATCGAGGACGCGAGCCGCACGGAGACCTTCGCCGACAACCCTTTCGTCGTCGGCGACCCGCATCTGCGGTTCTACGCGGGGCACCCCCTCCACGCGCCGGGCGGCGAACCGATCGGCACCCTGTGCGTGCTCGACACCGAGCCTCACACGCTGTCCGACGCCCAGCGCGGCCTGCTCCGCGACCTCGCGTTCTGGGTGCAGACGGAGCTCGCCAATGACGCCGAGCTCGACCACGCCGCAGTGATCCAGAGCGCGCTCCGACCGCATCGCCACCCGACCGTCGCCGGGTACACGATCGCCGGCGGCGTGGCCTCCCGCGGACGCCTCGCCGGCGACTTCTACGACCTCGGCCTCCATCACGGCGTCCTCCGCATCACCCTCGCCGACGCGATGGGCAAGGGCACCGGCCCCGCCCTCGTCGCAGCGAGCGTCCGCGCCTCGCTCCGCACCGCCCCCGAACGTCCGATCGCCGAGGCGATCGCGGAGGCCGACCGACTGCTCGAGGAGGATCTCGCCGACACCGCGATGTTCGTGACCGCCGTGCACGCCGAGCTCCACCCCGAGTCGGGAGAGCTGCAGATCATCGACGCGGGTCACAGCCTCGCCTTCATCCTCCGCAGCGACGGCTCGTGGGATCATCTCCGCTCGACGAGCCTGCCGCTCGGGATGGGGATGGGACTGGAACCGCCGGAGGTCCGCCAGCCCCGCATCACGCGGCTCGAGCCCGGCGACGCCCTCGTCTGCTGCAGCGACGGGCTGCTCGACGTGCTCGACCCGGACGACCCATACGGACACGTCTACCGGGTGCTCACGACGCTCGGCCCCGACGGCGCCATCCGCGAGGCGCTGCGGCTGGCGGACGGAGACTCCGCGACGGACGACATCACCGTCGTCGTGGTGAGAAGGGACGCATGACCGCGCGCTTCGCGACCATCCGCATCCTCGCACTGCTGTCGGTTCTGCTCGGGGTGAACTACGTGGCCTGGCGATGGCTCGAGTCGGTGAACTGGTCGGCGTGGTGGATCGCCGTGCCGCTCGTCGTCGCCGAGACGTACTCCCTCATCGACACCTTCCTCTTCTGCCTGACCATGTGGCGGGCGAAGGAGCGCACCGCCCCCGTCTCCGACCCGCAGGGCACCGTGGACGTCTTCATCACGACCTACGACGAGCCGGTCGAGCTCGTCATGACCACCGCTCGAGCCGCCAAGAGGATCGCCTACCCCCACCAGACGTGGATCCTCGACGACGGCTCGCGCCCGGAGCTCGAGACGGCCGCGCGCGCCGCGGGCGTCGGCTATCTCACACGGTCCGACGACTGGACCGGCAAGCCGCGACACGCGAAGGCCGGAAACCTCAACAGCGCGCTGTTCGAGACGGACGGAGAGTTCCTCCTCATCCTCGACACCGATCAGGTGCCAGATCCCCTGATCCTGCACCGCACGCTCGGCTACTTCGCCGATGACCCCACCGTCGCGGTCGTGCAGACACCGCAGTGGTTCGTCAACGTGGACGAGGCCGATCCGCTCGGCAGCCAGGCGCCGCTGTTCTACGGTCCGATCCAGCAGGGCAAGGACGGCTGGAACGCCGCCTTCTTCTGCGGGTCGAACGCCATCCTGCGCCGCGAGGCGCTGATGCAGCTGGGCATCATCGGATACGTCCGCGAGGTCACCGATTCGGCCGCGCGCGCGCTGAGCACCTCCGAGCAGATGATCGAGAAGGAGATGCGCGCCGCCTCCGACGAGAATCTCCGCCGCGAGCTGTACGCCCTCCTCATCTCCATCCGCCAGGGTCGTCGCGACCTCGCGGGCGGTGCGCCGGTCAGCGAGGTCGCGGACTCCGTACTCGCCGCCGTGCACAACGCGTCGGTGATCCTCGTCGCGCAGGATCTCGCCGGCATCCGCGCGGACCTCGCCGAGATCGGCGCCCTTCCGATCGAGCACGACGCAGCGATCGACGCCCTCGTCGTCGATGAGGGCGGTCTCGCGGCACTCGCGGCGTCGGACCTCTCCCCCATCACCGCGCTCGATGCCGTGCGCGCCCTCATGGACGTCCTCCGGCTCGACCGCGGCGGCGAGGCGCAGCCGATCCTGCCCCTCGCCACGATCTCCGTCACGGAGGACATGGCGACCGCCATGCAACTGCATTCGCTCGGCTGGCGCAGCGTCTACCACCACGAGATCCTCGCGCAGGGGCTCGCCCCCGAGGACCTCCGCACGATGCTGACCCAGAGGCTCAGATGGGCGCAGGGCACCCTGCAGGTGATGCTCCGCGACAACCCGTTGGTCAAACGGGGCCTGTCGCTCGGGCAGCGCCTGATGTACTTCGCCACGATGTGGAGCTACCTCTCCGGCTTCGCCGCGATCGTGTACCTCACCGCCCCGGTCGTCTACCTGGTCTTCGGCGTGCTTCCCGTGACGGCATGGTCGGTCGACTTCTTCGCTCGGTTCCTGCCGTACTTCATCGTCAACCAGCTGCTGTTCCTGATCGTCGCCAGAGGCGTGCGCACCTGGCGGGGCCAGCAGTACTCGCTGGCCCTGTTCCCGGTGTGGATCAGGGCGTGCTGGACCGCGTTCGCGAACGTCGTGTTCGGACGCCCGCTGACGTTCGCCGTGACCCGCAAGGACGGACGCGATCCGCGCGGCGTGCCGTGGGGTCAGATCTGGCCGCAGCTCACCGCCATGGTGATGCTCATGATCGCCCTCGTGATCGGTGTGGCGCGCGTCATCGTCGGCACCGGCGACGGCACCGGCACACTGGTGAACACGATCTGGGTGCTGTACGACCTGGTGGTCCTCAGCGTCATCATCCAGGCCGCCCGCTACCGCGGCCCGGCCCCGCGCGCCCTCGAGAAGGAGACCCATGGATCTGCGAACTGAATCCCGCGACGGCTACGGGGTGGTCGCCCTCGCCGGACGCCTCACCGCCATCGGGGCGCCCGCCCTGCGCTCCGCCGTGAACGAGCTGATCGCCGCCGGCGACACGCACGTGGTCATCGACATGACCGATCTGCAGTTCGTCGACTCGTCGGGACTCGGCGCCCTGGTCGGCGGGCTGAAGAGCGCCAGGGTCGCGGGCGGCGATCTGCGGATCGCCGCGGTGTCCGACGCTGTGCGCACGGTGCTCCACCTGACAAACCTCGACCGCGTGCTCCGCGACTACCCGACGCCGGAATCGGCGTTCGATGCCCGCTGACGAGCGCACCGCGCACATAGACGGGCCCGCACGGCTGGCCCTCGTCGACAGCATCCTCGATGCCGTCGACGACATCTGCGAGCAGACTCCTCTCGTCTCACCCGAGGACCGTGCGGCATTCAGCCTCGCGGTCAGCGAGGTCGCCACGAACATGGTGCAGCACGGCGGGAGCGAGACCCCCGTGACGCTCAGCGTCGACCTGCGCCTGGGCGACGGCGAGCTGCGGGCCGCCCTCGTCGACACCGCACCGCCGGCGTCCATCGACTGGCACGGCGTCGCCATGCCCGACGTCGACGCCGAGGGCGGGCGCGGTCTCGCCCTCGCGCAGTCGGTCCTCGACGAGATCACTCACAGCTACGACGAGAGCGGCAACACGTGGGTGCTGCGGCGGCGACTCACGGGCGGTCCGACACCTCACTGAGCATCCGCGCCCGCGCACCGTCCAGGTGAGCGGCGAGCACCTCGGCCGCCTGCGCAGCAGTCCCGGACCGCATGACGTCCAGCAGCCGGACGTGGTCGTGGGAGGACTCGTGGAGGTCCTCGTCATGGTTGATCGTCACCTCGAGCAGCGCGGTGAACGTCGGCAGGTACTGATTCCAGGCGCCCTGCAGCCGAGGATGATCGGCGAGCTGATAGATCTCGGAGTGGAAGTCGAGGTCGGCCGTGACGAACGCGGCGTGGTCGCCGGCGTCCGCTGCCTCCGCCATGCGCGAGACCGCCGCGCGCATCGCGGCCCAGCGGGCATCGTCCTCGACCCGCATGGCTCGCGAGAGGGCGAGCTGCTCGAGCGCGCCTCGCAGGCTGTAGAGCTGGTCGACGTCGTCCTGCGTGAGGCCTGTGATGTACACGCCGCGCGGTCGCTGCACCTCGACGAGCTTCTCGAAGCTCAGCTGGGTCAGCGCGTCGCGGACCGGTCCGCGGCTCACCGCGAACTCCTCCGCGAGCGCCTCCTCGGTGATGCGCTCGCCCGCGGCGAGCTCGCCGCTGACGATGCGCTGCCGGAGCACTCGGGCGACCTGGGCGCCGAGCGACTCCCCGCGCTTCACGGTCTGTGTCACGGTGACCTCCTGTTAACAGTTGACAGGATACACACCGTCCGCCGCGCCGCGGGGAGCGCAGGCGCCCGCGAGGCCCGACGCGCCGACAGAGGGGTCGACGCGCCGGGCAGCTCGGGGCTCAGCCCGCGACGCCTCAGCCCGCGGTGGCCTTGTCGTATGCGCGCATCGCGGCCTGCTGCGCATCGGCGAGCGCGTCCTCGGGCGACTTGTCGCCGAGCAGCGCGGCCGTGATCGCGTTGTTCAGCTCGTCCTGGATCTCCTGCCCCGCCGGGGACGAACCGAACGACTCCCCGTCGGCCACGACGTCGTAGTACGTCGCGATGACCTGGTCGAAGCCGGCGTTGCCGCTCTCGACGACCCACTGCTCGCGGATGGCCTGATCCGGTTCCGGCGAGCCCGTGAAGAGCCCGGTGTTGATGCCGCCGTCGGCCTCGCGCGTCTCGGCCCGCGCCTCGCCCGCCGCCATCCACGCGTCGTCCGAGGTCAGCTCCACCATCCAGGCGCACGCCGCGGACGGGTTCTTCGCGCCGGCGGGGATCACGAACGCCGTGCCCGAGGCGACCGTGAACGGCTCGCCGTCGGCATTGCGGAACGGCACCGCCTCGAGGTTCAGCTGGTCGACGTAGGGCGACAGGACGTTGGGGTACCACTGCGCGTTGACCTGCGCGCCGACCTGACCCGCGACGTACTGGTTGTTGTCTCCGAAGGTGTCGAACGAGTCGGTGAAGCTCTTGACGGCCGCGAAGCCGCCCTGCGCGTCGGTGATCTCCTTGAGCAGCTCGATGCCGGCGACGTTGGAGGGGTCGTCGAGCGTCGGCGCGCCGTCCTCGTCGTTCAGCTGGCCACCGGTCGCGAGGATCCACAGTCCGCTCTGCCCGGTCGCGACGGGGTCGAACCCGAGTCGCGTCGGGACGCCGTTCGACTCCTCGTACATCTTGCCGATGGCCTCGAGCAGCACGTCCGGCTGCGAGGGGTCGATCTGGTCGGCGGTCACCCCCGCCTCGTCGAGCACGGTCTTGTTCAGCAGGATCGCCGGCGGCTGGTAGAACTGCGGCACCGCCCACACGGCGTCCTGATAGGTCACGTCGTCGACCACGGCCGGATACCAGTGGTCGCGCGGCGAGACGTCCTGCGCCTCGAAGCACTGGTCGAGCGGCATGATGAGCCCCTGCGCCGCGTAGGTCGTGACGTAGCGGCGGTCCATCTGCACGACATCGGGGACGTTGCCGCCGGCGATGCGCGTCGTGAACTTCTGGGCGTCGAACGCGGTCGCGTCGAGATCGACCTCGACGCCGCTCAGCTGCTCCGCCGCATAGTCGATCCGGGACTGCCCGACGTCGTCGGCGTTCTCGAACCCCCAGGCCGACACCGTGCCCTCGGGGTCGGTGGTGAAGTCGGCGTCGGCCGTCGGTTCGTCGCCGCCGCCCGATCCGCAGCCGGCCAGCACCACGACGGATGCGGTGACCAGCGCTGCTGCTGCGAGTGTCCTGCGCATGTGATTTCCTCTCTTCTGCGGCGCGGGGGCGCCGATCATCCCTTGCGTCCCTGGGTGGCGACGCCCTCGATGAAGTACCGCTGCCCGAAGGCGAACAGGAGCAGCATCGGCAGCGTCACGATCAGGGATGCGACCATGACGTACTGGTAGTCGCCGTGCCCGCCGGCGGTCGGGCTGTACTTGGTCATCGCGTAGGCGATGCCGAGCGGGGCGGTGAAGTCCTCGGGCGATCCGGCGTTGAGATAGATCAGCGCGGACTGCAGGTTGTTCCAGCTGGCCTGGAACTCGAACAGGAAGACGATCACGAACGACGGGATCGACAGCGGCATGGCGATGCGCCAGAAGAGTCCCCAGTAGCTCGCCCCGTCGAGACGAGCGGCCTCGAAGAGATCCCGCGGGAGCCCGAGGTAGAACTGCCGCTGCAGGAAGATGTAGAACGCGGAGCCGAAGAGGTTCATCCCCCACAGCGGCACCCACGTGCCGAGCATCCCCGTCTCCTTCCAGATCAGGTAGATCGGGATCATCGTGACCGCGCCGGGGAGCATCATGGTCGCGAGCACGAGTCCGAAGAGCAGATTGCGACCGGGGAACCGGAAGTACGCGAAGCCGAAGGCGACGATCGAGCTCGAGATCGCGACCGCGCCGGCGGCGAGGAACGCGATGGCGACGCTGTTCCACACCCAGCTCAGCAGCGGCAGCTGGTTCCAGACCTCGACGTAGTTCTCGGGCATGAAGGTCTTCGGGATCAGCGAGTTGTCGAAGACCTCGCCCCTCGGCTTCAGGCTCGCGGCCAGCAGCCACACGAAGGGGTAGAGGAAGAGCAGCGAGAACGCCACGAGGGCGATCGTGCGCAGGATGCGACCGAGGAGGCTGCCCTTGTAGACGCCGCGATTCCGTCGTGACGTGCCACGGCTGCGGTGGGGCACGGTAACGAGCGCCGTCTCGATGTCGCGGTCGCCGTCGTCTCCGTTGCGATCCGGCACGGCCGGCAGCGGTCGGTAGGAGGTGCTCATCGGTTGTCCGCCTCGTAGTAGACGAACCGGTTGCCGAAGCGCACCTGGATCGCCGTGATGATCATCACGATGACGAACAGCAGCCACGCCATCGCGGCCGCGAAGCCGAAGTCGAACTGCCGGAACGCCTGCTGGAAGAGATAGATCGCGTAGAACAGCGACGCTTCGGGCGACGAGTTGCTCTGGTCCCGCCAGAACAGGACGTACGCCTGGTCGAACACCTGGAACGCCGCGATCGACAGCACGATCACGTTGAAGAACATCGCGCCCGAGATCATCGGCAGCGTGATGTTCCAGAAGCGGCGCACGGGCCCTGCGCCGTCGAGCGAGGCCACCTCGTAGAGCTCGACGGGCACGTTCTTGAGGGCGGCGAGAAAGATCACCATGGTGCCGGCGACGGCCCACAGCGTCATCAGGACGATGCTGGGCTTCACCCACGCCGGATCGACGAGCCACTGCGGCCCGTCGATGCCGAAGAGCCGGAGGAACTGGTTCACGGCTCCGGTGTTGCCGTTCAGGAGCAGGAAGAACATGGCCGCGGTCGCCACGGCCGGTGTCATCTTCGGCAGGTAGTAGAGGGTGCGGAAGACGCCGGCACCGCGTCCCACCTTCGCGAGCAGCATCGCGAGCGTGAGGGCGACGATGATCTCGAGCGGGACGGCCATCACGACGTAGAACAGCGTGTTCGCGAGGGACGTCGCGACGCGGGGGTCCTCGAAGAGGTTCTGGTAGTTCGCGAGGCCGACGGGCTTGGCGGCACCGGTGGCGAGGTTGTACGACGAGAACGAGATGACCAGGCTGTAGATCATCGCCCCGGCGGTGAACACCAGGAAGCCGATGATCCACGGCGTGATGAAGAGGTAGCCCGCGATGGCCTCGCGGCGGTTGTAGGACACCTTGCCGCGCCGAGCGCGCTCAAGGCTGCGCTCCGGGTCGCGGACGCGTGCCGCACGGGTTTCCGACATGCTCCGGAATCTAGAAGCGCTTCTCCGTTCGCGCCCGGGGCTTGCTTCTCACCGGCGGTTGTGATTCGCGGCCGCCGCCGCGGCGCGCGACCGCACAGGGCGCTTCCGTAGACTCGCGGGATGACGCCGACGGCGTCACGAGCGGAAGTTCGACGGGCACGGGGAGGCACGGGCGACGGTGAGATCACGCGCGGTCTTCGGCGCACTGCGCCTGGTCGCGGCGAGCGTGTGCACCGCGGCCCTCGTCCATCGGCTCTTCTGGGGCCTCAGCTCGGGGACCACCGCAGGCGACAACTTCTTCGCGTACCTGACCGTGCAGTCGAACTGCGCTCTGGTCGCCGTGCTCCTCGTCGGGGCCGTGCTCGCGGTGATCCGCGCAGCCGACCCGCGCTGGTTCACGGTGGCCCTGGCCCTCGTCCTGACCTGGACGATCACGGCCGGACTGGCGTTCGCCCTGATCGTGTGGCAGGCCGGGCTCCGCGGCATCCGCGTCGACGTCCCCTGGTCGGACCAGGTGCTGCACTTCTACCTGCCGGCGTGCACCGCGATCGCGTGGGTCCTGACGCCGGGACACCGGGGGGTGCCGTGGTGGACGGTGCCGACCGCCCTCGCGTTCCCGCTCGCGTGGGGCGGTGTGACGCTGTGGCGCGGACCCGCCATCGGGTGGTACCCGTACTACTTCCTCGACCCGCGGCAGGTGTCCGGGCCGCCGGAGTTCCTCATCACGAGCGGCATCGCACTGGCGATCTTCGCGCTGGTCGCCACGATCATCGTGCTCGCCAGCAGGATGCCGCGGCACGGCGAGCATCCGGACGTCTGACCCGACGCGGCACGGGCGGCCGAGCCGGCAACCCGTCAGCCCTGTGCGTCGAGGAACGGCGCCAGCGAGGCGATCGCGGCTTCGAGGGCCTTCCGGTCGTCGAGCGCCGCGAGCTCGGCAGCCGCCGCGCCGCCGACGATGCCGACGAGCACGTTCTGCCCCGTGCTCGGCGAGAGGTCGATCCAGGTGCGGATCATGGCGTCGCCGCCGACGACATGCCAGATCGAGGGCTCGACCGCGTCCGCACCGGCCTCCGCACCGGCCTCGGCACCGGCATCCGGACCCGCCGACGCGATCCGCTCGTCGAAACGCAGCCACACCGTCTCGATATGGCCCGTCGCGAGCTCGGAGATGGCACCGCGGTGCCCGAACGGCAGCGCCGGCGCGAACTGGAGCCCGTCGCCCTGCAGGACGCCAAGCGGCACGGTGACGACCACGCGGTCGAACGACAGCGACTCTCCGGTGGCGATGCCGAGGCTGACCCCGGCCTCGTCGTACGCGACGCGGCTCACCGGCGACGACAGGCTGACCTTCACGCCCTCGAGCAGGCGATCGAACACGGCGCCGAGGTCGCCGAGCGGAGCGGTCCGCTCGGCCGGCGGGAAGGGCGGAGGGAACCAGCTCGAGGCGTCCGCCGCGTCCGCGCCGCCGGATGCCGCGAGACCGGCGAGCAGGGCGGCGAGCCCGGGTTCGGCGGGGTCCGCGCCCGATCGGGTCAGCGCGTCGTCGATCGAGACGTCGGTCGGGAGGTCCTGGGCTGCGGCGATCGCCGAGAGGACGGGGTCTTCGGAGACCGGCTCGACCGCGCCGTCCGCCGATCTCCACGCCGCACCGGCCAGGGGTGCCGCGCGCACATCGAGCGCCTCGAGTGTCTGCAGGAGATCGTCGTCCGGCGCACCCAGCAGCCATCCGCCGAGCTGGGCGGGGAACGGCCAGGCCTTGTCGTCGACGACGGAGTGCACGCGCCCTCCGAGCCGGTCGCGCGCCTCGAAGACCGTGACCTCGGCCCCGGATGCCGCGAGCCGCGCGGCCGCGGTGGCGCCGGCCAGACCGGCGCCGATCACGGCGATCCGCTCGCCCTCGTCTCCGGCGCGCAGCACCTCGTCGGCCACGCGGTCGCCCGACCGGAGCGCGCCGGCCAGCGACCCGGGCGCGTCGACGTCGGTCGCCTCTCCGGCGAAGAACAGGCGGTCGTCGACGGGCGCGGCGAGAGCGTCACGGGCGCTGGCCTGCGTGCCGACGGGGGTGAAGCTGACCGCTCCGAGCGCGAACGGATCGGTCGCCCAGGAGCTGCGCGCGAAGGCGGCCGGGGTGACCGTGTCGGTCGTCGGCTGCGGACTCGGCGACCGGTCGGGCGTGGGCGTGGGCGTGGGCGCCGGCTCGGGCGTGCAGGAGGCGAGAAGCACTCCCAGGACGCCGGCGCCGGCGCCGATCAGCAGAGTGCGACGCGTCATCCTCATCGTGTCGCAACGATACCGCGCGCAGATGAACGTCGCCGCGTCAGGCCCGGCCGCTGCCCGGGTGCCAGAGGACGAGCTCGGTGGAACGCCGGATGCGGCGACCGCTCGGCATCGGCACGACGCCCGCTGAGCCGGCCGCGAAGACACGGACGCCGGGACGGCTCTCCCGCTCGGCGCGAAGGGCGGCGTCGAGCTCTGCGACGCGGAGACGCAGCATCCGGTTCTCGTCCTCGAGATCGAGGAGGCGGGCGATCGCCGGGAGGCTCACACCCTCGGACGACAGCTGGGCGACTTCGCGGAGCTGTTCGATGTTGCGCGCCGAATAGCGGCGTGATCCGCCGGAGGTGCGCCCCGGTACCACCAGTCCGATGCGGTCGTACTGCCGCAGCGTCTGCGGATGCATGCCGGCGAGCTGCGCCGCGACGGCGATCGCGAACACCGGGGTGTCGGCGTCCATGCTCTGCTCAGCCATGTCCTGCCACCTCCTCGGTGCTCGCGGTCGTCGTCACGGTCGTCATCAGCGGCGCGCCTTGGCCATGAGGTCGGCGCGGGGGTTCTCGGCGGGTTCGAGGGACTGGAACTTCTCCAGCGCCTCGCGGGCGTCGTCGTCAAGGTGCGACGGCACCGCCACCTGGAGCTCGGCGAGCAGGTCGCCGGTGCCCTTGGATGTCGTGACCCCGCGCCCCTTGACCCGCAGGACGCGTCCCGAGGGAGTGCCCGGCGCGACGCGCAGCTTCACGGTGTCGCCGCTGAGCGTCGGCACCTCGATGGTCGCGCCGAGCGCGGCCTCGGTGAAGGTCACCGGGACCACGATGCGCAGGTTGAGTCCGTCGCGCGTGAAGACCGGATGCGGGCGCACCGCGATCTGCACGACGATGTCGCCGCTCTCCCCGCCGTCGGGCGACGGACGCCCGCGTCCGCGGAGCCTGATCTTCTGGCCGTCGGCCACACCCGCGGGGATCTTCACCTTGAACGGCTTGCCGTCCTCGCCCTGCAGGGTGATGGTCTCGCCCTGCACGGCCGTCGCGAAGTCGAGCGTGGTGCGCGCCGTCACGTCGGCACCCTTCTGCGGGCCGCCGAAGCCGCGGAAGCCGCCGGACGGCTGACCGAAGCGGCCGGAGCCGAACGAGCCGCCCTGCCCCTGGTTGAACATCGCGAAGATGTCCTCGAAGTCGGCGGACTGCTGCCCGCGTCCCTGCTGACCGAAGCGGCTGAACACGTCTTCGAAGCCGCCGCCGGACTGGCCGCCCGCCGTGAAGCGGGCGCCCGAGCCCATGGCGCGGATCTCGTCGTACTCCTTGCGCTGCTCGGCGTCGGAGAGCACCGAGTAGGCCTCGCTGATCTCCTTGAACTTCGCTTCGGCCTTCTCGTCGCCCTGGTTGGAGTCCGGGTGGTACGTGCGGGCCAGCTTGCGGTACGTCTTCTTGAGATC
Source organism: Microbacterium sp. H83 (assembly GCF_001650405.1). Classification (GTDB taxonomy): domain Bacteria; phylum Actinomycetota; class Actinomycetes; order Actinomycetales; family Microbacteriaceae; genus Microbacterium. The sequence goes on along the minus strand of NZ_LWCU01000021.1, from coordinate 18,920 downwards.
GGCGTCGGAGACGTCCTTCGAGACCCCGAGGGTCTTGTAGAAGTCCTTGTCGAACCAGTCCTGGCTAGCCATCGATCACCTACTCGGCAGGGACGGCGACGACGACCTTCGCAGGACGCAGCTCGACGTCGCCGAGACGGTAGCCCACCTCGACGACCTCGAGCACGGTGGTCTTCGAGGCACCCGGCGTGGGCTGCTGGAAGATCGCCTCGTGGCGCTGCGGGTCGAACTCCTCGCCCTTCTCGCCGTACGAGACGACGCCGAGCCGGTCGACGACCGCCCGCACCTTGTCGGCGATCACGGCGAAGGGAGTGCCCTCGACGAGGTCGCCGTGCTGAGCGGCGCGGTCGAGATCGTCGAGCACGGGGATGAGACCCTTCGCGGCCTCGCCCTTCGCGCGCTCGATCTCGGTCTGACGCTGCTCCTCGGTGCGACGGCGGTAGTTGGCGTACTCGGCCTGCAGGCGCTTGAGATCGTTGAGCAGGGTCGACTCGAGGTCGGCCAGCACGGCGTCCTCCGCCGCGGCCTCTCCGGTCTGCGTCGCGCCCAGGATGTCGTCGACCGTCAGGTCGTCGGGTGCGTCGTCGACCGGCGTCTCGTCGGAGCCCTCGGCCGCCGCGGCCTGGCGGGAGTCGGGGTTGCCCAGATCCGGCTGGGGGCCGGACGCGTTCACGTCCGACCCCTCTTCCGGAACTCCGGCACTGCTGTCGAAGTTCTTGTCCGTCATGATTACTTCTTCTCGTCCTCGTCGTCGACGACCTCCGCGTCGATGACATCCTCGTCGGAGGAGCCGTCACCGGTCGGAGCGTCGCCCTCGGGAGCGGCGCCGGCTGCGGCATCCGCCTGCGAGGAGGCGTAGATCGCCTCGCCGATCTTTGACTGCGACTGGTTCAGCTTGTCGAACGCGGTCTTCACGGCCTCGTCGTCCTCGCCGGCCAGAGCCGTCTTCAGCGCGTCTACGTCGGCCTTGACCTCGGTCTTCACGTCCTCGGGCAGCTTGTCGTCGTTCTCGGTGATGAGCTTGTCGATCGAGTACGCGAGGGTCTCGGCCTGGTTGCGGACCTCAGCGGCCTCGCGACGGGCCTTGTCCTCGGCCGCGTGCTCCTCGGCCTCGCGCACCATGCGCTCGATGTCCTCCTTCGACAGCGACGAGCCGCCGGAGATGACGATCGACTTCTCGGTGCCGGTGCCCTTGTCCTTCGCGGACACGTGCACGATGCCGTTGGCGTCGATGTCGAACGTGACCTCGATCTGCGGGATGCCGCGGGGGGCCGGGGCGATGCCGGTCAGCTCGAAGGTGCCGAGCGGCTTGTTGTCGCGCGTGAAGTCGCGCTCACCCTGGAAGACCTGGATCGCGACGGACGGCTGGTTGTCGTCTGCCGTGGTGAAGGTCTCGCTGCGCTTGGTCGGGATGGCCGTGTTGCGCTCGATGAGCTTCGTCATCATGCCGCCCTTGGTCTCGATGCCGAGGCTCAGGGGGGTGACGTCGATGAGCAGGACGTCCTTGCGCTCGCCCTTCAGGACACCGGCCTGCAGGGCCGCGCCGACGGCGACGACCTCGTCCGGGTTGACGCCCTTGTTGGCCTCCTTGCCGGTCTCGCGCTTGACGAGCTCGGCGACGGCGGGCATGCGCGTCGATCCGCCGACGAGCACGATGTGGTCGATGTCGGCGACCTTGATGTTCGCCTCGCGGATGACGTCTTCGAAGGGCTTCTTGGTGCGGTCGAGGAGGTCCTTCGTGAGGTCCTCGAACTTCGCGCGGGTGATCGTCTCGCTCAGCGACACCGGGCCCGACTCGGTCAGCGACAGGTACGGCAGGTTGATGCTGGTCGAGGTCGAGGAGGAGAGCTCCTTCTTCGCCTGCTCGGCGGCCTCCTTGAGGCGCTGCAGGGCGATCTTGTCACCCGAGACGTCGACGCCCGTGGTCTCCTTGAACTGCTTGATCAGGTAGTCGACCAGACGCTGGTCCCAGTCGTCGCCGCCGAGGCGGTTGTCACCGGCGGTCGCGCGGACCTGGATCGTGGAGAAGTCGTCGTCCTTGCCCACCTCGAGGAGGGAGACGTCGAACGTTCCGCCACCGAGGTCGAAGACGAGGATGAGCTCGTCCTCCTTGCCCTTGTCGAGGCCGTAGGCCAGCGCGGCGGCGGTGGGCTCGTTGATGATGCGCAGGACGTTGAGGCCCGAGATCTCGCCGGCCTCCTTGGTGGCCTGACGCTCGGCGTCGTTGAAGTACGCGGGGACGGTGATGACGGCATCCGTCACCGTGTCGCCCAGGTACGACTCGGCGTCGCGCTTGAGCTTCTGGAGGATGCGCGCGGAGATCTCCTGCGGCGTCCACTTCTTGCCGTCGACGTCGAACGACCAGTCGGTGCCGACGTGACGCTTGACCGACGCGATGGTGCGGTCGACGTTGGTGACGGCCTGGCGCTTCGCGGTCTCGCCGACGAGCACCTCCCCGTCCTTCGTGAAGGCGACCACCGAGGGGGTCGTGCGGAAGCCCTCGGCGTTGGCGATGACCTTGGGCTCGCCGCCCTCGAGGACGCTGACGACGGAGTTCGTCGTACCGAGGTCGATTCCGACAGCACGTGCCATGTGATTCTCCTTTGTTGCGAAGTTGCGGTTGATCTGGGAAATCTGCGGCGACACCGGAAAGCTGAGTCGCGATGGCTCAACTGTACTCCCCCCTCGACGTCCTGTCAAACAAACTTGATAGCAGTCGGCTCAACTTCGCATCCGGCAACCCGGAACAGAGCGAACACGCTCCCGAAACACCCCCGTCACACGCCGCTCCTAGAGTCACCGCATGCGCCGCCCTCTCCTGCTCGCCGTCTCCCACGGAACCGCCGACGTCGCCGGCGCCCGCGCGATCGCCGACCTCGTCGACGCGGTGGCTCTCGCCCTCCCCGACGTCGAGGTGCGGAGCGCCTTCGTCGACGTGCAGCAGCCCGACGCGGCGGACGTGATGCCGACCCTCGAGGGGCCGGTCGTGATCGTCCCGCTTCTGCTGTCGCACGGGTTCCACGTCGACCACGACCTGCACGGCATGGCCGCGACGAGGGCGGATGCGGTCGTCGCGGCCCCTCTCGGCCCCGATCCGAGACTCGCCGAGGTGCTGACCCACCGGCTCGAGGGAGCACTCGCGGCGGCGCCGCCGACGGCATCCGGGTCCCGACGCCCCGTGGTGCTCGCGGTCGCGGGGTCGCGGGATCCCGTCTCGCTGATCGACGCCGTCGACATGGCCGCTCTGCTGACCGAGCGCCTGGGGCACCCGGTCGAGCTGGCGTACCTCGCGGCCCGCTTCCCCGACCTCCCGACCGCGCTGCAGTCGCACCCCGACGCGGTCGTGTCGACGTATCTGCTGGCGCAGGGGTACTTCTTCGACCTGGCCCGCCGTCAGTCGAGCACGCCGATCAGTCCGCCGCTGCTCGACGGCGGCGCCGTGCCCGCCGCACTGGTCGACCTCGTCGTCCAGCGGTACGCCGACGCCGCGGCGCGACTCGGGGCCGAGCGGCACCCGCTCGCGGAGGCGCAGCCGGGTTAGGCCACCCTCACCCGAAAGCTGACAGGATGGTCGCAGCGGACACGATGCCCTCCGAGGATGCGAATGACTGAGACAGACCCGTACGACGTGCTCGTCATCGGCGGAGGGCCGGCCGGGCTCTCCGCCGCCTTGAATCTCGGCCGCTCCCTCATGCGCGTGCTCCTCGTCGACGCCGACCGGCCTCGGAACGCCGCCACCCTGAACTCGCACGGATTCCTCACCCGCGACGGCGTCCCGCCGCACGAGCTCCGGCGACTCGCCCGCGAGGAGCTGGCCGCGTATCCGAACATCGAGATCCGGTCGAGGATGCGGGTGCTCGACCTCGCGCGCCCCGACGCCGAAACGGGTGGGGATCTCGACGGCGGCGCGGATGCCGTCTTCACCGCGTCCGTCGGGAGGAGGGAGCCGCTCGAGGTCGTGTCCGCGCGCGCCGTGCTGCTCGCGACCGGGCTGCGGGAGACGCTGCCGGAGGTGCCCAACCTGCGCGGCTTCTACGGCATGAGCCTGTTCAGCTGCGCGGCCTGCGACGCCTGGGAGCTGCGCGGCCGCCGCCTCGCCCTGATCGGCGAGACGCCCGATCTGTGCGACCGGGCTCGCCTGATCGCCCGCTGGACCGAGAGCCTCACGGTCTTCACGAACGGGTCGGATGCCGTGAGCGCGGCCGAGGAGGCCGAGCTCGCCGCATCCGGCGTGGCGGTGCGACGGCATCCGATCGTCGAGCTCCTGGGCGACCGCGGGCGGATCGAGGGCATCCGCCTCTCCGACGGCGAGGTGGTCGCCGTCGACGGCGGCTTCGTGCGTCCGGAGTGGGCGACCGAGCTGTCGTTCCTGCGCGGCTTCGCCCCCGCCCTCGACGCCGACGGCCACCTGGTGACCGACCGGGCGGGACGCACCGACGTCCCGGGCCTGTATGCCGCGGGCGACGCCGCGATCCCCGGGCCGCAGCAGCTCATCGTCGCGGCCGGTGCCGGAGCCCGGGTCGCCGCGGTGATGGTGCACGACGCCGTGGGCATCGCGCAGGCGCACTGAGCGCGGCCGGACGCGCCGACCCTCGCGGGACTAGGCTGACCGGCATGACGCGCAACTCGCCGGTCTCGCCGCTGCACCGCTTCGCCGCCGTGGCGGCCGTCGCTCTCGCGGTGCTCCCGCTGAGCGGATGCCTGTACGCGCAGATCCCCGTGAACGTCCCCGACGGGGACGGCCCCGATCCGGTGCCGACGACGTCGCCGACGGACGAGCCCGCCGACGAGACCTCCGGCGCCCTCCCGACGACCATGAGCTTCGCCGACGGCGCCGACCTTCCCGCGACCGCCTACATCCAGTGGGGCGACGGCCTCATCGTCGACGACGGCTGGACGACCGTGAAGCCCGACGACGGGAACGGCGGATGGACCTACGGCACGGCCGATGGCCTGTGCACCGCCCAGTTCTGGCAGGGCCTCATCTCGGACGTGCCGACCGTTCCGGGAGACGACGCCGCGAGCTCCGACGCGATGCTGGCCGTGATCCTCGGCGAGACCGACACCGCCGCGATCTCGACCGCCGCCACCACCTCGGCGTTCAGCTATCAGATCGGCGGCAACGCCGACGTCGAGAGCCGGCAGCTCGTGGGCGACGCGGGCGACCGGCAGTGGGTGATGGCCACGCGCGCCTTCACCGCCACCGGCGTCGGCCTCTCCGTCATCGTCGACTGCACCGGCGGTGACGTGAACGCCGTGATGGCCGAGGTCGTCGACAAGAACGCCGTCGTCATCGACTGACGGCCCGTCGGCATCCGGCGCGGCGTGCGCTCACTTGCCGCCGGGAGGACCGACGAGCAGCAGGATCACGTACAGCGCGACGATGGCCGCCACGAGCAGGATCGCGAGGACCCAGGGCCGCTGCAGGAACCAGCGCATGAGCCGGTCGTACCAGCGTGCGTCGCGGGGGTCCTCGGTCTGCTGCAGCCGCCACTCGCCGCGCAGGCGTCCGGTGCGCTGCAGCCAGATCTCGGTCGGGATGGTCGCGTAGGGGACGACCGCGCTCGCGACCGCCAGGACGGCGACGCCGACGTGCCAGCGCTGGTTCAGCGCCACGAGCACCGCCGTGGCCCCGTAGGCGAGGAACACGAAGCCGTGGATGCCGCCGCCGATCGTCACCACGACGCCCGGCGCCCCGACCGCGCGGGCGATGATCGCCGAGATGAGGATGGTCCAGGTGATCGCCTCGGCGATCGCGAGAACACGGAAAAGACGGCCGGGCGCACGGAACACGGGACTCCTCGGGTGGGGTCCTGCCAGCGTATCGGGGGGCGGCTATGACCTGCCCGTGCGGAATAGCCCGACGAGCGTGGGCGTTGGCGAAGGAATGGTGACCGTCGACTCCGCAGCCCTCTCGACCGTGCTCGACGCCGTCGACCTGCGGGTCGGGGTGGCCCGACGCGCCGCGCTCCCGACGGGCGGTCTGCTGCCGCTGGGCACCGGGGCCGCGGCGCTCGTGTACGTCGCGCGCGGGACGGTGCACGGGCATCCTCCGCTGCGGACCGGATGCCGGCTCGACGTCGACCGCGCCTCGCAGACGGTCGCCGTCGACGAGCGGCCGCCGCAGGCGACCCTGACGACCGGTGACGCCTTCCTCACCCTCGGACGCACCGCCTTCGCCCTCGAGGCCGACGACGAGACCGAGCTGGTGGTGGTCGACCTGGAGTTCGCGGACAGCTCGTCGCTGCTCGCCGCTGTCCTGCCCGATCCGATCACGGTCATGTCCTTCGACGCCCTCGAGCCCGCCGCGGCGGCGCTCGCCGGCAGCATGGGTCCGACCGATCCGCCCTCCTGGCCGGTGCGCCAGGGCGACCCGGTGATCTGCCGGATGATGGCGAAGACCGTGCTGCTGTCGGTGATCCGCGCGTGGGCGGCGAACGGCTGCGCGCCCGACGGGTGGCCGTCGGTGTCGCGCGACCCGTTCCTCGACCGCGTCGTCGAGGCCATCCACCACGAGCCCGGCCGGGAGTGGACCGTCGAGCGGCTCGCGAGCGTCGGCGCCATGTCCCGCTCGGTGTTCGCCGAGCGGTTCCGCACCGTGATCGGCCGCTCCCCCGCCGACTACGTGACCGAGGTGCGGATCGACGCGGCGAAGCGGATGCTCGGCACCGGCCGCTCGGTCTCCGAGACCTCGCGCGAGCTGGGGTACGCCTCGGACGAGGGCTTCAGTCGCGCCTTCCGTCGCCGCACGGGTATGACGCCGTCGGCCTGGCGCTCGGCGCACGCGCTCGTCCCGGCCTGACGCCGGCGTTGCGCCGTCACGCCGCCGCGCGAGAGCTCCGTCGGTTCGACGCGCCGAACAGCAGCGCTCCGAGCAGCAGCGCCGTGGCGCCGACGACGTAGACCAGCTCGATGCTCAGGGTGTCGACGAGCAGGCCGCCCACCCCTGCGGCGAGCGTGATCGCGCCCTGGAACCCGACGACGACGAGGCTGCCGCCGGCCTCGAGACGGTCGGGCATGCGGTGCCCCACCCAGGTGTTGGCGACGAGCAGCCACGACGAGAAGAAGAAGCCCCACACGAGCACGACGGCGCCGACGCCGATGACCGTTCCCGACAGGAAGACCATCGACAGCACGGCCGCCGCGATGACGAGCGGCGCGAACACCGCGAAGAACGCGAACGAGCGATCGATGATCAGGCCGATGCTGAGGTTGCCGGCCAGACCGCCGACGCCGAACAGCGCGAGCAGCAGGATGATCGTCGACGCGTCGACCTCGGGGATGCGCTCCAGCGCCAGACGCACGTAGGTGTAGGCGAGGAAGTGCCCGAGCACCACGAGCACGTGCCCGACCATGCCGAGGGCGATGCCGGGGCGGCGGAGCGTGTCGACGAGCAGGCGGATGCTGGACGCCTGCTCGGCCGGGACCTTCGGCAGCACGAACCGCAGCGCCACGGCGAGCAGCACCATGAGCACGCCGGCGATCGCGAAGACGCTCTGCCAGCTCACGACCTCGCTGAGCAGGACACCCAGCGGCACGCCGGCCACGGTGGCGAGCGAGACGCCCGCCGACGTGAACATCACACCGCGCCCGAGGTGCTCCGGGCCGGCGAGACGCGCCGCCACCGTGATGGACATCGCCCAGAACGCGCTGATCGCCGCACCGAGCAGGAACCGCGCGAGCAGCACGATGACGAGGTTGGGCGCGATCGCGACGATGAGGTTCGACGCCGCTGCGGCGAGCGCCATCCAGACCAGCAGCGACCGGCGGTCGAGTCGAGGGAACATGAGGCCCACGGTCGGGGCGACGACGAGTCCCACGAGGGCCGTGACCGTCACCGTCTGCCCCGCCTGGCCGGGCGTCACTCCGAGGGCGTCGGCCATCTCGGTCAGCACGCCGTTCGGCAGGAACTCCGCGGTGACCAGCAGGAAGCCCATGAGCATCAGCACGATGAGTCCGCCGTAGCGGATGCCCGAGGTGCGGGCGGTCGTCAAGGGCACGGGCGCGGTCGTCGTCATGATTCCAGCCTTCCGGTCGGCGGGGGCCCGCGCCCGACGGGGCGTCCACGGCATCCGACCATTCGTCCGGATCGGCTCGGCGGATCGGCCCGGCGGATCGGCTCTGGACAGCATCCGCCCTGCGCCCTATCGTGGACGACGCACCGGGAGTCGCCCGGAAGGCATCAGCGAGAGGAGTGATGACATGACCACCGTCTCTGTCGCGCCCTTCGCCGACATCCTTCCCCTCGGGGCCTCCCGCTCCTGATCCGCGGTCGGCCTCCCTCTCCCGGAGCCACACCGTGTCTGATCTCTTCGCTCCCTCCGGAGCAACTTCCTCCCCTGCTCTCCACGATTCCTCTTTCGACGGCTCCCCTTTCGACGCGATCCCGACCTTCGCCGACGTCGAACCCGGCGAGAACCAGCGCTGGACGACGTGGCCGGCCGTCACGCCCTCCGAGCGCGGGCCGCAGCCCTGGCCCGACTGGGTCGTCACGAGCGCGGGCGCGCTCGACACCGAGCTCGGCGTCCTCAAGACCGGCAAGGAGGCCGACGTGTTCCTCCTGGAGCGCGCCGTGCCCGGCGATCCCTCCCAGCGCGTGCTGCTCGCCGCGAAGCGCTACCGCGACAGCGACCACAGCAGCTTCCACCGCTCCGGGGTCTACACCGAGGGCCGCAGCACCCGGAACACCCGCGACACCCGCGCGCTGGCCAAGAAGTCGGCGCACGGTCGGGAGGTCGCCGCTCTGCAGTGGTCGTTCGCGGAGTTCGACGCGCTGTGCCGGATGTGGGATGCCGGGGCGCCCGTGCCGTATCCGGTGCAGGTGAGCGGCACCGAGCTGCTCATGGAGTTCCTCGGCGACGAGTCCGGCGTCGCGGCTCCGCGCCTCGCCGCGGTGCGGAGCGACCGCGCCGAGCTCGCGGAGCTGTATAGGCAGGTCGTCGACCTCATGCGGCTCTTCGCCGCGGCGGGCTTCGCCCACGGCGACCTGTCGGCGTACAACCTGCTCGTGCACGAGGGCCGCGTGCGGGTGATCGACCTGCCGCAGATCGTCGACGTCATCGCGAACCCGCAGGGCCTCGACCTGCTGCACCGCGACTGCGTGAACATCTGCGACTGGTTCACCCGCCGGCGGGTCGAGTGCGACGCCGAGGAAGTGTTCGCCGAGATGCTCGCCGCGTCGTGCGCCTAGCTCGCGATGCGCGCGGCGAGCAAGGTCACCAGCTCGTACACGACGTGGCTCGCGGCGATGCCGGTCATCTGCGCGTGGTCGTACGCGGGCGACACCTCGACGACGTCGGCGCCGACGATGTCCTTGTCGCGCAGTGCGCGCAGGATGCGCAGCAGCTCGCGGCTCGTGAGACCTCCGGCCTCGGGGGTGCCGGTGCCGGGGGCGTGCGCGGGGTCGAGCACGTCGATGTCGATCGACACGTACAGGGGTCGGTCGCCGATGCGATCGAGGATGCGTCGGATGCCGGCTTCGACGCCGTGCTCCTCGATGTACTCGCTCGACACGATCGAGAACCCGAGGCGCTCGTCGTCCTCGAGGTCCTGCTTCGAGTAGAGCGGCCCGCGCGTGCCGACGTGGCAGCTCGCGGTGAGGTCGATCAGCCCCTCCTCGCTCGCGCGACGGAACGGCGTGCCGTGCGTGATCGGCGCGCCGAAGTACGTGTCCCACGTGTCGAGGTGCGCGTCGAAGTGCAGCACGGCGACGGGGCCGTGCTTCGCGGCGATCGCGCGCAGCAGCGGCAGCGCGACGGTGTGGTCTCCGCCGATCGTGACGATGCGCTGCGCCTGCTCGCCGAGCGCGCGCGCGGCGCTCTCGACCTCGGCCACGGCGGCCGCGAGGTCGAACGGGTTGACCGGGATGTCACCGGCATCCACCACCTGGGCGATCGCGAACGGCGACACGTCCTGCGCGGGGTTGTACGGGCGGAGCAGCCGCGACGACTCGCGCACGTGCGACGGACCGAAGCGCGTGCCGGGCCGGTAGCTCACGCCGGAATCGAACGGGATGCCGACGACGGCGATGTCGGCGCGCTCCACGTCTTCGATGCGCGGCAGACGGGCGAAGGTCGCGATCCCGGAGTAGCGGGGGTTCACGGAGGCGTCGATGGGGCCGACGTTCTCGGTCATGATCAGTCCTGTCTCTTCGGGGCAGTGTTCGGGCCTGTGTACATCGGGGCTGTGTGCATCGGGACGTGCACGAGCTGCACGCCGCCCGCCGCGATCGCCTCCTGGATGGCGGGAGCGATGTCGTCGTACTCGTCGACCCGCCGCCCGGTCGCGCCGAACGCGGTGGCGAGGGCCGCCCAGTCGGGCTGAACCAGGTCGACGCCTATGGGCGCCATGCCGCGGTCGACCTCGTTCTGGCGGATCTCGGCGTACCCGCCGTTGTCGACGCAGACGACGGTGACATCGAGGCGTTGCTCGACCGCGGTCATGAGCTCGTTCACGCAGAACATGAGCGCGCCGTCGCCGATCACCGTGACGACGGGATGCTCGGTCTGCGCGACGCGCGCTCCGATCGCGGCGGGCAGGCCGTAGCCGAGCGTCGCGTAGGTCGGGGTGTAGAGCAGACCGTGCGGCCGCGGCGAGCGCAGCACGCTGCCGAGCGCCATGTAGACGATCTGCGAGGAGTCTCCGGCGACGATCGCGTCGGCCGGCAGTGCGTCGGCGATGATCTCGGCGAGTGCGACGGTCTCGGGGGCGGTGTCGCGCGTCTCGGCCTCGATCGCCGCCCGATCGGCGGTCAGGTCGCGCGGTGCACGGTCGTCGGATACGAGCTCGTCGGCCGTGAGCAGGGCGAGCAGCGCAGCGGCCGTCGCCGCGGCGTCGCCGAGGAGGCCGACCGCCGCCGTCAGGTTCTTGTCGAGCTGAGCCGGGGAGACGTCGATCCGCACGACCGCGCCGCGAGCCTCGAGCCGAGGCGCCCACAGCTCCGCCTCGCCGAGCTTCGACCCGATCACGAGCAGCACGTCGGCGTCCTCCGCGACGGCGCGGGCGGCGGCGAGCCGGAGGTTCGATCCGAGAGACAGCGGATGCCGTTCGTCGACGACTCCCTTGCCGTTGAGCGTCGTGAGCACGGGGGCCCCGAGGCGCTCCGCGATCGCGGTGACGGCGTGCGCGGCATCCGTCGCTCCCCCGCCCGCGACGATCACCGGACGCTCGGCGCCGGCGAGCAGGCGGGCGGCCTCGGCGAGGCGCTCCGGGTCGCCGGAGGCCCGCGGGGGCATCGCCCGGGGACGGCGCGCCTCCGCGGGGACATCGGCCGCCGCTTCGAGCACGTCGAGGGGGATCTCGATGTGCACGGGGCGGGGACGCCCGGTCCGGAACAGGGTGAAGGCGTCGTGCACGGCCTCGACGGCATCCGCGGCGCTCGTGACCCGACGCGACCACTCCGCGATCGCCCCGACCATGGCCGTCGCGTCCTTCGTCTCGTGCAGCGTGCCGACGTCGGCGAACTCCGCACCGAGCGGCACTCCGGGTGACAGCACGATCATCGGACGCGACTCGCAGAAGGCCGTGCCGATCGCGCTCATGGCGTTCTGCAGACCCGGCCCGGAGGTGGTGATGACGACGCCGGGGAGCCCGGTCTGCTGCGCCCACCCGTCGGCACCGTAGCCGGAGCCCTGCTCGTGCCGGTTCGTGATCGCGCGGATGCCGAGATCGGCGAGCGGGCGGTAGAGCTCGAGGTTGTGCGTGCCGGGGATGCCGAACACGGCGTCGACCCCGTACGCGCGGATGGTCTCGAGCACGGCACGGCCCGCGGTGTCGGAGTACTGCCCGTTCGCATCCTCGGTCATGCAGACACCATCGCCCGGGCCGCGGACGTGGGCGCGGCGACGTGCCGGCGCTCGCCGTCGACCCACGTCTCGCGCACCGTGATGGCCGCGATGTCCTCCGGGTCCACGGCGAGCGGGTCGTCGGAGAGGACCGCGAAGTCGGCGTACTTGCCGACCTCGAGCGATCCCAGGTCGTCTTCGCGGCCGATCGACACGGCGCCCTCGTAGGTGTGGGCGCGCAGCGCCGCGGCGGCCGTGATCCGAAGGTCGTCGGGCCCCAGCCTGTGGCCGCGCCGCGTCACCCGGGTCACCGCGGTCTGGATCGCTTCGAGCGGGATCGGCTCTGCGACCGGGGCATCCGACGAGATCGTCATCGGCACGCCCGCGCGCTCGAACTCGCCGAGCGGGTTGAAGCGCTCCCCCGGGGTCCCGATGGCCTCCTCCACGCCCTCGCCCCAGTTGAAGTAGTGCTGGGTCTGGTTGACGGGGCGGATGCCGGCGGCCGCCATCCGCGTGATCTGCTCGGGAGTCGGCAGGCCGCAGTGTTCGATGCGGTGCCGTGCGTCGGCATCCGGACGCTCGTCGAGGGCGGCCTCGATCGCCGACACGACCATCTCGATCGCGGTCGGCGACTGCGCGTGCGTGGCCGTCTGCAGCCCGGCGGCGTGCGCCGTGCGGATCAGCTCGGCGTAGTCGGCCGGCTCGTGATAGAGCTGACCGGTGCGGCAGGGGTCGCCCACGTAGCCGTCGGGGAAGTACGCGGTCCATCCGCCGAGAGTCCCGTCGGCGTAGAACTTGATGCCGGCGAAGCTCAGGTGCGCGTTGCCGAACTGACCGACGAGCCCCATCTCGAGCGCCTCGTCGAGCAGGTGCGACAGCAGGTACATCGAGACGCGCAGCTCCAGCCGTCCCGCCTCGGCGAGACGCAGGTACATGTCGAACTCGCGGCGGGTGACCTGGCAGTCGCCGATCGACGTCACGCCTCCGGCGAGGAACCGCTGCGTCGCGGCATCCAGCTGCCGCAGGTGCTCCTCGGGCTCGTCGGCGAGGTGGAAGTTCGGGCCGTGGTGCCCGATCTTCACGCCGTGCACACCGGTGAGGATGTTGCACGCGGCATCCGACAGCTCTCCCGTGAGCTCGCCTTCCGCATCGCGGAAGAACTCGCCGCCGTCGGGGTCGGGGGTGTCGCGGTCGATGCCGTTCTGCGCGAGCGTGAACGAGTTGACGACGCCGCCGTGGCCGGAGGCGTTCATCAGGTACACCTCGCGGTCGGTCGCGACCTCGTCGAGCTCGAAGCGGGTGGGGTGCCGCTTCTCGGCGAGGTTGCGCTGCTCGTAGCCGTAGCCGCGCACCGGCCGGCCGGCCGGGGCGTCGATGGCCGCGGCCTGCAGCAGCGCCACGATCTCGGGGATGCTGCCGGCCCTCTCGGGCCCGCAGTCGACCCAGGTCATCAGCTGCCCGTACATGAGCGGGTGCGCGTGCGCGTCGACGAAGCCGGGCACGATCACCGCATCCTCGAGGTCGAGCCGCTCGGGCGTCAGCCCCGCCCGCTCGGCCGCCCGCTCGCACTCGGCGAGCGTGCCGATCGCGACGATCCGGCCGAGGTCGGTGAGCATCGCGGTCGCGGGGGCCGCGTCGGCGTCCGCTGCGACCGTGTGGATCGCGCGGGCCGTGAGCAGCCGAGGGGTGGTCTGGGCGGAGCGGTCGAAGGGAGTGAGCTTTCTCATGGCAGCCTGTTCGCGGTGGTGTCGGTGCGGGCGGTGAACGATGCGGTGACGGGAGCCTCGTCGGAGTGCTGCGGAGCGAGGCGCGTGCAGATGCCGGCGATGATCGCCATACCGACGAACATCGCGATGACCGACCAGACGCTGCCGGTCCAGGCGATGAGCTGGGTCGCGAACCACGGCGAGAAGCCCGCCCAGATGGCCGCGCCGACACCGTAGGACAGGGCGATCGAGGTGTAGCGCGCCTGCGGCCGGAACATCTGCGCGAGGATCGCCGCGATCGGGGCGTAGGTGGCGCTCATCGCGATGCGCACGAGCGAGGCGAACAGGAAGATGAGCGGCTCGACGCGGCCGGGCATGATCAGCAGGAATGGCGCGAACGTGAGCACCGAGGTGATGAGGCCGATGTACATGACGTTCTTCCTGCCCCACTTGTCGCCGAGCCAGGCGACCGGCAGCGTGACGAGGAACTCCACGAACGACGCGAGCGTCATGGCGTCGAGGATGACCTGCTCGCTGATCGCGATCGGCTCGCCCGTGGCGTAGGCGGTGGCGAACGTCGTGGCCAGGTAGTAGCCGCCGGTCGAGATCGGCAGGATGCCGATGCCGAGGAGGATCGGGCGCCAGTTGGCTCGGAGCGCGAAGGCGAGGGGCATGGACTGCTTGCGCCCCTCGATCTTCTGCTCGAACACGGGCGACTCCTCGACCCGGAAGCGGACCCACAGCCCGACGCCGATGAGCACGATCGACAGCAGGAAGGGGATGCGCCATCCGCCGTCGATGATGAAGTCCTCGCCGCCGCGCGACATGATCGCGAAGATGCCCGAGGCGAGCAGCGCACCGGCCGGGTTGCCGAGCTGCGTGAAGCCGCCGTAGAACGTCTTCGACTTCTCGGGGGCGTGCTCGACGCTCATGAGCACCGCGCCGCCCCACTCGCCGCCGACCGCGAGGCCCTGGATGGCGCGGAGCAGGATCAGCAGGATCGGTGCGAGGATGCCGATGTTCTCGTAGGTCGGCAGGCAGCCGACGAGCACGGTGGCGGCGCCCATGAGCAGCAGCGTGATGACGAGCGACACGCGCCGGCCGAGCTTGTCGCCGATGTGGCCGAACACGATGCCGCCGAGGGGACGGACGAGGAACGCGACGGCGAACGTCGCGAACGCGGCGGCGGTCTCGGCGAGTCGGTCGCCGCTCGGGAAGAACAGCGGCCCGAACACGAGCGCCGCGGCGGTCGCGTAGACGTAGAAGTCGTACCACTCGATGGTGGTGCCGACGAAGGCGGCGAAGCCTGCGCGACGCGCCTTGCTGTGGGTGGAGGTCATGGGAGCCCGCTCCTTTGCGGAAAGTGGTCGGATAGCGAAGGATGCTACGGATGCCGGGGCGCCACGACAAGGTCAGAACTCCAGCGTGATCGTCTGTTCACTGGATTTCTGCTCGCGTGATGGCGCATCTCGCGACTTCCAGCCTGCGATGTGGGTCTCTACACTGCACTTATGGACGCGCACGAGCGCGTTCTCGGGAAACTGACGAATGTGGGCCGACCTATGGATTTCGACGCCGAGCTGATCCGTGCGCTGCAGGAGGACGGGCGGGCCAGCATCCACGCCCTGTCCCAGCGGGTGGGGCAGTCGCGGGCGGCTGTCGCGGCACGGCTGCGGACGATGCTCGACGATCGCACGGTGAGGGTGCTCGCGGCCGTGGATCCGGTCTTCCTCGGCCAGCACGTCCTCGCCCACGTGTCCATCCGCACCGACGGCGCGGTGGAGATCGTCGCGGAGCACCTGCGCGACATGAGCGAGACCGTGCTCGTGTCGGCGGTCGGCGGAGCGCACGACCTCGTGACCGAGGTGCGACTGGGGACGATGGCGGAACTGCATGACCTGCTCGCGCAGATCCGCGCGATCGACGGGGTGCTCGACATCAACACGATCATCTACTCGACCGTGGTGAAGGGCTTCTTCGTCTCGGACTATCACGGCGACGTGACGCTCGACGCGATCGACGAGGACCTGATCGAGCACCTGCAGTCCGACGGGCGCATGAGCTTCCGCGCTCTCGGCGAGGCGGTGCGCCTGTCGCCGTCGGCGGTCGCGACGCGCGTGCAGCGGCTGACGCAGGGCGGGGTCATCAAGATCAGCGCGGTCGAGGCGCGAGGACTCGCCCATCGTCAGCTGTCGATGGGGGTCGGCCTCAACCTGAACCACGACGACGAGGCGGTCATCGAGGAGCTGCGCACCGGTCGCGGCATCGACTTCGCGGCACGCACCCTCGGACGTTTCGACGCCGTCGCGACGCTCGTGGAGCCGTCGGCCGGCGCCCTGTACGCGAGCCTGGAACGGCTGAGGTCTCTGGCCGGCGTCACGCGGATCGAGGCCTGGCTGCACCTCGCGGTGCTGAAGGAGGACTACGCGCGCACGCTGCGCGAGCCGCAGCTCTGACGCGCGCGCCCCGCCACTTCTGACGCGCGCGGCCTGCCATCTCCGACGCGCGCGCGGCCTGCCATCTCCGACGCGCGCAGCGGCGGGCGCGGACCGCGCCCCGGCGCGCCGTCACCGTCCGTTCACCGCGCGCCGCCAGACTTCGAGCATGAGCGAACACCCCCAGAACGGCGCGGTGCCCGAGCCCGCCGCGACGGCGAACAGCGGCGCGGTCGGCGTCATCGGCCTCGACCTGCGCGGCGAGACGTCCGCCCCGAAGAAGCAGGTCTATTCGTGGGCGCTGTGGGACTGGGCGACGCAGCCGTTCAACACCGTCATCCTCACCTTCATCTTCACGGCGCTGTACCTCACGACCGAGGCGTTCCTGCCCGCCGACATCGCGGCGCTCGATGCGAAGGATCCGATCCGTGAGGCCGCGGAGGCCGACCTCGCGTCGGGCCTGGGCCTCGGGTCGACGATCGCCGGCATCGCGATCCTGCTCATCGCCCCCGTGCTCGGACAGCGCGCGGACGCCGCCGGCCGGCAGAAGCTGTGGCTGGGAATCGGCACGGGTGCGCTCATCGCGTGCATGCTCGGGCTGTGGTTCGTGGAGCCGACGCCGACCCTGTTCTGGCTCGGCGTCGCACTGATCTCGGCCGGCTCGGTGTTCGGCGAGATCGCCGCCGTCAACTCGAACGCCATGCTCATCGGCATCGCGAACCCGAAGACGGTCGGCCGCATCTCGGGTCTCGGCTGGGGCTTCGGCTACATCGGCGGCATCATCGCCCTCGTGCTCGTGGTCGTGTTCTACATGCTCGACTGGTTCGGGCTGCCCGAGGACGGCGGCCTGCCGTTCCGCATCATCGCCGTGGGCTGCGCGATCTGGGCGATCGTCTTCTCGATCCCGATCTTCCTCAACGTGCCGGAGCCGTCGCTCGGGCGCCCCGAGCGCAAGGTCGGCTTCTTCGCCTCGTACGCGCTGCTCGTGAAGGACGTCATCGGCCTGTACCGCACCCCCGACACCCGTCAGACGTTCTGGTTCCTGCTGTCCAGCGCGGTGTTCCGCGACGGGCTGGGCGGCGTCTTCGCGTTCGGGGCGATCATCGCGGGGCAGGTGTTCGACTTCGGCTTCCTCGAGCTCGTGATCTTCGGCATCGCGGCGAACCTGATCGCCGGGGTGTCGACGATCATCGCCGGCCGCTTCGACGACGCGTACGGACCGAAGCGGATCATCCTCGTCTCGCTGGCCGCGATGGTCATCGCGGGGCTCGCGGTCTTCTTCCTGGTGGATGCCGGAACGGTCGTGTTCTGGGTCGGCGGCCTTCTGCTGTGCGCCTTCGTGGGACCGGCTCAGGCCGCATCGCGCTCGTTCCTCGCCCGGGTCACCCCCGCGGGGCGCGAGGGCGAGATCTTCGGCCTCTACGCCACGACGGGTCGCGCGGCGAGCTGGATGGCGTCGGGCGCGTGGACGCTGCTCATCGTCATCTCGGGCGCCACGGCCTTCGGCATCCTGGGCATCGTGCTCGTGCTGATCGCCGGATTCCTCCTGCTGCTGCCGGTGAAGGCCACCGCGCGGCCGGAGGGTGCACCGCGGGAGTAGCCTGACCGCGTGACGGTCATCATCGCGTTCCTCGCCAACATCCTCGTCGCGATCGCCAAGACGGTCGCCGCCGTCCTCACGTCCTCGGCGTCGATGGTCGCGGAGGCGGCCCACTCGTGGGCGGATGCCGGCAACGAGGTCTTCCTGCTGATCGCCGATCGGCGCGGAGCGCGGGCGAAGGACGAGCGGCATCCGCTGGGCTACGGCCGCGCCGCGTTCGTGTGGTCGCTGATCGCGGCGTTCGGGATCTTCACCGCCGGATCGATCGTGTCGATCATGCATGGGATCCAGGAGCTGTCGGAGACCGGGCCCGTCGAGAGCCCCACCGTGGCGTACATCGTGCTGGGGATCGCGTTCGTGCTCGAGGGGGCGTCGTTCACGCAGGCGATGGTGCGCTCGCGGGCGCTCGCGCGGGAACGAGGGTCGTCGACGTGGGACTACGTTCTCGATACGAGCGACACCACGCTTCGTGCCGTCTTCTTCGAGGACATGGCCGCCCTCGTCGGACTCGTGATCGCGGGTGGGGCGATCGCACTGCACCAGATCACGGGCGTCGCCGCGTGGGACGCGATCGGGTCGATCCTGGTGGGTGTCCTCCTCGGGGTCGTCGCGGTGATCCTCATCGGGCGCAACATCGCCTTCCTCGTCGGTGCGAACGCCTCGCCCGCGCTGCGCTCGCGTGTCGGACGGGCCCTGCTCGCCTCGCCGGAGATCCAACGCGTCACGTACCTGCACATCGAGTACGTCGGCCCGAACCGCCTGTTCATCGTCGCGGAGGTCGATCTCTCGGGCGACGCCCGCGAGCACGACGTCGCGCGGCGGCTGCGAGAGATCGAGCAGCAGATCGAGGCGCATCCGATCGTCGAGACGGTCGTGCTCTCGCTCTCGGTGGACGACGAGGAATCGCTCGCGTTCGAAGGCGGCGCGCGCTAGGTCGTCGCGCATCACGCCGTCGCGGCCTCGGCCGTCGCGGCGAAAGTGGGGCGCGGTCCGTGATGCGGCCGGTTCCGCTCACGCGCTCGCGCGTTCCGCCGCGATCGACTCGTGACATCGGGGGTCGAGAGGCTGAGGGTGGGTGTGCGCCATCGTCGGGCGGGGTCCCACCAGGCGGGTCCGCGGACTTCGGGGATGCCGTCGTGCATGCGGATCTCCCACCCGGAGGTGTCGAGGGAGCGGTGGTGCCACCAGCACAACGGAACACCGTTGTCGGTATGGGTGGGGCCGCCTCTGGCGTGTTCGGTGACGTGGTGGATCTCGCACCAGGACGCCGGAACGTGACACCCCGGGATCAGGCACTCCTTGTCTCGGGCGATGATCGCCCGGCGTTGATGCACGGTGAACACCCGGTTCGTGGTGTCGATGCCGACGATGCGCCCCGATCGAACAGGACACGCTG
>NZ_LWCU01000020.1 GCF_001650405.1 Microbacterium sp. H83 | reverse complement strand
CCGGCACGACCGCGGCGGGAGGGGCCGTGTCCTCGACTTCCGGTACGACGATCGGCACCGGCGTGGGGACGACCACCGACTCCGACGAGCCGATGCCGCCGGCACCGGGCGTCTCGGTCGGCGCCCACTGCCCCACGACGGCCACCGCGGTCGCCGCCACGGCCACGGCCACGACCGCGCCCGATGCGATGAGCCACGGCGCCGCGGCCCTCGACGTCGATCCGACGGAATGCGCGGCTCCGGCGGCTCCGGCGGCTCCGGCCGCTCCGGCCCCGACGGCGGCCGAGGCGGGGGCCGCCTGGGACGCGGAGTACGCGGCCGCTGCGGGCCCGCCGAGGATCAGGGGCAGCAGCACGGCGCGCAGCTTCGACGATGCCTCCGAGACCTCCGTGCTCGCCATGGTGCACCGTCGGCACCGTTCGAGGTGCGCGTCGAACCGGGCCCGATCCGCGCGGGGAACGTGTCGCCGTCGCCCCTGAGCGACGATCCGCTCGCAGGTCCATCGGCACTCGGCATCGCGCCCGGGTTCCCGGATGTGCGCCTGCAGCCACGCCGTCTTGAATCCTTCGCGCGCTCGAGAGGCGAGGACCGAGACGGCGTTGGGGCTCAGGCCCATGAGCGGGGCGATCTCCCGCGGCTTCATCCCCTCGACCTCGAGATACCAGAGCAGCGTGCGCCAGCGCTCCGGCAGCTCCTTGAACGCGGTCGCCAGGAGGGCTTTGTCCGACAGCACGTCGAGCGAGTCGTCCGAGTCCTCCACCGGCAGCTCGTCGATGTAGTCGAGCGCGATGTCCTTCTGCTTGCCGCCCCATGTCGCCGCGGCGCTGCGCACCGCGGCGAAGAGATAGGGACGGAACGCGTCGGTCGGGCCTCCGCCGTTGCGGATCGCGCTCAGCGTCTTCGCGAAGGCCTCGCTGACGAGATCCTCCGGATCGATCGAGCTCGTGATCGAGCGCGCCGCACGCAGTGCCGCCGGGGAGTGCCGGTTCCACAGCACGCCGTAGGCGCGAGCATCGCCGGCCCTCGTCGCCGTGACGAGGTCGTCGTCGCTCGCGTCGGCGTCGATGCGCGCTCCCGTGGTCGTTCCGGTCAGCGTCGTCATGGCACCTCACTGCTCTCGCCGCGCGGGGATCGGCGGTCATGGACGATCACGTAGAGCTTCCGCAGCGGCTCATGGAGCTCCCATCGACCGGACCAGCCCGTCGGCATGACGATGGTGTCGCCGGCGCGCAGCTCCACGGGCTCTCCGCCGTCGGTGTGCAGCGTGGCCCGACCGCCGAGGATCTGGCACACCTCGCTGTACCCGTCCCGACGGGCAGGGAAGCGTCCTGCGGTCCCCTCCCACACCCCCACCTCGAGCCCGTTGAGGAGGTCGAGGTGGTCCTCGCGCTCCGCCTCGCGGAATCCCTCGGTGAGCGCATCCGCGCGCACCGTCGCCGGTCCGAGCGGCAGGGCAGCGGGCCCGGGGAGGTGCACGGGACGCACGGGAGCGGTCACGGCACGACCTCCGCCTCGGCCTCGTCGAACGCATCGACCGCACCGCAGTCCGCGGCGGCGAGCTCCTCCACCCTGGTCGCGCCGAGGAAGCCCATGACCGTGAGCAGCTCGTCATGCAGCACTTCGAAGGCGCGGGTCGCCCCGGCCTGGGCTGCAGCGGCCAGTCCGAGGGCGAAGGGACGGCCCGCTGCCGCGACGTCGGCGCCGAGGGACAGCGCCTTGGCGATGTCCGCCCCGCGCCGGATGCCGCCGTCCATGATGACGGCCGCGCGCCCGTCGACGGCGTCGACCACGGCGGGCAGCGCCTCGATCGTGGCGAGCTGCCCGTCGAACTGTCGTCCGCCGTGGTTCGAGACGAAGACCCCGTCGGCGCCGTGCTCGATCGCGAGCCGGGCATCCGCCTGGGTCATGATGCCCTTGACGACGATGTTGCCCTTCCACCTGCTGCGGAGCCGGGCGATGTCGTCCCAGCTCGCTGTCTGGTTCTCGTTGCGCTCCATCCACGCCTCCATCTCGCGCATGCGGATGGCGCGCCCGTCGAGGCTGTAGTTGCCCCAGGTCATCGAGCGGCCCAGCAGCCACCGCATGACCCAGCCGGGATGCAGCGCGGTGTCCACCACATCCCGCAGCGGCGGACGCGGGGGCATGCCCGTGCCGTGCCGGAGATCACGGTCGCGCTTGCTCGAGACGGCGACGTCCCCGGCGATCACGAGGGTGTCCACGCCCAGCGCGTGCGCGCGGTCGATGTGCCGCTGGGTCTCGGCGTCGTCCGTCCAGAAGGCGATCTGCGCCCAGACCCGCCCCGGGGCGGCGTCGGACACCTCCTCGAGCGAGCAGCCGGACCAGGGACTGTGCACGAAGACACTTCCTGCGGTCGCGGCTGCCCGCGCGATGGCCACGTCGGCGTCGGGGTGGCATACCGTGAGGAGACCCATGGGGGAGACGACCAGGGGAAGGTCGAGTCGGGTTCCGAGGATGCTTGCCGTCGCGTGGCGCTGTGAGGTGTCGACGAGGACCCGCTGAGGGAGCAGCTGGGCGTCGAGCGCCTCACGGTTGCGGCGAAGGGTCAGCTCGTCGAGAGCGCCCCCTTCGATGAAGTCGTACACCATGGCCGGCAGCCGGCGCTTCGCGCGCCGCCTGAGGTCGTCGATGCTGTGGATGTCGCGCACGGCGTACTCTCCTGTGGGGATGGCGGTCATGGGAGGATCCGCGAGAGGAATGCCTGGGTGCGCTCGTGCCGGGGACGGCCGAGCACGTCGTCGGGGGCGCCGCTCTCGACGACCACTCCCCCGGCCATGAAGACCACCTGATCGCTCACCTCGCGGGCGAAGCCGAGCTCGTGGGTGACGACCATCATGGTCATGCCCTCGGCGGCGAGATCCTTCATCACGGCCAGCACCTCGCCGACCAGCTCCGGATCGAGCGCCGAGGTCGGCTCGTCGAAGAGCATGAGCTTCGGCTTCATCGCGAGCGCCCGGGCGATGGCGATGCGCTGCTGCTGTCCGCCGGACAGCTCCTGCGGGTAGGACGGAGCCTTGTCGGCGAGTCCCACCCGGTCGAGGAGGACCATCGCCTCGTCCACGACCTGGGCGCGGGGCCGTCCGAGCACCTGCGTCGGGCCTTCGATCACGTTCTCCAGCACCGTCCGATGCGGGAAGAGGTTGAACCGCTGGAACACCATGCCGGTGTGGCGGCGCGTCCTCGCGATCGCGGATTCCCTCGCCTCGACGAGTCGTCCGCTGTGCCGTGTGGCTCCGACGAGCTCGCCGTCGATCAGGATGATCCCCGCGTCGACGGTCTCGAGACGGTTCACGCAGCGGAGCAGGGTCGTCTTGCCCGAGCCGCTGGGACCGATGAGACACGTCACGGAGCCCGTCGGGATCTCGAGGGAGACGTCCTCGAGCACCGTGTTGGAGCCGAACGCCTTCCGCACGCCGCGGATCTCGACCATGCTCGCGCTCATGAGACCGGCTCCTTCGACTTCTTCAGGCGCGACGTCCGTCGCGGGGAGAATCCGCGACCGTACCGCTCCTCCAGGCGCGACTGCACGGCGCTCAGCACCGTGGTCATGACGAGATACCAGATGCACGCCACGAGCAGGAGCGGGATGACCTCGTAGTTCAGCGAGTAGATCGACTGCACGGCGTAGAGGAGGTCGGAGATGGCGAGCACGCTCACGAGCGAGGTGCCCTTGAGCATCGAGATCACCTGGTTGCCCGTCGGCGGGATGACGACCCGCATCGCCTGCGGCAGGATGACCCGGCGGAGCAGCTTCGACCGCGTCATCCCGAGCGCCCGACCGGCGTCGAGCTGTCCCTCGTCGACGGACGAGATGCCGCTGCGGATGATCTCCGCCATGTACGCGGCCTCGTTGAGGGACAGCCCGAGGAGGGCGGCTCCGAGCGGGGTGATCAGCACGTTCGCGGATCCGAGGACGATGCTCGGTCCGCCGAACGGCAGGCCCAGGGCGATCACCGGGTAGAGCGCGGCGATGTTGTACCAGAAGATGAGCTGGACCAGCAGCGGGGTGCCGCGGAAGAACCAGACGTAGAGGCTGCTCACCGACGCGAGGACCGGATTGCCCGACACCCTCATGATCGCGAGGACGACGCCGAGGATGATGCCGGCGGTCATCGAGACGACCGTGAGCAGGAGCGTGAGGAGCATGCCCTGCAGCACCTGCGGGTCGAAGAGGTACGCCCCCACGACCGGCCAGCCGAAGCGCGGATTCGTCGCGACGTCGATGAGGAGGAACACGACGAGCACGCTCACCAGGACGCCGCCGACGAGGATGCCGATGCGGCGGCGCTTGTGCACCTCGAGCGAGCTGAGGGTCTGCTGCAGACCGGTGACGCTGCCGGCGGTGCCGGGCGTCGCGGTGCCGATGTCGAGGCGGTCCATGTCGGTCATCCCTGCGGCACGTTCACGCGGGCGTCGGTGATGGCCATCGACTCGAGTCCGTAGTCGGCGAGGAGCTCCGCGTACTCCGGCGAGGCGACGATCGCCTCGAGGGCCGCGGCCACCGCGTCGAGCGTGCCCGACTCGCGCGGGATGCCCACCGCGACCGGCGCGAAGTCGTTCTCGTCGCCCACCTCGAGATCCGGGTCCTGCTTCACGGCGTACCCGAGGATCGGCGAGTCGGCGTACACGACGTCGGCCCGGTCGCTGAGCAGCGCGGAGATGGCCTGCCTGGTGTCCTGGAACTGCAGGAGGTCGAGCGGATCCGCTCCCGCCTCCTCGCATGCGGCCTGGAGGTCGGGCACGTTCACGGTGAGCTGGTACGAGCCCTTGAGCACGGCGATCCGCTTCCCGCACAGCGTGTCGAAGCCGATTCCCTGCGGGTTCCCGACCGGCACGGCCAGCGCGCTGCCCATCTGCACGTAGTCGACGAAGTCCAGCTGCTCCATCCGCTCCTCGGTGGGGGTCATGGAGGACACGGTGAGGTCGTAGCGGCCGGCGCTCATGCCGGGGATGATCGTGTCGAACGTGGTCACCTCGATGTCGAGGTCGAGTCCGAGGGCTCCGGCGATGAGTCGGGCGATGTCCGGGTTGATGCCGGTCATGTCCTGCGTGCCCTCTCGGTAGAACTGCGTCGGGGGCTCGTTGGTGGGGATCGCCACGCGCAGCGTGCCGCCCTGCTGCATCCCCTCGGGGAGCAGCGCGACCGCGTCGGCGACCGGTCGCATCGTGGGCCCGTCGTCCGAGGTGCCGCCGTCGGCGCCGGATGCCGCGCATCCGGCGAGTGTGACCGCGATGCCGGCGGCGGCGATCAGTGCCGTCGATCGGCGTCGAAGTGAGTGTCTGGTGGTGTTCATGTGAGTGTCCCGTCGAGGCTGCGATGCCTGATTCCATCGAGGCGGAATGCGGCGGATGGTCGGATCCTCACGAGATGCCCCGTCGCCCTCGTTCTTCCAGTCTTGCGGGACACCGGTATAACCGATATGTACATTCCTATGGCAGTAGACGACTCTAGATGGAGAAATATCCATGACCTCGGCGGATGACTACCTAGATTCCGATATGCCGACATTGCACGATGCGGTGAGCGTCGCGGACGGTCTGCTGTCCGCCCACAGCGCGGACTCACGAGCTCACGCCGTCCGGTTCGAGGGCGTCGAGTTCTTCGATCCCGCGGTGCCCCTCGCCGAGTACCGGGGCCGCATCGTGCTCGCCGCCGGGATGGCGTACGCCGACACCCGCGACCTCGCCGTCGCCCTCGGACCCGCCGGCGCCGCCGCCCTGGTGATCCGTGGACTCGACGGGCAGCGCCCCGCCGTCGATGCGGACGACGCGAGCTTCGCGGTCCCCGTGCTCCGCCATGAGGACGCGGACTGGGCGCACATCGCCACGGTGCTGCGATCGCTCCTCACCGCCCATTCGGTGGGCCACGTCACCGGCGTGCGCCTCGGTGATCTCTTCGGTCTCGCGAACGCGCTGGCCACCCTCGCCGAGGGGGCCGTGAGCATCGTCGACTCCAGCGGCCAGGTCGTGGGCTACTCGACGCACGGCGATCAGCCGATCGACGACATCCGCCGCCGCACGACCCTGATGCTCCAGGAGGAGGTTCCCATCGCGGGCGACCCCGACTACCGCACGCTCGTGCGCTCCCCGTCGTCGCTGCACTTCCCGGCCGAGGCGGGGACCGAGCAGTTCGGTCGGGTCGGAATGGCGGTGCGGGCCTCGGGCGAGCTGCTGGGATCGACCTGGGTCATCCAGGTGGATCCGGCCCTGGCTGCGCGGACGCAGCTGCTGCTCGCCGAGATGGAGCCGATCGTCGCGCAGCATCTGCTGCGCGCGAGAGAGGATGCGGCCGACCGGGCTCAGCGGAACTCGGGTCTCCTGCGCACACTGCTCGAAGACGAACGGCACGCGCGCAGCGCCGCGTCGCAGCTCCTCCTCCGCCCGGAGGCGGGGTGCACGGTCGTGTGCTTCCGCGTCGACACCTTCGACGAGGTCGAGGCGGTGCGCGGTCTCCATCGTCTGCTGCATCTGGCGATCAGCGTCTCCAGCGCGGCCTTCCCCGGTTCGCACAGCGCCGTGATCGGCCCTCAGGTCGTGACGGTCATCCCGGGATCCATCGCCGCGCGGGCCCAGACCTTCGCGCAGTCGGTGGTGCGCACCGACGCCGCGCTGATCGCGGGCATCGGCAGCCGCGCCTACGACGTGACAGGCATCGCCCGATCGCATCGCGAGGCCGCGGCGACGACAGGGGTGCTCATGGGCTCGCCCCTCGAGGGGCACACACGACGCGCGACGCGGATCGCGACGTTCGACGAGATCCGCGACCGACTCGCCATCCTGCAGGTGTCCGACCTGATCGAGGGACTCGACGCGGCGGTCGGGGATGCCGCGAGCGTGCTCGCCGAGCACGACGCCGCGCAGGGCACCGACCTCGCGCGGACGATCCGCACCTATCTCGACCACCTCGGCAGCGTCAGGGCGACAGCCGACGCTCTGCACGTGCATCAGAACACCGTCCGCTATCGGCTGGACGTCGTGCGCAACGAGCTCCGGATCGATCTCGACTCGCCGGATACGCGGCTCTGGCTCTGGTTGCGACTCGCGGTGAGCGCGCGCAGCCTTCCCTGAGGCCGTCGCCGTCGAGAAGCCGTCCGCGGTCAAGCGCCGTGCGGATCGACGGCGCCTCACGGCGCTCCCCCGCTCTCGGCGGCATCGGGGACGACGCAGGGCGAAGGCACGGACGGCGCGGACGGAGACGGCGGACCGTCGGACGGGGCACCACCGGACCAGCCCCACGCGAGGCCGTGCGGCACCTCCCCCGAACGACCTGCGGATCCGGATGGGGGCGTCCCGTCGCTCTCGGCGGGACCGTCGCCGCACGCGGGGTCGCCTGCCGCCTCGAGCGCGTCGGTCGTCCCGGGCGCCTCCGCCGCCGACGGCTCCTCGGCGTCCGGCTGGAGGACATCCAGGGCGTCGCCCGGCGGTGCCGGCACAGGCACCGGCACCGGCATCGGCACTGGCATCGGCACCGGCAGAGTGGAGACAGCCTCGACCGGCTGCTGCTCGGAGGCCGGAACGGCATCCGGCGAACGTCCGTCGTCGCGCACCGCCGTGCCCGGGTCCTGCGCCTCCGGCGGAAAGGAGTCGGGTGCAGGCCGTTCGAGGCCGATCTCCGGCGGCTCCGCCGCGTCGCTCTCGATGCCGCCTGTCGAGCCGTCGGCCGGGGCGTCCTTCGCCGCGACCGACAGGACGTCGCTGCTGCGCGCCTCGACCGTCGGCGGTCGGACGATGCCCGAGACGAACACCGCTCCGGTGACCATCGCCGCGGAGGCGGCGACGAGCGCCAAGGCTGTCACGCCTGCCGGGATCGACGGCAGCCGCGCACTCCCCGAGCCCGCCGAGGCGTCCGAAGACGAGGCTCGCCCGGCGAAGACGGCGCGATATCCGCGACGCCACGGGTCGCCGGCGAGTGCGAGTCCCGTGGCCGACGGTTCGTCGCCGAGGTAGATCGCGGCCGCCGCCCCGCCGATCAGGGCGGCGGGGAGGATCGATCGCAGCCGTTGCGAGACCGTGTCGATCTCCGCCGCCACGAGCCGGCAGCCCTGGCATCCGTCTGCGTGCTCCCCGAAGCGCTGGGCCTCGGCGCTGCGGACGGATCTCTCCCGCCGAGCGACGACGCGTTCGCAGAACCACCGGCAGTCCTCGGGGCGGGAGGGGTCGCGGATGTGCGCTTCGAGCCACGCCCGCCGGAAGCCGTCCCTGGCGCGGACAGCGAGCGCCGACACCGCGTTCGGCGTCATGCCGAGGATCGGCGCGATCTCCCGCGGCCGCATCCCCTCGACCTCGAGATACCAGAGCAGCGTGCGATGCCGCGCGGAGAGCGTCGTGAAGACCGCGGCGATGCTCGATCGCTCCGATATCCGCTCGAGAGGGTCGTCGGCGGGCGCGAGCTCCCGCTCCGCCACCACGTCGATCGACACCGTCCCGCTCGTGCGCGCCCAGCGCGCCGCCGTGTTGCGCAGCGTCGCGAGCAGATAGGGGCGGAAGGCGTCGACCGGCCCGCCACCGGCCTTCATGACGCGCAGGATGGAGGCGAACGCCTCGCTCACGAGGTCGTCGGCATCGGACGAGGGGGAGATCGCGCGGGCCGCTCGACGGGCGGATTCCGCGTGTCGGCGCCAGAGGAGGGCGAAGTCGCCGATATCGCCCGCTCGCACCGCCTCGATGACTTCCGCATCCGACGGATCGAGGGCCTGCACGTCATCGTCCGGCACTGGTGTCGTGGGGGTCATGATTCTCCGAGCGGGGGCTTCCGTACCGGGCACCTCATGAGTCGTCTGAGATCGCTCCGGAACAGGGACGAGGCGTTGGGGGCGCCTCGTCCCTCCGACTCTCATGAGGGTCGATTCCGCCCACGATGTCGGCCGGGGAGGGGTCGAGCACGCGGAGCGGGGCGTCGGCGGGGAACCGACGCTCAGGCCTGGGGCCATACTTACAAGACCCTTACGGGGTCGAATCGTGACGCTCACGTCGCAGCCGGGCCGGGGAGTCGCCGTCATCCCGAGCTGCCCTGGCCGTCGACGGACACGGGGTCCGCGGGCGCGAGGGCGAGGAACCGCATCCTGTTCTCCCCGTAGAAGCAGGTCTGCACCATGAACTCGCCGGACATCCCGACGAGCTCCTCGATGTTCGACCACTTCGGCGTATGCCGCTCCTCGACCACCTCGTACACGATGTCGGAGCCCTCGACCGTGACGCGCTGCCCGATCTCCCAGCCGAGGATGACGTCGCCTCCGCAGTTGTTGTGCGCGGCGAACAGCGGCGGCACGCCGTCGATCCGGTAGCTGGTCATCTCGGTGAAGGTGCCGTCGCAGCGATCCAGCTCGCGCATGCCGCCCTCGCCGCCGAGCCGGATCTCGGGGAGCTGACCCGGCGCGAGGATCTCGCGCAGCTGCTGAGCCGCCGCCACCTTGATGCCGCCGGTGATCCGGTCGACGGCATCCGGCGCGACGATGGATGCCACCAGGAACGACGCCCCCACGCCGACGAGGGTCAGGCTCACGACGAGCAGGCCCGGCAGGCGGCGCCAGCGCGAGGTCCGCGATGCCGACGGCGCCGCGAGCTCGCCCCGGGCTCCCGCCGGCGGTGCACCGCGCAGGTCGGCGGTCATGCCCTGCGCGCCCGCGACCGCCGCCTGCGACGCCGACGGCGCCGCGGCGTGATGAGCACGGCGGTGAGCGCAGGGACCCCGACCACGAGCAGCGCCCACCAGGGGAACCCGGCGGGGTTCTCCGCGTCGGCGATCGCCGTGACCGTGGCCTCGTCGGTCGGCGCCTCGATGCGCTCGGCGCGGACGAGCAGCCTGTGCGTGTTCACTCCCGTCGGCGTGCAGGTGACCAGGGTGACGTAGTCCTTGCCGGGTTCCGGCCGAAGCATCTCGGTCTCATCCGGCAGCACCGTCTGGATCTGATCGACTTCGTAGTAGAGGTCCTCACCCAGAGTCGTGACGATGATCACGTCGCCCTCGACGAGCTCGTCGATGTCGTCGAACAGCGTGGCCTGGACGAAGCCGTTGTGCCCGGTGAGCACGGTATGGGTCCCCGGTCCGCCGATCGGCAGCGAGGATCCGTAGAGGTGGCCGATGCCCTTCGCGAGGGTGTCTTCGCTCGTGCCGTGGTAGATCGGGAGGTCGACGCCGATCCGAGGGATGCGGACACGCGCCATCGCATCGGTGCCCTCGGTGACGAGGGTGTCGAAGTAGGCCGCGGCGCCGTCGCCGACCGCGGTCTGCTGTCCGTCGGCTCCGAGCGCGTAGGGATCGCGGAGGGGTCCGGTCGGAAGATTCTCGTTGTACCCCCGGGCCTCGGCCAGAAGGGCATCCCGCTCGTCATCCGGCGTGTTCTCGACCGCCTGCACGTATCCGTCGACCTCGGTGTCATGACTCCGCGCCGAGAACCACGACGCCGCCGTGGGGTACACGAGGACGAGGATGCCGACGGTCGCGATGATCATGATCGTCGCCTGGCTCCAGCCCCAGCGGGGTCGCGTTCCGCGCGAGCGCGTGCTGCGCCGGACGGCGGCGCGAACGGGGACGTCGGTGAGGGTCATTCCGGAGGCCTTCTCATGCGGGGATGGAGCGGATGTACCACGCGACCGTGCGGGGAAGGGAACGTCCCTCCCCCGCACGGTCGGTTCGGATCACGCCTCCGCGGCGGCCTTGCGGCGACTGCGGACGGCGAGCAGGAGCGCTCCGGCGAGCAGCAGGACGCCGCCGGCGAGGAACAGGGTCGTGCCTGTGCCACCGGTCAGCGGCAGCGTGAAGCCCGCGTTCGACGGCACGTTGACCACCTGGAGGTCGACGCCGACGGCGGTGGAGGCGGCCGTCACGGTGAACTCGATCGGCGCGGCGAGCAGCTCGAATCCGTCGGGCGCGACGGTCTCGGCGAGCCAGTACGACTGGTAGCCGTCCTCGCCCGGTGCGACAGCCGCGTTGTCGGCCCAGTCGGAGTAGCGCAGGCCGGAGATGGTGACGGTGCCGTCGGCCGCGACCGCGAAGTCGGTGGTGCCGGCGAGGGAGATCGCATTGGTGCCGTCGATCGCGTCCTGCTGGGTCGGGTAGACGGAGAACACCGCGCCGGTGAGCGGCGTGCCGGCCTTGTCGGTCTTCTGGATCGTGATGTCGCCCCACTTGGTGACGACCTCGGGCGTGACCGTCGGACCGCCGGGCTGGCCCGGAGTGACCGTGTACGAGCCCAGGTTCGGGTAGAGCACGGCGGTGTTGGCGATCTCCCCGACGGCGTTGACCTGGGCCGTGAGGACGACCTGCACCTCGGTGCCGTTGTGCGCGGCGAGCACGGCGAGTCCGGCCGCGGTGAACTCCACGGTCACGGCGTTCGTCGCGGCGTCCTGCACGACCGTGTAGTCGGTAGCGGCGAGCGGGGTACCGTCGACGAGGCTGACAGCGGCACTGACGTAGTCGAGCTTGGCGTCGAGCGTGTCGACGACCTTGTAGCCGTCGATGACCGCGACGTTGGGGATGTCGGACGTGATCGTGAAGTCGATCTCGTCGCCGATCTTCACGTCCTCGGAGTCCTCGACCGTCTTGGTCGCGCCGGTGAGGGCGTTCTTCGGGTAGACATTCACGTCGTACAGCCAGTTGTCGTCGTTCGCCGGGTCGGTGAGCGGCACGGTCACCAGGAACGGAGCGACGCCGGTCGAACCGGGCAGCGGCGCGGTCTCGACCACGAAGTAGAGCCCGAGGTCGAGGTTCGCGAGTTCGATCTCGCCGTTCGCATCGGTCAGCGTCTGCCCGCCGACGGCGCTGGCCGTGTAGCCGGCGGCCGTGATGTCGGCGATGCTGTCGGGCGCGCTGTCGGCGAGATCATTGGCCTCGACCCACCCCTGGTTGGAGGTGAGATCGATGGTGTCGACCTTGTAGACCGTGAAGCCGACGCCGGGCAGCGGCGTCAGGGCGACGTTCTGCTCGGTGCCGTCGTTCGGCAGGGCGGTCGGCGTCTCGGGGGCCTCGAACTTGTGGATCGTGAGCGATCCGACGGCATCGGGGTCGACGAGATTGGGCGTGGCCGCGCTCGCGGGCGCCGCCAGGGTCAGTGCGGCGATGCCCGCGACGAGCAGGCCGGCCGCAGCGCGGGAGCCGCGCGGAGTGGTGGGAGTGTTCACTGTGTCTCTTTCTCGGTGGCCAGGTTCCCCTGGCGGTTTCAGGTGATGTGGGTCGATGGGTTCAGGTCAGACCTGCGGGTCGTCGGCGTCGGCCGCAGAATGCCGACGACGGCTCCGGACGGCGAGTCCGACCGCGAGGAGCACGGTCAGCGATCCGCCGAGGACGTAGGGCAGGGCTCCGGTGCCTCCCGTGGTCGGCAGCAGCATCGCGGGCACGTCCCGCACCGTGATGAGCTGTCCGGTCGCGGTGACGGCGGCGTCGCCGCCCGCCACGACGCTGACGGTCCGGTCGGGGTTGATCGTGAACCGCACGGGCGCGGCGAGGAGGCTGAAGCCGTCCGGCGCCGTCAGCTCGCTCAACCAGTAGGTCCCCGCCGGGATGCTGTCGATCTGGAACAGCCCGGTCTCGACGCCGCGGACTGCGAACGGCAGCGCGCTCGTGCCCGGCGCGCCGTCGACGTCGGCGAGCACGGCGAACGACGATCCGTCCATGCGCACCCAGGAGCCGGTCTCGGACTCGCCGATCTTCTCGATCCTCAGCGGGATGCGGAAGGGCTCGATGGGCGTGGACGTGCTGTCGTCGTTCGACCGGACCGGCACACCGCGCGGCGCAGTTCCGGTCGAGAACGCCGTGTTCACGACCTCTTTCGCGTCGACGTCCGGCTGCGTGATCACGTACGGGGCCGTCGCCGCGCACTGCGCGACCTGGCCGGGCGCGA
Source organism: Microbacterium sp. H83 (assembly GCF_001650405.1). Taxonomy (GTDB): domain Bacteria; phylum Actinomycetota; class Actinomycetes; order Actinomycetales; family Microbacteriaceae; genus Microbacterium. Next base: position 41,720 of record NZ_LWCU01000020.1, on the reverse strand, counting down.
GGGTGGTCGGCGTGCAGGACACCGCGATGCCCCGCTGTGTCAGCTTGTCGTCGGTCACCGCGACGTTCGCGACCGTGACGTTCCCGGTGTTCGTGACGTCGAAGGCATACATGATGTGGTCCCCGAGTCCCGTGACGCCGTCGTGGTCCACGTCGACGACCGAGGCGGTCTTGTCGAGCAGCAGCTTCGGCGTCAGCACGGCAGGGATGATCTCGTCGTCGGTGTCCGTGACCTGGGGGCCGACCACGGGGGTTCCCGTGGCGCGGGCGACGTTGGTCAGCTGAGCGCTGTCGAGGTCGGCCTGCTGCACCACATAGACGGCCGCGCACGTCATCCTCGCGCCGCTCGCGAGCGAGGAGCCCTGCGTCGGCGTGCACGTCAGCCCCGTCATGTCGCCGATGCCCGAGAAGGCGTCCTCCGTGATGCGCACGTTCGTGAGGGTGGTGTTGGTCGTCGTGTTGGTCGGCGCCTTGGGCGTCGTGTTCGTCGCCACGAAGGAGTAGCTGACGACGTCGCCGACCTTGGTGAAGACCTTGTCCGGGTCGGTGTCGCTGTCCACCGCGACCCCGTTGACGGCCGTGATGCGCTTGACGATGTCGATCGACGGCTGGATCACCTCGAGCGACGCGTCGGCCGGCGGGTTGAGGTTGGTCGTGATGTTCGCGGGACCGTTGACGTAGGTGCCGTTCACCGTCGAGGTCACGTCGACCGTGACGGTGCACGAGGCCTGGTTCAGCGCCAGGTCGCCCCCGGTCACGGACACCGAGGTGCCGCCGGCCGGAGCGGTCACGGCATAGGCCGCGCCGGTGCGCTGGATGCAGGTCCCGCCGATGTTCGGGACGGCGGCGATCCTGAGGTTCGCCGGCAGGGCGTCGGTGATGAACCAGTCGTTCTTGGCCATGAGATCGGTGGTGTTGGTCACGGTGAGCGTCATCTTGGACACGCCGCCGTTGGTGATGACCGTCGGGCTGAACGCCTTGTCGAGCTGCGGGGTGACGTCGACGATCTGCGGGAGGTCGAAGGCGGCGTCGTTGCCCGATCCGCTGGCGGTGGCGTTGTACAGGGAGAGGCCGAGATTCGCCGTCGTCCCGACGGGGACCTGGTATGCCGCGGACTGCAGCTTCTTCACCTGCGGGGCCCAGTCGGTGTTGTTGGAGCAGGGGTTGAGTCCCGTGCTGAGCACGACCGGAGAGCCGTTGACGATGAGCGAGAACGTCTCCTTCGGCTGGTTCGCTCCGCCCGCTGCCGGACAGCTCGCCGCCGCGAAGTAGGCGGACACGGCGTAGTAGTGTCCGGCGACCGCAGGGATCGTGTTCACCGTGCGGAACTGGGTGCCCGCCGAGATCGTTCCGCCCGCACGGTTCGTGTACTCCGACAGCACCTGGTTCGTCAGCGCCTGCGACGCGGTCTGCCCCTGGGCGACGCCGAGAGCGGTCGCCATGTCGCGCAGCTGATTCCAACCGTCCGGCTGGTTGTTCAGGCAGCCGGTGTCTGTCGCGGGGATCGGAGTCGAGGAGTTGAGGATCCACCCGTTGCACTGGCCGCCCAGCGGCGTCCACTGCGAGTCCGCGGTGTAGGTCGAGTTCGCCGCCGCTGCGGCGCCGACATACGTCAGGATGCTGATCGGCAGCACCGTCGCGTTCAGGTTCGAGAAGTTCTCCGTGTAGATGGGCGTGCCCGCCTGCGGGGTGCCCGGCGTCCCCGGCACCGTCGCGGCGGCGGTGAGTCCGGCGCCCGGCGCGACGGATGCCGCCGCGACGAGGAGGCCGACGACGGCGAGCGAGCCGAGCAGTCGTGTCCGTGCCCTGCGGCGCGGTGCGGCGTCGGCGCGCGCGGTGCGCGCCGGCGCGCGGCGTGAGCGCATGCTCATGTGTGTGTCCCATTCCGGCATCGCCGGACACGCGCTCGACGCGCTGTCACGGTGATCGCCTGTTCCCCAGTGCGGTCAGTCCCCCAGTGGACGGAGCCCGAGGGCATCCGTCTCTTACCCAGACCGGGGTGGGCGCGTTTTATGACGGCGCCGGGAGAAAACTCTCCGTTCGATCGATCCGCGGGTGGGATCCCGCCGTGCGATCGCACTCCTCCCCTAGGCTCACAGCATGTTCAGCGCCGAGACACTCCTCGCCTTCGTCGTCGCGGCGTTCATCATGGTCGCGATCCCCGGCCCGACGGTGCTGTTCACGATCGGACGCGCGATGGCTCTGGGACGGACCGGCGGCTTCCTCAGCATCCTCGGCACCGCGTTCGGCTCGGTGGTGCTCGTGATCGCGGTGGCGTTCGGAGTGGGGACCGTCATCGCGCAGTCCGCCGTGCTCTTCACGATCGTGAAGGTGCTGGGAGCGGGCTACCTCGTGTTTCTGGGCATCCATGCGATCCGCCACCGCAAGGATGCGGCGACGGCGATCGGCGGCACCACCCGCGCGCGCTCCCCGCTCCGGCTGCTCGGCGAGGGATTCGTCGTGGGCGCCACGAACCCGAAGTCCATCGCGTTCTTCCTCGCGATCCTGCCGCAGTTCGTCGATCTCCATGCGGGATCCGTCGCCGCGCAGCTCGTCGTCCTGGGTCTGGTGGTCGTCGCGATCGGCGTCGCGTGCGACGCCGTGTGGGTGCTGCTGGCGAGCGCCGCCCGCGACTGGTTCGCCCGCTCGCCGCGCCGGCTCGAGGCGATGGGGGCGACCGGGGGCGCGCTCATGATCGCCCTCGGCGGGTTCCTGTTCGTGTGGAGCGAGAGGCCCGTCAGCGCCTGATCCGACGCGTCACATGCGCGCGTAGCGCGCGCGGACGATGCTGAACAGTCCGTAGACGACGAGCCCGGCCCCGACGAGCCAGAGGATCAGTCGCCCGAAGGGCAGGTCCGCGAGGCTGCGCAGCGCCGCATCCAGTCCGGCGGCCTTGTCGGGGTCATGGGTCCACGCGGCGACCACGAACAGCAGCCCGGTCACGCCCACGGCGATCCCCTTCGCGAGGTATCCCGCCACTCCGAGCGCGACGAACGGCACCCGCGCCGGACCCGACGGCAGATCCATGGTCTTCTCGAACCCGCGGGTGAATCCTCCGATGAAGAAGCCCGCGCCCACGGCGATCACCGCGAGGCCGACCACGATCAGGGCGACGACGCCGCCCGGGGCCGACAGCACGACGGCGCTGAACGTCTGCGAGGTCTTCTCCGATTCGGCGGTGCCGCCGAACGCGAAGATGAGAGCGAGCCCGGCGATGACGAGATAGGCCGCGGCGATGCCGAGGAGCTTGATCCGCTGCCCCCATCTGCGAGCGTCGTCCTTGCCCGTCGCGATGAAGGCCGTGAGGATCTGCCAGACGGCGAGCGCGATCAGGGCCACCGCGATCGCCCCGAGGATCAGGCCTCCGACGGGTGTCGAGCGGATCTGCTGCATCGCTCCGTCCTGGTCGGCATCGCCCCCGCCGCCGGAGGCGATCGAGACGGCGAGCGCTCCGATCATGATGTGGACCAGGCCGATGACGACGAACCCGATGCGTGCGACGACGCGGAACGCGTCCGACCGCCTCGCCGTGCGCGCGGCCTTCTTCGGGGTGCCCATCCGAGCAGGATATCGGGCCGGACGGAAACGTCCCGGGGGGGTTGATTCCCGGCGGATCCTGCGGTCCACGTCAGCCGATGCGCTCGACCGGCTGGCGCAGGATGGTCCGCAGTCGCTCGGGAGCGACGCGTCGGACATCGCTCAGGTATACCTCATGGTGCCGCCCCGTCATGCGCAGCCCGTTCTCGGGCACGACCCGCTCGTGCAGCTCCTCGAGCACGGGCGCCTCATCGTCGTACGAGCCCACGTGCAGGGTCTGCACGCACAGTCCCTCCGTCAGCGTCTCGAGACGCACGGAGCGCAGCGACGGCACCGACTGCTTCTTCTTCGCGAGCCTGACCTCGACCCGGTCGACGCACTCGGCGAACAGCTCGGCCGTGACATGGTCGGGCACCATGATCATCAGCGTCCAGCGCCAGGCGGATTTGTCGCGACGGGTCGTGAACGACGCCATGTCGTCCGCGTCCCAGAGTCCCTCCAGCGGCATCACGACGGAGTCCACGCCGAACTGCGCACGACTCGCGAACTTCACCGCGTACGCGAGGGGGAACAGCGCCTCGACGGCATCCGTGTAGGCCGGGGCCGCATTGGGGTCGCCGGCCCCGTCGACCATCAGATACCGCATCGGCGGCACCTCGAGGACGCGGAACTCGCCGCGCGCGGCCCGGTAGGCGTCGAGCGTCTTCTTCGGGTCGAGGGTCTTCTTCGGGTCGGTCGCCACGGGATCCTCCGTCCGTTCCCGCCAGTGTGCCACGGGGTTCCCGCGGACGGGGAGGGCGGTCGCGCGCCCGCCCGTGCGCGGACTCACTGCTTCTCGACGGCCATCCAGAGCTCGCACGTCGCCGTGGCGCCGGTGAAGTCGAGATACCGGACGATGGACGGACCCGGACGGAGCCGCCATGGGTTCGACGGGAACCATTCGGTCGCGGTCGCGGCCCACAGGGTCTGCAGGGTCTCCGGGAACGGCCCTCCGGCGACGAACACCGCCCAGCTCCCGGCCTCGACGCGGAGCGATCGCAGATCGTCCGGGATCGGTGTGCCCGCGCCGATGGAGACGCCGTGCAGATAGGTGAGGGAGGTCCCTTCCGGCGCGTCAGGAGCGACATCCGCCGTGACGGCGAGGATGCCGCCCGGTTCGGCATCGCCGAGGGCCTTCAGCCGCGCGTGCTCCTCGGGAGCGATCGCGGCGATATGCGCCTGGATGTGCGGATTGACACCTCGATGGACGAGGGGCACCTCGGCGGCGTGGCCGACGAGGATCAGTTCGGGCATGGTGCGGACGGTGACGTCCATCTGACTGCTCCCTTCGACGCTCAGGCGGAACCGGAGCGTGGACTGTGTGCGGAGAGGCCCCCCCGTCTCGGCGCGCTTCGGCCGGCGCGATCCCGTGCACCGACCGGAAGGCACGGCCGAAGGCCTCGACCGATCCGTATCCGTGCCGGACAGCCACGTCGAGCAGATCCGGCGCGCCGGCTGCGAGTTCCGCGCCGGCGAGCGTCATCCGCCGCCTCCTCACGTATTCCGACAGCGGCATCCCGGCGAGGGCCGAGAACATCCGACGGAGGTGGTACTCGGTCGTCCCGTGCGCGCGAGCGAAGGCCGCGACGTCGAGGTCCTCCTGCGTCGCACCGTCGACCGCGTCGACGAGGGCGTTCAGCGTTCCGATCATGGGTCCTCCTTTCCCCCTCAGGATGCTCCCGAGCGATCCGGCCGCGCCCGATCGTCCGTGCCGCATCCGGTCGGGCTGCAGGCAGACCGCGGTCAGGTGCGGTCTGCCGGATCCGCGAGCAGGTCGGCGAAGGCGAGTTCCGCCGCCCCGATCAGGAGCCTGTCGGGGCCGAGCGCGGCGGGGCGGATCTCCAGGCCGTCCGCGCTCTCGGCCATCGCGAGCGCGTCGACATCGCCGCGGATCCCGTCGGCGCGCATCTCGGCGAGTGTCGCCAGGAACCCTCCGACGACGATGACGGCCGGATTGAGGACGTTGATCGCGTTCGCCAGCGCGCTCGCGAGCACACGGGCCTGGCGGGTGACCTCGTCGTCGACGGCGGTCGACCCCGCGCCGCGCAGCTCGGTGTCGAGGGTCTCGTCGTCAGCCGTGTCGAGCCCCACGACGTCGAGAAGACGACGTCGGCTGACCTCCGCCTCCAGGACGCCGTCGACGGTCCGCCGATCGGCGTCGGACGAGATGCGCGGTCTGTTCTGTCCGAACTCCCCGGCGTAGCCGCCTGCTCCGGCCACCGCCGTGCCATGGATGATGAGGCCGCCGCCGATGCCCGAGGCTCCGCCGTTGAGATAGACAATGTGGTCGATGCCGCGTCCGGCGCCGTAGCGGTGCTCGGCGATCGCGCCCAGGGTCGCGTCGTTGTCGACGACGACGGGGAGGTCCGTCGCCGAGCGGACCAGCGACGCGAACGGCACGTCGCGCCATTCGAGATGCGGCGCATTGCGGACCACGCCGTCGGCCGCGCGGACCAGTCCGGGCACGGCGACGCCGATCGCGTGCACACGCGATGCGGCGAGGACCCCGTCGCGCCAGGCGGCGATGCGCGCGGCGACGACCTCGGCCACAGCCTCCGGCGTCGGCAGCGCGGAGTTCGGCAGCCGCTCGCGAGCGCGGATGCTGCGGTCGAGTCCGACGGCGGCGATCTCGATCGCGTCCACCTCGGGGTTCACCGCGATCGCGACGACCTCAGGGGATGCCGACACGACCGGGGAGGGGCGGCCGACCCGGCCGGGCACGTCGGGCACCTTCTCATCGACCAGTCCCAGGCGCACGAGCTCGGCGACGAGATCGGCGATGGTCGACCTGTTCAGCCCGGTGGTCTCGGTGAGCGCCGCGCGTGACTGCGCCCCGTCCTCGTGCACGAGCCGGAGGATGCGTGCGAGGTTGTGCGGGCGCGTGCCCGGCGCGGGACTCGTCGGTGACGGCATCCCTTCACTGTAGGGGGTGGACGACCGCCCTGTCGTGCTATATGTTGTGAATCGCAACATATTCGTCGACCTGCATCGGAGCAGACATGCCCACCCCCACCCGTGACGACAAGTTCTCCTTCGGCCTCTGGACCGTGGGCTACAACGGAGCCGATCCGTTCGGCGGCCCCACGCGCCCCGCGCTCGACGTGGTGCACGCGGTCGAGAAGCTCGCCGAGCTCGGCGCCTACGGGCTCACGTTCCACGACGACGACCTCTTCTCCTTCGGCTCGACCGACGCCGAGCGCCAGACGCAGATCGACCGTCTGAAGGGCGCGCTCTCCGACACCGGCCTCGTCGTGCCGATGGTGACGACGAACCTCTTCAGCGCGCCGATCTTCAAGGACGGTGGCTTCACCTCGAACGACCGCGACGTGCGACGCTACGCGCTGCGCAAGGTGTTCCGCCAGCTCGACCTGGGCGCCGAGCTGGGAGCGCAGACGTTCGTCATGTGGGGCGGCCGCGAAGGCGCCGAGTACGACTCCGCGAAGGACATTCGCGCGGCCCTCGAGCGCTACCGCGAGGCCGTGAACCTGCTCGGCGACTACGTCACGGACAAGGGATACGACATCCGCTTCGCGATCGAGCCCAAGCCCAACGAGCCGCGCGGCGACATCCTGCTGCCGACGCTCGGCCACGCGATCGCCTTCATCGACTCGCTCGAGCGCCCGGAGCTGGTCGGCCTCAACCCCGAGGTCGGGCACGAGCAGATGGCCGGACTCAACTTCGCCGCGGGCATCGCCCAGGCGCTGTTCCACGGCAAGCTCTTCCACATCGACCTCAACGGCCAGCGCGGCATCAAGTACGACCAGGACCTCGTGTTCGGACACGGTGATCTGCACAACGCGTTCGCCCTCGTCGACCTGCTCGAGAACGGCGGCCCCGGCGGCGTGCCCGCCTACGACGGCCCCCGTCACTTCGACTACAAGCCGAGCCGCACCGAGGACGAGACCGGCGTATGGGACTCCGCGGCCGCCAACATGCGCACCTACCTCCTGCTGAAGGAGCGCGCCGCGGCCTTCCGCGCCGACCCCGAGGTGCAGGAGGCGCTCGCCGCATCGCGCGTCGACGAGCTGTCGACCCCGACGCTGGCCGAGGGCGAGTCGTACGACGACTTCCTCGCCGACCGCTCCGCCTACGAGGACTTCGATCCCTCGCAGTACTTCGGGGGCAAGGGGTTCGGCTTCGTCCGCCTGCAGCAGCTCGCGACCGAGCACCTGCTCGGCGCTCGCTGATCGCCGTGCCGCTGGTTCTCGGGGTCGACTCGTCGACCCAGTCCTGCAAGGTCGTCGTGGTCGACGCGTCGACCGGCGCGGTCGTACGCGCCGGTCGGGCGACGCATCCCGAGGGGACGTCGGTCGACCCCGAGGCCTGGTGGCACGCCCTGCAGACCGCGATCGCCGACGCGGGCGGCCTGGACGACGTCGCCGCGTGGGCGATCGGCGGGCAGCAGCACGGCATGGTCGCGCTCGACGCGTCGGGCGCCGTGATCCGCGACGCGCTGCTGTGGAACGACACCCGATCGGCGGATGCCGCGGCCGATCTGATCGACGAGTTCGGCGCTCCTGCGCTCGCCGAGCGCACCGGACTGGTCCCCGTGGCGTCGTTCACGATCACGAAGCTGCGCTGGCTGCGCGACCACGAGCCGGAGAACGCGGCGCGGGTCGCCGCGGTGGCCCTCCCCCACGACTGGCTCACCTGGCGGCTGCGCGGCTTCGGCCCGGAGAACCCCGCGCTCGACGAGCTCGTCACCGACCGCTCCGATGCGTCGGGCACCGGCTACTGGAATCCCACGACCGGTGCGTACGACCGCGAGCTGCTGGCGGCGGCCCTCGGGCACGACGCCGTCCTGCCCCGCGTGCTCGCACCCGGCGAGTCGGCGACCGACGCCGGGGGCCGCCGTGTCGGCGCCGGGGCCGGGGACAATGCGGCGGCCGCGCTCGGTCTCGGCGCAGTGCCGGGCGACGCGGTCGTGTCGATCGGTACCTCGGGCACGGTGTGCGCCGTCAGCGCCGCGCCGTTGCGCGACACGACCGGCACCGTGGCGGGCTTCGCCGATGCATCCGGGAACTTCCTGCCGCTGGTCGCCACTCTCAACGCCGCCCGCGTCATCGATGTCGCCGCCGCGCTGCTGGGCGTCACGCATGACGAGTTCAGCGACCTGGCACTGCGGGCGGACGCCGGCGCGGGCGGGTTGACTCTGCTCCCCTACTTCGAGGGCGAGCGCACCCCCAACCTCCCGGATGCCACGGCGTCGCTGTCCGGCATGACGCTCGCGTCGACGACGCGGGAGAACCTCGCCCGCGCCGCGGTCGAGGGGATGCTGCGCGGACTCGGCGCCGGCCTGGACGCGCTGCGCGATCTGGGCGTGCCGCTCGAGCGCGTCCTCCTCATCGGCGGAGGCGCCCAGTCCGAGGCCGTGCGCCGCATCGCTCCCGGCATCCTCGGACTGCCCGTCGTGGTGCCCGAGCCCGGCGAGTACGTGGCGCTCGGCGCCGCCCGTCAGGCAGCCGCACTCGTCGTCGGAGCCTGACGATGACTACGGTGGAGGGGTGCCGAGAATCAAGATCCTGATCCCGAACAGCATCGACCTGCACCTCACCGCGGATGCCGACGTGGTCGTCTACGACATCGACGACGCCATCCCCGCCGAGCATCGGGACGCGGACATGCTCGTGGTCTGGCACAACTCCGCCGAGCGGCTGCGCGACGCGGCGCGCCACCTCCCGCGTCTGCGGGTCGTGCAGGCTCTCGCCTCGGGCACGGATGCCGTGCTCGCGGCCGGCTTCGCCGACGACGTGCGCATCTGCTCGGGGCGCTCGCTGCATGACGGACCGGTCGCCGAGCACGCGCTCGCCCTGATCCTCAGCACGATCCGACGACTCGACACGCTGCACGACGCCCAGCACGACCACCGCTGGGACGAGGATTTCATCGAGGCGCAGGGCGCAGCAGCCAGCCAGGCTCTGTACACGCTCGCCGGCAGCCGCGTGACGATCTGGGGATTCGGCTCGATCGCCTCGACGCTCGCCCCGATCCTCCAGCTCCTCGGCGCACACGTCGAGGGCATCGCCCGCAGCGCCGGCGACCGCGCGGGGTTCACGGTGCACGCCGACACCGACGCCGCGGCGGTCCTCGCGGACACCGACGTGCTCGTCGCGATCCTGCCGGCCACGCCCGAGACGACCGGCCTCCTGGACGCGTCGACCTTTGGCTCTCTGAAGCGCGGCGCCGTGTTCGTCAACGTGGGCCGCGGCGCGACCGTCGACGAGGACGCACTGCGCGAGGCTCTCGAGTCGGGCCGGCTCCGCGCCGCGGCGATCGATGTCACGAGGACCGAGCCCCTTCCCGCCGACGATCCGCTGTGGGACGCCCCCGGTCTCGTCATCACGCCGCACGTCGCGGGCAACCGCCCGGTGGGCTCGAGCGCGCTCATCGACGACAACCTGCGACGGCTCGCCGCGGGCGACGAGCTGCGGAACCAGGTGCACCCCTCGTCAGCCGCTCGGGCGTAGTCAGCCGCTCGAGCTCGATACTTCCAATCGGAGGTATTCGTGGTGCGCGCTCGCTATCATCGGATCATGACCGATGCCTCCGCCGACGAGCCCCGCACGCGGGGTCGCTACGCGAAGGGCATCGCCCGCAGACAGGAGATCCTCGACAAGGCCATCGAGGTGTTCGCGGAGCGCGGCTCGAAGAAGACGAGCCTGCGGGCGATCGCCCAGGAGGTCGGGGTCACCCACGCCGCGCTGACGCACTACTTCGGCTCGCTCGAGGAGCTGCTCGTGGCGGTGTACCGCGAGTCGGAGCGTCGCTCGGACACCGAGAATCCCGACCCGCCGGCCGGGATCAGCCCCGCCATGATGATGCGCGTGTCGGCCGAGGAGAACCGCAGCATCCCCGGACTCGTGCAGCTGTACTCGATCCTCGTCGCGACCGCCCTCGAGGAGGACCACCCTGCCGCGCACGAGTTCGCGACGCAGCGCTTCGAGCGGCTCCGTCAGGACATGGCCGATCGTGTGCGCGATCTGCAGAGGACGGGCGACCTGCGCCCCGACCTCGACGCCGCTCTGGTCTCGGCACTCGTCATCGCGGCATCCGACGGCCTGCAGACGCAGTGGCTGCTCGACCCCTCCGTGGATCACGAGGCCGCGCTGGAGATGCTCGACCGCCTGCTCGCCGGAGACCGCCCCGCTCGCTGACGGGACCGGCGCGCCCCGCGGTCGCCCCTTTTGTCCCCCGAACAGCCGATACCGGAGGCGGCGGAGATACGGGAGGATGACCTCTTGTGCGGATGACGAGCGACGGTGGGCGCGATGAGGGGTTCTCGATGACGGCACCCGATCAGTCGGCGGACGGGCTCTCCGATTTCGCAGAGCTCATGGCCCGCGAGCAGGAGTTCGGCGGCGACGCCATCGATCCCGCGGTGCGCAGAAGGCGCCGACGACGAGGGCTCGTCGTCAGCGCGGTCTGCGTCCTCCTGCTCCTGGTCGTGACCGGAGGCTACATCGGGTGGGCTCTCACGGCGCCGGTGGATCCCCCTGCGGTGGCCACGCGCGCACCCCAGGCTCCGGTCGGCGCGGCGGTCTCCCTCGCCACACCTCCGGTCGCGGCCTCGGCGATCAGCATCGCCGGCGCCGACGCCTACCTGGGCGAGGCGGCGAGCGGGACGTGGTCGGCGACGGGGACGGGCGAGCCGCTCCCCATGGCGAGCATCACCAAGCTCATCACCGCCCTCGTCATCCTCGATGCGGCTCCGCTCGCGTCCGCGGACGACCCCGGGCCGACCATCACGTTCGGCAAGGCCGATCACGATCTGTACGACGAGTACTACGTGCGGGGCGCCACCATCGCTCCGATGCCCACCGGCACCTCGATGTCGCTGCACGACGCCCTGGCCGCCATGCTCATCCCCTCCGCGAGCAACTACGCCGACGCGCTGTCGACGCGGATCTTCGGATCGCAGAGCGCGTTCCTCGGGGCGACGCGCGACTGGCTCGCGGCCCACGGACTCTCCGGGACGACGGTCACGGAGCCCACGGGGATCAGCCCGCGCAACACGAGCACGCCCGCCGACCTGCTGGCCATCGCGAAGCTCGCCGCCGCGCACCCGGCGATCGCTCGGATCGTCGCGACGCCGTCGGTCTCGATCCCCGGGGCCGGCGCGCTCCACACCACGAACGGCCTCCTCGGCACTGCGGGCATCACGGGACTGAAGACGGGGAACCTGGGCGAGGGCACGCACAACCTGCTGTACACGGCGACGCTCGACGTGGGCGCGACCGATCGGCTCGCGATCACCGGGGTCGTCCTCGGAGGAGCATCGCGCGAGTCGGTCAACGCCACCGTGCTCGCCGCGCTCGAGAGCATCCGCTCCGGATTCCACCAGGTGCCGCTCGCGACCGAGGGTCAGGAGGTCGGAACCGTCTCGACCCCCTGGGGGTCCGACGCCACCCTCGTCATCGGCGAGAGCGCCTCGATCCTCACCTGGTCGGACACGCCGATCGAGCTGACGATGGATGTCGAGATGCCGTCCGCCTACCGCGACGGCACCGTGGTGGGACGCATCACCTGGACGGCAGGCCCGAACACCGTCACCGCTCCCGTGGAGGTCTCAGGGGCCATCGACCCGCCCACCGAGTGGTGGCGGCTCACGCACCCGTCGGAGCTGGGCTCCCCGTGGGATGCGGGCCCCTGAGACCACCTCCCGCTCAGGGGACGATGACGGCGCGGCCCCGGATGCTGTTCGCCGCGAGGTCCTCGTACGCCTTCGGGCCGTCGTCGAGCGAGTAGCTCTCGGTCTGGACGTGGATCTTCCCGGCGCGGGCGAGATCCAGCACCTCGATGAGCTCGGAGCGGGATCCCCAGTACGGGATGCGCACGGCCGCGTCGTAGGCGATCGAGCCGAACCCGAGGGTCATGCTGCCTCCGCCGATGCCGACGATCGTGACGTCGGCGTCCAGCGCCGCCACGCTCTGCGCCAGCGCCATCGTCGGGTTCGCGCCGACGAAGTCGAAGACCGCGTTCGCGCCGAGGCCGCCGGTGATCTCGCGGATCTTCTCGGCTGCGGACGCGTCGCTGATCAGCACGTGGTCAGCGCCCACCTCGGTGGCGAGTCGGAGCTTCTCGTCGTTCACATCGAGCGCGATGACGGTGGCGCCCGAGATCGCCTTGAGGATCTGGATGCCGACGTGGCCGAGTCCGCCCGTGCCGATGACGACCCCGACCGTGCCGGCGCCGAGCTTCGGGAGCGAGTTCTTTATCGCGTGGTACGGCGTGAGGCCCGCATCGGTGAGCGAGACGTTCTGCACGGGGTCCAGGTCGCCGAGCGGCACGAGGTGGCGGGCGTCGTCCACGATCATGTACTCGGCCATCGAGCCCTGGCTGCCGAGTCCGGGGGGACGGATGCCCTCGGCGGCGGCATTGGTGCAGTAGTTCTCCTTGCCCATCGAGCAGTTGTGGCAGCGGCCGCATCCCCACGGACCGTAGACCGCGACGGCATCCCCGACCTTGAGCGTCGAGTCGACGCCCTCGCCGATCTCGTGCACGACGCCGGCGCCCTCGTGACCGAGCGTCAGCGGCAGCGGGTACCCCTGCTCGAGGTAGTCCTTCTCGGGGAGACCCATGACGTAGTCGTCGGAGTGGCAGACGCCGCCCGCGGTGATCTTGAGCAGGACCTGACCGGGACCCGGCTTCGGGATCGGGATATCGACGACGACGGGGGGCTTGCCGATCTCGACGTAACGGAGAGCTTTCATGAATCACTTCTTTCTGATGGACGGAGCGGTCTGCCGCGCGGTGCGGAAGGCGGGAGCGCTCGAAGGCATCTCTTCCAGTATCCGCCTGCCTTCGCATCTCCCGGCCCGCACGGACGAACGACGGAGCCGCGGGCACCGACGGAGTCCGTCGACGCCCGCGGCTGGGGGTGCCGCCTGGATGTGGCTCACAGGGTCGCGGCGAAGGGGTCGAAGCCCTCGGGGAGCAGCGGCACCGGGGCGACCGTGCTCTCGACGACGACGGTCCGACCGCTCGCTGCCGACTCCTGGGCGGAGAGCAGGATGTCGAGCACGTGGTATCCGAGCTCGCCCGAGGCCACGTGCGGCCGATCCTCGGCGATCGCCCGCACCATGTCGAGGGCGCCGATGCCGCGTCCGACCTCCAGGTCGTCGTGCTCGATCTCGATCCACTCCTGCTCGAACGACATGCCGTCGCGGATCACGCCGAGCGGCTTGACGTAGGCGATCCGGCCCGCGAACGTGTTCGGGTCCGGGAGCACGATCGTGCCCTCGGTGCCGTGGATCTCCACGATACCGTGCCGCTCGAGCGCGGAGTCGAAGCTCAGCAGGCTCTGCGCCTGCGCACCGGCCTCGAACGCGGTGACGATCTGGATCGTCGAGGGCACCTCGACGGGGAAGGTCGTCCCCGCGTTCGGTCCGGTGTGGATCTCCCGCTCCTCGCGGGCCTTCGACCCGACGGCCGCGACCCGATCGACCGGACCCAGCAGGCTGACCAGCGCCGAGAAGTAGTACGGCCCCATGTCGAGCAGCGGTCCCGCGCCCTCCGCGAAGAGGAACGCCGGGCTCGGGTGCCACAGGTCGGGGCCCTGCGTCTGGAACGTCGTCTGCGCGAACAGCGGACGACCGATCACGCCGCTCTCGATCGCCCGTCGGGCGGCCTGGAAGCCGGGCCCGAGCAGCGTGTCGGGAGCCGATCCGATGCGCAGACCCGCCTCGGCGGCCTCACGCAGCAGCAGCGCGGCTCCGTCACGGTCGAGACCGAGGGGCTTCTCGGTCCAGACGTGCTTGCCGGCGGCGATCGCGGCTCGCGAGACCTCGATGTGGACGGCGGGGATCGTCAGGTTCACGACGAGATCGACGCCCGGGTGGGCGAGCACGTCCTCTGCGGATCCGAAGGCCGGCACCCCGTGCTTGGCGGCCTGGGCCTCCGCGCGGTCGAGCAGGAGATCGCCGACGATGAGCACGTCGACGTCGGGGAACGACGAGAGGTTCTCGAGGTAGGTGTCGCTGATGACGCCGACGCCGATGATGCCGACTCCGACCGCGCTCATCGGGCGAACCCGCCCTCGACGAGGAACGAGTAGCTGGCGGCGATGTCGGCGAACACGTCGCCGGGAGCGTTGTCGTACTCGATGATCGCGTACTGCAGGGCGGATGCCGCGCGCAGCGAGTCCGCGAGCGGGACGTCTCCGGTGCCGGCGTGGCGCTGATCGAGACTCGCGGACCCGAAGTCCTCGGCTCCGGGGGCGAACGGGTTCCTCTCGGGCGCGACGCCGTCCTTGACGTGTGCGGCGACGAGTCTGTCGCCCAGGCGGGAGACGAGGGCCGTGACGTCCTGGCCGCCGACGAGTGCCCAGTACAGGTCGAGCTCGAGCGCGACGCGCTCGTCCGTCAGGGCGACGAAGCGCTCGTACGCGGTCTGACCGTCGAATTCCTCGACGAACTCCTGCGCGTGGTTGTGATAGCCGACCTTCAGTCCGAACCCGGCCGCGGTCTCCACGAGAGCGTTCAGGCGGTCGGCGATGTCGGTGACGCCCTCGAGGGTGAACCAGCGCTCCGGAGCGACGAACGGGTCGATGACCGTGGTCAGGCCGACCTTCGCGGCGGCCTCGAAGACCACCTCCGGCGCGGGGCTGGGGATCGAGCCGTCCGGGGTCCACAGCTCGTCGGAGAGCAGCGGGGCGTGCCCCGTGGGCGACGCGAGCCCGGAGGCGTCGAGCGCGGCCCGGATCTCGTCGGGGCGGCGGACGAAGTCGAACGCCTCGACATTGCGGAGGCCGATCGCGGCGAGCTTGTCGAGCGAGCCCTCCATGTCGGCGGAGAACTCCGCGGCGAGTGTGTACAGCTGGACCGAGGCTTCTGGCAGGGCCACGTTGACCTTCCTTCGTTGTCGAGACGGGGACGGATGCTGCCGTCCGCGGCCAGACTAGCAGAAACCTCCACATGGAAGTAATGAGGGATCCGGCCGTCGTCCAGCAGGACTCGGCGGACCCGCACACCCTGGACAGTCGCGCCCCGCGGGCGCATCATGAACACATGACCGCTTTCCAGACCACCCATGCGTTCAGCGGATTCAGCGTCGACGACATCGATGCCGCCCGCTCCTTCTACGGCGACACCCTCGGCATGGACGTCTCGACGAACGCCATGGGATTCCTCGACATCCGGCTCTCCGACGGCGGTGCGATCCTGGCGTACGCGAAGCCGAATCACGAGCCCGCGAGCTTCACGATCCTGAACTTCCCGGTCGACGACATCGACGCCGCGGTCGACGAGCTCAACGCGAAGGGGGTCGTGACGAAGATCTACGACGACTCGGAGTTCGCCACCGACGACAAGGGGATCCTGCGCGGCGGACCCGAGACCGGTCCGGACATCGCCTGGTTCCGCGACCCCGCAGGCAACGTCCTGGCAGTCATGGCCGCCGGCTGACCGGCCGCACGGCATCCGAGAACTCCGAGGGGTCGACCGAGATGGCGCCTCCCCCCACCAGCCGTCGATGCCCATGACAGCCGCCGTAGGCAGGGCATCCGACACAGCGAGCTCCGGTCATGACTCCCGGCCGACCGGCGGTGAGCTCAGGCGAGCAGCCGGTCGAAGAGGGCGTTCATGGCGGGGTCGACCTGCTGCAGCTCGGGGTGAGCGTCGTGGTGCTCGATGATCTCGCGCGCCGCGATGTGCAGTGGCACGACCGGAGCGAAGTCCGGCACGAGGCGCCGGATCTTCGTGTTGTCGAACACCACTGAGTGCGCCATGTCGCCGGTGAGCTGACCGGCATGATCCGGCGCCAGCGCCTCGATCGCGGCGCTCGTCGCGTAGCGGATACGAGGCTCCGCTCCCGCCGCCCGACCGAGGATGCCGTAGATCTCGTTCCAGGTGTAGACGAAGTCGCCGGTGATCTGGAAGGTGTCGCCGACGGCGAGCGGGTTCCCGAGGAGACCGACGAAGCCGACGGCGAAGTCGCGGGAGTGCGTGAGGGTCCACAGCGACGTGCCGTCGCCGTGCACCACGATCTCCTGACCACGGCGGATGCGGTCGATCGCCGTCCACCCGCCGAAGGCCGGGATCGTCCACTCGTCGTACGTGTGCGACGGCCGGAGCACGGTGACGGGGAAGCCGCGTTCGCGGTAGGCCGCCGCGAGCAGGTCCTCACACGCGATCTTGTCGCGCGAGTACTGCCAGAACGGGTTGCGCAGCGGCGTCGACTCGGTGATCGGCAGGCGGGACACCGGCTTCTGGTAGGCGGACGCCGAGCTGATGAACACGTACTGCCCGGTGCGGCCCTCGAAGCGATCGATGTCGCGCTGCACCTGGTCGGGGGTGAACGCGATCATGTCGGCGACGACGTCGAACTCGCGTCCGGCGAGCGCCGCGTCGACCGCCGCGGCATCCGAGACGTCTGCGGTGAGCACCTCGACGCCCTCGGCGGGCGCTCGGCGCGACTGCCCTCGATTCAGGAGCGTCACCTCCATGCCCCGCTCGGCGGCGAGCGCACTCGCCGCCGAGGAGATGATTCCGGTTCCACCGATGAACAGCACCGTCGTCGCAGCCATGCTCCGAACTCTACCGAGGCGCGACCTGCTCGGCGGCGACCCGGCCCTCCTCGAGCCGGATGACGTGATCGGCGGCGGCGATCACGTCGTCGTCATGCGAGACGCAGACGACGGCGGCGCCTCGCGCAGCCTCCTCGCGCATGATCTGGCGGATGCGGTGCCGGCTCCCCGCATCGAGGCCCGTCGTCGGCTCATCGAGCAGCACCAGGTCGGCCTCGCGCACCAGGCCCTGCGCGAGCAGCGTGCGCTGCTGCTGCCCGCGCTCGACGGACGCTCGCCGCCCTCGCACTCTGCACGATCGCCGCGAGCGGCCTCGCCGCCTGCACGGCTCCGACCGACGATCGACCGCTCGTCGTCGTGTCGACGAACATCCTCGGCGACGTCGTCGGCGAGCTCGTCGGCGAGCAGGCGCGGGTGGTGACGCTGATGAAGCCGAACGCCGACCCCCACTCGTTCGAGATCTCGGCGCAGGAGGCCGCGACGCTGCGCACCGCCGACCTCCTCGTCTCGAACGGACTCGGACTCGAGGAGGGGCTGCAGCAGCACCTCGACGCGGCGAGCGCGACGGAGGTCCCGACGTTCGTGGCCGGCGACGCGATCGACGTGCGCGAGTACGGGGAGGGCGACGCCGTCGGCATGCCCGACTCGCACTTCTGGACGGATCCGGCGCGGATGATCGTCGTCGCGGGCGACATCGCGTACGTCACCGAGCCCGCGGCGAACAGCGTGCACGCGGTCGACCTCACGACCGGAGAGGTCGTGAGGAGCGTCGAGCTCGACGTCACTCCGAACGAGATCGCTCCGGCCGTCGGCTGATCGGGCGGCCCGGACGCCGGAGGGCGGTGTGCACGCGCGTGCACACCGCCCTCCGCGGCGTCGACCCGGCATCCGCCGTCAGGAGTCGCTCCGCTGCTGATCGGGAGAATCCTGATCCTGGCGGATCCGTCGACCTTCCGCGATGTCCTTCTCCTCCTTCTCGGCCCGCTTGTCGCTCTGACGGGTGTCGCGGGGCGGCAGCTGGATGTCCTCCTCCGCCGCGATCCCGGCCTGCAGCTGCCGACCGCGCTCGAGCTCCGCATCGAACTCCGCGCCGAAGAGCAGCGCGAGGTTCGCGATCCAGAGCCAGAGGAGGAAGACGATCACGCCCGCGAGCGAGCCGTAGGTGCGCTCGTAGTTCGAGAAGTTGGTCACGTACAGCACGAATCCGACCGTCGCGATCGCGAGGACGACGATCGCGATCACGGCGCCCAGGCTGATCCACCGGAACTTCGGCTGCTTCGCGTTCGGCGTGGCGTAGTACAGCACCGCGACGAGGAAGATGACGAGGAAGACCAGGAGCGGCCAGCGCACGATGCTCCACACCACGGCGACCGACTCGCCGACGCCGATCGCGTCGCCGATCGACCGGGCGATGTCACCGGAGAGCACGAGCGCGACGGCGGCGACGGTCAGGGCCACCACGGTGATGATGGTGACGAGGAGCTGCATCGGACGCAGCTTCCAGAACGGCCGCCCCTCCTCGATCTCGTAGATGCGGTTCATCGCGCGGCTGAACGCGCCCACGTAGCCCGAGGCCGACCAGAGCGCGAGCAGGATTCCGGACACGAGAGCGAAGCCCGCCCCGGGAGCGTTCGAGAGCTGCTCGAGCGGTCCGCGAAGGGCCTCGACGGTATCCGCCGGGGCGACGTCCGCGAGGATGCCGATCACCGCATCGGAAGCGGCCCCCTCCTGGCCGAACAGGCCGAGCAGGGAGAAGATCGCGATGAGGGCGGGGAACAGCGACAGCACCGCGTAGTAGGTGAGCCCGGCCGCGGCGTCCACGCACTGGTCAGCCGTGAACTCGCGGACGGTCTTGACGAGGATGTACTTCCACGACCGCCTCTCGAGCTGAGCCGGGGTGTCCGGCTTGTGGTCGTCCTCAGGGTGCGGAGCATCGTGCTCCGAGGGGGATGTCGCCTGCTGCGGCATGGGATCGCTCCTTCGCGCGGGCCGTCGGTCGGGGTGGGTGGGATGGGGCGGGATCCCTCCCGCCCCCATCGACGTCAGCTGCCGCTGACGTTCTCCCTGGCCTGCTGGGCCTGATCCTTGACGGTGTCGGCGGCGCCGGACGCCTCCTCCTTCACCGTGCCCACAGCCTCGGCGGCCCGATCCTGCACGGCGGCGACCGCCTCCTGCGCGGGTTCCTTCAGGTCGCCGGCGACCTCCTTCGCGACGTCGGACACCTGGTCCACCAGCGGCTGCGCGGCATCCCTCACCGACTCGGCCAGCTCCTTCTCCTTGCGCGACGCGGGGATGAGCGCCGAGATGAGCAGCCCCGCCCCGAACGCGATGAGACCGACCGCGAGGGGCGCGCCCTCCGCCTTGGCCTTCACCTGGTGGGCTGCGTCTCCGGCGCTGTGCGCGAGCCCGGAGGCCGAGGACGAGGCGTCGTCCGCCGCCCCCATCACCCGTTCGCGGACGGAGCCGAAGACTCCGCGCACCTTGTCCGCCTGACGCTGGGCGATCTTCGACGGCGTGACCTTGTCGGCGAGCGCGTCGACGTCGAGACCGAGCTCCCCTCTCGTCCGCTCGATGTCGGCCCGGATCGCATCTGCTGAATCACTCATCGGTTCTCCTCATTTCGCTTGAATGCCGAGGGGATCTCCTGCAGCGTCTCCACGGTCTGCGGAGCCCCCTTCACCTTCTTCGTCTGGTTCCTGCCGACCACGAACAGGATGGCCGCGATGATCAGCCAGATGATCGCGACGATCACGCCGGACCAGCCCCCGCCGACGAGCGTGGCGAGCACGGCCCACAGGGCGATGGACAGGAAGAGCACGGCCATGGATGCGGCGTAGCCGGCTCCACCCAGCATCCCCACGCCCTTGGCGGATGTCGTCGCCGACTCCTTGAGCTCGGCTTTGGCCAGGGCGATCTCCTGGCGCATCAGCGTCGAGAGATCGCGAGTGACCTCGCCGAGCAGCTCACCCAGGGAGGTCGACGCGGCGCGCTCCTCAGAGGGTGTCTGGTCGCTCATCTGCCACCCCCTGTCCGGGGCTGCCCAGGCGGGAAGCCGACTCCGTGAACACCGGCGTCTCGTACGGCGCCGGGGGCGGCGGCGTGACGGTGCTCACCGGCACGGCTCCGCCGACAGGAGCAGAGGCTCCCTGAGACGATGCACCGCTGGTGAGGGCCGGAGTGGAACCCGACGATCCCGAGGACTCCTTGGCGTTGGCGGCGAGCGCGCGCGTGAGCCGACCCGCCGCGATGCCGGCGAGCAGAGCCGCCCCGATGAAGGCGCCAGGGCGTCGCCGGGCGAACGCCTTCACGTCCTGGAGGACGCCGGACGGCTCCCGGCTGCCGAGCCACGAGGCCGCTCCGGCGATGCGGTCGGACGCCTTCTGCACGAGGTCGCTCGCGATGCCGGAGCCGTCCGAGGACCGTGCCATCGTGCTCAGCTCGCTCCCCAGGGAGTCGAGGCCCGCGGCGAGGCGCTGCTGCTGCTTCGACGCCTGGTCGCTGAACTCCTGTCTGCCCTGCTCGAAGAGGTCCTGGGCCTGGGCCTTGGTCTCGCGGGCGACGGACGCGGCCTCGTCCTTCGCGGTGCCTGCGACGTCCTTCGCCGCGCCGGTCGCCGTGTCCGTGAGCTCGGCCGCCTCGTGCTTCGCATCCTCCATCGTGGGGGACGCTCCACCCGCATCCGTCGAGCCGGCGCTCGCGTCATAGGAGCCGCCGGTGGCGTCGTGGGGTGAGCCGCCGCTTGCGGCGATGTTGCCGTCTGACATGGTCTCTCCTTCGGTCGGAACCGAGCGTCTCGCTCGGTGGGATTACCGGTGTACTGCGAGAGTGCGGATGAGAAGTGGGGCTTGCGCGAGGTGGACTTCTGTGGGAGAACGCGCCCGTCGCGAACGGCGCCGCGGCTCGCATCCGCCGCGCCCGTTGTCAATCCCCTCTCCGTTCCCCGCAGCCGTTCCTAGCGTCGGAGCATGACCCCCTCAGCCACGACCCGCGCATGGTCGGAGGTCGACGCGGATCTCTTCCGCATCTGCGTCGCGGATGTGAACTGCTACCTGTGGCGCACTCCCGACGGACTCACGCTGTTCGACGCCGGACTGCCCGGCATGAGGCGTCCGCTCGACGACCTCCTGGCGCACCTGGGGGCGACCACGTCCGACATCGACGCGCTGGTCCTGACCCACGGCCACTTCGACCACGTCGGGATGGCGCGACGGGTGCGCGGGGCCGGCGCATCCGTGCTGGTGCACGCCGGCGACGCGACACTCGCGCGGCATCCGTATCGATACCGCCCGGCCTCGCCGCGCCTGCCGTACGTGCTGGGTCATCCCCGCGGCATCCCCGTCATCACGCGGATGGCCGCGGACGGCGCTCTGACGGTGAAGGGCGTCGAGGCGTCGGCGCGGGTCTCGCACGGGCGGCCCGTCGACGCCCCCGGCTCACCGCTCGCGCTCTGGACTCCGGGTCACACCGACGGACACTGCGCGTATCTGCTGGAGGACCGAGGGGTGCTGATCTCCGGGGACGCGCTGGTCACGCTCGATCCGTACACGGGCAGATCCGGGGCGCAGATCGTCGCGCGCGCCGCCACCGCCGACAGCGACGAGGCCATGCACTCGCTCGACGTGCTGGCGCAGACCGACGCGAACCTGGTGCTCTCCGGGCACGGCGAGCCCTCGCGAGAGGGCATCCGCGCGGACGTCGCCGAGGCGCGCAGGATCGGTCCGCATTGACATCCACCGACGAGATCGCCCGCCCCTCCCCGCCAGCCCGCGCGAAGGCGGACTTCCTGCGGCCGCCGCGGTCTGCCGGGGAGTGGGCGGCGGATGCCGTGCGCGTGCTCGGCGTGATCGGCGTGGCCGTGGCGGCGATCGCGTTCCGGCCCACCGACGCCGGGATCGCCGCGCTGGCCCTGCCCGCGGTCGTCGCGCCGCGGATCCTCGGTCTGCGTGCCTGGTTCGACGTGTCGCTGGGCATCACCGTGCTCGCCGCGGCCTGGAGCAACGTCCTGGGCCTCTACACCGCGATCCCGGGCTGGGATCTGCTGCTGCACTTCGCCTGCACGGGTGTGCTCGCGATCCTCGTCGCGACGATGCTGACCCGCTCCCGGGTCGTGGCGATCACCCGCGACGGACCGAGACGGACGCCGCTCGTCCTGCTGCCGCTCATCGCTCTCGCGATCAGCGCCGTCTGGGAGATGATCGAGTGGCTGGGCTGGGCCTTCGTCAGCGACGAGATCTTCGTCGCCTACGAGGACACGATCGGCGACATGGCGTTCGGCGGCATCGGCGGCATCGTCGCGGGACTGGTCCTGGCCCGCACGGCCGTCGAGCGGGACTGAGCCGCGTCCGTCGTCCAGCGCAGCAGCGCCACCGAACGTGCCGATCCATCTCGCGCAGCGACTCTCGGATCCCGAGCCGGCGGTTCCAGATCCGCCCCTCACGGCAGCCGGGTATCGCGTGATCGAGGTGATCGTGATCGAGCGCCCCGCCGCTCAGTCGACGAGGAGCTCGAGCTCCCCGGCGACCCTCGCGAGGCGGTGATCGAACGTGGCGAGCGCCACGCGATGGTGTCCGGCCGTCGCGAGGACGCACGTGTCGGGCATCTTGAGCCGGTGGGCAGCGCGAAGTCTCGCGAGGTCGAGGGCCTCGTCGCCTCCGAGATCCGCCTGTTCGATCCCGAGGGCCCGCAGATCGTCCAGCACGGCGCCCTCCTGACCGGCGATGGCCGGTCCGACCAGAACCTCGGCGAGCGTGAGCGGATGCATGAGGTATGTCGGCGGATGCTTCTCGAGCAACGCCACGGCAGCGGCATGGTGCTCATCCCGACCGTTGAGCACGGCGATCACGACACCGGCGTCGAGGACGATCACTCGTCCCACTCGCTGCGGAGGTCGTCGAGATAGCCGACGGGGTACAGCGCGCTGCGTCGCCCCGCGATGCGATGCAGTCGCGCCAGCCTCTCCACCTCGGCGTCGGCCGTCCTGGCCTCGACGACCCTGGCGCCCTCGTCGAGCAGATGCAGGATGAGGGCGCTGTCACGAGGTTCATCCGGCCATCCGCGGCGGGCCACATCGAGCGCGCGCACCACCTGGGGGGTGTGCGTGATGTTGGTGCGCTGGTGTGCGGTGGGCATGCTCCAGTGTAACACTCAACCGTTTGGTGTAACACCGAAGAGCCGAGGCTGCGCCTCCTTGCGCGTCGCCCTGCCGGTGGGACCGGCGCCGGGTCAGTCTGCGGTGACGATCTCCACCACGGTCGCGCGACCGGGGTGCTGGACGGGTGGGCGGATGCCGGTCACCGCGAGCTGGCGGCCGGTGAGGACGATCCCGTGCTGCGCCCAGAGCAGCTCGGACTGTGCGGCGTCGGGACGAGCGCCCGCGGGGGCGACGACCTGGACCGCGTAGGCTCGGGCCGGCTCCAGCCCGGGGAACCGCACGCGACCGGCGGGATAGGCGATCGACGTCGCCTCCTGCGTGATCGTGAAGACGGCCTCCGACGCGTCGGCGGCGACGATCCCGCGCACGTCGATCCCGTCGTCCGTGCCATCCACGTGCACGACGCGACCGGTCGCCACGAGAGGACGCACACGCTTCGCGAAGGCGACCCATGCGGCGATCCGGCGGCGGTCGTCGGCGTCCGCGACGGAGATGTCCCGCTCGATGCCATAGTGGCCGATCAGGGCGACCGCGGCGCTGAGGTCGAGGTCGGTGACGCGCCCCGTGGAGTGCACGGTCTCACTGGTGATGTGAGCGCCCATCAGCTCCGGCGGGACGAGCAGACCCGTGTGGCGCTGGATCGAGAGACGCTCGAGCGGATCGAGGCAGTCGCTGGTCCAGATGCGGTCGGTGCGGTCGAGGATGCCGAGGTCGACACGGGCGCCGCCCGACGCGCAGCTCTCGATCTCGAGCCCGGGGTGCTGCGCCTCGAGCTCGTCGAGCAGTCGGTATGCGGCGAGCGTGTGCTCGTGCACGAGCGCACCGGCGCCCGGCCCGCGTCCGGCGTCGACGAGGTCGCGGTTGTGGTCCCACTTCAGGTACGCGATCGGGTACTCGTCGAGCAGCGCATGGAGCCTGGCGGCGATGTACGCGTACGCGTCGGGGTGGGCGAGATTGAGCACCTGCTGCTGGCGGGCCGACGGCGGGAGCTCGACGCGGGTCCGCAGGATCCAGTCCGGATGCTCGCGCGCGACGTCGCTGTCGGGATTGACCATCTCGGGCTCGACCCACAGGCCGAACTCCATGCCCCGTGCGCGCACGTGGTCGACGAGGGGGTGCAGTCCCTCCGGCCACACCGTCTCGTCCACGTGCCAGTCGCCGAGACCCGACGTGTCGTCGCGGCGTCCGCGGAACCAGCCGTCGTCGAGCACGAAGCGCTCGATCCCGACCTCCGCCGCGGCGTCGGCGAGATCGGTGAGGCGGGTGAGGTCGTGATCGAAGTACACGGCCTCCCAGGTGTTGAGGGTCACCGGGCGCGGACGTGCGGGGTGCTGCGGTCGCGCACGCAGCTCGTCGTGGAACCGCCAGGACAGCTCGTTCAGGCCGTCGCCCCAGGATCCGATGACCCACGGGGTGGTCAGCGCGGATCCGGGCTCGATCGTGATCTCTCCCGCGCCGTAGAGCTCGCCGCCGGCCAGGAACGCCTCGCCCGTGACGACGCGCTCGGCGAGCATCGTGTGGTTCCCGCTCCAGGCGACGTGGATGCCGTGGACGCGTCCGGTCTCGAAGCCGAAGCCGGGTCGGCCGGCGCACAGCAGCAGGGTCGCGTCGGCGCCGGGGCGGCCGCGGCGGCTGTCGCGGCTGTAGCTGCCGAACGTGAAGTCGTGGCGCTGCGGCGAGCGCTCGCGCAGGTGGCGCCCGGTGGTGTCGAGCACCTCGGTGGCGTCCCAGGGCACGGGGAACGCGGCGGTGAGACGCTGCACGGTGTAGGCGCTCCGGCCGCTGTTGCGCAGCGTGACGCGCTGATGGAAGAGTCCCCCGGCGCCCACCCGCAGCTCCAGGGTCGCGGCGAGGCGGCCTTCGTCATCGGTCAGCGAGATGCGAGCGGAGTCCGCGGTGGCGTCGACGCCGGAGACCGTCCAGCGGATGCTCACTCCGTTGCCGTCGCGGTGCCCCTCGATGCCGGGGGTTCCCAGCCATCCGTGGGCGGGCGTCGGGAGAACGGAGAGCACCGGCGTGACGTCGAGGCCTCCGGACACGCGCTGCGGCATCGCGGCGAGCGCGAGTCCGTGCAGAGCGGCGGAGTCGGTCTCGCCGAGGTCCTCTCCCCAGTGCACGATCGAGGGCGGGGAGGTCATCGACACGACGACGCTGGTGCCGCCGGCGCGGAGGTGCAGCACCTCGGCGGACCGGGCGTCCTGGTCGACCGCCGACTCGAAGCTCACGTCATTGGAATTCATGGATTGTTTTTATCATGGAATTAATTAGGGAGTCAAGACGGAGAACCCGCCCCGATCTCGCGCCCATATATGCCATGATGAAAGAAACCGAAGGGTGGCAGGATGTCCGACAGCGAAGTCGCCGTCGCGAAGACCGTGCTCATCCACGGACCGATCTCGCGCACCGCGCTGGCCGGCCGTCTCGGCCTCTCCCCCGCGAGCCTCACGCGACTGACGCGCCCCTTCGTCGACCGCGGCATCCTCGTCGAGCTCGACGATGTCGCCGAGGGCGTGGGCCGACCGTCGCGTCCACTCGAGATCTCACCCGACCTGGGTACCTTCGTCGGCGTGAAGATCACGGGCGAGCACGTGTACGCGGTCGCGACGGATGTGCGCGCCCGTCTGCTCGACGAGCACGTGACCGCGCTGGACTCTCACGATCCCGCCCTCGTGCTGACCGCCGTCGAGCGGGCGATCGACCGGGTCGTGGCGACGGGCGCTCCTGCAGTCGGCATCGGCGTGAGCCTCGGCGGCATCAGCGACGGCTCGGTCGTCGAGTGGGCATCCTTCCTGGGGTGGACCGACGTCCCGTTCGGCGACATGCTGCACCGGTCGACCGGGCTGCCCGTGCGCGTCGAGAACGACCTGATCGCGCTCACCGAGGCGGAGCGATGGTTCGGCGCAGGTCGGGGCATCGACGGCTTCGCGGTCATCACGATCGGCGCCGGCGTCGGATACGGCGTGGTCGCCGGCGGCGCCGTCGTGCGCACTCCCGACGCCGGCATCGGGCTCGGCGGCCACATCCCCCTCGATCCGCACGGACCCATCTGCCAGGAGGGGCATCGCGGCTGCTCCCAGGCGATGCTCACCTCGGGCTCGATCGCCGCGCAGGCGAGCATGGCCCTCGGCCGCCCCCTCACGTACGACGAGGTGCTCGACCTCGCCCGATCGGGCGACCCGGCGGCGAGCTCGATCATCGACTCCAGCGCACGAGCCCTCGGCCGTCTCATCGCCCTCGCGGCGAACCTCACCCTCTACTCCGATGTCGTGCTGGCCGGCGAGGGGATGCGACTCTTCGACGTCGCCGAGCAGACCGTGCGGGCGACGGTGGTGGAATCGCGCGACCCCCGCGCCTCCGAGGTGCGCCTGCACATCGACGACAGCGGCTTCACCGGCTGGGCGCGAGGCGCGGCGGCCGTCGCCATCCAGGACGCGTTCGACCGATTGAGCTGACGCGCGTTCGACCGATCGGGCTGACGCGCGTTCGACCGGTCGGGCTGACGCGCCGTCGCGGAGCCGCGCGTCTCACCGCGCTCACCCGACCCGCTCGAGCCTCTCCGCGCCGAGCCGTGTCGTGTCGAATCGCGTCGTGTCGAACCGGGGCACGGCGTCGAGGAGCTCTCGCGTGTACTCGTGCCGCGGGTGCTCGAGCACCTCGGCCGCGGAGCCGGTCTCGACCGTCCGACCGTGGGAGAGCACCGTCACCTCGTCGGCGATCTGGCGGATGAGGCCGAGGTCGTGGGAGATGAACAGGTAGCTCAGACCGTGCTCGTCGCGGAGGTCGAGCAGCAGCTCGATCACCTGCGCCTGCACCGACACGTCGAGAGCGGAGGTCGGCTCGTCGAGCACGAGCACGGACGGCGCGAGCACGAGCGTCCGCGCGAGCGCCACACGCTGACGCTGTCCCCCCGACACCTCCCGCGCCCGTCGTCCGAGCGAGCTCGCCGGCAGCGCCACCTGGCCGATGATCTCGCCCACCCGCCGTCGCCTCTCCGCCGCCGAGCGCACGCCGTGGATGCGCAGCGGCTCCTCGATGATCTGGCGGATCGTCGACCGGGGATCCACGGCCGAGAGCGGGTTCTGGTAGACGAGCTGCAGCTGGCGGGCGTAGGGGTTCGCGACCGGCGGCGTGCGCGGCAGATCGCGGCCCGCGACGGTCACGGTGCCGTCGTCGAACGACGCGAGCCCGGCGGCGATGCGCGCGAGCGTCGACTTGCCCGAGCCGGACTCGCCGACCAGGGCGTGGATGCTGCCGCGGCGCAGCGTGAGCGAGGCGTCGTCCAGCGCCTTCGGCGCCTCCGGGTCGCGCCCGTACCGCTTGGAGACTCGCGCGATCTCGACCACGGCGGTCCGCGCCCCGCCGTCTCCGGACGACTCGGCGCGTGCGGCGCTGCGCGCGATGCGCTCCCGATACCGCAGCGGCGAGGATGCGGGCGAGTCCGAGAGGAGGCGCACCGTGTACGGATGCCGCGGGTCGTGCAGCACGTCCTCCGCCCTCCCCTGCTCGCGGATCTCGCCGTCCTGCAGCACGACGATCGCGTCGCTGCGCTCCTGGGCGAGGGCGAGATCGTGCGTGATGAACAGGATCCCGAGCCCCAGCTCGTCGCGCAGCCCGTCGAGCAGATCGAGGATGCGGCGCTGCACGGTCACGTCGAGGGCCGATGTGGGCTCGTCGGCGATGAGCAGCTGCGGCCGCGCGGCGATGGCGATCGCGATGAGCACGCGCTGCAGCTGGCCGCCGGAGAGCTGGTGGGGATACGCGCGGACGCGCGAGGCGGCGTCGCGGATGCCGACGTGCTCGAGCAGCTCGACGACTCTCGCCGGAACGTCGGCCTTCGCGACGTCTCCGGACACGGCCACGGCCTGTGCGATCTGGGTCCCGATGCGCTGCAGCGGGTCCAGCGAGCTGAGTGGATCCTGCGGCACGAATCCCAGAGTCGTTCCGCGCAGCGGGAGCCACTGACGGCTCGACCTCCGCGCCACGTCGTGTCCCGCGACCTCGATGCGGCCGGCCGTGACGCGACCGTTGACCGGCAGCAGGCCCGCGACCGCACGCGCGATCGTGCTCTTGCCCGAACCGGACTGGCCGACGAGCGCGACCGTCTCGCCGCGGCCCACCTCGAAGGAGATCTCGTGCACGCTCGCGCGCGGCCTCCGCGAGCCGGGCACCGTGTACCCGACCGCGAGGGAGTCGACGACCAGGGGCAGCGGTCTGTCCGAGACGGCGTGGAGCCCCTGTGCCGCCTGCCGGCCGTGTGCCTGGATGAGGTGGGGGTAGGCGGTGGCGGTCATGCGGCGGTCCTTCCACGGGAGAGCTGGCTGAGGCGGCTGATCGCGAGGACCGTGACGCCGATCACGAGTCCCGGCACGATGACGAGCCAGGGAGAGGAGACCACGTACTGGCGTCCCTCCGAGACGAGGAGCCCCCACTCGGGCTCGGGCGGCGGGGCGCCGTATCCGAGGAAGCTGAGGCCCGAGATCCAGATGATGGCCAGTCCGAACTGCAGCGCGGTCAGCGAGAGCACCGCGGAGTAGGAGTTCGGGAGCACGTGCCGCACGAGGACGTGAAGGCGGGAGCCGCCGAGATGATGACTCGCCTCGACGAACGGCAGGTCCTTCACGGTCAGCACCTCGGAGCGCATGATGCGAGTGAAGGCCGCGATCGAGGAGATGCCGACCGCGACGGCGGCGTTCAGGGTGCCGAAGCCCAGCGCGACGATGACGACCATCGCGAGCAGGAGCCCGGGGATCGACAGGAGGACGTCGACGATCCGGCTGATCACCGCATCGACGACGCCGCCGAACGACGCGGCGATCAGACCGAGGAACGTCCCCACTCCGAGTCCGATGAGCACGGCGACGGCCGAGCCGAGGAGCGTGCGGCCGGTGCCGTGCACGATCCGCGACAGCAGGTCGCGGCCCAGGTAGTCGGTGCCGAACCAGTGCGCGGCCGACGGCGTGGCAAGGGGGTTCGCATCGTCCGGTGCGAGCGGGTCGTACGGCGCGAGCAGCCCCGGCGCGACGACCGAGAGCACGACGAGCGCGAGGACGAGGATCGCCAGCACGTCGCCGACGCCGAGGCGGGCGAGGAGGCGGCGGACGGCGCCCGGTTCGGCGAACCCGGGGTCGTGGACGGAGGCACGGGGCCGGTCGAGTGCGACGGTCATGCGAGGACGCTCGCCTTCGTGACGGAGGGGGTGGGCGACGGGTCGAGCGGACGTCCGCGGCGGCGCGACGATGCGGTCCGCCGACGCCGGGTCGCGGTCGTCGAGCGACCGGGGCCGACGATGCGGGGGTCGAGGATCGGGTAGAGCAGATCGGTGAGGAGGTTGATGCCGACGTAGATGCCGGAGATGAGGATCACGACCGCGAGCACGACCGGGGTGTCCTGATCGCGGACGCTCTCGTAGGTGATGAACCCCAGGCCCGTGCGGGTGAACACCGCCTCCACGATGACCGCTCCGGCCAGCAGCTCGCCGACGATGAGCGCGAGCATCGTGATCGAGGGGATCGCGCCGTTCTTGAGCACGTGCCCGAGCGCGATCCGGGTCTCGCTGCGCCCCTTGGCGCGGAGCACGGTCACGAACGGCTCGTCCGCCGCCTTGCGCAGACCCTGGATGAGGACCTGGGACAGCGGTCCGTTGACGGCGAGGGCGAGCGTGAGCGCCGGGAGGACGTAGGACACGAACCCCTCGTCGCGCACGGACGAGACCCAGCCGAGCTGGAACGAGAAGATCGTGAGCAGGACGAATCCGATGAGGAAGCTCGGGGCGGAGATCGATGCGATGGGGAGCGCGCTCGCGAAGCTGCGCACCGGCTTCCACGGCGCATAGACGGCGATGAGCGCCGTGCCCAGCGCGATCACGATCGTGAAGACGAAGGCGATGGCCGCGAGCACGATCGTGTCGGACAGCCCCTGCGCGACGAGGTCGGTCACGGGCCGATTGCTGACGAGCGAGAACCCGAGATCGCCCTGGAACAGCCGGCCGACCGCGAGCACGAACTGCTCGATCGGCGAGAGATCGAAGTGGTAGTAGGCGCGCAGCGCCTCGGCCGCGGAGGGCGGCAGCGGGTTGAGCGGGCTGATGAGCTTGTTCTCGATCGGATCGCCGGGGAGGACGAACAGCGCGAAGAACACGAGCGTGTAAACGAGCGCGATCACGAGCAGCGCCTGGGCGACGCGTCGGACGACGTAGGTGCGGTACTGCATGCGGGCCTCCTTGCGGCCGTCGGGGATCCGCCGGGGAGGACGTCGCGCGGGGCGACGCCCTCCCGGTCGATCAGTCCTCGATCGAGGCGTTGTAGAACTCCGGAAGCGCGCCGTCGGTCAGGCGGAAGCCCTTCACGCGCTCCTGGGTGACGTAGACCTGGCTGTCGTTCAGGATCGGCACGACGTAGGCCTGGTCGATCAGGTGATCCTGGATCTGTCCGAGGATCTGCGCGCGCGCGGCATCATCGGTCGCGGCGTACTGGGAGTCGAGCAGCGACTGCAGCGTCTGGTCCGACCCGGCGAGGCCGAGGAGGTCCGAGCCGGCCGAGCCGTAGTACTCGCTGAGGCCCTTCGACGCGTCCGGGTGGGGCCAGCCGACCCGGAGCGGTCCGACCTCGGGGTCGGCGAACGCCGTCGCCCAGTAGCTCGAGTAGTCGAGCTCGTTGAGCGCCAGCTCGATCCCGACGTCCTTGAACTGGTTCTGGATCTGCTGGAACAGGCTCTTGGCGGTGTTGTCGTACACGTCGAGGTAGGTCTTGAGGGTCAAGCGCTCCCCGCCCTTCGTGCGATAGCCGTCATCGTCGCGCTCGGTCCAGCCGGCGGCGTCGAGCAGCCGGTTCGCCTCGTCGGGGTCGTAGGCGAACTTCGCCGATTCGTCGACGTAGCCGAAGGTGTCGGGGGCGAGCACGGAGGTCGCGGGCGTCCAGCTCTCGGTGTACTGCGTCTCGATGATCTGCTCGCGGTCGATGGCGTGCAGCAGCGCCTTCCGCACCTGGATGTCGTCGAAGTGCGGGGCGCCGGGGCGCAGGAACCACTGATTGCTGAGACCCACACCCGTCTTCGAGACGATGGTGTACCCGGCGTCCTCGAGGCCCTTCTCCTCGCTCGGCTGGACGTAGCGGATGACGTCCGCCTCGCCGGACTTCAGCGTGCCGAGCCGGACGCTGTCCTCCTGCACCGGGATCACGGTGATCGTCGCCAGGTGCGCCTCCCCCTGGTTCGGGGAGCTCTCCGGCGCCCAGGCGTAGCCGTCGCGGCGCTCGAGGACGATCTCCTTGCCGTAGGTCTCGGAGGTGACGACGAAGGGGCCGCTGCCGATCAGGTTCACGAACTCCGATTGGTCCTCCTTGCTGGCGTCGATCGTCGCGTCCGCGACGAGACCGGACCCCCATCCGGTGAGCACGTTGAGGAACGGGGCGTACGGCTCGGGAAGCGTCACGGTCACCGTCCGGGCGGCGTCGTCGGCTGCCGCGGCGAGCCCCGACGGGAACTGGGCGTTCGGCGTGGTGCCGGCCTCCTCGTCCCCGGAGGACTGCCATTCCAGGTTCTTGGCGACGCTCGAGGCGTCGAGAGCGGTCCCGTCGCTGTACGTCACGCCGTCGCGGATCACGAACGTGTACGTCCGTCCGTCGGGGCTGACCGTCCACGACTCCGCGATCCACGGCTCGAGCTCGTTCGTGTCGGGGTTGCGGTAGACCAGCCGGTCCGTGATGTTCTGCTGCAGGGCCCTGGTCTGCCAGGTGCCCGACTCCTGGACCTTCGCGGACGTGGGGATCTCCGCGTCGAGGTAGGTGAGCGATCCGCCCTCGGCATCCGTGGATGCCGGCTGGGCGGAGCAGCCGGCGAGCGCGATGCTGAGCGCGGCGACGGCTGCGGCGGCGAGTCTGACTCGTCGAGCGGTGTATCGGGACATGCGGCTACTCCTGATGCTGGTGTGTGCGGGTGACACGGCTCGTGCCGAGCCCGTGTGGTTGACCATCCTGCGGGTCGACGCGCCGACCGCGCGCATGCCGTTACAGGCGGAGTCGGGGATCGTCGATCGGTGACGTCACATGACGCTCCGTGTCGATCGCCGAGCCGGCGCTTGCATCCTCGGACGCGGCTGTGCCGTGCTCCGCGGGGTCGGGAAGGGGCTCGTGCCGTGCCGCCCACGGGTCGGGGTCGGCGCCGTTGACGTACCAGTCGCCGAGCAGGCGCGCCTTGTACCCGCGCGGGTTGTGCGAGATCAGGGTGCGCGCGTTCCGCCAGTGCCGATCGAGGCCGGCCGCCTGCTCGACGGCCGACGAGCCGAGGGCGTCGAACAGCTCGGTCGACGCGCGCAGCGCGGCGTCGGCGGTCACGATCTGAGCCTCGTACGTGGCGACGGCGGCCGGATGGAGCAGAGCGCTGCTCCGCTCGTCGCCGGGGCCGGCGTCCGCTCCGCCCGCGCGAAGCTCGCCGAGGGCGCGAAGGCCGGCGTCGAGCTCCCGCGCCGCATGCACGACGACCGCGCGTGCCGCAGCCGCCGCTGCCGCGACGCCCCCGATCGCCTCCTGCACGATCGCGTCCTCGCGCGGGAGTGGCGCGAGGCCCTGCGGGTAGTTGCGCACCCGTGCTCGCACCGCGGCCGCGCCGTCGTCACGCGCTCCGATGGCCACGCCCGCGACCGCGGCGACCAGCACCAGCTGGTAGATCGTCTCCTGATGCGGCGAGCGTCCGCCCTCCGGGAACACGGCCTCGTCGGCCACCGGGACGTCGTGCAGCTCGGTCGTGCCGCTGGCCGTGAATCGCTGTCCGATGCCGCCCCAGTCGTCGTGCCGCACCACCCCCGGCTCCGCCGCGTCGACGACGACGAGCACGTCGCCGCCGTCGGCCGTCTTGGCCGTGACCGTGATCCAGTCCGCGTAGAGGCTGCCGGTGCTGTAGTACTTGGTGCCGCGCACGGTCGACGGTCGGGTGGACTCGTCGAAGCGCGTGCCGCTCCGGGCTCCGGGGACCGTGGCCCGCTCCGACCACGCGCCGCCGATGACGGCACCGGCTCCGATCCGGTCGATCCAGATGTCGTCCTCGCCTCCTTCGCGATGCCAGAGGCGGTCCTCGACGAAGGCGATGTGGTTGCGCCAGAGCTGAGGGAGGTTGGCATCCGCGGCGCCGAGGTCGACGAGCAGCTCGACGAGCTCGCCGGCGGTCAGTCCGCTCCCGCCGTCGGCCTCGTCGAGGCGCACCGCACCGAAGCCTGCGGCGGCGAGCCGCCGGACCTCGTCGAACGGCAGCTCGCGCGCGGCCTCCCTCCTCGCCGCGCCGGCCGCGATCTCGGCGAAGAGCGGACCGAACCGCTCTCGCGCGACGGCGAGCCTGTCCGTCTGGTCCGTCGCCGTGAGGCCCTGCACCGCCGCGCTCATGCCGACGCCCCGATCAGACGGGCGTTCGCGGGCCGCGTGCCCCCGAGCCCGACTCCCCCGCGATAGCGCGCGGCGGGATGATCGTCGGGGAGTCGGGCCGCACCGCCGGTGAGTCGTTCGCGCAGCGTCTCGCCGGGGACGTACGCGGTGCGCAGTCGCCCGCGCCGCTGCAGCTCGGGCACGACGAGCTCGACGAAATCCTGCAGGGTGTCGTAGCTGTGGTACTGCCGGAGGTTGATCCCGTCGATGCCCACCTCGTCGAGCCAGCGCTCGATCTCGTCGACGACGACCGTGGGGGTGCCGACGGCGAAGAAGTCCTGCTCGAGCTCCGAGCCGGAGCGCTCGATGAAGTCGCCGATCGTGCCCGAGACGAGCTGCGGGGGCAGCGTGTCGGCGGGCAGACCCTCGGCGGCGAGCGCCTCGGCGATCGTGCGGTCGGTCGGGTGGGCGGTCGGATCGAAGGGCAGGCTCGCGTGCACGAACCGGCCGATGAGGCTCGCGTGCTCGCGGTACTCCTGCGCCTTGCGCTCGGCCTCCTCCTGCGTCCGCGCGACGATCACGGCGGCTTGCACGACGATCTTCAGTGCGCTGCCGTCGCGGCCGTTGTCCCTGGCCGCACCGCGGAAGCGATCGAGCAGGGGTCCTGCCCCCTCGGCACCCCGCACACCGGTGAACACGGCTTCGGCGTGCCGCCCGGCGAAGGCGATGCCGGCCGGTGAGGCGGTCGCCGTGAAGAGCACCGGGGTGCGCTGTGCGCTCGGCTCCGACAGGTGCGGCCCGGCGACCCGGAAGTACGGGCCCTCGTGGTCGATGTACCGCACCTTCTCGGGATCGGAGTACACCCCGGCCTCGCGGTCGCGGATCACGGCGTCGTCGTCCCACGACCCCTCCCAGAGCTTGTACACGACGTCGAGGTACTCCTCCGCGATCGCGAACCGCTCGTCGTGCGGGATCTCGTCGGCCAGGCCGAAGTTGCGCGCGGCGTTGGGCAGATACGAGGTCACGATGTTCCACGCCACGCGCCCCTTCGTCAGGTGGTCGAGGGTGCTCATGCGGCGGGCGAACGCGAACGGCGGCTCGTAGCTGGTCGAGAAGGTGATCCCGAAGCCGAGGTGCTCGGTCACCGCGGCCATGGCCGGGACCACGAGCGTCGGGTCGTTGTTGGGGATCTGGAGCCCCTCGCGCAGCGCGTCCGCGGGGCCTCCGCGGAACACGTCGTACGCGCCGACGACATCGGCGATGAAGATCGCGTCGAAGCCGCCGCGCTCCGCGGTGCGGGCGAGCTCGGTCCAGTATCCGATGTCGGTGTACCGGTCGCGGTTGTTGCGGGGCAGGCGCCACAGGCCGTGCGTGATGTGGCTCACGCAGTTCATCTCGAAGAGGTTCAGGATGAGCGGCTTCGGCGCGGACGTGTGTGCGGTGATGATCGGCTCCTCTGACAGCGGACGGCCGGGCCTCCTGGGGCCGGGCGCATCAGCACCATAGGTCGGCGCAGGAGGGCGATTCCGCTCGGTCGTCACGAGGGGTAACCCGGGGTCACACGCGCACTCGATGTTGCGGAGCACCTCGCCGGATACGCGAAAACCCCCGGATGAACCGGGGGTTTCTCTGCGGAGACGAGGGGATTTGAACCCCTGGTCCCCGTGAGGGGACTCCACCTTAGCAGGGTGGTGCACTCGGCCGGACTATGCGACGTCTCCAGGCATCCGCTCCGTGAAGACCAGATGCACCCTGCAATCATAACGGGTCGCGGCGGCAGGCACGAACCGGGCCGGTCCGCGATCTCGCGACGCGGCCCCGCAGGTCACTCCGCGACGGCGCTCGACTCGCGCACGACGAGCTCCGGCTGGAAGCGCACGCGTCGGTCGTGCTCCACCCCGTCGAGCTCCTTCAGCAGGAGGTCGACGCCGGTCCACCCGAGCAGCCGCGCGGGCTGGCGCACCGAGCTGAGCGGGACGATCGTGGCGGAGGCGAAGTCGATGTCGTCGTATCCGACCATCGCGATGTCCTGCGGCACGCGGATCCCCGAGACGAAGCTGAAGGCCTGCAGCAGCCCCACGGCGAGCAGGTCGTTGGCGGCGAAGACGGCATCCGGACGCTCGCCCTCGGCGCGCCGGGCGAGATCCTCCCCCGCCGCCCTCCCCTGGAGGACCGTGAGCGCCGGTCGCTCGATGATCTCGAGCGACGACTCCGGATGCGCGGCGACGGCGGCCTGCACGCCGCGCAGACGGTCAGCGACCTGCTGCACCGACGGCGGTCCTCCGACGAAGGCGAGGCGACGTCGACCGCCGGCGAGCAGATGCTCCGCGGCGAGGCGTCCGCCCTCCACATCGTCGACCGACACGGAGGGCAGCAGACCCTCCTCGATCTCGCGGTCGACGAGGACCACGGGCGTCCCGCCGGCCGCGAAACGATGCACGGCGGCGAGGTCGTCGGACGCCGGGGTGAGCAGCACGCCGTTGACCCGCTGCTCCTGGAAGAGCTCGAGGTGCGCCTGCTGGCGCTCGTCCCGCTCGTCGCTGTTGCCGAGCAGCACCGTCATCCCGGCATCCGCGGCCCGGTCCTCGGCGCCTCGCGCGACGTCCGCGAAGAAGGGGTTGCCGATGTCGGGCACCACGAGTCCGATGCTGCGGCTCCGACCTGCGCGCAGCTGTCGCGCCGCGTCGTTGCGCACGAAGCCGAGCTCCCTGATCGCCCGCTGCACGCGCTCGACCGTGCCGGCCGAGACGCGCTCCGGCTGATTGAGCACGTTCGAGACGGTGCCGACGGAGACGCCGGCCGCGGCCGCGACGTCCTTCACCCCTACCGCCATGACGCTCCTCCGCTCGTCCGCTCGTCCGCCACTGACAACCTTCTCATCCCCGGCGCCGATCCCCGCTCGCCATCCCCGACGGCGTCGCCGGCCCGCGGCGGGCGACTGCCGCGCTCGCTTGACAGAGCTCCGCCCTCTGCCTACTCTGAGAACATCGCTATGAAACGATTCAACTCGCTCGACGAAGAGAGATCCCGATGACCCGCGTCGCGTTCCAGCTGCAGGTGCGCCCCGAGCTGCTCGACGAGTACCTCACCCGCCACTCGCCCGTCCGATCCGACATGCTCGCCGAGATCGCGGCGGCGGGCCGACGCAACTACTCGCTCTTCCTCGGCCAGGGCGGCACGCTCATCGGCGTCTACGAGACCGATGACGACGCCGCCGCGCAGGCGTACCTCGCCGCATCTCCCGTCGCGGCCCGCTGGGAGGCCGAGATGAGCCGCTTCTTCGTGGGGCTCGACGGCCGCCCGGACCAGGCCGCCACCCCGCTCACCGAGGTCTTCCACCTCGAAGACCAGCTCGCCGCCGCCGACGAGCCCGCAGCATCCGTCACCACCACCACGACCGAAGGCAGTGCCTCATGAGCATCCTCTCCCCCGATCACCTCGCGACCCTCGAGAAGCAGGGCATCGAGCTCCCCAGCTGGGCGTTCGGCAACTCCGGCACGCGCTTCAAGGTCTTCGGCACCCCGGGAACCCCGCGCGACCCGTGGGAGAAGATCGCGGATGCCGCGCAGGTCCACACGTACACCGCGCTCGCTCCCTCGGTCGCGCTGCACATCCCGTGGGACCTCGTCGACTCGTTCTCCGATCTCCGCAAGCACGCCGAGGACCTGGGCGTCGAGCTCGGCACGATCAACTCGAACACCTTCCAGGACGACGACTACAAGTTCGGCGCGCTCACACACGAGGACGCCGCCATCCGCCGGAAGGCCATCGACCACCACCTCGCCTGCATCGACGTCATGGACGCCACGGGCAGCCGCGACCTCAAGATCTGGCTCGCCGAGGGCTCGAACTACCCCGGCCAGGCCGACCTCCGCGGCCGTCAGGACCGTCTGCAGGACTCGCTCCAGCAGATCTACGCGCGCCTCGGCGACGACCAGCGCCTCGTGCTGGAGTACAAGTTCTTCGAGCCGGCGTTCTACCACACCGATGTCCCGGACTGGGGAACGTCCTACGCCCAGGTCGCGTCTCTCGGAGACAAGGCGATGGTGTGCCTGGACACCGGGCACCACGCGCCCGGCACGAACATCGAGTTCATCGTCATGCAGCTCCTGCGCCTCGGGAAGCTCGGCTCGTTCGACTTCAACTCGCGCTTCTACGCCGACGACGACCTGATTGTGGGCGCGGCCGATCCGTTCCAGCTGTTCCGCATCCTCTTCGAGGTCATCCGCGGCGGCGGTCTCAACAACCCCGATGTGGCGTTCATGCTCGACCAGTGCCACAACGTCGAGGACAAGATTCCCGGCCAGATCCGCTCGGTGCTCAACGTGCAGGAGATGACGGCTCGCGCGCTGCTCGTCGACCGCGACGTGCTCACCGCCGCGCAGAAGTCGGGCGACGTCCTCGCCGCGAACGCGGTGTTCATGGATGCGTTCTACACCGACGTGCGTCCCGCCCTGGCCGAGTGGCGCGAATCGCGGGGCCTGGCTGCCGACCCGATGAAGGCGTTCGCCGAGTCGGGCTACCAGCAGAGGATCGCCGCCGACCGAGTGGGCGGCGTGCAGGCCGGCTGGGGCGCCTGACCTCGGCCCCGTCCGTCGCCCGCACTCCTCCTCGTCTTCCGACATCCGCCCCGATCGCAAGGATCCGCCATGACCAACCCCACCGCCGCCGCCCTCATCGAGCGGTCGAACCGCCTGGGCGCCGACCCCAAGAACACGAACTACGCGGGCGGCAACACGTCCGCCAAGGGCACCGAGACCGACCCGGTCACCGGTCAGCCCGTCGACCTGCTGTGGGTGAAGGGCTCCGGGGGCGACCTGGGCACGCTGACCGAGCAGGGTCTCGCGGTGCTGCGCCTCGACCGCATGCGCGCCCTCGTCGACGTCTACCCCGGCCTGGACCGCGAGGACGAGATGGTCGCCGCGTTCGACTACTGCCTGCACGGCAAGGGCGGCGCCGCCCCCTCGATCGACACCGCGATGCACGGCCTCGTCGATGCCGCGCACGTCGACCACCTCCACCCCGACTCCGGCATCGCGATCGCGACGGCCGCCGACGGCGAGGCACTCACCTCGACGATCTTCGGGGACAGGGTCGTGTGGGTGCCGTGGCGTCGCCCCGGCTTCCAGCTCGGGCTCGACATCGCCGAGATCAAGGCGAAGAACCCGCAGGCGATCGGATGCATCCTCGGCGGCCACGGCATCACCGCGTGGGGCGACACCTCGGAGGAGTCCGAGCAGAACTCGCTGTGGATCATCGACACCGCCGCCGCGT
The DNA here is from genome assembly GCF_001650405.1 of Microbacterium sp. H83. Lineage (GTDB taxonomy): Bacteria > Actinomycetota > Actinomycetes > Actinomycetales > Microbacteriaceae > Microbacterium. The sequence continues at coordinate 2,849 of NZ_LWCU01000020.1, read as the reverse complement.
ACATCGAGGCGAACGGAAAGGCCGACCCGTTCGGTGGAGTGCGTGCCGGATTCGAGGCGCTGCCCGAGGCAGAGCGCCGCGAGCGCGCGGCTGCCCTCGCCGGCACCATCCGCGGCATCGCGTCGACGGACAAGCCGATGGTCGGCCACTTCACCGACTCCGACGTCGTGCTCGACTTCCTCGCCTCCGAGCGCGCGCCCGAGCTCGCCGCGCTCGGCACGAGCTGCCCCGACCACTTCCTGCGCACCAAGGTCAAGCCGCTGATCCTCGACCTGCCGGTCACGGCATCCGCCTCGGAGCAGATCGCGCGCCTGCACGAGCTGCACGCCGCGTACCGCGACGACTACCAGGCGTACTACGACGCGCATGCGACCGCCGAGTCGCCGGCGATCCGCGGCGCCGACCCGCTCATCGTCCTCGTGCCGGGCGTCGGCATGTTCTCGTACGGCGCGAACAAGCAGACCGCACGCGTCGCCGGCGAGTTCTACGTCAACGCGATCAACGTCATGCGCGGCGCCGAGGCGCTGTCGACCTACTCCCCCATCTCCGACGCCGAGAAGTTCCGCATCGAGTACTGGGCGCTCGAGGAGGCGAAGCTGCAGCGGATGCCGAAGCCGAAGTCGCACCAGGGACGCATCGCGTTCGTGACCGGCGCCGCGTCCGGCATCGGCAAGGCGATCGCCACCCGTCTCGCCGCCGAGGGCGCGTGCGTCGTCATCGCCGACCTCGACCTCGAGAAGGCGCAGGCCGCCGCGGCCGAACTGGGGAACACCGACGTCGCGATCGGCGTTGCCGCGAACGTGGCGGATGCCGACGCCATCCAGGCCGCGCTGAACGATGCCGTACTGGCGTTCGGCGGCATCGACCTCGTCGTCAACAACGCCGGCCTCTCGCTGTCGAAGCCGCTGCTGGAGACCACAGAGAAGGACTGGGACCTGCAGCACGACGTCATGGCCAAGGGCTCGTTCCTCGTGTCGAAGGCCGCCGCCCGCGTGCTGATCGACCAGAAGCTCGGCGGCGACATCATCTACATCTCGTCGAAGAACTCCGTCTTCGCCGGGCCGAACAACATCGCGTACTCGGCGACGAAGGCCGATCAGGCTCACCAGGTGCGGCTGCTCGCGGTCGAGCTCGGCGAGTTCGGCATCCGCGTCAACGGGATCAACCCCGACGGCGTCGTGCGCGGCTCGGGCATCTTCGCGTCGGGCTGGGGCGCGAACCGCGCCGCGACCTACGGCGTCGCCGAGGAGGACCTGGGTCAGTTCTACGCGAACCGCACGATCCTCAAGCGCGAGGTCGTGCCCGAGAACGTCGCGGACGCTGTGTTCGTGCTCACCGGACCGGAGCTCAGCCGCACGACCGGGTTGCACATCCCCGTCGACTCCGGCGTCGCCGCCGCCTTCCTGCGATGACGATGCGCGCGGTCGCGGCGGTCGACCTCGGCGCCACGAGCGGGCGGGTCATGATCGGCCGCATCGACGAGGGCCTGCTCGACCTCGAGCTCGTCTCGCGATTCCCGAACGGGCCGATCGAGCGTGAGGACGGCCTGCACTGGGACTTCGGAGCGCTTTACGAGCATGTCGTCTTGGGTCTCGCCGAGGCCGTGCGCCGCGAGCCCTCGATCGAGAGCATCGGCATCGACTCCTGGGCGGTCGACTACGGCCTGCTGAAAGACGGCGAGCTCCTCGCCGAGCCGTTTCACTACCGCGACGGGCGCACCGAGCGCGGGGTCGCCGAGGTGCACGCGATCGCTCCCTTCGCGGAGCTGTACGCGCGCAACGGTCTGCAGTTCCTGCCGTTCAACACGCTCTACCAGTACCGAGTCGATCAGCGGACGGCCGACGCCGACGCGGCGCTGCTCATCCCCGATCTCATCGCCTACCTGCTGACCGGCACCGCGGTCGCCGAGCGCACGAACGCCTCGACGACGGGTCTCCTGGGCGTCGGATCGGGCGAGTGGGACACCGAGCTCGCCGACCGTCTCGGCATCCCCTCCCGCATCCTGCCGACTCTCGTCGACCCGGGCGCCACGATCGGACGCCTGCGTGCGGAGATCGCGTCGCGGATCGGCGCCGACCTCCCCGTGATCGCGGTCGGCTCGCATGACACGGCATCCGCTGTCGCCGCCGTGCCGCTGTCGTCGCCGGATTCGGCGTACATCTCGTGCGGCACCTGGGGGCTCGTGGGCGTCGAGCTCGTCGAGCCGGTGCTGACGGATGCCGCGCGCGAGGCGAACTTCACGCACGAGCTCGGCGTCGACGGGCGCTTCCGCTTCCTCCACAACGTCACGGGTCTCTGGCTGCTGAGCGAGACCGTGCGGGCGTGGGAAACGGACGACGGGGCCCCCATCGACCTGCCCGCCCTGCTCGCCGAGGCCTCGTCCGTCACCGGTGGTGTGCCCCTCTTCGACGCCAACGACCCGTCGCTGAGCGCCCCCGGCGACATGCCGTCACGGATCGCGGCGCTGCTCGGTGCCGACGCTCCCCCGTCGCGCGCCGCCTTCGCGCGCAGCATCGTCGAGTCGATCGCCGCCGTGTTCGCGGAGGCCGTGCAGACGGCATCCGATCTGTCCGGACGCGAGCTCGACAGCATCCATCTGGTCGGTGGCGGCTCGCTGAACCGTCTGCTCTGCCAGGCGACGGCCGACCGCACCGGCCTGCCGGTGCTCGCCGGCCCTGTCGAGGCGACCGCTCTCGGCAACGTGCTCGTGCAGGCGCGGGCCCTCGGTGCCGCCCCGGCGTCGCTCGAAGACCTGCGCTCCCTCGTGGCCGCGATCCGTGACGGCATGTCGCCGGGGGCGCTCAGCGACGGGTCGTTGGCGTCGAAGAGGGGCACACCACCGGTGACGG
>NZ_LWCU01000019.1 GCF_001650405.1 Microbacterium sp. H83 | reverse complement strand
CCACGAACCCGCTGGAACGCCTCAATCGGGAGATCAAGCGCCGCACCGACGTCGTTGGCGTGTTCCCGAACAACGCCGCCCTGCTCCGCCTGGCCGGCTCCGTCCTCGTCGAGCAACACGACGAATGGGAAGCCGCCGACCGCCGCTACTTCTCCGAAGCCTCCATGACCGAGCTCACCGCGACCACCCCCACCATCGACGAGGCGGTGATACTCCCCGAGATCACCGCCGCCTAAACTAACGACAGCTGATCATCGCAACGAAGCGAAAGACCACCACTCAAACGGACGCGGCCGGCCACCGGGTTCGACCGCAGATCGGCAACGTCGAGCCCAATGCACTCGGAACGCCGCAGCCCAAAGGCGTAGATGGTCTTGAACATCTGCGCGTTCCGGAGCGCAGCAAGCGCACCCTTCCTCCTGGCACGTACGATCGCCTCGACCCGAGCATCCGCAGCATCGAAGAACCGCTCCAGCTCATCGAAAGTGAGGGCACGTCGCCCGGGATCCCCCTCATGGTCGAGCAGGTGCGAGATCGTGTTCCAGTCATGGCAGATCTGCTGCGGCGCATCCCCGAACCGAGCCAGACACTCCGCCTGCCAGCCGTACCGCGGGTCAGTGAGGAAGTCGCAGAACAGACGGATCCTCGTCTGATACCCCCGAATCGTTGACCGCTTCAAGGGACCCTTGCCGGGTCGCACGCGCACTGAATAGTCCTCGAGATCCCGCGGCTGCCACTGCCACGGGTACGCCGCGCAGAACTCGGCGAAATCCTCGATGAACCGCCGGCGCGAATCGATGGTGGTCGCCTGCAAACCGCGACTTGTCTGCTGGTTCGCCCAGCCATCCAGCATCGACTCGAAGACGTACTTCCCCTCATCGAGGGCGACGACATTTCCTGTCAGCCGCAGCGAAGAGCGACCATCAACATCTGAACCAGAACGCACCCCTCCATGGTTGCAGCAGTTGCATCATTGTTGCAACCACTCTCCATGATCTTCACCCGCAGAGGCTGTTGGACACGTTCGTGAAGCACCACCCCAGCAGGCAAGAAGGTGACTTGGTAGCCGAATCACCCTTGTCGGCACCATACGCGACAGCCACGCCGCCCGTGATCCACTCCTGGGCTCGGCGGCCAGCTCCCGCCGAGCCTCCTGCCGCGACCGAGAAACTCCAGATCAACCATGCAATCGCAAGCAAGTGATGCATCTGATGTCGATACTGCTTGGTCCTTTGTTCATCGCAAATCGTCCGCACACGCTGCGAGAGTAACCCGCGCACGCGCCACCAGGTGCGTCAGCGCGCGTCCGTCGAGGTCAGCGGGACAAAGCTCCTGCTGCCGAGGAGTCTTCCATTATCTCGAAGTCGTCGACTCCTGCAGCTCGCAGATCGCGCAGGAGGGCTCCGATTATGCCGAACTTCCAATGCTGCTCCCCCGGCATGATGGAGAAGCAGTCGTCGCCAGGGCGCCCGAACACCACGAGGCCGTGATACCGCGGCAAGACGATGCCGGGCGGGTTCTCGATCTCCACCGGGAATGTGGAGTACCCCGTGGCGCGCGATTCTTCGAGGACACTCACGAATCGGTCGCTAGCGATCTTCGTTGGGCCAGTCGTCCAGAGGAGATCGCCGAACTTCCGACCCTTGTTCTGGCGGACAAACCGGGGTTCCGTCGGAAGCTCGTCTAGCCGCCCCCATTGGAGCGCGCGAAGCATCTCCGATCTGTCGTCGGGACTCAGCAAGGGCGAGGACTTGACGTTGACCCAGGCGTACCCTCTGCGGGAAGGGGCCTGAATGAGGACCGAGGTCAGCATGTGTAGACGTACAAGCTGACGAGTGACTTCATGTAGGTCAATATCTCGTCTTGGGATGGGCTCGCGGTGGTGGCGAAGAACTGATCCCATTTCGCGTTGTAGTTCGCAGCTTGACTCGAGTGGTTGGTGGACACCCCAGCCTTGGAGCACCACCAGAGCCCGTATCGCGGGTCGTCGATCATCAGGCCCGCTTGCTCGAACGTGGCGCGATACATCTGCGGCAGCTGATGGTGGGCCTGGTAGTCGGGATTGTTCTGCTTGGTGAGGGTGACTAGGTTCTCGCGGAAGTTGGCCGCGGTGAATGGCTTCCCGACCCAGATCGGGATCATCTTCATCTGGTCCGGCATCCCGGCCTGGGTCATCTTGACCCAGAAGTAGCCGTCCTGTGAGAGCGGAATTGGCCCGGTGGGTTTGGTGCAGGCTGTGGGGACGGCGACCGTAGTTGATACCCGAGTTAGCTGGCTTCCTCCTGCAGGGCGCGACGGATCCGGCGGGACGATGACGGTCTGCGCTGAGCTTTCCGCGCCTGGCCGACCCGGGGAGTAGCACACGATGCCGAAGGTGATGGTGACGGTGGCTGCGCTGGCGTTCGAGTTGTTGCCCAGGCCCACGCTGACGGGTGCGATCAGCCCTGGGTAGACGACAGGTGGGGCGACGAAGAAATGGCCATTGTTCAGAGAGAACGAGCCTGCAGCTTGAGCCGGTGTTGCAACGAGGAGAGAGCTGACGGTGATGAGTGCCGCGGCCACCGCAGACAGCATCATTCGCCAGGTTCGGGTCCGTGTTTTCACAAGCTGCCTTTCGGGTTCATGAGTGTGGGCCTGACGCGGCCTTCGTGATGGCGAGGCATCCGTTCCAGACCGATCACAAGGGGATGTTCGAGATGATCGCAACGAGGGCGATGATCGCGCCGGCGGCGAGCAGGTACGGCCCGAAGGGGAGGTCGTGGGTGTCGCGGCCGCGGCTCTTGAGGATCGCCGCGGCGATCGCGTGAGGGAATGCGAGGAGGTAGGCCAGCGCGATCGCCAGGAACGGGAAGTACCAGGTGTGCCAGCCGGTGAGTAGGCCGATACTGAGGGCGAGTTTTACGTCGCCGAATCCGACGTGACCGGCAAGGCCGATGCAGGTCAGCACCACGGCGAGACCCAGGCCGCCGGCGATCGCGGAGATCGCGGCCGCGCCGGCGCCGGCCGTGAGAGCGAGTGCCAGGACTGATCCGGTGAGGATCGCGGCGAGGGTCAGGGTGAGGGAGTCGGGCAGTCTCTTCTCGCGGAGGTCGTGGCGAGCCAGCAGCGTCCCGTAGACGGCGTAGACGGCGATCATCGCCCAACCGCCCACGATGGGGCGCAGATCGGCGCTGAGAGGCGCTGTGAGCGCCGTAGAGGCTACGAAGCCCCCCAGGAGTGCGATCGAGTAGCGCAGCGCCGGGTGCAGTCGCGCTCGCACGCCCTGGGGGGCTTCGTAGGTCGATGTCATGGGGTGTGCTCCACCACGATGACGTGCAGCGGTGCGGTCGGGTCCAGCGCTCTCAGGATCTCGGTGCGGGACTCCTCTGCGGTCAACCCGCCATGACCTGCGCCGATTAGCGGGATGGCCAGGCTTCGGAAGCCGTGCGCGCGTGCTTCCGCTACGGCGTTCACCGTGGAGAGCCGGACGCTCTCGGGCGTCGCCTTCCACATCACCGTCAGCCCCGCGACGTGGATGAGGGCCTTGGCTGTGGGAAGGGCGCCCGCGGATGTGGTGACGGCCTGACCGAGATCGAGCATCCCGTGGCGGGCGAGATCCTGCCACGGTTCGGGGCCGGTCTTGCGCTTGAGTGCCCCGCTGACTCCTCCGGGCATGAGGAGCCAGCGGGGCACGAAGTTACGGTTCCAGGGGTTCACGATCGCGTCGACGGGAATCGTGGTGATGTCCCTGTCGACATGAGCGAGAGTGAGCTCGGTCTGCATGGGTCTCAGCTGGCGATCGCGTGCCGGCGGCGCAGCTGCGCGATGAGAGCCTGGGTCTCGGGCTCGGGCTCGTAGTCCTCGTCGATCGCGGCAAGGCTCTGCTCGAGCTGGGTGATGAGACGCTCGACGCCGGCGAGATCTCCGGCCTGGTGCTCGGCGCGGAGGCCGTCGCGCCAGTAGATCTCGTTGACCGGGTCGACCATGCGCCCGATGGCGGACGCCAAGCGGGCCTGCCGGACCTTCCCGGCGGACAGGCTTCGGGTCGCTGCTTCGTGGGCGACGTCGCCGATCAGCGCGATCATCTCGTTGCGGAGCCGGTCGGCGAACACATAGCGCTTGTCGGGGACACCGCTGATCGGCTGCCCCTTGACCATGTCGAGCGCGGCGAGGAGCCGATCGGTCGACGTGGCGGAGATCTCGTCTCCGACGAGCTCGAGGAAGTCCTGCCAGTCGGAGCGGATGTCCTCGTGCAGGCGGTACTCGCCGGTGGTGATGTAGGGGACGTACCACTCGGCCTCGTCGTTCTGGCCGAGCCAGCGACGGGTCTTGGAGAGCAGGCCGTTGCGGTCGTCGTTCGCCTTCTTGCCGCTGGCGATCTGGCCGGGCCAGAACACGGCGTGTACCTGCTCGGCCGAAGCGTTCGGGGTGACCGAGAGGAAGGCCACGAGCTCGGTGCCGCGGCGCACGGCCGATCGCCACTGTGCTGCGGTGTTCGGGTTGACCGGGGCTTCGCCGCGCGCGCCTCTTACCTCGACGGTGCCGAGCATCTGCAGGTAAGGGCCGCGGTGCAGCGGTGTGATCGACGCCAGTGGCGTCTCGGCGTCGTCGGCCGCGGCCGCGGGGATCGTCTCGCCTTCCTCGCTGACGATGTCGGTCTCGGCCACAACGGGAGTGGGCTCGTCCTCGGCGGGCTCTTCGGCTGCATCGGTCTCGGCGGGGGCGTCGACGTCCTGGTGCAGCTCGGGCTCGAGTGCCTCGTCGTCGGCCGCGGCCGAGGGGATGTCGTCAAGCTCGAGCTCGTCGTCGAGAGCGACGCCGGTTGCTGCACCCTCGGTGGCGACGTCGAACAGGGCGAGGATCTCGTTGTACTCCTTCGCGCCGATCGTCTGCGGGGTGATCGGGATCGCGACGTCGGTGCCGGGGATCTCGAGCTCGGCGCGGCGGTCCTCGGTGAGTGCGAGGTTCCAGCTGCCGGTCAGGTGGCCGGCGCTGACGGCGGCGATGCCCACCCGCGGAAGGCGGGTGACGAGCTCGCTGATGGCATCCCGAGTCGCGTCGTCGGGGTTGTCGCCGAGGATGATGATCTCCGGCGCCCAGGCTTCGGCATAGGCGCCGGTGGTGCGGGCCTGCTCGAGCCCGTCGACGCCGAGCTCGGCAAGGGCCTGCTCCACCTCAGTCGCCTGCCCGCGCAGGTTGCGCAGCAGGGTCTCGGTGTCGCTGACGTGGCGGACGCGGCCGCTGCCAAGCGCGAGGGGCAGCCGGTCGCCGACGCCGACGAGAGTGACCTGCACGTCCTCGGACCAGGTGTTGGCAGCGAGCTCGATCGCGATCGCGGTTAGAACACCGCGGCGCTGCTCGCTGTTCGCACCCACGACGTTGAGAGCGCCGATGCGCTCGAGGTCGACGAAGATGTGGCCGTTGTTGTCGTCGTGGCCGAGCATGACCAGCGCCGGGTACGGGGCGGACGGGACACGGTCGAGGGGCTCGAGGTCGGTGAGGGCGACCATCCACGCCAGCTTGTCTTCGGGGTCGTACTGGGTGAAGGGGGCGGGCAGGTCGGTGGGCTCGTCGAGGTAGACCGCGACCGAGCTTTCGTCCAGGCGCAGCGCGTACAGCGCGGGGAGGCGGTTGCCGGTGTCCTGCGCCCAGACGGCCAGGTGACGCAGCGCGGTGTCGACGGCTTCGGCGCCCTGCGGGTTCTCGACGGCGCGCAGCTCAAGCTCTACGCTGGACACGGTTTCGTCCGGCATCGCGATCCGCTGGCGGGGCTTGCGTTCGCGGCGCTGACGCAGGCGGCGCCAGCCCAGCAGCGTGAGCAGGCCGGCGGCGAGGGTTGCACCGATACCGCCGACTGTGGCGACGTTGAAGTAGTCCTCGATGCCGGTGTCGTCGATCTCGGCCTGGTCGGCGTTGGCTGCCGGTGCCTGCGCCTCCTCGGACGTTGCCGGTGTTTCGGTGGTGGTGAAGCCGAGGCCGGCACCACTGGTGTCCTCGGCCGCGCCGGCTTCGCTCTCCTCGGCTCCGCCGGCTGCGTCGTCTGCCTGCTCGCCCGCTCCCCCGGCGCCGAGATCCGCGCCGGCGGCACCTTCATCGACCTCGGGCGAGGCGCCGGTGTCAGCTGCGCCACCGTCCTCGGGTGCGGGCGCCGGTGCGGGCGGGGTGACGGGGACGGTGTTGGCCGTGGGGATGCTGACTGTCTGCCCCGGGTAGATCCAGTTCGGGTCGGTGATCGTGGTGCCGTCCGGCTGGACGGTGCCCTTCGACGCCTCGAAGATCTCCGGGTAGCGCGCACCGTCACCGAGGGTCTCGGCCGAGATGTCCCAGAGGGTGTCGCCGGACTCGACCGTCCGCTGCTCGTACGAGACTTCGGTGGCGGTCGTCTCGGGGGCTGCTGCGGCCGGGGCCGGGGCGGAGGCCACGATAGCGTCCGCGGGGAGGGTCAGCACCCATCCTTCGTGCAACCAGCCGGACGAATCCAGGGCGCTGCCATCTGCCTGTGTGACTCCGATGTTGAGCGCGGAGATCTCGGTAGCGCGGGCGCGGTCGCCCAGCGTGGACTCCGCGATCCGCGCGAGCGTGTCGGAACCGGTCACGGTGTACTGCGGGCCGGCTGTGACGGGGGCTGCCTGCTCGGCGTCTGGCGTTGCGACCTCAGTCGAGACGACGGAAGCGCTCATCGACACCGAGGGTGTCGTCGGGACTTCGGCAGCGAAGGCGGTGGCGGGTGCGAACAGTGCGATCACCGCGGCGAGCAGACCGCCCATGACCTTCTGCTGCATGCCCAGGCCGGGGATCCGCGGCCGCGGCACACCGCGAAGCTGCGAGGGCAGCTCGGCGAGGAATCCCACCGCGAAGCTTACCCACGCGATCCAGGCCGCGATCGGCATGATCGTTCCGACGAGGAACGATCCGGTGTAGTCGGGCATCGTGAACGCGCTCACGAGCTCGTCCCACGACGGCAGCGGATTGCCGGCGAAGAACACGAGACCCGCGGGGATCCCGATCAGCAGCACGGCGAGCAGGATCAGCGACCCAATGCCCTTTCCGATGCGGTTCATGATGCCTCCGTGGGGTCAGGGGACGATGACGGTCTGCAGCTCGTTGACCTCGAGGTCAGCGGCGCTGTTGGTGGTCAGGTTGATGGTGCCGCCGGGGCCGGCCAGTGAGGTCCACGTCACTGTCCAGTTGGTAGTGGCCGTGACGATGAAGCGGTCGCCGGGCATCCGGCTCGACGTGGTCGTGTATTGATACCCGCAGGTGGGCGACGTCGTCATGCCGTAGCCGACGTTGTACGGGGTGCCCGTGTTGCCACAGGTGGTCGATGAGCCGTCACCCATCTGCCACCGGACGGACGTTGCCTGAGCAGTCGCGGTGATCGTCTGCCCGCCGAGCGTCGCCGTCTCCGAGTAAGGGCCCCAGGTGAGCGGCTGGGGGTTCTCCACCCAGAGCCAGATCGGGACGCCGACGTAACCGCGGCGGTGGCCCCACTCTGGGTTGACTTGGGGCGCCATGCCGATGTCGATGCCTCGCAGAGCGAAGGTGGAGATCAGCCTTTCGGCTGCGGCGCCGGGGGTGAGGACCTGCAGCCCGGGAGGAACAGTCTCGCTCCAGAAGTTGGTCTCCGTGCCCACACCCGGCGATCCCCCCGGTGTGGGGTTGAACATGATGCAACCGTAGTAGCCCGCCTCCTGCGAGTAGCCAGGGGGGCGTGCAGGCCAGACACCGTCCTTCATGAAGACGTAGCACTGGCGATTGTTCGACCAGTACGACGTCGAACCACCACAGTCGATGATCGCGTAGAAGCGCTGGTAGCTTCCGCCGTCAAAGACACGGATCTCGTCCTCAGTCCAACCCAGCTGCAGGAGGCCGGATTGGGAGTTTTCGTAGTAGCAAGTAGGGGCACCAGCGGTCCACCCGTTGCTGTCCGGGTTCGGTGCTGGATCCGAGGGTGCCGCGATCGTGATGTAGCAGACGGTGGTCTGGGGATCGCACCACACGCCATTCGCTGCGCTGGCAGGAGTGGTCATCGCCATGACCGATCCCGCGATCAATGCCATCGCGGCGATGGTGGCAGTAAGTAGTCGTCTCAGCATGCGATCTCCCGAGCCACAGTCAGCAGCTCTCCCCCAGGCTGATCAGGTCGTAGACCAGCCAGGTCTGACGCTCGCTGTCGTAGATCACCTGGTAGTCGAAGGTGGTCCGAGCGTCGGGACGTAGAGCTTCCGACCCATCACTCGCGAACACCTTGTATTCGCTCGCGTCCTGGCAAGCATTGATCGTCACCAGACCGTTCTCGACGTCCTCCCACGGCTGCCCGTAAGCCGAGAGAGTCTCGTACTTGATCGCGCCCTCAGTAGTTGCCGGGCCTTCGACATTGACCTGGTCGACGTTGAGAACCGGGCCCTCCGCGACGTATGCCGCATCCCTTACAGCAACGTCTAGTGCCTTGCCGGTCGCGAGTACTTCGAGAGAGGAGGTATCGGTACCTCCCGCCGCGTTGACTTCTCCGCGTGCGACCAAGTACTCAGTCAGGACGGAATCTGCAGCTGCGATCGCCTCGTCTTCGCTCGCAGGAGGCGGAACTTTCGTGCCGGCGGTAGACGTCGGCGTAGGGGTGTTGCTGGGGCTAGCGGTGGGGTTCGGGTTGCCGGTGCCCGTGCAGGCGGTCAGCGTCAGGGCGGCGGCGATGATGCCGGCGATGGCGATGCGCTTGATGCTCATGGGGGCTCCTATTGGGTGATCAGCTCAGCCGTGGCTGTGGCTTCGACGGGGAAGGCGATGGGGATGAAGACGGGACTGTAGTCGGTCAGGACGGTCACGGTGATCCGGTCGCCTGCGACCGAGACGTTGCCGCCGACTCCTGCTGCGGAGAGGTAGCCGTTGGCCGCGGTGACTGCCCGGTTGGTGTCGATCGCGGTGGTGCCGTCGATGATCGCGGCGCCGCTGACGGCGTTGGCTGCTGCGCGTGAGGCGCCGGCTGCGGTGGAGTAGGCCTGCTGGTTGGCTTGGACCTTCCCTGCGCCGTCGACGACGAGGCCGACGATCAAGAGGAAGCCGACAGTCATGATGACGAAGTAGATCGTCGCGACGCCGCTGTCGTCGCGGAGCTTGTCGCGCAGCTTCTGGATGGTGTTTCTCATCGGCGCTCCCTGTATGCGTCGACGGGCGAGACGGCGGTGCCGTTGAGGTCTCGGGTACCGGGCATCCCGATCATGGCCGCGTCGCTAAGGGCGACCGTGCAGGTAACGCTCGCGCTGACCTGGCCGGTGGTGCCGATGGGGGCGTTCAGACCGGATGCGTCGATGTTGACGCTGAGGGTGGTGCACTCAACGCCAGACTGGTTCATGGAGATCCGCGCCATGTCTTCCGCTGCGGCCTGGGCTTCGACGGCGGAGCGGGCGAGGGATGCTTCGCGCGCGGCAGCTGAGGCGGCGGACTCGACGGCGTTGCCGGCGAGTCCGAGTCGGCCGGCGGCTGCGAGCAGGACGAGCAGCGCGACGAGCGCGGGAGCGAGGATCGCGATCTCGAGACCGGCGGATCCGCGGTCGTCGCGGAGCTTGTCGAGGAAGGTGCGGATGTGACGCATCAGTCGACCCACCTTTCGACGGGTCCGGTCACGGTGACGTCGACGGCCGTGTTGAGGCCCGGGACGAAGCTGGGGGCGGTGCCGGTGACAGTGACGGTCACGGTTTCCGCACCGCGGTCGACGTCGACGGCGGCGCCGCTGATCGGGGTGCCGTTCTGGTTGATGACGGCGAGGCCGGCGGTCGTGCCGTCGCTGCTGCTGGCGTTGTACGAGCGCGCGGCGTTGTAGGCGCTGGTCGCTGCAGCGTGAGCGAGGTTGTTGGCGTGGAGGATGATGCCCAGGTGCAGGAAGAGCGCCAGCAGGAGCAGCAGCACGGGGGCGATGATCGTGTTCTGCAGCGTGGCCGCACCCCGATCACCGGCGAGCGCGTGGAGCATGCGCTGCCGGTGATCGGTGGTGGTGCGATCCATCTGCGAGTGGCCTTTCAGCCCGTGGGGATCTGGCCGGCGTAGGCGTTGATCGCGGCGACGATGATCACCACGACGGCGACTGCGGCGACTGCGATGCCTGCTGTCCAGATGACCTGCTCGAGGGTGATCGAGCCGCGCTCGGGCTCGTTGGTCAGGCGAGCCGCCCGCCCGCGCATGCGGGAGAGGAACTCTTTGCTCAGTGTCGACATGTGGTCCTGTTTCCTTTCACTTGGGGGTTGGGTGGTACTCGGTCTAATAGGTATAGGCCCCGGTTTGGGTGGTTCGCGGACATCGGTGGATTCCAACGTCTCAGAAGAATGCGTCGAGGACGAAGGGTGTTCCGAGGAGAAGCATGAAGAGAACACCTGTGAGCGTCATCGGGATCGTCATCTTGTTGGTCGCCTTGTTCGCCTCCGTTGCTTCGTCGTTCAGCAGTCGGTCGCGGAGGTTCTGCCCCCGTGCCCTGAGTGTCTCATATACCGACGCGCCTTGCTCCCCTGAGAGCCTGATCACCTTGGCAATTTCGCCGAGGTCGGGGACGTTGATTTCCTTGGAGAGCTGCTCGAGCGCGTCCCACGGGGCTACGCCGGCGTAGCGAGCTTCGGTGAGGGTCTGGCGGATCCGCACGAAGGCCCAGTTGCGGCCGACCTGCGCTGCGGACTCGAGGGCTTTCCCGGGAGGGGCGCCGCTGATGCGCTCGGATCCCACGAGCTCCATGTAGACGGCGACGGATCGGGAGAACTCGGTGCGTGCTTCCTGTGCCTGGTCGCGGACGAGGAGGTTGGGCAGGAACCAGCCGCCTAGGGCGAGCGGAAGTCCGAACAGCGCCGGGATGTAGAACGCGGTGATTCCGAGCACCTGGAAGATGAGGCCGAAAGCGATGGGTGCGAGCAGCCCGAGACTTGCGGAGAGCACCTTCTGGTACAGGTACCGGTTGACGCTCATTCCGATCAGTCGCAGGTCGGTGCTCGGGATCTTGAACGAGGGGCTGTCGCTGAATCGTCGGAGCACAGCTGATCCGACGCGGTTCTCGAAGGTAGCCGCGTGGGCGGTGTCCTGGGAGACGCTCGTGGTCCCGATCCGCTCGAGGGCGGCTGAGAGTCGTGGCTGGGTGGGGACGAGCGCTGCGACGACTAGGGCGAAGCCGAGGCCGACGAGGATGCCGGGCAGCACGATCAGGGCGAGGTTCACTTCTCACCAGCTTTCTCAGTGGGGACGAGCAGACGGGGCGCCGGTTCACCGCGGCTGATGCGCCGCATCCAGAGGAGGACGAGGGCGTAGGAGACGAGGTAGACGGCGAACAGGACTTGCCCGATCGGGGTGCCGTAGGGGGCGGAGTACTGCTGAGCGAGGACCAGGAGGATCAGCAGCGCGACGGTGAAGTAGACGACGAAACGGGCTTCGTTTCGAGGCGTGGCCCGGTCGGCTTCGATCTGCCGGCGCATCTTGACCCGCTCGAAGATACTCTTCGCGAGATCCTCGAGCGCGGCTGCGAGACCGGAGCCGCGCAGCTCGGCCTTGCGGAGCAGATGCATCACCAGGACGTCGGCGGTTTCGTCGTTGAGGTCGTCGGCGAACGCCTGCAACGCCGCGGTGGTTGTCCAGCGCGCATTCATGCGGGCGACCAGCTGCGTGACCTGGGGCCTGATGGGTTCGGGGCAGCTGCTCAGCGAGGCAGCGATCGTGCGCTCGAGCCCGGCGCCGGAGACGGTGAGACCGGCAAGGCTGCGGGTCCATGACTCGAGGGCATCGAGCTTGGCGATCGTTGCCTCCTCGGGGCCCTTCTGCAGCAACCAGGGCAGCCCGACCGCGGCCGCGGGGACGGCGAGAACCAGCAGCCACCACCCGGTGATGAGTGCGAAGACGAGGCCGACTGCAGCGCCACCGAGGAGCTGGATCTGCTGCGTCCGCGTCAGCTGGTGGGTTCTCCGTGCTTTCAGCGCCCGGCGGGTGGGCAGGCCCGCCTCGTTGCGGCGGCCGGCGAACCCCAGGATGACGAGGATCGCGCCGGCGACGGCGACGATGAGGCTCAGGGCGAGTGTCGCGTTGGTAGCCATGTCACACTCCGAGGTTGCTGGGGTCGAAGCCGTGGAACTTGAGATCCTCGAGCAGTCGGGGAGACGGCATGTCCGCGGGGATGAGAGTGGTGGTCGACCGGTCGAAGCGGAACACCTGAGAAGCGACGGGCCGGGAGTTGTTCTGCTCCTCGCCCGGCAGAATCTCTGCGATTTCGGTGACGATGCGTCGAGGCTTCCCGGTGGCCGGGTCGATGATCTTGGAGATCTGCACGACGATCTTGATGTTCTGCTCGATCATTCGGTAGGCGTACACCGGGGTCGTGTTGTTGCCGCGGGAGAGCATGAGCGCGGACATGCGGTCGATCGAGTCGTCGGCGCTGGCGGCGTGCAGAGTGGACAGCGAGCCCACACCGGACTGCATGGCTTGCATCATGGCGTAGATCTCGGGCCCGCGGACCTCACCGACGATGAATCGCTGAGTATCCAGCCGCAGCGTGTCGTACACCAGGTCTTCGGGCGTGATCTCGCCGGGTAGGCGACCATCGGCGCCACGCTCCCCCTCCCCCGGCTTCGCCTCGAGGGCTACGACGCGGGGGTGACGGTCCTTGATCTGGTGCAGGTACAGCTCCCGCTCCATCTCGATCGTGACGATCTTCTCATCGGCCGGGATGCAGTCGGCGAGGGCGCGGAGAAGGGTGGTCTTGCCGGCACCGGGGAATCCGCTGGTGACCACCGAGACGCCGGCGATGACGGCGGCACGAAGGAACGCTGCAGCCGGGCGGGTAAGGGTGCCGTGCTCGACGAGCTGGTCGAGGGTGACGTCGACGAGGCGGTGGATACGGATGACGATGGTGGGCCGTGTGGCGACGGGCTCGGCGATCGCCGCCAGGCGGGCACCGCCAGGCAGATCCATGTGCAGGCGCGGGCGCGCGCTGGTGAAGGACCGGCCGCCCTCGCCGGAGCGGGAGGCGAGCATGTTGATCTCGCGCTCGAGCTCGCGGTCGTTCGCGGCGATGGGGTAGCCGTACTTCTCCACTCGCCCGTCCGCGTAAGAGATCCAGACATCGTCGTATCCGTTGATGTGGATGTTCTCGACGCCGGGCTCGTCGACGAGCGGCTGCAGCCGGCCGAGCCGGAACAGCTGATCGAAGACGGCCTGCCGGATGGCGTTCTGCATCGGCGCTTCCCAGCGCTGCTCCCCCGGCCGACGGGTCTGCTCGTCGACGCGGGCACGGACGCGGTCGACGATGTGATCCTGAGCCATCTGCTCGCGCTGCTCGTTGTCGATGTCCATCGACTCGCTGAACACGGCAGCGAGCTCGCGGGAGACCTCGTCGCGGATGATCGCGATCTCGTCCCACGGAAGGTCGCTGCGGGAGTCGAGGGTGGTGTCGAACACGGCGGGTGCCGGCGGCGGTGTGGGCGTGGCGGTGGTCGGTGGGCTGGGCGGAGCGGTCGCTTCCGGTGCCTGCCGCTGCGCGGCGCGAGTGAGGCGTGCAGCGGCGTGCTCGATGTTCGGAAGGCCGGGGGCAGGCTGCTGCGCGGGCCGCGAGGGCTGAGCGAAGAACGGCAGGCTGCTGAGGTCGGCGGGGTCGGGCGTGGAGTCGCTCATGACTGTGCCTCCCAGTTGTCGGCGGTCGAGTAGGTACGGGTGTTGAGCACGTCGCTGTAGCTGTGCAGCAGGGCGCCGATAGCTCGTGCGTAGGCGGTGCGGTCGCCGCGCGCCGTGGGGGCTCCGAGGGCGTAGATCGCAGCTCCTCGGGGATCCCACGGGATGGTGCCGAGGAGGTTGATGCCGATCTGCTTGGTGACCTCCTTGACCGGCCAGGTCTCCTGTGTGGTCGCGCGTTCGACGAGGGCGAGGTCCACATATCCGCTGTGGCCGATGTCGTTGAGGGCTGTCATCAGCCACTCCGGGACAGGGTTGTGGTTGTCGTCGAGGGAGCGCCAGTGGGAGAGGATGCTGGCCACGGCGGGGAGCGTGCGGTCGGAGAACAGGGTGATGCTGTCGGCTTCGCGGATCAGCGGAAGGCGGGCGTCGTTGGTGTGGAGGCGCCCGCCGTCGATGAGGATGTCGTAGCCGGCGGCTTCGTAGGGGCGCAGCGCGTCGACGAGCGATCGCCAGAAGTGCGCTCCGGCTCCGGCGGCGCCTTGGAGGCTCTTGAACCCGGGGATCAGCACCTTGTTCTCGCTGATCTCGACGGTCTGCTCCCACAGCTTGTCCGGCGTGAGAGCGCCGTACTGGTCGGCGACGGCAGCTTCGGTGAGACCGGTGCTGTGGTACACCTGGCCGCGCAGTGCACCCGGGATGATGCTGCTGGTCTTGCTGGTGTCCGCCTCGACGAGGATGGCGGGTTTGGGCCAGTTGAGAGCGAGCGCGCAGGCAGCAGCGGTCACGCCTGGGGCGCCGGCTGTGCTGGCAAGGAAGATGATCGCCATGCGGGTTACTCCCCCGTCGAGTCGATGATCAGCGCGACGCGGCCGGTGGCGGCGCGTGCGGCGATGTCAGGCGCTTCCCGGTCAGGCACGATGAGGTCGACAACCCACACCTGGGTCTCGGCGACGTAGGTCGCGGTGAAGACCGTGGCGTCGAAGCTCTGCGGGGTTTCGACGGGCGGGTCGCCCTGGGTGACCGGGGTCTCCACGATGCGGACGTTATCACCGGCGGCGAGCTGGTATCCGGGCATCTGCGCCTGGGTGAGCGTCACTCCGACGATGGATGATCCCTCAGGGACGGGGAGGGTGTCGCCGGTGTTGGCGGACGTGATGAGCGTGCCGGCGGGAAGGTCGACCAGCGCGGTCGTGCCGACGATGTCTGCAGCGTCGGCCGCGGTGATCGCGTCGACCTGCTGCCCGCCAGCGAGCTGGATGGTGGTGAGGTCCTCGGTGGTGATGGTCTCGCCGCGGGCGATGTCGGTGTCGGTCGCCATCACGCTGACGGTGCGGGTGAGGTTCGTGGTGACCCACCAGACTCCGACGCCGCCGAGTAGAGCCAGGGCGACGCCGAGAGCGATGAGAACAGGCCGGCGCCGTGACTGGGTGGGTCGCAGAACTGCGGCCTGTCGGGCGGTGGGCTGTTCGGTCGTCTCAGTGTCCTTCTGGGTTCGCTTGGACTTGCGGTCGGTGGTGGTGGTCATGGTTCTCAGCTCTCGTTGATGGGCGGAAGGAATGCCTCGTAGGCGGTGATGATGAGGAGATTGCGGGAAGGTGCCTTGAGCTCGGCGGTGATGGAGTCCAAGACCTTGCGGTTAGTGGGGCTCACCCGCACGGTGTGCTTGATGCGGGGTTCTCCTGAGCTCACCGGCGCGGGTCGGCTGGGTCGGGCGAACAGGGATGCTCGCTCCTGCGGTTCCTCGGCGGCGTCACCGGAGGTCGCCTTCTCGATGAGCTCGGGCAGCTGGTGGTAGGTCGCCTCGAGCGCGTCGAGGAGCACCGTCTGGTGGCTCTTGCGGGTCTTCGTCATGTAGGCCTGCAGCCGGTCGTTGAGCGAGGTGGGCAGGTGTACGGGAACGCCCTTGCTGGCCGTTTCGCGGGACTCCCCCGCTGCGGCATCGGAGTCCCCCGGCGTCGAGTCGGCGACAGGCTGCGTTTCGCGCTTTCGCGGCGCCGGCGCCTTCGGCTCGCTCGAGACAGCAGCTGCGGGAGCGGTGGCCTGCTCGGGGGCTTCGTTGCCCTGTGCCGTGTCGTCGAGCTCTGCGGTGTCGGCTGCCGGCGTCGGCGCAGGCGTCTTGCGGGTGAGCTTGGTGAGATCCTGACGAGCCATGATCAAGCGCCCTTCTTCTGGTTGGCCCACAGCGACGTCAGCTCGAAGGCGACGCTGCTGTAATCGAAGATCGCGGCCTGGTTGGCTCGCGTATCGGTGTACTGCGTGACGACTTTCCCGTCGAAGGGCGCGTCCTCGACGCTGGCCGACAGACGGATGTGGTTCTTGAACCGGGGCAGGCCGGTGACGCCGTCGATGAACTCCCCACGGTCGAGCAGCTCTTCCCAGTCCTCGAGGCGCCGGCCCCCACGGCGCCGGTCGATTTTGTTCAGCAGGAGCCGGTAGTCAAGGCCAGCCGGTAGGACGTGTTCGACGAGGGTGTCGGTGACAGACTCGATCGCCATGGTCGCGGCCTCGAGCGGCAGCACGACGAAATCAGAGACGCGCAGGACGGCGGAGAGAACACCGGTGTTCTCGTGACTGCCGGGGGTGTCGATCAGGACGACGTCGTAGTCGTCAAGGTTGCGCAGTCCGATGATGTTGTCGGGGTCGACGTCTGCGGCGAAGTCGAAGGGAAGGTTGTCCCCCGCTCGCTCCGCCCATCGCGCAGCTGACTGCTGCGGATCGACGTCGACGACGATGACGTTGTTTGCGCGGGCGAGTGCCGCTGCGAGGTTCATGGCGGTGGTGGTCTTGCCGACCCCGCCCTTCTGACCGACGACGGCGATGATCCTCACGAGAGGCCTCCGACGCGGGAGTGTGCATCCGCTGTAGCGGCGCTATGCGGACGGGAGCTATGCGCAGGGGCTGCGCGATGCGTGTGCAACATCAGCGGGTACATGGGCGCAAGTATAGCGTGACATTCACGCCAATATGCAACAACTAATGCGCATGTCGTCCGCACTAATTCCGCTATAACGTGCACAGGTGTGGTGATCGACCGGCGCGCTACTAGCACAAGAACAGCGCTACGCATCCGCCAATCAAGCGCATGAGACTGCGCACAGCACGCGCTGATAATGCGAAGGGGTAGCGCACGACGTTGCACTCGTATAGGCGCAAGAGTTGCGCAGATATAGCGGAAGTACGGCCATGTACTAGCGCAGCGGGAGCGCAATACCAGCGGAGATATCGCGAGCATGCGGCGACGGATATTGCACGGAGTATTGCGCCGGTTATTGCATGCTTCGAGCACGAGCCTTGCGGCCGGTGCATCGAGCTTATCGCCAGAGTGGAGCGGGGTGCATGCTGCGGGTGTGGCGTGGGTGAAGCGTCGGGCCGCTACGAGTGCCCGGCCCGAGCGGGGTGAGTGCGATGCGACGGGGATCATCAGGATCGAATGCACCCTGAGAGCCGCTGTAGCGCCCGCTGAGAGGATTTTGACCATGGATCCGAGTCTCTGGTGCCGTAAATGGGCGACAGAGCCCCTGGGGGCCATCCAGGGGCTCTGTCAGTTCGGGGAGTCTGAGGGTGGCGTTGCGTAGCTAAGGCGAGTGGCGCTCAGCTACGGCGGGGTGCGTAGGAGACCTTTGCCTCGAGGTCACCGGAGACGGCCCGCATGAGCTTCGTGCGGATGCGGCAGACGCGACGGTTGAGGGTCTCGCGGGAGACGCCCAGCTCGTCGGCTGCGGCATCCCGGGCCGCACCGGGGTCGCCCTCTGCGAGTTCGATGCGCGCGAGAAGCTGGACCTCGTCGCGGCGCAGCACGTTCGCGTCGATCGCCCAGGTGAGGATCGTGACCAGATCGCGGAAGACGTCGTCGGTCTCGTCGGCGCCGGCGATCTTCTCGAGGACCTCGTCCTCGACGGCGAGTGCGTCGACGCTCGCCTCGCTGCCATAGGCGCGTCCCAGCGCCTTGATCGTCTCGAGCCGGATGTTGCCGGAGACCGAGCTGACGCGGTTCAGCGGGTAGGTGTGTATGACTTCCCAGAGCACGCCGATCGTCGCGGTGCGTGCATCGGCGGGGGAGTGGTGCCACATCGACCGCATGGCCGAAACGCTCGAGGGGAGTCGCAGTGCCAGAGGCATGAACGACTTGAGGAGCACTCTGCCGGCGAAGGTGTCGCCGGCGTGCTCGAGGCGGAGCAGGGCGATGAGGACGGCGTCTCGCTCGTCGTTCATCTGGGGGTGGCGGATGAGGGCAACGGCCTCGTCGCCGGTGAGCTCGCCGAGCTCCCCGAAGTGGTGGGTGGTGTGCGAGTGGATGGCGTTCCACTCGTCGAACAGCTGATCGGCAAGAGGTGAAGTCTTCGCCCAAGCAGTCATGAGAAATGGCCCTTCGTCGTGACGTCGGTTGACGAAGGGCCACGTTCCTCAGCACCCCTGGTTCAGATCCTGGAAAACCGTGCGGGGCCGTGGGCGCCTCTCAGGACGACCCGTGTGCGGCCTCCTGTTCCAGGTCTGGAAAAGCCGGTAAAACACCAGGCCACAAGCATTTCCTTGCCTTGCTGTACGTCCGCAATATCCGCGCAAGAATTCTTCGTCCTGCGATGTCCGCGAAGGGCCCGAAGTCGGGCCTATACCCATATGCCACCCCGATCTGGGTGGAGGACACAGGGTCTTCGGAAGGGACAAGACGTGAGCGAGAGCAGCACCGCGGACGACGCGATGTGGGAAGGGTTCAAGCCGGATGCGGCACGCGCCATCCGCGCTCGGCAGGGCTTCGAGGAGGCGGTGGCGGGGACGCTTGATCGTCCCTTCGACCCGTCTACCCACGGCCGCGTGATCGCTGCTGTCGAGGAGTTGCGTGATGCCGTGCCCGCAGCGTTGCGGGTTGCGCAGCTGCAGCCGAGAGGGGGTGCGTGATGGTTCGTGAGAAGCGTGAGAAGACGCCGAAGGAGGCGAAGCAGAAGCGGGTTCCCGAGGCCAAGGGCAGCAGCTGGACGCATGGCCGGCAGATGGGTGGTCGAGTGCTGACGGCTGCGCTATTCGTGGCGATCGCCTGCGGCCCGGTGGCGCTGTTCGCTGCAGCGACCCGCCCTCCTGCCGTGGTGGCCGCGTCGACGCAGGCGCAGGTCGCCGGGCTCGATGCACAGCAGCAGGCTGCCGGCGACTACGCGCTCGGCTTCGTGGGCTCTTGGCTCGGCGCGACGAAGAGCGAGCCGGGCGACCTGGGAACCTACGTCGACCTCGGATCACTGCGGCAGATGTCGGACCAGCCGTGGGAGTACCGCGACCTCGGTATCGCATCCATCACCCCCGTCGAGGGGACGAGCTTCGTCAACGTCGTCGTCGCCGCCAACGTCAAGGAGCTCGCCGTGAGCGACTCGTCGGACGGGAGCACCACGGCGTGGCCACGTCGCTACTACCAGGTTGCGATCGCGGTCGGCAGCGACGCTCTGCGGGCTGTGGGGCTGCCGGCGCAGGTCGCCGCTCCTCTGCAGGGGTCCACGACTGCTCTGGTCTACAACCAGTCGATCAGCTCGTCGGATCCCGCGGCGGAGACGGTGAGCGCGTTCCTTGGGGCGTACCTGGCAGGATCCGGGGATCTCTCCCGTTACAGCGCACCTGGTACGGACTTCACGGCCGTCACGCCGGCGCCCTACGTCAACGTAAGCGTCGAGGAGCTCCGCTCAGACGTGATGCCCGAGGACGTTCCCTCCGATGGGTCGACCGTGAAGGTGCTCGCCACCACGACCCTGATGAGTCCCCTCGAGCAGCAGCTGACGTCGACGTACTCGCTCACCCTCACCGCGCGCGCCTCCCGCTGGGAAGTCAGCGCCATTGATCTTGCACCGCAAGCGGCCTCCGAGAGGTCGGCCACACCCACCCCCACGCCGACGCCTACCGGCTCCGGCAAGTAACGAAAGGAAAGCCCCCTCATGGGATTCTTCGACTGGATCAACGGGATCGTCGCTGACGGCACGACCGCCTTCCGAGGCCTCGTCGTCCTGGTGGCCGCGATCGTGTTCTTCGTCGTCGCCGCCAAGGTGAAGTTCGCCGTGGCGACGACGATCATCACCGGCCTGCTGTGCGGGTTCGCGATGTTCCTCGCTCTCGGCGGCGGCGAATGGGTCATGACCCTCATCCAGGGTGAGACCGTCAACGCCCTGGGTACAACCGTTCACCAGATCGCAGCGCCGGATGTGCTGGTGCTCGACGAGAGCATCACCGCGACCGGCGACGCGGTCTATCGGCTGAGCGCTTAAGGGGCAGCTGTGGCCGAGCACGACGAAGAGAGAGAGGTTGCGCGGTTCTACACGCGCAGCCGCCGGTTCCCGAAGTTCATCGGCCGTCTCCACGACGGCACGAAGATCCCCGGGGGCCCCTACACGCTGACCCAGGGAGTGGTCCTCGCGATCGTCCTGGTCGGCGCGCTTCTGACGCAGCGAGTGTGGGGGACTGGCTCTCCGATCGTCGACATCCCCCTCGCTGCCGCCGTGTCCTGGGCTGCAGCATGGGGAGCCGGACGGATCCCCGCCACGCGCCGGAACATGCTCAGCGTGATCAGCAGCGGCCTCGCCGCGATGACACGCCCCGCTGCGGGCCGGTACCGCGGGACCACCATGCGGGTCCGCCCACCGCACTTCGCGGGAGGCAAGACCACGATCGCCGAGCCTGTCACGGCCACGCTCGCCCTCAACGAGGACATCACCACAGCACCCGAACCGGCAGCACCCGTTGCGGCGCAGCCGGTGACCCCGCAGCGTTCGACGCCGCTGCCCGCCCGTACACCCGCGCATGCGGTCAGCGGCGTCGAACGGCTGCTGCAACAGGCCCGAGGAGGGGATGGGCGATGACCGAGACCTCACCCGCTCCCCTCACCGAACCGACCGACTGAAAGACGAGACGACGATGCAGATTCCCGCGACAGCCATGACAGCCAACCTCATGTGGACGCGCTCGGGCGTGGTCTGGGCGACGTGGCGGCTGCAGCCGCTTCCCTACGCCTACGGCACCGCCGCGACCAAGCAGCTCGTCAAGGCCCACCACCAGGCCCTCTTCCAGGCCCACCGCGGCGAGGGGCTCCTGCTCGGCCTGTGCGCGGATCTGGACCCTGTCGCCATCGTCGAGCGCATGCTGGACGGTGTTCGCATCGACGAGTGCCCCGACTGGGCGCGAGAGGTTGAGCTGACCCTGGACGCGCTCGAGCAGATCCCGCTCGGAACACGCGCGTTCTGGTTCTCCGTACCACTGGCGGCAGGATCCGTGAAGGCTCGTGCGATGTCCGCACTGCGGGCAGCGGACACCAAGCTGCGCGACAGCCTCGCGCTGCCCCGACAGCTGCCGTCCGACGCCGAGATCGCAGCAGTGGCTCAGATGGCGAAGGAGATCGAGGTCCGCATCCCCTCGGCTTTCCAGCCGACTCGCGCAACCCCGGCCGAGCAGATCTGGATCGCGCTGCACTCACAGCAGCGCGGCCTCGCCGTCGACACCGCCGCACCGGTCCCGCCGGCACAGGGAGCTGACGACGACGGCTTCACCGCCGATGACCTCGCACATTTCCAGATGCCATCCTCGATGCCCAACCCCTGGATCGACGAGGGCGGGCAGAGCGACATCAACCCGAAGTCCGGGCAGCAGTTCCTCCCGTTCAAGCGCCGCTACGTCAAGGTGCACAGCCCCTACGCCGACGAGGCGTCCTCCTACCAGGTGATCCAGGCGCTCGTGGGAGCGCCCAAGGCCGGCTGGGTCTCTCCCGGGGTGGAGTGGATCTCGCACGTCGACCAGCTCCCCCTCGACGTCGACTGGGCCGTGCGGCTGACCGTCACCGGCGCCGACGAGGTCAAGCGCCGCAACAAGAAGGCCGAATCCGCGCTCGAGGAGCAGTACAAGCACCAGGAGGGAACCGCCACCATCACCGGCGGCGGCAACGACCTGGGCGAGATCGCGGAGACCCTCGCGGCGTACCACGCCTCGCTCAACCGCTCGGACAAGGAGGTCGAGGTACAAGCGACGATCCTGCTCGCAGTCGGCGCCGACAGCGCCGACCTCGCCAAGGCGAAGGCCCGGTTCGTCGCCGACGAGTACAAGCGCGCAGACTTCCTCCTCGAGGCTCCGCTGGGAGGTCAGGAAGAGCTCTGGTGGGCGATGCTCCCCGGCACCGCCACCGGCCGCATCGTCCGCGAGCTCACCCAGATCACCACCGGCCGCGAATTCGCCACCAGCGTCCCCCTGGTCAGCAACGAGCTCGGCGACGAGAAGGGCGCCCGATTCGGCGAGAACATCTCGACGGCACGGCACACCCCGATCCTCCGAGACGCAGACGGCAGCATTCAGGCAGACACCAGCGCCAGCTTCGGCGTCGTGGCAGAGCTCGGCGCCGGCAAGAGCGTGCTCCTCAAGTGCGACATGGGCGACACCGTCGACCGCAACGGCCGCGTCGTCGCGATCGACCGCACCGAATCCAAGGAGTACGCGACCTTCGCGCAGAGCCTGCGCCCCGACACCACCACGATCGTCGACCTGATGGCCCCGGAGTACTCGCTGGACCCGCTGCGCGTCTTCGGGCCCCGTGTGGGTGCGCGCATGGTGCAGAGCCTCTTCGCGGTCATGCTCGGCATCCGCGCCCGCGACTCCCGCGGTGTCGCTCTGTCCCGGCTGCTCGAGCCGGAGTACGTCGCCGCCCACGACATCACCAGCCTCGGCCGGCTGACCGCGCACCTCAAGAGCATCACGTCCCCCGAGAGCGACGAGCTCGGCGGGCTCATCAACCTGGTTGCCTCCAAGGACATCGGCGAAGTGCTCTTCGACGACGGGCTGCCCGCCGTCAACCTGGACTCCCGCGCGATCGTGTTCCTCACCCACGGGCTGTCGCTGCCTGACAAGACCGAGCTCGAGCACGCGCACCTGTTCGACGAGATGCCCCTGGAAAAGATCTACGGCCGCGCCATGTACGCGATGCTCATGGGGATCTCGCGCGAGGTCTGCTTCATGAACCCGCGCGAGCTCGCCGGCGCCTACTTCGACGAGACACACCACATCACTCAGTCACCCGAGGGTGAGCGAGACCTGCGCATCGGGATCCGCGACGGACGCAAGCACCGCGCCTACTTCGCCCTCGGCTCTCACGACCCCGCCGACTTCGGAGAGACGCAGACCCGCGGTCTCCTCAAGACCCGCTACGTCATGCGACAGACCGACAAGGATCTCGCCCGTCGTGCGATCGAGTGGCTGACTGGCGAGCCCGCCGACGCAACCATGGTGAAGGTCGTCACCGAGGATCTCTCGCCACTGGGCCCGGATGGAAAGGTCGCCGCCGACCGGCGCGGCGAGGGCCTCGTGCGTGACCAGCGCGGCCGGATCGGGAAGTTCCGCAAGACTCTCCCCGAGCGTCCCGACCGCCGCGAAGCCGTACTGTCCACGCCGTCCTTGGTGGCACCATGATCACCTTCTACCGGCATACCTTCGCAACCCTCGGCGGCGCGTTCTGGCGCGTCCGTTTCTGGGCACACGAGCACCCTTGGTGGACCCGCATCCTCGCCGTCGTCTTCGTCGACGTGTTCCTGATCCTGTTCGGCAACACGTACTGGGCCTATGCCGCAGACGGCGCCGGCGCGGCACCGTTCCTGCTCGGCGGCGACATCACCGACAGCGGGGGAGTACCGCTGTCCTCCTACACGGTTCTCCCCCTCGATCGCGGCGACATCTTCAACTGGGGCAAGGCCTTCATCGCCGCATGGCTGGACCCGATCTGGACCGGGCACCTGGGCTTGGTGTCGTGGATGATCTGGTTCTGCAACTGGCTGCTGTCCTTCGAGTGGGTCGGAGTGATCGCGGCTCCCTTCGGGGCACTGGCCGACGTCGTCGAGGGGTTCCTGGGCGAGATCAACTGGATCCCGTTCGCACTGATGATCGCGGGCGGCATCGCCGGCATCGCGATCATGCTCGGCCGACACTCCACCGGGTGGGCAGAGATCGTGATCTCCGCGACGTGCGCCGTCCTCGCCACCGGCCTCCTCGCCAACCCCGTCGCCAGCCTCACCGCCGCCGGCGGCGCCCTCGACACGGCGCAGGACTACGGCGGGCAGATCGCCGCGGCCGTCGTCAGCGACGACATCAACAACACCACCCTCGACTCCGAGAACATGCTCAGCGCGGCAGTGTCCTCTCAGCTGGTCGACATCTTCGTGAAGATCCCCGCCCAGACGATCGCCTTCGGCCACGCCCTCGAGGGAGCCTGCGCCAGCACGTTCACCGAGACGATGACCAGTTCCGCGCCCATCAACACCGGTGGCAACGAGGTCCGCGACGCCGTCGGCGCCTGCGACGAGGCCGCGAAGACGTACAACCAGAACCCCAACTTCGGCCAGGTGGCCACCGCGGTCACGATGACTCCCGGCGCCCTGGCGCTGTTCCTCCTGCCGATGGCATTCGGGGTGCTGTTCCTGGTGACGGTGATCGGCTTCCTCATCGCAGCCCTCAAGACGATGTGGAACGTCTACATCGGCATCCTCCCGATCAACCGCTACCCGCTGTGGAAGTCCCTCGCGGACACCTTCATGGGGCTGGTGGCGATCGTCTTCATGGCCGTGGTGATGGCTGCCGTGCTCAAGCTGACCGTCGCCATCATCACCGGTCTGAGCGGACTCGGGATCCCGGTCGTCGCGCAGATGGGATTCGCGACGCTGGTGATGTGCGTGCTGGTCTTCATGCTCGTCCGCGCGAAGCGAATGGCGAAGAAAGCCGGGCGGTCGATGGCCGAGCAGCTGTCAAAGTTCGGCATGGGCAAGGGTGGCGCCGCCGAACGGGACGGCGTCAAGGCCGTCGCAGCGATGAGTGCGGTGTCGACCGTCGCGGCCGCGGCGCTGCGCCGCCCCGACCGGAACATCGACGCCCGCTCGATCAACTTCGGCCCTGCCGCGGCGCAGGACATCGGCACAATGACCGCCACGCGCGCTCCTGCGCCCTCCACGCCGCCCGTGGCGCCCCCCGGAGGCTCCTCTGGCCGCGCGGCGCTGCCGCCGTCTCAGCGCGGCCCTGGTGGGGCAGGAGCGGCAGGGGCTGCAGCTACGGCCTCCAAGACCGCAGATCTCATCTTCACTAGTGCGCGCATTGCCAAGGGCGCGGCCGCCGGCGGCGTCGCAGGAGCTGCCGGCGCAGCCGCGATCGAGGTCGGAGGCCGGGTGGCGCAGAAGAGCGCCGGCAAAGCGATCACGGCCGGTGCCTCCGCAGTACAGGGCGGATCTCACCGGGCAGCCGAGGAGCCCCGGACGACGTCGACGAAGGTTGTACCGCTGGTGGTGGAGCCCACCCCGCCGACGCGAACCCCGCGGACGCCGGACGCGCCCCGCCGGATCGTCGTGGATTCGACTGGCATGGGACACATCGAGCGTCGTCCGGTCGGGGGAGTCGTCGACATCTCCTCACTCGCGGCACGCGGAGCTCGTTCGCCGCGCAGCGCCGAGCTGCGCAGCCGGCTCGCCATCACCCGGGGGTGAGCTGACGGATGTCCACCACCCTCGAGCGGCCCGCCGCGCCCAGTGACTTGCCTGGCGTCGACGCGGAGGGCGAGCCCCGCGGTTCGCGCAAGGTCATCCTGTGGGTTGTCGCCTTGATCCTCGTGCCCGTGGTGCTCTTCGGCGGCTACACCATGTTCATCATGGTGCTGCTGGGCAGCAGCATGGGTTCCGGATCTGGCGAATGCACCACCACGGGAACATCGCCGACGAGCTCGCTCGAGGTAGAGACCACCGGAGGCTCCAAGCGCACCCTCGGACCCACTGAGCTCAACCACGCCGCAACCATCCTCTCGATCGCGCGTTCCCTCGGCGTCTCGGTCAAGGGCCAGCAGATCGCGATCATGACCGCGCTGCAGGAGTCGGGGCTGAAGATGTACGCCAACTCGAGCGTGCCGGCATCACTGGACTACCCACACGATGCAGTTGGCAGCGACCACGACTCCGTCAACTTCTTCCAGCAGCGCGTCTCCGGGTGGGGAACCGTTGCAGAGCTCATGGACCCGACCTACGCCACCAAGGCGTTCTTCGGTGGCCCCGAGGGCCCCAACCAGGGCTCACCGCGCGGCCTGCTGGACGTTCCTGGGTGGGAGAGCATGCCGCTCGGCAAGGCCGCGCAGACCGTGCAGGTCTCGGCCTACCCCGATGCCTATGACAAGTGGGAGACGGCCGCACAGCAGATCATCACCGCGGTCGGAGGCTCGGTCAGCTGCGAGGGCGGCACCGTCGTCGGACAGGCTGCCTACCCGATGGATCCCGGCTACCAGATGACGTCCGGCTACGGCCCCCGTGAGGTCACGGTGCCGGGCGCCTCGAGCTGGCACGCCGGCATCGACCTGCAGCAGTGGCCCGGGCCGTGCGGCGACCCCGTCTACGCGGTCCTGCCTGGCACGGTCACGCTGAGCAGCACGTTGTGGCTGTCGATCCGGCACCCAGACGGGTTCACTGTGAGCTACCTCCACATGTACAAGAGCGAGCGCCTGGTCGACGTCGGCGACGAAGTCACCGCCGGCCAGCAGATCGGCGTCACCGGCAACGTCCCACCGAGCGGTGGCTGCCACTTGCATCTGGCTGTCAGCACCACGGGCAACACCAACCCCGCGGTCGCGCAGCTGACCACGGCCGGCTCTCTCGGTGCGCCGGCAATGTACGCAGACTTCGTGAACCCCGAGGAGTTCCTGCGGCTTTACGGCATCGAGGTCTGCCCCGCAGACGGGACGTGCCGGCGGCTCTGACCCCCCTGGAAACAGCGGGAATGCGGGCCGGAAAGCACACGCGGCCGCAACGCCGACAGGTATGGTGAGGGAACCCGACGCCCCTAGAAACCGGGGCAACTCATCATTTCCAGTCTGCGATTCGTGCCAACAAGAGACGTCAACGCCGCCGAAGAACCCCCGCGCCCCGCTGGCCGAGCATCGGCCACTGGGTATCGCTCGTTCTCGTACTTCATCCCCACCGCGCTGCACACGCGGCTCAAAGCCGCGTGGTGGGCGACGCGGGACGAGGCTGAGGGCGCTCCCTCTCTGGCGGGCCTCGTCGAGGTCGCCTTTGCGCGCGAGGCATGTCGCCTCGAGGAGACCTTCAACGGTGGCGAGCCCTTCCCGTCATCCCCGGCTCGCGCGCAAGGGGTGAACCCTCGGGGTGCCACCGGGTACGCCCATCAGGCGTACTACCTTCCCGTCGATCTACACGCCCGGCTCAAGGCCGCGTGGTGGGCGACGCGGGACGAGGCTGAGGGCGCTCCCTCTCTGGCGGGGTTGGTCGCGGCATCCTTCGAGCGTGAAGCGGATCGGCTCGAGCATCTCTACAACGAAGGAGCGCCCTTCCCGCCGGCGCCGGCGCGAGCTCGAGGGATCAGTCGTGCTGCAGCGCAGCGGCAAGGGGACTGGCTACGCGGTGAATGGGAGCGGCGCCGGGAGATTCAAGCGCAGCGCTCGAGCACGCCATCCGACGTCGACGAGTGATCCACGCTGCCCGCTGAGGCAACGATGACGCCGATCTCGGCGTGTGCGTGGCGATGTTCCGCTGATATGCGCCGCGATATTGCGCCATAACTGCGCGACCTCGACGTCTGGAAATAGCTACAGGGGGGAGGGGTTCAGCCCGTGCCGACAACCGTGCCTGCGGCAGAACGCCGTTCGGGCTGATCCTATCACCCGTGTCAAGCGGGGGGCATGCGCGATGGTTGCGTGGGTATTGCGCTGATGCGCGTGACGATCGAGCGCTACACCCCTCCGCCGCCGTGTTGAGCGAACTCGCTTCGGGAGGGACATCACGAGTGCGGCACGCGGGATGAGAACCGTTGATGTCCGCGAAGGGAGCGAACGCAGGCCTATACCTCGCAGAGGGCCGTGAAGAGCGCGACCCCACCAGGAGGTATCGAATGGCAACTCGTGTGGCGAACCGTCCGCCGGCACGGCCGACTGCGCCGGCCGTGACCGCGCTCGGCGTCCTGCCCCGCCGGCAGCTCACTGGGATCATCCCCGCACTGTTGGCTCTCGCGATCGCGACGGCTGTCACCGGCCTCAACACTGTCCGCCCCTTCACCAACCTCGTGCCTCTCGTATGGGTGGGGGCTGTGGTGCTGGCTGCGGGTTCGATCGTCGCGGGAGTGCGAGCGTTCCAGCGCGCCGGTCGGATGGATCCCGCCATCGAAGCGCTGCTTCCTCTGCTGGGCGCCTCTCAGCCCACGCGCGCTCTGGTGGAACCGGTGAAGTGGACGCGCGGGTGGGTCGGCGTCCCCGAGCGCATCAAGATCCGTTGGGCCTCCCACGTCGACGACACCGACCCTCGCTTCGTCGACCAGATCCTCGCCGGGCTGAGTCGCCGGCTCGGAGTGGAGTACCGAGTGCGCAAGCACAACTCCCGTCGCTGCTGGCTTGTGGTGGAGATCGCGCCGGAGACGGACCCCGTCTCTCGTGAGCAGCAGCGAGCGATCGAAGTGATCAAGCAGGTTGTGGATCCGTCCGCGACGGTGTCGGTGACGAGCGCCGAAGACGGATCGGTGTCCAAGATCGAGGTCAAGCACAACGTGGGACCGAAGATGGCGATCGCCGCACGTCGCTCGTCGATCGAGAAGGTCGTCTCGTCGATGCTGCCCGGACGCTGGCGTGCCCGATGGGACCTGGAGGGAGACAAGATCCTCTTCGAGGTCCGCCCGAACATGCCGGACATGGTGCTGCACGAGGTCACCCCCGCCGCAGCTCTCACCCACTCCGCCTACAAGGGGTTCAAGATCCCGATCGGCGTCGACGAAGACGGCGGGGTCCAGCATTGGCATCCAGCGGTCTCGCCGCACTGCCTCGTCATCGGCGGAACCGGCTCCGGTAAGACCAGCTTCCAGCACACCGTGCTGACGCACCTGACTCACGCGCACTGGCGGGTGTGGGTTCTCGACGGAAAGCGGATTGAGTTCGCCGGCTTCCGGGACTGGCCCAACGTCGAGCTCGTCGGCGCCCGGGTCGAGCACCAGGTGCGGATGCTGCACGCCGCACACGAACTCATGGAACAGCGGTACTCCCAGCTCGAGAACGGAACGGCTCGCCTTGAGGACTTTGACCCGCTCGCGCTGATCATCGACGAGTACGCCACCTTCAAGGCCCGAGTGCAGCGCTGGTACAAGACCGTCAAGCCGAAGGGCGCGCCGGCTCAGGCGCCCGTCCTGGATCTCCTCTCCGATCTCGCCCGCCTCGCCCGCAGCGCGAAGATCCACCTTCTGCTGGGTCTGCAGCGCCCCGACGTCGAGTTCCTCGGCGGTGAGATGCGCGACAACTTCGGCGCCCGCGTCAGCTTCGGTCGACTCTCCCCACAGGGCGCCAACATGATGTGGGACTCCTTCGCGGTCGGCGTAGCCATCCCCCGCAACAAGCGTGGTCGCGGTGTCACCCTCAGCGGCGAGTCGGTGCCGGTCGAGATCCAGGCGTTCTACACGCCAGACCCCGCCAAGCTCGACTCCACCGACGAAGCGGACTGGAAGCACCTGGCTGCGCTGCGCCCGGAGATCCCCGACTACAGCCGGATGATGGTGAAAGACCCCGAGCCGATCATCGGCGACGACGGCGAGGGCGAGGAGCTCGAACCGGACTACTACGAGTGGGCCGGCGCCGAGATCGTTGAGTGGGATCCCGCGGCCGCGGCCGCGCGCCTCGAGACGATGCGCCCGGGGAACGTCACCCTGCTGCCTTCCCGCACTGCCGTCCGATTCGTCCCGGAGCCCGTCGACGAGGACGCCGTCGACGATGCGGTCGACGGCGACGGCGACGGATACGGCGAAGCGATCGACGGGCCCGCGGTCGAGCTCGAGGTCGGAGACCTGCTGCAGACCGACGAGAGCCTCGGCATGTGGGGCGTCGTCGAAGGCGTCGAGAACGACGTCCTGGACGATGAACAGCTCGCCATCGAGTACCGGGATCTCGAAACCGGGGAAGAGGGGCTGCTGACCATGTCGGACACCCAGGTCATCACCTACCGCCGTCCCGACGTCGCGGCCGGCCACTGACGAAAGAGAGGGAGCCCATGTCCAACCAAGCGTCTGTCTCCGAGGACGACTGGATCTCGCTGCTGCTGATCGTCGTGCTCGCCTTCGCCACAGGCATCGTCTCGCTGGGGATGTTCCTCGATCCACTCCGGGTCTGGATGCTGCAGTACCACCTACTCGAGCAGGGCGAGGCGACGGTGATCCCGATCGTCGACGGCATCGGATTCGGATGGGGTCAGATCCTCGTCATCGCCGCGATCCTTCTCTCGGCGATCGCGCTCCTCGTGTGGCTCAAACGCCGAGCTGCCGCCCGTGTCTGAACTGTCCACCATGCTCAACAAACGAGACCCAGAAAGGAGGAGAGACCACACATGACAACCACACTGACGAACGGGGACAAGGCGATCACGCTGTTCACGAAGCCATCGTGCGTGCAGTGCACGGCCACGTATCGCGCGCTGGATGCGAAAGGCATCGAGTACGACGTCGTTGACCTCAGCGAGGACGCCGCTGCGCTCGAGCAGGTCAAGTCGCTCGGGTACCTGCAGGCGCCTGTCATCGTCACGGACGAAGACCACTGGTCGGGGTTCCGCCCGGACAAGATCGACGAGCTCGCGAAGCGACTCGCCTGATTAACAGCAGCGAGGCCCCGCCGGAAACGTGCCGGCGGGGCCTCGCTGTGTGCGTCGACGGCCTCGCGTAGGGACATCAGGAGTGCGGCATGTGTGCCCTCGCCCACTGGCGGAGCAGCTCGTCGCGAAGATGACGGTTCCGCTCGAGCATGAGCCGCACGCCCGCAAGCTCGCCCGGGCCAGGCCCGGTCTCGGTGAGGGCGCGCACGCCGTCGACCTCGACAGCCCACTGTGCGAGCTGGTCGAGGTCGACGGTCACGGTCGCGGTGACTTGCGCCGGTTGCTGCCACGCCACCTTGTACGCGGGCATGGGCTAGTCCGGACTACGGAAGAAGTCGACCACGACCACGACGAGCAGCGGGACCAGGATCACGGCCAGGGCGGCGACGATGAGCCGGTCGAGGATAGGCGCGAGCAGCAGGCCGAGGTAGCCGGCGCCTACCGCCAGGACGACGAAGGCGACGCCGGTCACCAGGCGGCGCAGCCGCACGACGAGCTCGGCGGGGATCTCGCGCGGCACCGGGCGGGGGCGAGTGGCGATGCTCACGATGACGCTCCCTTCTCGGCCGCACGGTGCTCGCGGATGTGGGTGTACGGGACCGTGCCGCGATGCCCATAGGTGTCGGTGATGCTGACGCTCTTCGCGTTGGTGCGGGTCACTGTGCACCAGGCACCGAAGTATCGGATCTGGTCGCCGGGGCGGATGGTGTCGCGGGAGTGGTTGGCGACGATCCCGGCGGCGATCTGTTCCTCGCGAACGGCCTGCCAGTAGGCATGCTGCTCGTCGACGGCGGCGAGCTCGCGGGTGAGTCTCTCGGCGTAGTCGCCGGTCGCCGCCGGCGTGATGTCGAGATAGCCGCCCGGCAGTGTGCGGCTGTACCCCTCGAGGCGCCGGCGGAGGCTGACCTGGTCGGCGCGGAGCTTCTCGATGCGGTTGGCGACCGTGATGGGTGCGTAGCGGGCTTCGTTCGCTCCGGCGGCGATGTCTGCTCGTGCGCGAGCACGGCGGGCGTCGGTGTCGGCGTCGATGGATCGCCGGATCGCGGCATCCGCCTTGGCGATCGCGCTTCGGTGGGCGGATTCGGAGTGGTGGCCGACGTGGATCGGCTCGCCGCCTTCCGGGAGCCGCCGAAGTGCTCGAGCTGCGCGCTCCGCTTCCGCGGCCGCGGTGTCGGCTCGCCGTTCAGCTTTCGCGTCCAGGGCGGCGGCGCGGTCCTCTCGACGTGCGAGGAGATCTGTTTCGACTGCAGCTGCGGCGCGTCGGGCGTAGTCCACCGACACCGTCACGGTGAAGCCGGCTTCCTGCAGCTGGGCGACGGTGCGGTCGATGACGTGCCTCTTCGGCTCGCGATCTCGGGAGTGGGGCACGTACCAGGAGCCGAGAGCTCGGCTCCATCGCCAACCGTTGGTGCGGAGCACCTCGGCCGAACCGTCGCCCTTCGCGGTGCCGTCGATCAGGGTGCCTTCGGCGGCGGTGTGCGTGATGGTGAGAGTCATATGTGGTCACTCCCTCTCACGCGGCCGCGTCGTTGGTTAGCGGGTGACGGAAGCCGATGTGCCGTTCCCAGACTTCGGCTGCACGGTGGAGGCCGTCATACTCCATGACGCCGCGGTGCTCCGGGGATGCGACCAACGGCCAGTGCGCGAAGCGCAGCGCGATCGCTTGGCCGAGGCGCTCGACGAGATCACGCGCGGGGGAGTCGTCCCATCCGTCGTGATGGCAGGAGACCTCGGTGAGCAGGAGCCGACTGCGCTCGATCTGCAGCACTTGCTCGTCGTCCGCACAGGGGATGATCTCGGCGACGGGCTGCCACTCGTACCGCGGCGCGGTGAGGTGCTCGCCGATGGCGAAGCTGACGCTGCTGTGGTTCTCATCCCACAACAGCTGACCCATGCGATCGGCGTGCTCGACAAGATCTCGGGGTGTGCTGATCCGGTAGGCGGGAGTGCTGATGTAGGCGGCGGTGACCAGTAGGTCGATGGTGTCGCGGTTCACGGGGAACGCACGCATGATGAGACCTCCTCTAAGGATGGTGAATGTGACATTCACCACGATATGCCCCGGAGGTGTCTCTGTCAACGACTCTGGGCTGCGGGTGAGGGTCGCTTCCGGTGGCCTCGTGGGTCACCGTTGTTGCTGTTGGTGGGGGATGACGACTCGGTTGATGATCGTGACTCCGGCGGCAGCGATGGGGACGGCGACGAGGGCGCCGAGGATGCCTCCGAGGGCGGCGCCTCCGAGGGCGGCGACGATGACGAGTGCTCCGGGCATGGCCACCGCGTGTGCCATGACTCGCGGGGTGAGGATGTAGGCCTCTACTTGAAGGTAGGCGAACAGGATCGCGGCGACGATGATGGCGGGGATGAGCCCGGTGTCGAGGGTGATCAGGGCGGCGATGGAGGCGCCGATGACGGGACCGACGACGGGTATCAGGGCGCCGACGAACGCGATGAGGGCGAGGAGGGCCGGGGCCGGGCTTCCGGCGGCTGCGGTCACGATGAAGGTGACGATCGCGTTAAGGATGGCGAGAACGATCTGACCGCCGACGAATCTGCCGACCGAACCCAGGATGTCTTCGGCGAGGTCTTGCACTCGGGCACGGTGCCGGTACGCGACAAGTTGATACGCCTTGGCCTTGATGGCGGGCATGGTGATCGCGAAATACACCGTCAGCACGGTGACGATGATCACGCCGGTGACGGCATCGATGATTCCGGTGCCGATCTGCAACAGACCGCCGGTCACGTTCAGTAACTGGGTGGGATCGGAGATGAAGGCCAGTGCGCTGCGGGTGAGGTTGTTCAGATCGAGTGATCCGCCGAGGACGCCGGCCAGCCAGGTGAACCATTCCTGGTTGGGGATGGCGGTGACGAACGCGATCGCGTCTTCGGCCAGCGTTGCCACCTGGGCGGACACGGCGGGAACGATCACGGTGCCGACAAACGCGGCGGCGAAGAGCAGGACCAGCGCGAGAGCGACGACGGCGACCCACCTCGGCACCCCGCGTCGGAGAGCGGTTTGCAGAAGAGGTTCGACCGCGATGGCGAGGAAGAAAGCAATCCCGAGGTAGACCAGCACCGTGCCGAGAGCACCGATGCCGCCCAGGATCGCTGTCCCCACACCCACCCCAAGGGTCGCGACGAGGGCATACCGGAACGGGTGCGGGGGAAGCCCCCACGCGGGAGTACTTTCGGGCTGGCGACGTCGGTTGCGTGCCGAGCTTCGTGACTGAAGCCGTGCGGTGTTCATGAGGGCTCCTTCGGATGCTCCGACACACCGACGGTGCTCCCTGGCCCTGCCGCCGACTCAGGAGAGCGCGACGCCTGGCGCAGCTCGTCGATCAGTTCCCCATGCTCGGGGTTGACGAACAGGACCAAGACGCGGCCGTTTGTGCTCACAAAGTGACTGTCGGCGGCGATCGCGTCCACGAATTTCACGTCGGCGGCGGGGTTGCCGATGAGGACGCGGCGAATCGTCGCGATGGTTCGCTCGGTATTCATAGCCGCGGCCCGGTGGGTTAGTGGGCGGCGCCGAGTTCGACGAGGAGGACGCCACCGATGATCAGCGCGATGCCGAGCGCCATGACCCAGGTGAAGGGTTCTTTGAACAAGAACTTGCTGGCCACCGCGGTAAGGGCAACGCCCGAGGCGGCCCAGATGCCGTAGGCGACACCGATACCGAGACCAAGGGCGAGGACTTGGGTGAGGAAGAAAAACGCTCCGAGGTAGCCCACGACGACGACGATGTAGAACAGCTTCCGGCCGCCGGTCGCGATGCGCAGGGAGAGCGCGGCGCCAACTTCGAGGACGATGGCGAGGACGAGGAAGAGCCAGACCATCAGATGCTCGCCTCCTTCTTGCGCTGCGCCGCTTGCGATCCGAGCTCGACGGTGAGGACACCGCCGATGATCAGCACCAGGCCGAGGATCATCACGCCGGTGAGGGGCTGTCCGAAGATGAGTGCGGCCAGCAGTGCGGTCAACGCCACGCCCATCGCACCCCAGATCCCGTAGGCGACCCCGAGGGCCATTCCCTCGCGCAGAACGAGCGCGAGAAGAGTGAACGCGCCGACGTAGCCGACTGCTACGAGGACGTACCAGACCGGGTGGTCCTGCCCGGCTTGGAGGGCGAGGGAGCCGGCGACTTCACTGATGATCGCGCCGGCAAGGAGAAGCCATTTCTTCATAGTCAGTCCTTCAGGAGGTTGTGGGCGAAGACGCGGAGCTGGGCTCGCTCGTCAGGGGTCGGGGGGTAGAAGCTGGCGGCTTCGGCAAGCCATCCGCCGTCAGCGAGAAGGCGGGCTGCGAGTAGTCGGGTGCGTTCGGCGGGGTCCACGTCATCAGGCACGATCAGCCACGGTGCGAGACGCTCGGCCCAGCGCCGCGTGAGCGATCGCCGCAACTTCGGGTCGCTCATCGCCACCAGGTCGGTCTCATCGAAACCCCCGGACAGCGACCAGTCGAGGTACGCGCCGATGCGCGCGGACGCGACCGCCTCGGTTGGGGACGATCCCAACCGAGCGATCAGCGCCTCTTCCCACCGGTCCAGGACCGAGTCGACCAGGGCGAGCATGAGCGCTTCCTTCGTGGGGAAGTGATACATCACCCCCGGCTTCGTCAGCCCCACACTCCGCGCAACCGAATCCAAGGACACCGCCCGCCCCTCATCAAGTTGGGTGAATGCGGCCGTCAGGATTGCAGGCCGAGGATCTGTTCGCATCTCAGTAGGTTACCATCCGGAAGGTAACTACGCTGACAATATGCTGTGATCCAGAGAAGGAGGAGTCGTGAACGCACAGTGGCCTCACGGCAAGAACCGCGGTGTCGACTACTTGGTGACCGCCCTCGAAGCCCTCACCGCCCTCGCTGCGGCGGGTTATGTGATATCTGGCAACGTCGTCATGCTGGTTGTGTGGGAGGCGATCGCGGCCGGGTACCTCCTCGGGGGCCTCGCTCTGACGTGGTATCGCAGCGTGCGCGGCCAACAGGTGCCCCCACGGACGGGTGTACTGGACGCGCTGTCCTGGATCTTCCCGCTCGTGGCGAGCCTGGTGGGAGTGAACGCGGCTCTGCTGGCGATCACCGTCCGGGCTCCCGTCGACGGAACCCGGGCCGGCTACACGTTCACCGGGGTCGTGGCGGCCGTCGGCATCATCCTGTCGTGGCAGCTCCTGCACATCGGTTTCGCGCAGATCTACGAAAGCGTGCAGAACCTCCACCCCCGGCAACCGGGCCTGGAGTTCCCGCGCACCGATACGCCAGGCCTCGCTGACTACCTCTACTTCGCGTTCACCGTCGGCACCTCATTCGCGACCTCCGATGCGTCGGTAACCACGGTGCGCATGCGGTGGCTGGTTCTCCTGCACAGCGTCGTGAGCTTCTTCTACAACGCCCTCGTCGTCGCCGTGGCCATCCAGA
This sequence comes from Microbacterium sp. H83, assembly GCF_001650405.1. Classification (GTDB taxonomy): domain Bacteria; phylum Actinomycetota; class Actinomycetes; order Actinomycetales; family Microbacteriaceae; genus Microbacterium. Next base: position 19,584 of record NZ_LWCU01000019.1, on the reverse strand, counting down.
TCATCCAACAAATCGCCGGCGCCTAGCTTCAGCGCGGCCCTCAATTACGACGTCGCTGATGGCATGGGCGTAACGCGATCGAGTTGGAGGTGCGAGGGAGCGCTGAAGGACCCCACGGATCACAAGAGCACGTCGCGATCAAGGTAGCCGCGGGAGTATTCGTGCTTGTCCCGAAATGTCATCTGCGACGTCTTGCCCAGACTCAGCGCTGAGCCGTGTTACGGAGCACACGCCGACGTGGCGCTGCGACGGACTCCTGGTGGCTCTGGTTCACCCCGCCGCTGCGTCGAACTCTGCGCGGGCGGCTTTGATGGCGGGGAGGTGGGCGACGGCCCATGCGGCGAGGGCTTCGGCAGGGTCGATGAGGGTGCGGCCGGTGGGGGTGAGGCTGTACTCGACACGGGGTGGGACTTCGGGGTGCACAGTGCGGGAGACCAGTCCGTCGCGGGCGAGGTGCTTCAGGGTGAGGGTGAGCATCCGTTGGGACACCCCGGGGATGTGCCGTTGGAGCTCGCTGAATCGGAGGGTTCCTGCCCGGAGTGTCGAGATGATCAGCAGCGACCACTTGTCTCCCACGCGATCCATCAGGTCGCGGATCGCCCGCCCCTCGTCCGTTTGAAGGCACCGGTCCTCGTAGCCCGTGAGCGGTGTCGGTGGCTCGATCTCGGCGGTGTCTGGCATGGTGCGTTCCGTTCTGGGTAGGTACATGAATGTGCCTTTTGTAACCTCCCACCTGACCACTCATGATGGGGCTACGAACAGATAGTAACCATCCCGTTGTCTTTCATCGAGCGGCGGAGAACTCGAGGAGACTCATATGATCATTGCGTTGTGGATCGTGAACGCGATCCTCGCCCTCATCTTCCTGGCAGTCGGCCTGATGAAACTCGCCCGACCACGCACAGCTCTCGCCGCGTCCGGGATGGCATGGACCGCGGACTCAACCGACGCCGCCGTGAAAGGCATCGGCGCGATCGAGATCCTTGGCGCGATCGGCCTGATCGTCCCCCTGGCAACCGGGATCGCACCGGTCCTGACACCTCTGGCCGCGGCCGGCCTGGCTGTCGTGATGATCGGCGCCGTCATCGTCCACATCCGCCGGAAGGAGAGCGCAGTCGTCCCGCTCATCCTCGGGATCCTCGCCATCGTCTCCACCGTGCTCGGCTTCCTCACCCTCTAACCCACCCCTCACAAGGAGCATCAGCATGCCCACCATCGCCATCATCGGAGCGGGCCCCGGACTCGGCCTCGCCCTCGCGAAGAAGTTCGGCCAGAACGGCTACAACGCCGCCCTCATCGCCCGAAACCCCGACACGCTCGACACCCTCGTCAACGACCTGAGCTCTCACGGCATCAACGTGGCACGGTTCGTCGCCGACACCAGCGACCAGGCCGCACTCACCGCCGCTCTGACCGCCGCCCGCACCCACTTCGGCAGCATCGACGTGCTCGAGTTCTCCCCCCACTCCGGCGGACCCGGATCGATGACCAGCCCCACCGACGTCACGGCTGAGAACCTCCGTCCCGTCCTCGAAACCCTCCTGCTTGGTGCGGTCACCGCGGTGCAGACGGTCCTGCCCGGGATGGTCGACGCCGGCCACGGGACGATCCTGTTCACCGCTGGCAGCGGATCGATCAACCCCGTCCCGTTCTTCGGCACGCTGAACACCGCCCAGGCAGCAACCAGGAACTGGGCACTGAACCTGCACAACCAGCTCGCCGGCTCCGGCGTCTACGTCGCCCACATCGCGATCGGTGTGTCCATCGGAGACGCCGCCCCCGCGGAGGGCTACCCGTTCAAGACACCCGACGAGATCGCCGCCGCCTTCTGGGACCTCCACCAGGAACGCAGCACCGCCGAACTCGTCATCTCCTAACCACCCACCACTGCGGGGTGACCCACCCAGGCGCGGGTCACGGGTCACCCGCGACACCACTGACCGCCGGAACTCCCGGCTACAGGAGACTCACTCATGCCCACCATCGCCATCGTCGGGGTCGGCCCGAGCCTGGGCTTCTCGATCGCGAAAGTGTTCGGAAGCCAGGGCTTCACCGTCGCCCTCATCTCCCGCAACAAGACCAAACTCGACCACCTCGTGGGTGAGCTCGCGGACCTGGGTATCGCCGCGGCCGCGTTCCCCGCCGACGTCTCGCGTCGTACACGAAGGGATCTCAGGGGACGCCGGTCGAACCAAAGGTGATCGTGGTCAGCTCCGGGGCCGAAGAGAAGCGGCACCCGGCCGGAGCGGAGGAAATTGTCACATTCACCATCACGCAACCGAGGAAGGAATCATCGCCCCGAGGGGCGGAATGAGTACCTGCTCGAACGGCCGGGTGCCGCGGTCCCAGTGTACCGCGCGGGTCTCTCAGGGCGCGGGGGCGGTGCCTCCGATGAGGTCGTGGGCAACCTGGTCGAGCAGCTCCGGTGTGAGCGGGGCGCGCCGTCCCGCGTGCTTGATCGCGGTGATCGTCGCGGTGACTGCGGCGTGAGCTTCCGGCGTCGCGGGCACGGTCGACTGCGCGCGTCGGATCCTTGCGCTGAGGTCGAGGATCGCGGCCTCGTCGCGCTCGGTGTTCGCGTAGCCGGCGGCGAGCTCAAGGGAGCGCTGCAGCAGCCGGAAGTCAGCTGGTGTGAGGGTGTTCATCGCAGAGGGCTCCGGGTCGAGGTCGGTGCGGTGATATGGGCGAAGAGGCGGTCGACTTCTTGCTGGTCGAGGGTCTCGCTGGGAGTGGGTCTGGCGTCGTAGAAGTGATGCCGGATCGTGCGGCCGCGGTCGTCGATGATGCCGGGGCCTTCGCCCTCGGTGGGCGGGAGTGTGGCGGTCACCGTTACGGTCAGCTCACGCGCTGTGAGTCGTTCTCGGATGAGGATCCGATCGCCGCGGCGCATCTGTGGCCACGCGGCGTAGGTGGGGTCGATCATGCGGCGGTTCTCCTCGCGGTCTGGCGGCGCCGGCGTTCGGCTGCGCGAGCGGCGTCGGGGCAGGTTGTCCCGTCCGCGTCTCCTGGGCACTTGCTGCGATCGTGGCAGCCGTAGGAGTAGCCGGTGGCCGTCCCGTGGGTGATCTTTCGCGCGTTGCGTTGCCGCCGGCGGTAGTCGCGGTAGTAGCGCCGATGCGCCTCGGTGCAGGTTGGGTCGCCGGATCCGTGGTTGGGGCAGTCCTCGATGCGCTTGCATCCGCGGTTGAACCCGTGGGCGGTGCCGTGCTTGATCTGTGTCCGCGGCATCGGGCGTTTGCCGGTGGGTGCAGGAGCCACTGCGGGCGGGGGCGTCTCCGTGTTCGTGGCGGGCTGTTGAGGTCTGCGGCTGAGCCTGCGCGCACGCTTGGGGATGGGTTCGTTGCGAGGACGTCGACCGAGGGCCCAGTCTGAGCCGGCCGCGGCGTGGGCGGCGACGCAGGTCATGAGCGTGGGATGGCCGTGGTTGGCGCACCCGCCCTTGCTGCGGCATCCGAGGTCGTAGCCTTGTGGGCTGCCGTGGATGATGGTGCGGGCGATGTCGTCGGGGATCATGGGGTCACTCGAAGGTGGGCTCGATCAGCAGGTCCAGCGCGTCCGCGAGCTCGCGGAGGCGGTAGGCGCGGCGTCCGGCGATGACGTGTCCGAACAGGTTCACGAAGTGCAGCTCGCGGGTGTTGGTGTTGGCGATCGCCACGGTGTGGATGTCGTGCGCGTCGATGTACTGCCAGCTGATGATGTAGCTGGGGCCGTCGACGTGCGCCTGCGCCCAGCGGAGGATCAGTGCGCCGAGGGGGCCGTCTGCGGAGGCGCGCGGCGCGAAGGGGTCGGCCGGCACGATCGCGTCGACGCCGCGGATCCCGGTTGTCGATCGGAGGATCTCGTAGTCGTCGAGGGCGACGTCGTCGAACAGGTCTGTGTAGCGGGTGCCGGTGTCGTCGGTGATGGTGACGCTGCGGAGGGTGCTCATGAGTGCTCCTGGCGCTTAGGCGCTGCAGCTGGTCAGTTGAGTGGCCAGCGCCGATCGGTCGGTGGTGTTGATGGTGAGTTGGTAGGTCGCGAGGATCTCGATGAAGCGCGCGGCGTAGGTGCAGGCGTAGGACGTGTCGGGCGGCATCCAGTCGCCGGGACCGCGGTCGCTCTTGGACTGGTTGGTGGGGCCGTCTGTCGCCTGCAGGTTCAGTGGGTCGTTGGCGAAGGTCTCGCGCTGCTCGATGCTCCAGGTGTCGGCGCCCTGCCTCCATGCCCAGGCGAGGGGCACGATGTGGTCGATCTGGACGAACTCGCTGGTGGCCTGTCCCCGCTGGAAGACGATGGTGCTCCCGGTGTACGGGTCGTGGAGGGTGCCGGTGAGCACCACGCATTCGTGGGTTCCCGGCTTGGTGGTGGTGTCGGTGAGGTCGCGGGCGAGGACGTCGTTGCGCTGATCGCAGCCGTTGCGGTCGATGTCGGCCCAGCGCTGGCCGAAGTCGTCGCGCTCGTAGGTGTCCTGGTTCGCTGGCTCGGCGGGGGCGAGTGCCTCGAGGAGATCCATTGCAGCTGCGGCATCAGGCGAGAGTTGCTGCGCCGGGGTCTCGGTGGTGACTGCGATCGCTGGCGCCGGCGTGACGTCCTCGGGCGTCTGCGGGAGGGTGGGCAGAACGACCGCGGCGACGATCGCGGCGGCTATGGCCGTGAGGGTGGCGCCGAGGGTGCGGCGAGTTCGGGTGCGCATTGAGTGGTCCTCCGGGAAGTCTTCTGCTGGGTATAGGCCGCGGGGAGCGGTGTTCGCGGACAGATGCCGGGGTGGACCCAAGATCCGGCCCACCCCGGTCCTCCGTCACGCGGCCGCGTCGTCTTCGTCTCCCAGCAGTGCGTCGGCGATCGTGTTCACCGCGCGCAGGACGTTGCCGGCGGTGCTGCGGATGAGGTCGACGTCGGCGTTGGACCAGCCGGCGACGTAGCCGATCGACCACGAGCTCGTGTCCAGCCCGAGGAGCGCGCCGGCGGCGTAGGCGGTGGACTCGGCCTCCGTTTCGATCAGGCCGCGGTGCTCGCGGGTGGCGCCATCCTCGAAGTGCAGCAGCGCGTGGCCGATCTCGTGGAGGAGGGTCTTGACGCGCATTGCCGGCGACATCTTGGCGTCGACGCGGATCTGGCGGGTAGCGCCATCGGTGTAGCCGTTGAGGCCGTCCTGCTCGATGTCCTCGAGCGCGACATCCCATCCCCGAGCGGTGATGAACTGCTCGAGCTGGTCGAAGAGGCCGTCGACGTCGTCACCCTCGAGGTAGGTGGCGGGCTGCTGGGGCAGCGGGTCGCCATCGGTGTCGCGGACGTCGAAGACCGACAGCACCGGGTAGATGACACGGCTGCTGGTGGTCTCCTCGCCGGTGGTCTCGTCCTTCTCTACGATCCGCTTGGTGGAGTAGCCGAAGATCTTGATCGACTTCGCGCCCTTCACGACGTGACGGCCCAGGGCCTCCCACTGCCGGTAGCCGAGGCAGTGCGTGCCGCCCTGGGCGAGGATGAGCATCTGGTTGGAGAACGACCGCCGGCGGACGGTGCCGGCGAAGCGCAGCCACGCCTTCCAGTTCTCGCTCTCCGCCAGCGTGGCGACCTGCGCGGTGAGCTGCTCGTGCAGCGCCTCGGCTTGCGCGCGGCGCTCCTCGGGTGTGCGGCGTGCGGGGCGACGGGTCTTGGTGGTGGTCATGTGGTCCTCCCTCGATTGCGACTGACAGTGAATGTGACATTCACAATCATATGCCAGGGGGCGGACGTCGTCAACTGCTCGTCGTCGTCGTCGTCGACGGCGGCTTGCGCGCGGTTCGGTCGAGCTGACTGCGGCGAGCTTGTTAGGTGAGGGCGCTCGGGACGCGCACGCACTTCTGTTGCGCGTAGGGCCGATCGCTTATGGGCGCCCATCCGTCTTCGCCACGGCGTTTCAATCGGAGCTCACCGCTCGAGGACTCGCCGGTGACCATGTGGGGGCCGGCGTTGGTCCAGCAGTTCTGCGCGCGGGTTTCGCACCACAGCGCGAGCCGGGCATCGCGTGGCAGGCATGAGCGGTGGGTCCACCACGCCCGCTTCTCGCCGTAGGGCCCGAACTGGTGCCCTTCACTGTGGGCGAGAGCATCGTGAACGGCTCGGAACACGTCGTTGGCGATCATCCTCGATCGCTCGCCCGTGGGGAGGGTGACCGGGATCTGGGTGGCCATGGGGTGATCGGGGGGAAGGGCGCCCTCGGTGTTCTGTGAGACGTCGGTGCGGAAGTAGAACAGGTGCTTGTTCTCGCGGAGATCTCGGAGCATCGCCGCGGAGTCGGCGTAAGGCTGTTCGCTCTCGCCGTGCCAGGGCTCGAAGCGGTAGCCGGCTTCGGTGAGCATGTCCCACTGGGCAGCGATGTGGTGCCGGAACGACCGGTAGGAGCGGGCGACCCGCGGGTGGGCCGGCTCGTGGGGTGCGACGTCGTAGGCGCGTGCGGCCGCGATGTCGTCCATGTCTGTCAGGTGAGGGATGCCGCGTCGACGAGGGAGTCCCTGAGCATCGGCGTACCGCTCGCGGAGGGACTGGATCTCCTTGATCGGCGTGTGCCGCAGATAGCGCTCATCCCCCTCGACGAACGTGACGTGCGCCTGAGCGAAGCTGGGGTCGACGCCGAGCCGGGAGGCGATCGCGTTCACTGCTGCCGGTGGCAGCGGGTACGAGGCCGGCTCTGCGATCTCGAGCTTGCCGTCGTAGAGTCTGCCGCCGGAGGCGCCGGCGTCTCGGAGGATGTCGAGCGTGTGCTGCACCCGGTCTTGCTCGTCGAGGCCGACCGGGAATGAGTAGACCCGGTCGGGGCCGTCCTGGTCGAAGTAGCCCGCCATGACACTGTCCTGGTTGTATCGGCCAGCGATCTCGCCCGCCCATGCCGTGATCTGCTCGAAACTCTCTGCGTGGACGACGTAGGCGCCGGCGGGCTCTGACTCGCCCTCCCAAAGGCCATCGGCACGGTCGGCTTCCGAGATCTCGATCCCATGCCGCTCAGCTGACGCGCGCAGCGTCTCGTCGTACTCGATCCACTCATCGGTGTCGTAGTAGCTGGGACGCGAGCTCATCCGCATCAGCTCGCCCGACTCCGGTCGGAAAGGTGTGGCGCCGATGAACGCGCGAACCTGATCGGCTGCGGCCGCGGCACGTTGGTCCGCTCGCCGGCGCCGCTGTCCGTCTGCCGTCGACGAGGGGCAACGTCGCCCACCGTGGTCGATGTCGTCACACATAGCGCCTCCGTGATCTCTGCTGGGTATAGGCCGAGCGGAGAGGGCTTCGCGGACAACGAGAACGGGCCCCAGCGTGATCGCCGGAGCCCGTTGTGGATGGGTCAGTGTGTCGATGCGCGACCGGTCACGGGATGAACTCGCTCGGGGTCGGCAGCGGGAGATCCGGGTAGCGGATCTCGTTCGTGCGGTCCTCGATGTAGGCCGCGTAGTGGTCGGCGAAGTCCTGCGCACTCGCGCGGCTGAGGCCGGAGCTCTTCGCGTAGGAAAACGCCTCATGCCAGGGGTCGAGCTTGGGGCTGGCTGGCGGTGCCGGCGGCTGGACCGGCACCGCGGCCTCGGATCCCTTGCCGGTCAGGAGCGCAGCGATGGGAGCCACGACCGAATTGGCGGCGGGGCCGATGGTTCGGCGCAGGCTAGGCATCGTCATCACCGCCGGTCGACGGGTTGGTGATGATGAAGCCCGTGCCGGCGTCGGGCTGCTCCTGGTGCAGGCCGACGATCGTGTCGTCGGGGGAGGCCTGATCCTGCAAGGTGAGCTCGAGCAGTTCGCGGTACTCGTCCGGCGTGAGTGCCTGTACTGCAGCGCGGTCGGTGACATCGACGTCTTTGCCGTTGATGTGGAAGATGTTCGCCATGTCGGTCTCTCCTGCTGCGCGCTGCGGGATGGTCAGGTTCCCATCCTGATGCGGCGCGGCGGCGGACTCAGTCAATGTCGAGCTCGACACTGTCGGCCTCGAGGTCGGGGATGGTCTGGGCGGGGTGGCTGAACGTGGCAGCGGCGGCGTGGACGGTGACGTGATCGCCCCGGTGCGTCGTCAGCCGGAGCAGCTCGGCGAGGGCGCCGTTGGCGTGGACGTTGTACGGGCCGGTGTCAGTGTCGACGCGGAAACCGACTCGTGCTCGGCGGTCGGTGAGCCGGCGGACGAGGGTGAGCGGTGTGCGGACGGTTCCTGTGATGGTGACCGCGGTGCCCGTGGGGGCGGCGGTCTGGGTGATGGTCATGGCGTTTCTCCTCAATCAATTAGTGAATGTGACATTCACTGACTATACGCCTGCGCGCCCGGTAGGGGAACCCCGTGCCTGACGTTGCTGCAGGCCTTTCTTGCTGGGTATAGGCCGGGTTTGAGGGTGTTCGCGGACATCGGAGTTGCGGAGGTCGGGTGGTCAGTCGTCGACGTTGTCCTCGGGTTCGTTGCACGCGCCGCTGTTGATGGCGTCGACACCGGCTTTGGTGAGCACCCATCCTGGTTCGATCCAGGAGTAGCGCTCGATCAGTCCGCGCCGGCGGAGGGATTGGATGGTGCCGCCGGGGATCCCCAGGCCTGCCGTGTCGAGGTAGCTCGCGCCGCCGGAGGGGGATCGACCATCGGCGATCATCCGCATGGTGACCCGTTGCGACCAGTTCAGACGCCGGGCGTTCTGTCGGCGCTTGAGCTCGGTGTTGGCGCACTGGGTGGCGTCGGCCTCGGTGGCGTGGCGGTGGGCGCAGCGCCACACCCGCTCGCCGGACTGGTGGGTGCCTTTGTCGGTGACGTGGTCGATGACGCCGCGCAGTGCGCCTCCGGGGCGCCCGGGGGTCCATGACGACCAGCTGGCGGTCAGCATGCGATCGCCGCCGTCAGCTCGGGGGAGAGGATGCCGGCCTGCTGGTCTGCGCGCACGGCTGCGCTGCAGTCCTTGCAGGTCACGTCTGCGACGGCCGTGGCTGCCGACGTCGCTTTGCGTCCGCAGTAGCCGCGTGATCCTGTGATGCCCGCCAGGCAGATCCGGGCGGTAGCTTCCTGCGTCATTGGCGGGGCCCGTCCGCGCAGCTCGAGCAGAGGTCGGCGGCACCCTCGTCGTTGGCCCACCAACAGCCGCCGAAGCATGCTCGCTCGTCGGTGCACCCGCAGACGTGACAGGTGCGCACGAGATCGAGGAGAACCTGGTCGATTCCGCCCTGGGCGCCGAGCTCCGTGCCGAGGGCTGTGACCCGGGAGATCACGTCCTCGGGTGCGTTGCTGGGGACTTGAATCGTGACGGTGACGGTAGGGGTGGTGCGGTCGTTCATGGTGGCCTTCCTGATGTCGGTGTCAGGCGGAGCGTTCGAGCTTCGGGGCTGCGGTGAGCGGCTCCAGCGCGAGGAGCCGCTGCGCCTTCTCCGCTTCGATCTCACGAGGCAGCTCCCCCTTGCGAGCACCTGAGCGGCCGTAGAGGAGGATCTTCACGCCGGTCTTGGAAACCTGCGCCTGGTCGGCGATCTCGAGGACGGCCATGCCGGATGCCATGAGCTGACGGACGTGCTGTCGGATCGGTTCGGCGGACACGCGCGGGGCCTGCGGCGCGACGCCGGACTCCCGGCGCCGGCGTCGCTCCTCGGCCAGTGAAGCGTCGGCGCACGAGGTCTCCGCAGGGCACTGGTCGCGGTCCTTGCAGCCGAGCTGATAGCCGTAAGCGGTGCCATGGTGCTGACGGGGGATCGGGGCGGTGGCCCGCTTCGCCATCCATTCGCGGTGGTAGGTGCGTCCCGCTTCGATGCACTCGGGTCGATCGCATCCGCGCGCGCGGCAGGCGTTGGTGCCGTGCGGCTGCAGCTGTCGAGGCGTGGTGGAGGTCCGCGGCCGCGGCGTTGTCTGGCGGCGCGGCTTAGTCGGCGGGGAAGGGCGCTGCTCGTCGTGTGCCGCGAGCTCGGCGGCTGCTGCTGCATGTCGCTGGGTGGCCTGCAGCAGGGCTTGCTCGATCACGCCGCCGAGGGACAGGCCGGCTCCCGTGGCGATCGTCGCCGCCTCGAGCTGCTCGGTGATGAGGGCGAGCGCCTCCCGCAGCCGGCGGCGCTCGATCTGCCAGCGGGCGAGCTCGTCGCTGCGCTGCTCGAGCGCCCGTTGATACTCGTCGACGTCTCGGCCGGGTGCTGGCTTGCGCTTCGCTCGTGGAGTGGGTGGCGCCTTCCGGGAGGGGGTGCGCTTGGCCGGAGTATCCGCTGCGCGCCGTGCTTCGCGGGCGGCTGCGCGGTCTCCTTGACGGGCATTCGCGCGTTCGGCCGCGTCGCGCTCGAGGATCTCGGCGAGGGGCACGCCGGCGTCGATCAGACGGGCGAATGAGTAGTCGCCGGAGTACCGGGAGTGGACGGTGCGGCACGGGATGACTGCGGGGCATGCTGCGCTGCGGCATCCCTGCCTGTACCCGTCCGGGGTGCCATGGGGGAAGCTGTCGTCGAGCAGGTCGAGAGTGGACATGGCGAACCCCTCAGTAGCGGAGGATGCGCGCGGTCACGAGAGTCATCAGCGCGGCTCTCTGGCTGTTGTTGAGCCGTGAGAAGTGTTTGCCGAGGATGTCGATTGCGCTCTCGAAGTCATCCGGGAGCCCGTCGAGATCACGCTTCACGCGGCGCTCGTTCGCGTCGCGCTGGTACTCGGCGCGATCGCGGGTGCGCCACTCCGAGATCTCTGCGGTGTCCTGCCAGCTGCCGGTGAGTCTGGGCCCGTGAGCGCCGCGGACGAACAGCGATTCAGGCTCGTCAGCGGGTCGGGTGATGGTGACGATCGCGCCGACCGGCACTGACAGGTATGGCTTGTAGGAGCCGATCTCTCTCTCTTCGAGAACGCCGTTGACGAGGGGACGGTACCAGTGGGCGAGCTTGCCGTTGCCCGCCTGCTTGCGTCCGATGTAGACGACTTCCTCGTCGACGATCTGCGCAGCGTCGCTCATGGTGTCCTCCGCGATAGGTGATCAGTAGTGAATGTGACATTCACTGACGTTACGCGGTGGCTCGCTCGAGCGCAAGCGTGTGGGTGTGGATCTCGGCGATGGGGAGTGGGCGCGGGCCCGGAACGGCGAGAGGTCTCGAGGGGCGCTCGAGCGGGCCTTCGAGCTCGAAGCCGCAGACGCCGCAGCTGTAGAGCCCGACGTCGGGGATGTCGTCGGAGGGGATGTACATGATCTCCGGCTCTTCGCACATGAGGCAGCGCATGGTGGACCTTCCTATTGGTGTTCGTGGAGGGGTTTGACGACGGCGGTGTAGTGGGGGTTGTTGCCCCAGGAGGTCGCGATCCGCTTGGCTCTGTCGGGGTCGTCGCCGACATAGGGGCGGTAGCTCTTCCCGGACGCCGTGTGGGTGATGACGACCTGGATGACGTCGCTGTTGTCGCGCACGGTGAGCGCGTCGACGGTGAGCGGGTGGCGCCAGACGCGGCCGCGGATGATGAAGTGGGGATGCAGCCCTCGCGCCTTCTCGGGAGTGCGCAGGGCGTCGTGCGCCCAGAGGGCGATCGGGATCTCGCCGGGAGCGCTGAACCCCATGAGTCGGCTGGGCTGGTCAAGCCCAGAGTGGACGAGGTACAGATTCCCCACGAGGATCGGCGCCGGCAGTCGCGGGTCGCTCGTGGTCGGAGTGAGGTAGATCGTGAGCAGCGTGCGTCCGGCCATGGTGTTCCTGTTCATGCGGTGCGGCGCAGGCCGGCGGCGATGATGTGCGCCTTGGTGGGGCGTGAGTAGAAGCCGAAGCTGTCGTCGTCGTCGCTGGCGGAAACGGTGGCGGTGAACTCGACAACGTCGCCGCGGCCGGCGGTTGAGATCTCGGACGGGCGGCTGCCCCAGACGCGCCAGCCCGGGCCCTGGACGAGCATCTTGACCGTGATGCCCCACTGGCTGTCGAGGGTCTTCGTCGCGAGGATCTCGCCCCGGATGATCGTGCGTCCCGTGGGGACGGGGCGACGGGCTGCCTTCTCCTGCTCGAGCTGCTCGAGCAGGGCATGCGCTTCGGTGACCTCGGCGTCGTCCAGGGTGCCGGTGTAGTCCTCGAGGCTGTCCAGCAGCTGGCCGATCCGCAGCCGCAGCGGGTTGCCGTCGCGGACGGACAGATGCGCCTCGGTGAGCTGGTCGCGCAGGCCTGGGTGAGCGAGCTCGAAGTCGGCACGCCGCGCGGCGAGGGCCTGCATGGTGTTGGCGTGCTCGGCGCGTGCCTTCGCGTGAGAGCGAGCGGTGGCGCGTGCGCTGCTGACGAGGCGACTGTGGACGCCGGACCCTTTGCATGCGAAGCAGTACGGCCGGCCCTCGCCGTCTGTGATGTAGGTGGGCGCCGTGTAGATTCCGGTGCCTCCGCACGCGCCGCAGGTCTCCTGGATGCGCTCGTTCCCCTTGCGGCCGGGGTAGGGCTCGACGTAGAAGTCGTGCCAGTCTGCGGTCGGCTGCGTCGTGGGGGTGGTGTCCATGGTTGCCTCCGGTGGTCTCTGCTGGGTATAGGCCGCAGCTGGTGCGCTTCGCGGACAGGATGTGCGGAGGCGGCGATGTCACGGCGCCGCCTCCGCTGGCGCCGACCGGTATGGGCGGGCGTCGGTCGACGCCGTAGCCGCGGGATGCCACGAACGCTGTGAGCGCTCGTCAGGCTGCGAAGTGGGCTCTGTCCCGCGGAGGGGAACGGCGCTGAGCGGTTCCCCTAGTCGGTGAGTCTGTGGTGGGCGTCTCCTCGGTGTTGGTCCGATAGTGAATGTGACATTCACAAAGATACAGTCACCCCGTGCCACCGTCAAGCGGAAGTTCTGTAGGGATTTTTCTAAAATGTCCATTTCGCAGATGAAGTGTCCACGTGGTGTCCATATGGACATTTCGGTCGGGTGGTTCGGGTGATCTCTCCTGCAGCAAGGGGATAGCTGCTGGGCGGGAGACGTAATTCACGCACAGGCGGCCGGTTCGAGGCGGTAGGTCTCACGCGATGCCACAAACAAATCTGAGCATGGACACCACGATTTCCTCAGTACTCCGGAATACCCTAGGGGGGTAGGGGTGTTAGGGTGGGTGTCGCCGATTCTGGCGCATCACCGACGGAAGGAAACCATCATGGCCACCAGCGAGTACCAGGTCACCGGCATGACGTGCGGACACTGCGAGATGTCCATCCGTGAAGAGGTCTCCCAGATCCCCGGCGTGGACGAGATCCAGGTGAGCGCCCAGACCGGCAAGCTCGTCGTGTCTTCCACCAGTGCTCTGGATGACGCCGCCGTGCTGGCCGCGGTCGACGAGGCTGGTTACTCCGCGGTGCGCGCCTGATGAACGCTGCGGGACGACTCAGCCTGTATGGCGCCGGCGTCGTCGTGGCTTTCGGCGGGGCGTTCGGCATCGCGGCAGCTGTCGTCCCGGACAGCGCCGTCGCCAACTGGACGGCCGCGGCTGACGACAGCTCGATGGCCGATCACGCCGGCATGACCGGCGAGGACACCGCCGAGACCGCCACCATCCCCGGCGTCTCCCTCTCCGGTTACGGATACGAACTCAGCCCGATCGCCGCGCCCACCGGAACGGGCGAGTCAGGCGAGTTGAGCTTCCAGATCCTCGACGCTGACGGGACTGCGCTGACCGCGTACGAGTCCTCGCATGAGAAGGACCTGCACCTGATCGTGGTGCGCACCGATGGAACCCAGTTCCGGCACGTGCACCCCACGCTCGACGAGGCCACCGGCACCTGGACGACCTCCTGGGAGTGGACCGAAGCCGGCAGCTACCGGATCTATGCCGACTTCGTGCCGGACGTCGCCGACGGCCCCGACAAGGTCACCCTGACCCGCACGGTCGACGTCGCGGGCGCGTTCACCCCGAACCCGGCGACCGCCACGTCGACGACAAGCGAGGTCGACGGGTACACGGTCACCCTCGATGGGGACCTGACCGCGGGGGAGAGCTCCGAGCTAACCTTGTCGGTCACCCGTGACGGGCAGCCAGTCACCACCCTGCAGCCGTACCTTGGGGCCTTCGGGCACCTCGTCGCGCTGCGCGATGGGGACCTGGCCTACCTGCACGTGCACGCCGAAGGCGACGACCCGCAGGACGGCGACACCGCCGGACCCGACATCCGATTCGCGGCCGAGGCGCCTACCACCGGCCGGTACCTGCTCTACCTCGACTTCCAGGTCGACGGGCAGGTCCACACCGCCGAGTTCGTCGTGGACGCCGGGCACGGCACCGGCGACACGGACACGGACGACACACACAGCGACACGGGCGACGGTCACTGACCGCCCCGCGGTGATCTGAGAGAAGAAGGAACACCATGAGCACCACAGCCCCCGCAGAACAGACCGCGGACTCCGCCGTCGAACTCCAGATCGGCGGGATGACCTGCGCCTCCTGCGCGATGCGGATCGAGAAAAAGCTGAACAAGCTCGACGGCGTCGCCGCCACGGTCAACTACGCCACCGAGAAGGCGAAGGTCACCATCCCCGCCGGATACGACCCGGCCCTGCTGATCGCCGAGGTCGAGAAGACCGGCTACAGCGCGGCGCTTCCGGCCCCGAAGAAGGCCAAGAACGACACCGCCGAGGGCGGGGACGCGGACGATGCCGACCCGGAGCTGACCAGCCTCCGCAATCGGCTCATCGTCTCCATCGTCCTGAGCGTCCCGGTCATCGCGATGGCGATGGTCCCCGCCCTGCAGTTCACCTACTGGCAGTGGGCGTCGTTGGCGCTGGCGGCGCCGGTCATCGTGTGGGCGGCGTTCCCGTTCCACAAGGCGGCGTGGGCGAACCTCAAGCACGGCACCGCGACGATGGACACGCTCATCTCGATGGGCACGACCGCCGCGTTCCTGTGGTCGCTGTACGCGCTGTTCTTCGGCACCGCCGGCACCCCCGGGATGACGCACCCGTTCGAGCTCACCCTCGCCCCCTCGGAAGGAGCCGCGAACATCTACCTCGAAGTCGCCGCCGGGGTGACGATGTTCATCCTCGCCGGCCGCTACTTCGAGAAGCGGTCCAAGCGTCAGGCCGGCGCCGCGCTGCGCGCGCTGCTCGAGCTCGGCGCGAAGGAAGTATCCGTGCTGCGCGACGGGGTGGAGACGAAGATCCCGGTCGAGGACCTGCAGGCGGGGGACGAGTTCATCGTCCGCCCGGGCGAGAAGATCGCCACCGACGGTGTCGTGGTTTCCGGCACGTCCGCCGTGGACGCCTCCATGCTCACCGGCGAATCCGTCCCGGTCGAGGTCGCCGAAGGCGACCCCGTCACCGGAGCCACGGTGAACGCCGGCGGACGCTTGGTAGTTCGCGCCACTCGGGTCGGCTCGGACACGCAGCTGGCGCAGATGGCCAAGCTCGTCGAGGACGCCCAGACCGGAAAGGCTGAGGTGCAGCGCCTGGCCGACAAGATCTCCGGCGTGTTCGTCCCGATTGCGATCCTCATCGCCGTCGTCGCGATGGGGGCATGGTTGGGTGCCGGGTTCCCTGTCGCTGCCGCGTTCACCGCCGCCGTCGCCGTGCTGGTCATCGCGTGCCCGTGCGCCCTGGGTCTTGCCACGCCGACCGCGCTGCTGGTCGGCACCGGCCGCGGCGCGCAGATGGGCATCCTGATCAAGGGCCCGGAAGTGCTGGAATCCACCCGCAAGGTCGACACCGTCGTGCTCGATAAGACCGGCACCGTCACCACCGGCAAGATGACCCTGGTCAACGTCGTCACCGAGCCGGGCACCGATGCGGACGAGCTACTCCGCCTCGCCGGTGCACTCGAAGACGCCTCCGAGCACCCCATCGCGCAGGCGATCGCGAAGGGCGCCACCCAGCAGACCGGCACCCTCCCCACCGTGGAAGGGTTCACGAACCTGGAAGGCAAGGGCGTGCAGGGTGTCGTCGACGGACACGCACTCATCGTCGGCCGGGAATCGCTGCTGGCCGAGTGGTCGCTGCGCCTGAGCGCCGAGGTTGCCGCCGCGAAGGCGCAGGCCGAAAGCGAAGGCAAGACCGTCGTCGCCGTCGGATGGGATGGTGCCGCTCGCGGCATCCTCATCGTCGCCGACACCGTCAAGCCGACCAGCAAGGAGGCCATCGCCCAGCTCAAGGCACTCGGCCTGACTCCGGTGCTGCTCACCGGCGACAACGAGGCGGTCGCCCGCCAGATCGCCGCCGAGGTCGGTATCGACCAGGTCATCGCCGAAGTCCTCCCGAAGGACAAGGTCGATGTCGTCACCCGCCTCCAAGGCGAGGGAAAGGTCGTCGCGATGGTCGGAGACGGTGTCAACGACGCCCCCGCGCTCGCGCAGGCCGACCTCGGCTTGGCGATGGGAACCGGCACCGACGTCGCGATCGAGGCCTCGGACATCACCCTGGTCCGCGGCGACCTGCGCAGCGCCGCTGACGCGATCCGGCTGTCCCGCAAGACCCTCGGCACTATCAAGACCAACCTGTTCTGGGCCTTCGCCTACAACACGGCCGCGATCCCGGTCGCAGCCCTCGGTCTCCTCAACCCGATGCTCGCCGGTGCCGCCATGGCACTGTCCAGCGTGTTCGTCGTGGGCAACAGCCTGCGTCTGCGCGGATTCAAGAGCATCGCCCGCTGACCGGGCAACCCGGCAGCACCTACCACCCACATCGGAAGGAACACCACCCATGTCCAGCTGTTGCAGCACCAGCGCCCCCGCCCCCGGCGGCCGTGAGAACCTCCTCGACGCCGCCGGTGGCGCCGACATGACCACCTGCCCCGTGATGGAGGGCACCCCGGTCAACAAGGCCACCGCCGTGGCGGCCGGCCTGTTCCGCGACTACGAGGGCGAGCGGTACTACTTCTGCTGCGCCGGCTGCGGTCCCGCGTTCGACGCGGACCCGGCCCGCTACGCCGCCGCCATGGCCTGAGCCTCACTCCCGGTGCCCACACACCCCGTGCGGGCACCGGGAGACCGGACCCTTCATGACCTCCACCATCGCGGCCGCCCGCGAACCGGGCTACATCACCGACCCCCGCACCTACCGGAACCGGCTGCGCCGTCTGGAAGGGCAGATTCGCGGGCTCACCGGGATGATCGAGCAGGAACGCCCCTGCATCGATACCCTCACCCAGATCTCCGCCACCCAACGCGCGCTCCAGGGTGTCGGTCTCGCCCTGCTGACGGACTACCTGCGCCACGCGCACGCCACCGGCACCCTCACCGACGACACCGTCCTTGATGCCGCCTCGACCGCGATCACCCAGCTGATCCGGTCCTGACCCTGCCCTCCTCGCAGCGCCGCGACCCCCGTACCCCGGAAGCGAACTGCACCTCATGCCCACCCACCATGTCCTCATCCTCGGGGCAGGAGCAGCCGGCGTCGCCGCCGCAACAGCCCTCGCCCGCCACGAGGACATCCACGTCACCCTGGTCGGCAGAACCCACGAGACCCCGTACATCCGGATGCACATCACCGGCGTCGCGTTCGGTCCCACCTTGCCCGAGACCATCCACGCGCCGCTCCCGCCCGTCACCGTGCTGGCAGACACCGCCACCCACCTCGACCCGATCAGCCGCATCGTGCACCTCGCCTCCGGCGCACAGTTGCGCTACGACGCGGTCATCATCGCCACCGGCAGCCGCCCGGACACCCTCACCCCGGGCCTGCCCGGGCGGCACACTCCCGCTGCACGGCACCAGGTCGTCACCCTGCACAGCATCCAGGACGCCCAACAGATCCGAGAACACCTCACCCGCACCGCCGGGCCGTCCCGGGTCGCGATCTACGGCGGCGGATTCACCGGCGCGGAGACCGCGTCCGCACTCCACGCCGCCGGACATCACGTCGCCCTCATCAGCCGCTCCCGCATCCCCGGGCGGGCCTCCTTCGGCGCGCAGATCGCCGCCCACATCACCGGCATCCATCGCGGCAAAATCACCACATTCCTGGGCCGCACGATCACCGCCGTCCGTGACAGGAGCCCGCTGCTGGGGATCACCCTGGATGACACCACCACGCTCTCCGCCGACCTGCTCATCACCGCCCTCGGCAACGCCCCCACCGCACCGGGACCGTTCTCTTCCGGGGTGCCTGTCGATGACCGGCTGCGGAGCACTGCCCCGCACGTGTACGCGGCCGGCAGCACCGCCATACACCGCGACGACCACCTCGGGATCTGGCGCCTGGATCACTGGGCCGACGCGGCCGCGCAAGGACAGCACGCCGCCGCCGCGGTGCTCCACGACCGCACCGGCGCCGCCGACCCGGGACCCTACCGTCCTCGTAGCTCCTACACGTCACTGATCCACGGCACCGCCATCACCGGCATCGGGTACACCATGACGCCCGCCACCGAAGGACAGGGCCCAGGACCCGGCACCCTCGTCACGCACACGCTCAACGGTGCTCTGGTGGGGGTGAGCGGTGTCGACGCGGTCGCCACCGTCCACGAAACCGCCCAGCACCTGCACGAGAGCGCCGCATGACCGCCGCCACCCCTGTGACCCCGGCCACTCGTGCCCGCGGCGGGTTCTGTCTCGCCGTGACCGGCACCGTCGTGCTAATGGCGGCCGCGTCGGCGCCTTCCCCGTTCTACCCGCAACTCACCGAGCAGCTCCAGCTGCCCCCGGTGGCCACCACTCTTATCTTCGCGATCTACGCCATCCCGCTGCTGCTCGCACTGCTGACGCTCGGGTCGCTTTCTGACCGGGTCGGGCGTCGCGGCATCCTCACCGTCGGATCGGTGGCCCTGTCGGTGAGCCTGCTGATGTTCTGGGCCGCCGATTCCTTCCTGCTGCTGCTCGCCGCCCGCGCCCTGCAAGGCCTGGCGGCGGGACTGCTGGTCCCGGTTCTGAACGCCATGATGGTCGACCACGAACCCTCCCGCTGGCTGGGGGCGGCCGCGCTGGCCAACACCGTGGCCCCCATGGCCGGTCTCGGGCTCGGGGCGCTCACCGCCGCTGGACTGCTGGACCTACCCGGCATCGACGCGGGCACCATCTTTCTGCTCCTCGCCGCGGTGTTCCCTCTCCTCGCCGCCACCGCCTGGACCATTCCCACCCCACCCGTCCTTCCCGGGGACGCGGGACCGGACCCACGGGCCCGGCGGGTCTCGGCGGCGACGCGGCGGATCATCGTCTCGGTCGCCCCCGCCATCATCGCCGGGTGGGTCACCAACGGTCTGTTCCTCGCCCTGGGACCGGGGATCATCGCCACCCGGTTCCACGCCGACACCTACCTGCACCAGGCCGGGTCCATCATCATCCTCGCCGCGGCCGGGGTGGTCGCCGCCACCGCACTGCAGGGGGCCACCGCCCGGCGGATCAGCGTGTTCGGGGCCGTGTCTCTCGGCGCAGGCACCGTGCTCAGCCTCGCCGCGCTGGCCGTGCCAACTCTGCCCGGGTACCTCGCCAGTGTCGCGGTCGTGGGTGCCGGGTTCGGGACTGCCTTCATGGGCGCGATGCGCACCCTGCTGCCGCACGTCGACCCCGGGCAGCGCGCCACCGTTATGGCCGTGATCTACACGATCTCCTACCTCGCGATGTCCGTCCCCGTCGTGCTGGCCGGCTTCCTCGTCCCCGCTCTCACCCTCCCTGGAGCCGCGGCCGTGTTGGGGGGAGTGGTGGTGCTGCTCAGCATCACCGCCACCCTCACCCACCTGCGCACCCCCACGGAGCTCACACCGCCCGCCACGCAACATCGACCGAAAGGGACCCGCCGACCATGAC
>NZ_LWCU01000018.1 GCF_001650405.1 Microbacterium sp. H83 | reverse complement strand
GACGAGGGGGTCGGGCTGCGGCGGGAGTCAGCCGGGCGCGACCGAGGTCGGATGCCGACGGATCGTCGCGCTGACCAGGGCGGCGACCACGCACAGGCCGGCGGCGGCGAACCACGCGATCGTGTACTGACCGGTGTGGTCGCGCACGAGGCCCGCGAGCACGGATGCGATGCCCGCGCCGATCTGGTGCGACGCGAACACCCAGCCGAAGACGAGCGGACCGCGCGGGCCGAACAGCTCGCGGCACAGCGCGATCGTCGGCGGCACGGTGGCGACCCAGTCGAGCCCGTAGATGACGATGAACACGACGATGCTCGGCCGAACCTCGGCCGACAGCAGGCTGGGGAGGAACAGCAGGCTGACGCCGCGGAGCGCGTAGTACGCGGCGAGCAGGATGCGGGGATTCACACGGTCGGTGAGCCACCCCGAGAAGACCGTGCCGACGATGTCGAAGACGCCGACGACGGCGAGCAGACCGGCCGCGGTGGTCGTCGGCATCCCGTGGTCGTGGGCGCTGGGGATGAAATGCGTGCCGATCAGGCCGTTGGTCGTCGCGCCGCAGATCGCGAATCCGATCGCGAGCGCCCAGAACGTGCGGGTGCGCGCGGCATCGCGCAGGGTCGAGAGCGCGAGGGCCGCCGCTCCCCAGGCGCTGCCGCGCGGTGCGACGGGCTCGGGCCGGCCGGTGACGGGCTGGGCCGGCGCGACGGATGCCGGTGCGCCGGGTGCCTCGGCGCTCGGCGCGGTCTCGGCGCTCGCTGCGGTCTCGGCGCTCGGCGCGGTCTCGCCGTAGCGGCGCATGCCGAGGTCGCTCGGGCGGTTGCGCAGGAAGATCCAGACGAGCGGCACCACGGCGAGCGCCCCGCCCGCGATGACGAGCGATGCGCCGCGCCAGCCGACGTCCTCGGCCGCCGCCGCGATGATCGGCAGGAAGATCAGCTGTCCGGTCGCACTGCCGGCCGTGAGCACGCCCGAGACGAGGCCGCGTCTGGTCGCGAACCAGGTGTCGGTGATGGTGGCCGCGAAGACGAGCGCCATCGATCCCGTGCCGAGTCCGATCAGCACGCCCCACGTGAGGATGAGCTGTGCGGGCGTCGCGACGAAGACGCTCAGCGCGGCGCCGGCGCCGATCACGAACAGCGCCGTCACCGTGACGGCGCGGATGCCGAACCGCTGCATGAGGGCCGCCGCGAACGGAGCCGTCAGACCGAAGAGCAGCAGGTTGACGGTGACCGCCAGCGAGAGCTCGGCGGTCGTCCAGCCGAACTCGTCCTGCAGGGGGAGCATCAGCACGCCGGGCGCCGCGCGGAACCCGGCGGCGCCGATCAGGGCGATGAGCGCCACGAGGGCGACGATCCAGGCGGGGTGGATGCGGCGGCGACGCGGCCTCGGTGCGGCCGACTCCCGTGCCGGGGCGCCCGTCGGCTCCTCGACCGATTCGGCGGTCACGCCGCGCCACCGGCGACGAGGGCGAACGGCTCGCCGCCCATGCTGCGACGCGACCACCGAGTGGTGTCGGCGTCGAGCCGGGCCGCGCAACGGGCGCACCAGTCGACGGATACCGCCGCCTCGCCGCACCGTCCGCACGTGACGGTCAGGCCCCACGGGCCGTCGGGGTCGGTCGTGCGGGAGAACTGCGCGTAGGCGTGGAGGATCGGAAGGGTCTGCCGCCCGGCATCCGTCAGCCGGTAGTCCCGGTCTTCTCGCGCCACGAGTCCGGCATCCGTCATCGAGGCGAGGCGGCGGGCGAGCACGGAGTCGGCTGCTCCGGTCGCGTCGCGGAGCTCGTCGAAGCGCGTGCGACCCGAGAACAGCTCGCGAAGGATCAGGAGCACCCAGGGGTCGGCGAGCACGTCGGCGGAGCGGGCGATCGGGCAGGTCGCCGAGGACCAGTCGGAGCGGAGCGGCATCCGTCAACTTTCTTGAAGAAAGTATCCGATGTCAATGCTCGGTGAGGACGTTGCCGTTTTCGGACGTCGATCGTCGGTGATGCGTGCTTCGCGTCGGCCCTCCCGGCACGATCTCGATCTCGCGGCCGACCCGCCGGGCTCGGTCTCGGATCTCGCGGCCGACCCGCCGGGCTCGGTCTCGGATCTCGCGGCCGACGCGCAGGGCACGGCTTCGGATCTCGCGGCCGACGCGCCGGGCACGGCTTCGGATCTCACGAGCGACGCGGCCGGGCACAGTTTCGGATCTCGCGGCCGACTCGGCCGGGCACGGCTTCGGATCTCGCCGGCGACGCGCCGGGGCAGGGTGCGGATGCGCGGCGAGTCGCGCCCCGCATCCGAAGCTGTGCCCGCGGAAGGGAGGAGGCGGGGAGGAGACGGGCAGGAGGCGAGGGAGGGGGAGGTGGACTACTCAGCCACGCGGGCGGCGATGTCGGTGCGATGGTGCGAGCCCTCGAGCGTGATGCGTCCGATCGCCTCGTAGGCGCGGTCGCGAGCGGTGCGGAAGTCGGATGCCACGGCGACGACGTTGAGCACGCGTCCGCCCGTCGCGATGAGGGAGCCACCCGGGGCGTCGGGGCTCGCGGTCGCGGCGTGCACGAGGCGCACTCCCTCGACCGCGGCCGCGTCGGCCAGTCCCTCGATCGGACGTCCGGTCTGCGGTGCCTCGGGGTAGCCCTCGCTGGCGAGCACCACGGTGATGGCCACGTCGTCGCTGAAGACCGGCTCGGGCTGGTCCTCGAGGGTGCCGGATGCCGCGGCGAAGAGCAGCTCCGAGAGGGGCGTGACGAGTCGCGGCAGCACGATCTGGGTCTCGGGGTCGCCGAAGCGGGCGTTGAACTCGATCACGCGCACACCGGCGGGGGTGAGGATGAGTCCGGCGTAGAGCAGACCGATGAACGGCGTGCCCTCGCTGTCGAGCTGACGGATCACGGGCATCGCGACGTCTCGGGTGACCTCCTCGACGAAGGCTCTCTCGCTTCCGAACTGCTCGTCGAGCCACGGCAGCGGCGAGTACGCGCCCATGCCGCCGGTGTTGGGCCCCTCATCGCCGTCGAAGGCGCGCTTGAAGTCCTGCGCGGGGCTGAGCGCGCGCACGGTGTCGCCGTCGCTGAGGAAGAACAGCGAGACCTCGGGTCCCGACAGGAACTCCTCGATCAGCACCGGTCCGGACGGGAGGTAGTTCTCGGCATGCGCCAGGGCCTCGGCGCGGTCGGACGTGACGATGACGCCCTTGCCCGCCGCGAGGCCGTCGGCCTTCACCACGTGAGGTGCGCCGAGATCGTCGAACGCGGCCTCGACCTCGGCCGTCGTGGTGGCGCGCACGGCGCGACCGGTGGGCACGCCCGCAGCATCCATGATGCGCTTGGCGAACGACTTCGATCCCTCGAGCTGCGCCGCAGCCTTCCCGGGGCCGAACACGGGGATGCCGCGCTCGCGCAGCACGTCGGCGACGCCTGCGACGAGCGGTGCCTCGGGACCGACGACGACGAGGTCGATCGCGTTCTCGTTCGCGAACGACGTCACCGCGGCGCCGTCGAGCATGTCGAGCGAGACGGGCGTGGCATCCTGCGCGATCCCGGCGTTGCCCGGCGCGACGAAGACCTCGTGCTCCGCCTGCTCGGCCCGGAGGGCGAGGATGATCGCGTGCTCACGGGCACCGGAACCGAGGACGAGGATCTTCACCCGTCCAGCCTATCGAGGCGGGTGACTGTGTTCCGCGTCCACAACTCCGGAGATCCGGCCCGATCCGCGAGACAGACGGCGGCGGACAGGCGGCGGACGGCGTCAGGTCTGTGCCGATCTCCGGAGTTGTGAACCGCGGGATGTGCGCAATTCAGCACAGATCGGTGCGGGGACCGCTCTCACGCCGGATCCGGGTCGGATTTTCACCGGATCTGCTGAGTTGCGAACGGGGTCAGAGCTCGATCGGCCGCTCGACCGACGGATCCCAGTCCCGCGTCCACCCCGTGGCGTCGAAGAGCGCGTCGAGCACCATCGCGGTGAAGCCCCACACGATCGTGCCGTCGACGTCGAAGGCCGGTCCGCGCCAGGTGCGGCCGAAACGGTGGATCGTCGACGTGAAGCGGATGCTCGGATCCAGCAGCTGTGCGACCGGCACGCGGAACACGTCGACCGTCTCGGCGTGGTCGACCGCCGCGACGCGCGACGGCGAGCGCCACCAGGCGAGCACCGGGGTGACGAGGTGATTGCTCGCCGCGAGCGGCAGCTCGGCGAGGGTCGCGAGCACCTCGACGCCGGCGGGATCGAGCCCGGTCTCCTCGTGCGCCTCCCTGAGGGCGGTCGCGACGGCGTCGGCATCCTGTTCCTCGCGGCGCCCGCCGGGGAACGACACCTGCCCGGGGTGCGAGGACAGCGTCGCGGCACGCCGCTGCAGCAGGACGTCGAGGTCGGCGGCGACCGTGGCGTCGTCGTTCTCGGCGGGGGTGCTGTCGAGACGGCCGAAGAGCACGAGGACGGATGCCGGATGCGCGAGACCGTCGTTCGGCGGGAGCGCCGGCGCCCAGGCATCCGTACGCCGCGCAGCTGCGAGGAGTTCGGCTCGTGCGCCGTGCAGAGTCTCGGGATCCTGGCTCATCAGGTCGAGCCTATGCCCGCGCCGGGCGGGCGGGACGGGCTGTCGCGAATCTCGGAGGACCGCATCGTCCTCGGACGGTCGCGCGCCGAACGTCCGCGGGAAGCTCGAACGTCCGAGCCTCGGAGCGTGTGCGAGCGCGCGAGAGGGCGGATGCCGTGCCGCGGCGTACCCTGGATCGCATGCCCTCCCGCAGGATCGACATCATCGACGGACGCGCCGCGCTCGACGCCGTGCGAGCGGCCGAGGCTGCAGGGGAGAAGCCGATCCGCACGGATCTCGCGACGGCCGTCCGCTACCTGCTGCAGCTGCTCGACGAGAAGGCGCCGGGCAACAGCGTCGAGGTGCGCGTGCCGCCGTTCGGCGCGGTGCAGGTGATCCAGGGTCCGCGGCACACGCGCGGCACCCCGCCCAACGTCGTCGAGATGGATGCCGCCACCTGGATCGCGGTCGCGACGGGCGAGCAGCACTGGACGGATGCCGCCTCGGCCGGCCGCATCCAGGCATCCGGCACCCGCGCCGATCTCGTCGACGTCCTGCCGCTGCGTCCCTGACCGCCGCTGACCGGTCACTGACCCGACAGGTTCCGGGGGCCGACTGCCAGGAGGGCCTCAGAGACCTCGCCGCGCGACGACGAGCGGCACGCCCGTGACGGGATGCGGGAACACGTCGACGGCCTGCCCGTACACGGCCTCGATCCGCTCGGCCGTCAGCACGTCGGCAGCGGTGCCCGTGGCCGCGACCCGGCCGCCGGCGAGGAGTGTCACGCGGTCGGCGTGAGCGAGAGCGGCGTTGAGGTCGTGCAGCACGATCGCCACGGCGACTCCGGCATCCGCCTGGGCGCGGATGAGCCGCATGACGTCCTCGTGATGTTTGAGATCGAGGGCCGCGGTCGGCTCGTCGAGCAGCAGGATGCCGGTGCGCTGGGCGAGCACCCGCGCCAGTGCCACCCGTGCGCGCTCGCCGCCCGACAGCGACGTGACCGCGCGACCGGCCATGGCCGTCACCTCGGTCGCCGCCATCGCCTCGGCCACGACCTCGTCATCCTCGTCGGCGGCGCCGGTGCGCGCCCATGGGGCGCGTCCCATGCGCACGACCTGCTCGACGGTGAACGGGAAGGTCACCGCGTTCTCCTGCAGCAGTACGGCTCGGGCGCGGGCCATGTCCGGCGCGCGGATGCCGCCGATCGCGGCGCCGTCCAGCAGGACCTCGCCGGACGCCGGAGCCACGTCGCCCGCGAGCACACCGAAGAGCGTCGACTTGCCCGCGCCGTTCGGCCCGACCAGTGCGTGGATCTCGCCGGCGCGCACCGAGATCGCCGCGTCGTCGAGGATCGCTCGACCAGCGGCGACGCGCACCGTGATGCCGGCGCCCTGCAGTCGGATCCTCATGCCCACCCTCCCGACCGGCGCCGGGTGCGCACCAGCAGCCAGAGGAAGAACGGCCCGCCGACCAGCGAGGTGATCATGCCGATGGGGAGGTCGGCGAGGGGCACGGCGGTGCGCGCGACGAGGTCGGCGATCGCGATGAGCAGCGCCCCGCCGAGCGCGGACGCGATCACGAGCGGAAGATGCGCGGGCCCGATGATCATGCGCATGAGGTGCGGGACCACGAGCCCCGCGAACCCGATGATGCCGGCGAAGGCGACCGCGGCGCACACGAGGATCGCGACGGTGACGATCACCACCATGCGCAGCAGCTCGACGTTCACGCCCAGGTGCCGGGCGGTGCGCTCGCCGAGGGCGAAGAGGTCGAGCTGCGGCGAGACGATCAGCGCCACGACGATCCCGATCGCGACGAGAGGCGCGACGAGAGCGGCGTTCGACCACAGTGCGCCGTTGAGCGATCCGAGCTGCCAGAACACGATCTGCTCGCGAGTCGACGTGGTGCCGAGGAAGGTGAGGAAGGCCATGCCTGCTCCGGCGATCGCGTTGATCGCTATCCCGGTGAGCAGCAGGGTCACGACCTCGGTGCGGCCGCCCGAGCGACTGATGAAGTACACGGCGAGCACCGCCGCGAGTCCGCCGAGGAACGCGAACACCGGGGTCGTCCACATCCCGAAGGACGCCAGCCCGAGCGTGATGCTCGCCGCGGCGCCGAGAGCGGCCCCGGACGAGACGCCGACGACGCCGGCATCCGCCAGCGGGTTGCCGAAGATCGCCTGCATGAGCACGCCCGAGACGGCGAGCGCCGCGCCGACGAGCAGCCCGAGCACGAGGCGGGGGAGTCGCAGGTTGTAGATCACGCCGTAGTCGGTGGTGCCGGTCGGCGCCCACGCGGTGTCGATGCCGACCCCGCGCAGCAGCACGCCGATGAGATCCGTCGGCGAGAGCGAGTACTGCCCGCTGGTGATCGAGACGATGCAGGTCGCGATCAGAGCGACCGCGAGGCCGATCGTGACGAGCGCGAAGCGGAGTCCCCGGTGCGACGACGGAGTGCGGGTGACGACCTCGCCGCTCACGCGGAGGGCTCGGACGAATCGGCTCCCGAGGGAGATCCCGAGGAGGCGGACGGCGCGTAGAGGGCGCGGGCGATCGCCCCGATGACGTCGGCGGATCGCGGGCCGAAGCTCAGGATCTCGCTGTCGGCCATGTCGATGACCCGGCGGTGGGCGCCGGCGGGCGTCTCGGCGAGCGCGGGGATGCGCTCGAGCAGGCCGTCGATGCCGTCGACCGACTCGAGGCCGTCGGTCATCATCACGAGCACATCGGGCTGCGCGGCGACGAGCGCCTCGGCGGTCATCGGCTTCATGCCCTCCCATCCGATCTCGGCGGCCACATCCACGCCGCCGACGGCGTCGATCAGGGAGTCCGCTCCGGAGTCCTCGCCGAAGATGTAGTAGATGTTCGCGTTGCCGCGGACGTAGAGGAACAGCATCCGCGCCCTGTCGTCGACGCGGGCGGGCACGACCTCGGCGATCTCCGCGAGCGATGCCTGGAGTTCGGCGTCGAGGCGCTCGATCAGGGCCTGTCCGCGGCTCGGCACCCCGAGCGCGGCGGCGATCTCCGTCACCAGGTCGTCGGTGGTGTCGAGACGCCGGTCGCTCGACACGACGACGATCGCGATGCCCGCGTCGCGCAGCTGCTGACGGATCTCCTTCGGGCCGATCGAGGTGTCGGTGAGGACGATCGTGGGCGCGAGCTCGAGGATCGCCTCGGCGTTCAGCGTGTGCCCGGTCTTGGTCACGACCGGGAGGTCCTCCGTGCCGGCGAACATCGTGGACGAGTCGCGTCCGACCACCTGATCGCCGAGTCCGAGCGCGAAGACCGTCGACGCGATGGTGCCCGAGATGTCGATCGGGAGGATGCGGTCGACGTCCGTGACCTCGACCTCGCGTCCCTCGCTGTCGGTGACCGTGACCGGCAGATCGGGCGCCGTGTCGTCGCTCACCGGCTCGATGGCCGCGCTCGAGAGGCACGCGGTCGAGCCTCCGGTGGTCGCGCGGACGTCGTCGACGAGGTCGAGCGACGCGAGGGGAGCGGATGCCTGCGGGCACGCGTCGATCACGTCGGTCGAGTGCGGTGCGGCGGCGGCTCCGGGGTCGGCGCATCCCGCCAGGCCCAGGACGAGAGCGGCAGCGAGGAGGACGGCAGGTACGCGGCGCATTAGGCAAGGCTAGCCTAAAACTTGACGCTGCCTCGCGGCCCCCTCTATTCTTCGGAACGGAGCTTACTTAGCTAAGCCTAACCAACAAACATCTTCCTGCCCGACTGCATTGCGGCACCGGCGGCACGCGTCCGCTGCGCGCCCCGGGGCCTGGAGAAACGTGAACGCCACAGCCACAGCATCCCCGGGGAGCAGCCGCATACGCGCCCTGCTCGCCGCCCTCATCTCCGTCCTCCTGATAGCGGCCGGGGCGGTGATCGCACCCCCGGCGCACGCCACGAGCGGCTCGGTCACGGCATCTGTGACCTCCGCCGGCACGTCGGGCATCACCGTGCAGGTCGACGCGTCCGGCCTCCCCGAGGTGGCGAGCGTCTACGCGGCCCTCATCGTGAAGGGCACGGAGAGCGGACTCTCCGGCCCGGGCGGCGGGTACGCGGCCTTCGCCATCCCCTTCCCAGCCGTGACGGCGGGCGCCAGCTCGTTCACTCTCACCGCTCCCGCCGCCTCGCTCGACCGCTCCGAGGTCTACGAGGTGCTCGTCTGGCAGCAGCACTCGGTGCCGAACGCCGAGACGATCTACGCGCGCGGCGACGTCGCCGTCTCCGACGCGCAGTGGGACGCGGTCTTCGGACCGGTGACCCCCGAGCCGGGAACTGACCCGGGTACCGATCCGGGTACGGATCCCGGCACCGACCCGGGCACCGACCCGGGCACGCACCCCGGCACCGACCCGGGCACGGACCCGGGCACCGACCCGGGCACGGATCCCGGCACCGACCCCGGCACGACGCCCGAGCCCGTCGAGCCGACCATCGAGGTCTTCCTCTCCGACGGCACGACCCCCGTCGGGGACACGCCGCTGACGACCGGCGACACGATCGTCGTCGCGGGTTCGGGCTACGACCCGACGGCGAACGTCGGCGGTCGCGGAGTCCCGATCCCCGCCGACCTCCCCCAGGGCACCTACGTCGTGTTCGGCAACTTCGCCGCGGACTGGAAGCCGTCCGCGGGCGCAGCCGGCTCCGCGCGCTCCGTGGGCTCGCAGGCCTGGGCGCTGTCCGAGGCGGTTCTCGAGAAGGTCCCGACGCAGTACCAGGGTGCGATCCGCGCACAGTGGGTGGACATCGCGGCCGACGGCACGTTCCGGGCGACCCTCACGCTCAAGGACGCCAAGGCCACGCCCGGGGCGTACGGCGTCTTCACCTACGGCGCCGGCGGAGTGACGAATGCCGCGCAGGAGCGCAGCGTCGCGGTGAACTACACGGTCGCCCCGAAGATCTCCGCGACGGCGGCGCTCGCCGCGGGAGAGCCGGGCGTGACGACCACCGTCACCGGCACCGATTTCGGCTCGACTACGGGCGTGTACGCAGCCGTCATCGAGGCCGGGACCGAAGCGGACGTCACGGCCGGCGGCGGCTTCGCCGCCATGCAGTACGTGCGCGGCATCACGGGCGGCGCCTTCAGCGTCGACCTCACGGCGAAGGCCGCTGCGCTCGACCGCGGCACGGACTACGAGGTCATCGTCTGGACGCAGCACACGCTTCCGAACGCCCAGACCATCCTCGCGCGCACCCCTGTCGTCATCGGCGACGCCGTCTGGGATGCCCTGCAGCCCGCCGACCCCGCCATCGAGGTGTTCCTGGCGGACGGCGTGACGCCGGCCGGATCGACCGCGGTCAAAGCGGGCGACACGATCGTCGTGAAGGGCTCCGGATACGACCCGACGGCCAATGTCGGCGGTCGCGGAGTCCCGATCCCCGCGGACCTGCCGCAGGGCACCTATGTCGTGTTCGGCAACTTCGCGGCGGCGTGGCAGCCGTCCGCCGGCGCCGCCTCGTCGACGCGCTCCGTCGGCGCGCAGGCGTGGGCGCTCGCCGAGTCCGTGCTCGAGAAGGTCCCGGCGCAGTACCAGGGTGCGATCCGCTCGCAGTGGGTCGACATCGCCGCGGACGGCACGTTCGAGGCCACGCTCACTCTCGCGGATGCGAAGGCGACTCCCGGCTCCTACGGCGTCTACACCTACGGCGCGGGCGGCGTGGTGAACGCCGCCCAGGAGCGCAGCGTGCCGCTGAACTACGGCACGGCGCCTGCGGTCACGACGACCGTCGCGTCGGCCACCGCAGAGGACGGCCTCACGGTCACGGCATCCGGATCGAAGCTCGGCGACATCACGGGCGCGTACGTCGCCCTGATCGAGGCGGGCACCGAGGCCGATGTCACGGCCGGCGGCGGATTCCTCGCGATGCAGTACGTCCGCGGCATCGCGGGCGGCGCGTTCACCGTCGACCTGACGGCTGCCGCCGACGCGCTCGACCGCACGAAGACCTACGAGGTCATCGCGTGGCAGCAGCACACGATGCCGACCGCGAGCACGATCTACGCGCGGGCCGGGGTCTCGATCACCGACGAGCAGTGGGATGCGCTGACGGGCGAGAAGCCCGAGGTGCCCACCACTCCGCCGACGACGCCCCCGACCACGACCCCGACGCCGCCCGCGGTGTCGGTGCCGGGAGGATCGCTGCGCTGGGCCATCTCCACGTCGTTCACGAGCTACGTCACCGGCGGCATCGCGAAGGGGGCGATCGACGTCTCGAACGGCGCGACCCGCGCCGACGGCCTGTTCCAGTTCGGGCAGACGGTGGGCGGCGACTACGACGCGGCATCGGGCCTGGGCAGCGTCGTCTACCGCGGATCGGTGCGCTTCACCGGTCACAACGGCGTGCTCGACGTCACGGTCTCGAACCCGCAGATCCGCGTCACCTCCGCCGGTGCGGCGACGCTGTCGGTCACGAGCGGCGGCGCGCAGGTGCCGTTCGCCACTCTCGACCTCTCTCGCGCCGTGGTCACGCGGGCGAACGGAGCGGTCACCTACTCCTCGGCACCCGCGTCGCTCACGGCCGACGGTCGTGACCGGGTGCTCGCGGGCAACACCACGACCCTCGACCCGGTGACGTTCACGATCGGCTCCGCTGCCGCGGCGCCGTCCGGGACGACGGGCACCGTGGCGGCGGCGGTGGTGAAGGCCAAGGCCTCCCTCCCGTCCACGCCTCCCGCGACGTCCGGCATCCAGATCGACGAGGCGAACCTCGCGGCTCTGCAGTCCGGCCGGTCCGCCTCGTTCTCAGCATCCGGCTTCCAGCCGAACGAGGAGGACATCCAGGTGGTGGTGTACTCCACGCCGGTGCTGCTCGACACGGTGACGGCGGATGCGTCGGGCGTCGCCACCTGGACGGGCTCGCTCCCGGCAGGCCTGGAGGACGGCGCGCACACGCTGACGCTGCAGGGCTCGGTCGATCGGGGTCTGGCCTTCACCCTGACGCGTGAGACCGCCGCGATCGGCGCGTGCACCGTCTCCGGCGCGACGCTGCAGTGGGGCTACAAGGAGTCGTTCCGCACCTACATCGAGGGCATCGCGAAGGGCGGCTGGACGCTGACGGACGTGGAGTACCGCTACCCGGACTACGTCTGGGAGAACGGCTCCGGCTCGTTCGACGACGAGACGCTCACGGGTCTCATCACCTTCGGCGGCAGCATCGCGTTCACCGGACACGACGGCGCGCTGAACACCACGCTGTCGAACGCCCGACTCGAGCTCGCCGGCGACACCGGCTACCTCGTGTTCGACGTGCTCGGCACCACGCAGGACGGGCAGAGCGTCGATCAGCAGGGCGTGCGTCTCGCGGAGTTCGCCGTCGGCGACGCGGCCGTGGTCGACGGCGTCCTGTCGCTCGACGCCGTGCCCACCACCCTCACGGAGGCCGGTTCCGCGGCGTTCGGCACCTACGCCGCCGGCGAGGAGCTGGATCCGGTGACGGCGACGATCCCGGTGGCGGCCGACTGCGGCGTCGTGGCGGACGACGAACAGGAGCCGGCCGAGGCGGAGACGACGGATGCCGCGGCATCCCTCACCGCCGTCGCGGACACGGGCGACGCACCGGTCTGGCCGTGGATCGTCGGCGGCCTCGTGGTCGTCGCGCTCGCGGCGGGAGGCGGCGTGCTCGTCGCGCGCCGGAACCGCGCGAAGGCCGAGGGCGCCGAGGTCACGACCGAGGTCTGATCCGACAGTCGCCCCCCGGACGGCGATGCCCTCCCCGCAGCGGACGCGGGGAGGGCATCGCTCCGTCTCAGGACAGAACCCGGGACGGCTCGGACGGTGGGACAATGGAGTCATGTCCTTCCACGAGACCCACCAGACGGTCGAGGCGACCGTGCGCCGCGTGCCGCGCATCGGCGTGTTCATGGGCATCGGCGTCGTGCTCGGCGTCATCGCCGCCGGCATCCTCACGATGGTGGGCAGCTTCGAGCCGTCCGAGGCCGCCGACGTCGTCTACCCTCCGGGCCAGGTCTTCGGATTCCTGCTGCTGTGGACCGCACCCATCGGCCTCGCGCTGGGCGCCGTGGTGTCGCTGATCCTCGAGCGCGTCGCCCGCCGCCACGACCGGGTCGTGCGCGTCGAGCACGAGACGATCATCGAGGCGGACTGACCTCGATCACGCCAGCTCGGCGATGATCGGCCGGATGGCCGAGTCGAACGACACCACGTCGCGCCGCAGACCGTCGGTCACCGCGACGGTCAGCGCTCCGATCCACCAGATGCCCCGCTGCGAGAACGGCAGCACCTGCACGTTCAGCTCGAACGAGTGCGCCCGCCGGCCGATGTCCCGCTCGAACTCCGCGATCGCGCTGGCGTACGCGCGGTAGGCGTCGCCGCCGGTGGACGCGGCGTGCGAGCGCGAGCCCATCGACGCCCGGATCGACGACACGTATCGATCGTGCGCGACGCGCGCGAAGCGCAGCGCCGACGCGGCGTGCGGCATGATCGCCTCGGCGAGCTGCTCCGACCCGGATGCCGGCAGCGCGACGAGCGTGTCGAAGCCCTCGACGAGCTCCAGCGGGACGCCCGACGGGTGGGCGCGCGGCTCGACCGTCATGTCCCAGTAATCCCGCCACTGCTTCTCGAGCTCGGGCGTGACGTCGACGGCATCCGGGGCCCTGACCGGCAGGTCGCGCAGGCTCGGCAGGTCTGCGGGGGCGCGGATGCCGAGGGCCTGCCGCAGCGCGAGGGCCACGAGGACGGGAACGCTCGCGTCCTCGCGGATCAGCCACTGCGGCTTGTCGGCCATGGCCCCATCGTAGGAGACGCTCCGGGCATCAGGGCAGTGCGGATCGACGACACGAGCGGCATCCTCGATCGGGCGGGCGCGTCAGCGGTGGATGAGCTGCTGCCAGTCGTCCGGCACGCGGCCCGCCGGTCCCGGAACCGGCTGATCGGCAGGATGGCTGTCGGGCGCGGCCAGCTCGGGACCGTCGACGACGGCCTCGTCGACGTAGTCCCAGAACCAGTCCTCTCCGGGCTCGAAGCTCTGGATGAGACGGTGCCCCGTCGCGCGGAAATGCGCCGTGGCATGCTGCCCCGGCGAGGTGTCGCAGCAGCCCACGTGGCCGCACGCGCCGCAGCGCCGCAGATGCACCCAGAACCCGCCGTCCTCGTCGCACTCGACGCATCCGGTCCCGGACGGAACGGCACTCGTATCGATGTCGGTCACCCTGTCTCCTCTCAGAACGCCAGTGCGCGGTGGACGGACGCCACCGCGCTGGACCCTTCGCCGACGGCGGCGGCGACCCGCTTCATCGACCCGCGCCGGACATCTCCGGCCGCGAACACGCGCGGAGCCGACGTCTCGAACGGCAGCGGCTCGCGGCCCAGACCCTGCCACTGGTCGAGGGTCTGGACTCCCACATCCGTGCCGGTGCGGATGAAGCCCTCGGCATCGCGGTCGAGGGTCGGCAGCCACGAGGTCGCCGGCGTCGCCCCGATGAAGCAGAACAGCCCGCGGGCGTCGACCTCACCGACGGTGTCGATGCGGACCGACCGCAGGGAGTCGTCGCCGTCAAGACCCGTGACGTTCGACGCGGTGTGCACGCGCACGCGGGCGTCGTCGGCGAGACGATCCGCGAGATAGCTCGACATCCGGGAGCCGAGATCAGGGCCGCGCACCACGAGATGCACGGGGGAGCCGTGGGAGGCGAGGTAGAGCGCGGCCTGTCCGGCCGAGTTCGCGCCGCCGACCACCACCACGGGCTTGCCCTGCACCTGACGGAGCTCGAGGGGTGTCGCCGCGTAGTACACGCCGGAGCGCTCGAAGTCCTGCCACCGGTCGAGGTCGAGCCTGCGGTACGCAGCGCCGGAGGTCACGATCACGCTGCGGGCGCGGATCAGCCGCCCGTCCGAGAGGGCGACGTCGAGGAGCTCGGGAGACAGGCGCGTGAGGCCCACCGCCTCGCACGGCGCATACACACGGACTCCGAACTTGAGCGCCTGGAGGATCGCCTGCCCGATGAGGTCGCCGCCGCTCACCCCGAACGGGAACCCGAGGAAGTTCTCGATGCGCGAGGTCGCCGCCGCCTGACCGCCCGGCGCCACCGCGTCGAGCAGAACAGTGCTCAGCCCCTCGGAGGCGCCGTAGATGGCGGCCGCGAGTCCCGCGGGGCCTCCGCCGACCACGACGAGATCGACGACCTCGTCGGCCTGCGCGTGGTAGCTCAGGCCCAGTCGCTCGGCGACCAGACCGGGTGTCGCCCGCATGAGCGGCTCGCCCTGGATGAAGGCGACGGGGAGGTCGTCGAGGGTGATGTCGTGCGTGTCGAGCGAGCCGAGGTCGTCGGGCGGGAGCGCGACCGCCTTGTGCACCAGGTCCAGGCGCTCCGCGAAGCGGCGCAGCGCCAGGAAGTCGCTCGAGGCCGTCGTGCCGACGAACTTGAGGGTCATGGCCGCCGGTCCGGTGCGCAGCGACTCGCGTCGCGCCCACAGCGCATGCAGGATGAGGTCGCACAGCTCGTCGTCCTCGTTCATGAGCGCGCGCAGGCCCGTTCGTGTGACCCGGTGCACCCGACCCGGCGTCGTGACGCGGGCCGAGAGGAACGCCCCCTGCCCGTTGAGCAGCCCCAGCTCGCCGGCGAAGGTGCGCGGCCCCATCGTGGTGATCACCGCCTCATCGACCCAGCGCAGGGCATCGCGGACGATCTCGACCTCGCCCGACTCGATGACGATCAGGTCGTAGCCCGGCTCCCCGGTGCGGAACACGTAGTCGCCGACCGCGACGTCCTCCGGAGTCCCGGCGGCGACGAGACGCTCCCACTGCTCGTCGGTCAGCGTCGGCGACATGACGGGATCCGCCGGCGGGGATGCGGCGGAGGGATCGGAGGGGCGGGAGGCGGCTGTCGGCGGACGATCGGGCATGGAACCTCCGGGGGTCGTGGCGCACGGCCAGTCTGCTCTGCCGCAGCCGATCTGTCCACGGATCGGCGAGGCGACCCCTGGTGAGACCCGATGCCCGCCGGGCGGTAGTCTGGAGGCGTGGCTGCCTCCCCCACCAATCCCTATTCCGAAGCCGGCGTCGACACCGCTGCGGGCGATCTCGCCGTCGAGCTGATGAAGTCCTCCGTCCGCGCGACGCACGGTCCCGAAGTGCTCGGCGGCGTCGGCGGATTCGCCGGGCTCTTCGACGCCAGCGCCATCCGCGACTTCCGTCGTCCGCTGCTCGCGACGAGCACCGACGGCGTGGGCACCAAGGTCGCCATCGCCCAGGCGATCGACAAGCACGACACGATCGGCCAGGACCTCGTCGGCATGGTCGTCGACGACATCGTGGTCGTGGGCGCGAAGCCGCTCTTCATGACCGACTACATCGCATGCGGCAAGGTCTTCCCGCAGCGCATCGCCGACATCGTGCGCGGCATCGCCGAGGCGTGCTCCGCCACCGGCACGGCGCTCGTGGGCGGCGAGACGGCCGAGCACCCCGGCCTCCTCGGACCACGCGACTACGACGTGGCGGGAGCCGCGACCGGGGTCGTCGAGGCCGACGGCATCCTCGGTGCCGACCGCGTGCAGGACGGCGACGTCGTCCTCGCGATCGCGTCGAGCGGTCTGCACTCGAACGGCTACTCTCTCGTGCGCCACATCGTCACGAACGCCGGCATCGGCTACGGCGACAACGCCGCCGACTTCGGCACGACGTGGGGCGAGGCCCTGCTCGAGCCCACCCGCCTCTACACGCTGCCGTTGCTGCGTCTGATCGAGAAGCTCGGCACGGCCGGCGTGCACTCCCTGAGCCACGTCACCGGCGGCGGCATCGCGGCGAACCTCGCCAGGGTGCTCCCGCAGGGCAGCTGGGCCGAGGTCGACCGCAGCACGTGGTCGCCGAGCCCGGTGTTCCGCGTCCTCAGCGACATCGCCGGCTCGACGCTGGAATCGGCCGAGGGCACCTGGAACCTCGGCATCGGCTTCCTCGCGGTGATCGCGGCGGAGCAGAAGGACGCGGCGATCGCGGCCCTCGCGGCCGAGGGCATGCGCGCGTGGCAGGTCGGCACGGTGGGCTTCGGTCCTCGTCCCGACGGAGAGTTCGAACAGGGCGCCAAGGGCGTCGACGGCGGAGCGGTGCGCCTGGTGGGCGCATACGCGGATGGAGCGAAGTAACCACACATGTGCGGCATCGTCGGAATGGTCGGGTCTGCCCCGGTCAATCAGGACATCTACGACGCTCTCCTCCTGCTGCAGCACCGCGGCCAGGACGCGACGGGCATCGCCACCGCCGAGGCGAACGGCGTCATGCACAACGCCAAGGCGCAGGGCATGGTGCGCGAGGCGTTCCGCACGCGTGACATGCGCGCGCTGCTCGGCAACGTCGGCC
The DNA here is from genome assembly GCF_001650405.1 of Microbacterium sp. H83. Classification (GTDB taxonomy): domain Bacteria; phylum Actinomycetota; class Actinomycetes; order Actinomycetales; family Microbacteriaceae; genus Microbacterium. The sequence goes on along the minus strand of NZ_LWCU01000018.1, from coordinate 38,915 downwards.
TCGGTCACGTGCGCTACGCCACCAAGGGCACCGCATCGAGCGAGGAGGAGATGCAGCCGTTCTACGTGAACGCGCCCTACGGCATCATCCTCATCCACAACGGCAACCTGACGAACACGCGGGAGCTGACGGCCGACATGGCCAAGCGCGACCGCCGGCACCTCAACTCGTCGAGCGACACGGAGCTGCTGCTCAACGTCCTCGCGGGGGAGCTGCAGACGACCACCTCGACGGTCGACCTCGACCCCGACCGCATCTTCGAGGCCGTCGCCCGCACGCACGAGCGCATCGAGGGCGCCTACGCCGTCATCGCCGTGATCGCCGGGTACGGTCTGCTCGCGTTCCGCGACCCGTTCGGCATCCGCCCGCTGATCCTCGGGCGTCGTCCGTCGACCGTGCCGGGCGCCGAGGGCCGCGACGAGTGGGTCGTGGCGAGCGAGTCGCTCGTGCTCGAGAACGCCGACTACGAGGTCGTCCGCGAGGTCGAGCCCGGCGAGGCCGTGTTCATCACGAACGAGGGCGAGCTGCACTCGCGGCAGTGCGCCGCCGAGCCCACGCTCGCGCCGTGCGCGTTCGAGTACGTCTACCTCGCACGACCCGACTCGATCATGAACGGCATCTCGGTGTACGAGTCGCGTCTGCGCATGGGCGACCGCCTCGCCGACACGATCGCGAAGCACGTGCCGATGGACAAGATCGACGTCGTCATGCCGATCCCCGACTCGTCGCGCCCCGCGGCGATGGAGGTCGCGCGCAAGCTCGGCATCGAGTACCGCGAGGGCTTCTACAAGAACCGCTACGTCGGCCGCACCTTCATCATGCCGGGGCAGGCGGTGCGCAAGAAGAGCGTCCGGCAGAAGCTCAACGCGATGTCGGCGGAGTTCCAGGGCAAGAACGTCCTGCTGATCGACGACTCGATCGTGCGCGGCACGACCTCCAAGCAGATCATCCAGATGGCTCGGGATGCCGGTGCGGTGTCTGTCACGTTCGCCTCCGCCGCGCCGCCGGTCCGCCACCCGCACGTCTACGGCATCAACATGCCGTCGCGGCACGAGCTCATCGCGCACGGACGCACGATCCCCGAGATCGCCGAGGAGCTGGGCTGCGACCACCTGGTCTACCAGGAGGTCGAGGATCTCAAGGCCGCGATCACCGAGGGCACCGCCCTCGAGGACCTGGACATGAGTTGCTTCGACGGGCGCTACGTCACCGGCACGGTCTCCGACGAGTACCTCGCGTGGGTGGAGGGGTCGCAGACCTCGTGACCTCCGCTGCCCGGCCGCTGTGGCAGGGACGGGCGCTCGCGCTGCTCGGCATCGTGCTGGTCGCGTTCTCGCTGCGCTCGGCCGTGGCCTCCCTGTCTCCGGTGATCGATCACGTCGCCGAGGACTTCCCGGTCTCCTCCGTCGTCGCGGGGCTCATCGGCGCGGCGCCGCCGGTGTGCTTCGCCGTGTTCGGACTTCTCACTCCGCTGTTCGAGCGCCGCTTCGGGCTCGAACGGGTCGCGGTCGCCGCGATCGCGCTGATCGCCGCGGGTCTGCTGCTTCGCGGTCTCTCGATCGACTCCACGACGCTGCTCCTCTCCACGGCGGTGGTGTTCGCGGGCGTGGGCTCGGGCAACGTGCTGCTGCCGCCGTTGGTGAAGAAGTACTTCCCCGACCGGCTCGGCGTCATGATGACGGTCTACTCGACCACGATGGCGGTGTCGACGTTCGTGCCGCCGCTCGTCGCCGTGCCGATCGCCGACACCGCGGGATGGCGGGTGTCGCTCGGCCTGTGGGGCGTGTTCGCGGCGATCGCGCTCGTGCCCTGGGTCGCGATGCTCGTCGCGAATCGGACGGATGCCGTCGGCACGGCCCCGCGTCGGGAGGCCGCGCCGGCCGAAGCGACCGACACGACGGACGACGGGGTGGATGCGGCCTCGATGGCGACCGGGCCGATCGTGACGTCGCCCGCGAACGCCCGCGTGTTCGCGCGGCTGTGGCGGCTCCCCCTGGCCTGGTCGATCGCGCTCGTGTTCGGCGCCTCCTCGACCATGGCGTACGTGTCGTTCTCCTGGCTGCCCACGATCATGATCGAGGTGGGCGGCGTGAGTCCCTCGAACGCCGGGCTGCTGCTCTCGCTGTTCGGGCTCATGGGCCTGCCCTGTTCGCTGCTCGTGCCGATCCTCATCGTCCGCTTCCAGGCGACGCGCCCCGTGTTCTTCGTCGCGATCGCGTGCGGGCTCACAGGCCTCGGAGGATTCCTGTTCCTCCCGACCGCGGGACTCCCGCTGTGGGTCGCTCTGTTCGGACTCGCGCCGGCGCTGTTTCCTCTCGCGCTGGTGCTGCTCAGCATCCGCGCCCGCACGCCGGAGAGCGCCGTCGCCCTCAGCGGATTCGTGCAGAGCATCGGCTACGCCGTCGCCGCGGTGTTCCCGCTTCTCGTCGGCCTGCTGCACGATGTGACCGACAGCTGGGTCGTGCCGCTCTGGGTGCTCGTCGGAGTGCTCCTCGCGGTGATCCCGGCCGGATGGGTCGCCGGACGTCGCCGCACCATCGAAGAGGACTGGGAGCGCCGGCACGGCCATTGGTAGCGACCGTCGCCTCGGTGTCCTGGGCCGTGTCTCCGGCGGCATCCACACCCGGATCGAAGGAGAACTCCCGGGATGAAGGAGCGGACGCGAAGACGCCTCCGGCATTCCGGAAGAGCTCCGGCATACCGTGCGCTGCGTCGTCCGACCTCATCCGGACACGACGAAACCCCCGTGCGGTGCACGGGGGAGACGACAGCAGAAAGGGCGGTCAGGCCTTTTCTAGTTCGTCCTCGTCTTCGTCGGCATACTCGTCTGCCCACTTGTCGACGTATGCGTCTTCGGAGTCGCTCGGGTGCCCGAGTTCGCGCTCCAGCGCAGAGTAGTTCACCGACGGACTGAAGGACTTCAGTTCGCGGGCGATCTTGGTGTGCTTCGCCTTTTGACGGCCACGGCCCATGCGCGAGACCCCCTCACGAGTTAAGCTGCGGGCAACAAGGGGCCCGATGCATTCACGACACCGGCTCGCAGCCGGTAAGAGTAGCATTCAGAATAGCACGCGGGTAGACCGCTCTGGCTGATGCCAGGCTGGGGAAGGGAGCGATCTTCATGACCGACAGCACCTCGACGCCCTCTGAGGAGACAGCTCAGAACGCGACCCTGCAGAAAGCCGTCATCGTCGGCATGCAGCCCGGTCAGCCCCGGCACGTGATCGACGAGGCCGCGCGGTTCGCGCGGCTCCTGCGAGTGCCGCTCGTCGTCGCCCACGTCGACGTCACCCGGTTCGTGACATACGAGGACCCGGACGGGTACGTGCACTCCGCGCCCATCGACATCAACTTCGACGCGGGGACCGCCGAGTTCGAGGTCGTGCAGTCCGAGGCGGGTGCGGCGCTCGAGGGCACCGGCATCACCTGGACCGCGCGTCAGCTCGTCGGCGATCCGGCGCTGGCGATCAAGCAGCTCGCGAACAAGCTCGACGCGCAGCTGATCGTGGTCGGCACCCGCAAGCGCGGGATCGGCGAGTCGATCAGGGAGTTCTTCACCGGCTCTGTCGCCGCACGTCTCGCCCACCGTCAGCATCGGTCGGTGCTCGTCGTGCCGCTCGAGGATCCGGTTCCCGACACCCAGGCCGAGATCTGGACCGAGTAGCATCCGGACGACCGAAGCCCCTCCCGTCGGCGGACGGAAGGGGCTTCGACGCGGGGGTGTCAGCGTCCGAGCGACGCCAGGGCGGTCGTGATGCGGCGCGCGGCGGCATCCAGTCCGTCCTCCAGCTCCGACACGACCGATGAGGGCAGGCTGCCGCCCTTCGCGACGTGCGTGCGCAGGTCGGTGCGCACGCGTGCGCGGAAGGCGTTGACGACGGCATCCGCGCGGTGCAGCTCCTCGCGGCTGACGATGCGCTCGTCGTCGCCCGCGGTGCGCGGACGGCCCTTCGACGCCGCGCGGTCGTCCTTCTCGGCGGTCGCGAGATCGGCGCGGAGGCTCTTCATGGCCTCCTTGACGCTCTGGCGCACCTCGTTGGCGATGAGCCGCACCGAATCGGTGAGCCCCGCCTCGATGCCGGCGAGGTCGCCCTCGCGCGAGGAGAGCTCGGCGCGTCCCGCATCCGTGATCGCGTAGATCGTGGTGCGGCCGTCGACGGTCTTCGTGACCAGGCCCTCCTCCTCGAGCTTCGCGAGTCGCGGGTAGATCGTCCCGGCACTCGGCGTGTACGTCCCGCCCGTGCGGTCGGTCAGCGCCTGGATGATGCCGTAGCCGTGCTGCGGGGCCTCGGCGAGCAGCGACAGGAGGTACAGGCGCAGGTCGCCGTGCGAGAAGACCGCGGGACTCATGCTTCCTCCCATTCGGCGTCGTTCTCGATCGATGCGGGCGTCCGGCGCAGCACCGTGACGCCGCCTGACACGGAGTTGGCGCGCAGATCGACGAAGCGGCCGGCGAGCTCGCCCGTGGAGCCGGTGTAGTTGTTGATGCCCGACGAGCCGCGCTCGACGCCGTCGATGAGCAGGCGTCCGCTCAGCGAGCGCACGACGTAGTTCGCGGCGAGCGACTCGTCGAGGCGCACCGTCGTTCCGCCCGAGACCGAGTTGACGTTGATGGTGTTCACGTCGCCCGCGGCGTCGACGAGGGTCGAGCCCGACACGATGTCGACGGTCGCCTTGCGGATGGTGCCGGTCACCGCGACGTCGCCCGAGACGCTGTTCGCGGTGATCGATCCGGTGAGGCCGCGCACCTGCACGTCGCCCGACACGGAGTTCACGATGAGGTCGCCGATCAGCGTGTCGACGATGATGTCGCCGGAGACGGTGTTGAGGCGGGTGTCGTTGCGGATGCCGGAGACGAGCGCACCGGCGCTGACGACGCCCAGGTTGAGGGCGATCGAGCGGGGGACCGCGACACTGACCTCGGCCTTGGGCCCACCGGAGCCGAAGTTGCGGAAGACCTCGAGGAAGTTGTCCCAGCCCAGTTGCGGGTGGTCGATCTCGACCTCGCCGTTCTGAGCCTCGATGCGGAGGTCCTTGGTGGTGACGCCGTGCACCTCGATGCGGATGCCGGGTTCGTCGTGCGCGATGACGTCGACCTGGCCGCCGACCAGACCGATCTTGAGGCGGGTGACGTTCTCGATGTCGATGACGCGTTCCTCGCCGGGGGCGATGAGCCACTTCTCGGTCATGTCTGCTTCTCCTGGGTTGAGGGATCACGATATATCGTGTGTTGCGAGGATAACACGATATATCTCGATGTTGTCAAGGGGGTCGCAGAACCCGCGGAAACGACGGTCAGGCCAGCGGCGGAGTGTGCCAGATGCGGTCGATGTAGTCCCTGATCGAGCGGTCGGACGAGAAGAAGCCGGTGCGGGCGACGTTGAGGATCGCCGAGCGGATCCAGGCGTCCTGGTCGGCGTACGCGGCGTCCACCCTCTCCTGTGCGGAGATGTACGACGCGTAGTCGGCGAGCACCATGAAGCGGTCCTCGTGGAGCAGATTCGAGACGACGGGCTCGAACACCGACCGGTCGCCGTGCGCGAACGCCCCCGAGGCGATGAGGTCGATCGCGCGCCGCAGCCCGGCATCCGCCTGGACGAACTCCTCCGGACGGTAGCCGCGCGCCGCGAGGTCCGACACCTCGGGCTCGCTCATCCCGAACAGGAAGAAGTTCTCGTCGCCGACGAGCTCGCGGATCTCGACGTTCGCGCCGTCGTCGGTGCCGATCGTGAGCGCCCCGTTCAGGGCGAACTTCATGTTCCCTGTTCCGGACGCCTCCTTGCCGGCGAGCGAGATCTGCTCCGAGAGGTCGGCGGCGGGGATCACGCGCTCGGCGAGGGTCACGGTGTAGTTCGGCGGGAAGACGACCTGCAGCCGGCCCTCGAGCCGCGTGTCGGCGTTCACGACCTCGCCGACGGCGTTGATGAGATGGATGATGCGCTTGGCCATCGCGTAGCCCGGCGCGGCCTTCGCACCGAAGATCACGGTGCGCGGGACGAGGTCCTCGGCCGCGACCCGACCCGACACCACGCCCTCGTACGTCGTGACGACGTGGAGCACCTTGAGCATCTGCCGCTTGTACTCGTGCAGCCGCTTCACCATCACGTCGAGCAGGTGCCCGTCGCCGATGTCGATGCCGTCGCGGGCCCGCAGGGTCTCGCCCGCGCGACGCTTGTTGGCGGCCTTCACCTCCGCGAAGGCCGCTCGGAACTCGGCGTCATCGGCATACGGCTCGAGCTCGCGCAGGCGTTCGAGATCGGTGGTCCAGCCGTCGCCGATCGCGGCCGTGATGAGCGACGACAGCTCCGGGTTCGCGAGACGGAGGAAGCGCCGCGGCGTCACGCCGTTCGTGACACTGGTGAACTTCTCGGGGAAGAACACGTCGAAGTCGTGCAGCACCCTGTCGCGCAGCAGCTGCGAGTGCAGCTCGGCCACGCCGTTGACCTTCGCACCCGCGACGGTCGCGAGATACGCCATCCGCACCGAGCGCACCGGCTGCTCGGCGATGATCGACATGTCGCGCACGAGCCTCTCGTCGTCGCCGAAGCGCTCCCGCACGGAGTCGAGGAACTCGTCGTTGATCCGGTAGATGATCTCCAGGTGGCGGGGCAACAGGCGGCCCAGGAGCTCGACGGGCCAGACCTCGAGGGCTTCCGGCAGCAGCGTGTGGCACGTGTACGCGAAGCACCGCCGGGTGATCTCCCACGCGTCGTCCCAGTCGAGCCTCCGCTCGTCGACGAGCACGCGCATGAGCTCCGGGACGGCGATCACCGGGTGGGTGTCGTTGAGCTGGAAGACGACCCGCTCGGGCAGTGCGGCCAGGTCGAAGCCGTCGGAGAGCATGGTGTCGAGGAAGTCGTGGAGCGAGGCGGCGACGAAGAAGTACTGCTGCTGCAGCCGGAGCTCCTTGCCCTGCGGGGTGGAGTCCTCGGGGTACAGGACCTTCGAGATGTTCTCGGCGAACGTCTGCGCCCGCACGGCCTCCTCGTAGTCGCCCGAGTTGAAGATGCGCAGGTCGAACGCGTCCGTGGCGACGGCGCTCCACAGGCGGAGCGTGTTGACGCGACCGTTCTGGAAGCCGGGGACCATGTAGTTGTAGGGCACGGCCTGCACGTTCCACGCGGGCACCCAGCGGCTGCGCTCGACGCCGTCGTCGTCGTACGTCTCGGTGCATCCCCCGAACCCGATGGTCTGCGCGTCCTCCGGCCGGGCGAACTCCCAGGGCGAGCCGAGGGCGAGCCAGGCATCGGGCTGCTCGACCTGCTGACCGTCGACGAACGTCTGCCGGAAGATCCCGTACTGGTAGCGGATGCCATAGCCGATGCTCGGCACGGCCATCGTGGCGAGCGAGTCGATGAAGCACGCCGCGAGTCGGCCGAGTCCGCCGTTGCCGAGGCCCGGCTCGACCTCCTGATCGCGGAGCTCGTCGAGGTCGACGCCACAAGAGGCGAGCGCCTCGGCGGCGATCTCGGCGAGCCCGGCGGCGAGCAGGTCGTTGTCGAGCTGACGACCCAGCAGGTACTCGGCGGAGAGGTAGCACACGGCCTTCGCCTGGGTCTCCTTCTGACGGCGGACGTCCTCGAGCCAGTGAGCCGTCAGGTAGTCCCGCACGGTGTGCGCGAGAGCGAGATAGCGGTCGCTCGCACTGGACGCCGACAGCGCGACCCCGCGCGCGAAGTTCAGGTTGTGCAGGAACCGTCTCGCGAACGCATCCGCCGTCCGCGGGGGAGCGGTCACGGGGGCGAGGGCGAGCGGATGGGAGGCGGGGCGCGATTCGGGCACGTGACGACCGTAGCGAGCGCGGCGGCGATTCACGTGACGGGCGGATGAAGAATATCGGTTTCGCGGTTGACCTTGACGCGGCGTCAACTTCTACCGTGGAGTCATCGGACGACGGAAGGAGAGCGCGATGGATGATCGGGACTGGTCGATCCAGGAGATCGCCCGCCTCGCGGGCACCACCAGCAGGACGCTGCGTCACTACGACGACATCGGCCTGCTGCCGCCGACGCGTATCGCGCGCAACGGCTACCGGCACTACGACCGGGATGCACTCGTGCGACTGCAGCGCATCCTGCTGCTGCGGGAGCTCGGGCTGGGACTGACGCAGATCGCGGCGGTCCTGGCCGCCGCGTCCGGGCGGCAGACCGAGGCGTCCGCGCTCGAGACCCACCTCGCGCTGCTGCGCGAGGAGCAGGACCGGCTGGGGCGGCAAATCGCGTCGGTCGAGAGCACCATCGAGGCATTGAGAGGAGGTGAAGAACTGATGGCAGAGAACATGTTCGACGGCTTCGACCACACGCAGTACCAGGATGAGGTCGAGCAGCGCTGGGGTCGCACGGCCTACGCCGACGGCGACCGCTGGTGGCGTGGCATGAGCGACGCCGAGCGTGCCGACTGGCAGCAGCGGGTCTCCGACCTCGGCCGGGACTGGGTCGCCGCCGCCGAGAGCGGCATCGACCCGGCATCCGCCGAGGCGCAGGAGGTCGCCCGTCGCCACGTCGAGTGGCTCACCGGCATCCCGGGGACTCCGGCTGCCGCGCCCGGTGGCGACGTCAGGGCGTACGTGATCGGCCTCGGCGAGATGTACGTCGCAGATCCGCGCTTCGGCGCGAACTACGAGACGTCCGCCGGCGGCACGCACGGAGCGGAGTTCGTCCGCGACGCGCTCCGCGTCTACGCGGAGGCGAACCTGTAGGCGTCGCCTCGGCATCCGCGCGCGTGCGGGGCCAGGAACGCATCCTCCCGCGGGTGCGGGGTCGGAAACGCATCGGAATCGAGGGGTTCGGGTGCGTTCCTGGCCCCGCACCGCGCGGGCGGTGCGCTCTCGGCCCCGCAGAGGACTCCGTGCCTGGCACAGATCGGGACACCTCGGCAAGGGCGAGACCGGATGCCGGGTATCGGCGTAGGGTCGGGACATGCCCCACCGCCGCAGACGCACGAACGCGGCCCCGCTGTTCGTCGGCGCTGCCGCCGCCTACACCGCGAACGTCGCCCTGGGCACGGCCGTCGCGACCGGGCTCATCGACACGCGGAACTTCCGCTGGCTGCACCATGCGATGTACATCGCGACGTGCGCGACCTCGGCCGCGGCGTTCTCGGCCGTCCTGTGGGGTCGCCCGAAGATCGCGAGTCGACGCGCCGCCCTCGCCCTGGCGCCGGCCGCCGCGCCGCTCGCCGCCATCCCGTACCTCGGCACGCACGGCCGACGGCATCCTCTCGTCGCGCTCGCCGCGGCGCCCTTCATCGTCGCGGGGCTCATCGTCTCGCGCATCCCGTCCGACCGGAAGTGACCGCATGGAACTGCTCGACGCCATCCGCCGCCGCAAGACCACGAACGGGCCGTTCCTGCCCGATCCGGTCTCCGAGGAGCATCAGCGCATCCTCCTCGAAGCCGCCGGGCGCGCACCGTCGCAGCTGAACAGCCAGCCCTGGCGGTTCGTCGTGATCGAGAACCGCGAGACGATCGACCGCATCGCGCGCATCTCGGGCGAGAGTATGACCGAGGCGATGTCGAACGGCACGTTCTTCGAGCGCTACAAGCCGTACTTCCGCTTCAGCCAGGCCGAGATGGAGGAGAAGCGGAGCGGGATGCTGTTCGACAAGCTCCCCGCGGCGCTCCGGCCCTTCACGAGCCAGGTCTTCACGAAGCGCGGGCAGAAGCTCATGAACACGTTCGGCGTCCCCAAGACCCTGGGCGAGGAGAACCACAAGCTCGTGGCCGGGTCGCCGCTGCTCCTCGGCGTGATGCTCGATCGCAGCGAGTACCGACCGGGACAGCTGTCGTCGTTCTACTCCGTCTTCAGCATGGGCGCGGCGATGGAGAACGTCTGGCTCACGACGGTCGAGCTCGGCATGGGCATCCAGTTCATCTCGTTCCCCATGGAGGTGCCCGGCCGCTGGGAGGAGATCATCGAGCTGCTCCACGTGCCCGACGATCTCGAGCTCATGGCCGTGTACCGCCTCGGCTACCTGCCGCACGACCAGCGTCGCCCCGCGATCGACTGGTCGAGCCATCAGCGCAAGCTCGCCTCGCAGTACGTGTTCCGCGAGAGCTGCGACGTGCCCCAGCAGGGCTGGGACGAGCCGCTCGGCGGCTGACTCAGCCCTGGGGTGTGCGGGGCAGCGGCTTCAGGTCGCTCAGCGCGGGGCCTTCGATCCTGGTCCCGTCGGCCGCGAAGCGCGACGCGTGCAGCGGGCAGTCCCAGGTGCACTCCGCGTCGTTCCAGTCGAGGACGCCGCCGAGATGCGGGCACACGGCGTCGACCGCGCGCGTGACGCCGTCGACGGTCGAGATGCCGACCGGCAGTCCGCCGCGGTTCGCCACCACGCCCTCTCCCTCGGCGGGGCGCGGCACCGGCACGGACCGCGACTCGGCCTTGACCCATCCCGACGTCGCGGCGGCCGCGACCTTCAGGCCCTCGACGGCGCCCTGCGCGAGATCCGCCGGCACGGTGAGCCGGGTGCCGAGCACCGTCATCCACGACGGTCGCTCCTTCCGGTGCGCGCCGAGGAGCTCGGCCGTGAGCCGCAGCGCCGCGGCGGGCGCATTCGACAGGCCCCATTTCGCGTAGCCGGTGGCGAAGCGGATGCTGCCGAGGCCGCGCGGCATCGCGCCGACGAACGGGATGAGGTTGTGCGACTCGTAGTCCTGCGCCGACCACCGGTGGGTCTCCTCGGCTCCGGGGAAGTGCTCCTGCGTCCACGCGACGAGGTCCTCGACCTGCGCGGCCTCGCCGTCGGAGCGGCCGACCGGGTGGCCGTTGCCGCCGACCACGAGCTGCGCCGTGCCTCCGGGGCCGTCGGCAGCCGAGACCGGACGGATGGAACGGCTGGGGCTGTCGACCGAGATGAAGGTGGAGGCCGGGACGTCCCCGGGCACGCGGAACGAGACGCAGTACGAGCGGAACGCGCGCATCTTCGAGAAGTACAGCCCTCGATCGAGGATCGGGTAGCCGGTGGCGATCACGATGTTGTCGGCGAACATCGGTCCGGCCGTGGTCTCGACGCGCGGCTCGGGGAGGACGTGCGTCGCCGTGACGCGGGTGCCGGTGTGCAGCGTCCCTCCTCCGGCCAGAAGCTCCTCGGCGAGCGCCTGGGCCACGACCATGGGGTCGATCGTCACCTGGTCGTCGAGCGCCACGGCGCCGACCACGGGAAAGGGCGCGGACGACAGGTCGCCGCCCGACAGCATCCGCGTCGGGAGCCCGGCTTCGCGTGCGGCCTCGTGCTGCTCCCGCACCGTGACGAGACCGTCGATCTGCTGGGCGTACGTGTGGTCGGTGCGCCGCTCGTAGGGGACGCCGGCGTGGTCGGCGAACCCGACGAGCCAGTCCATGCCGTCGCGGTTCGCGTCGACGTAGGCGCGCACGAGATCGGCGGAGTGGTGACGGCGGATCTCGGCCAGGCGCTGACCCTGCAGCAGCGACAGCTTGCCCGTGTTGCCGCCGGTCGCGAGCTGGCCGACGGTGCCGGCGTCGATCACGGCCACGTCGAGGCCGGCTCGGGTGAGCATGACCGCGGTCGTCAGGCCGGTGAGGCCCGCCCCCACGATGACGACCTCGTGTCGCGCACCGGGGTCGAACGGCGTACCGGCGGGCGGAGTGCGGTCGAGCTTCCACAGGGGCTTCATGCTGTCAGTCTCGTCGAGCGGCGAACCTCGCCCAACGGGTTGACAGCGGTGCCCGGCTGCGCAACGCTCGCTCCTCCGCGCCGCGACTAGAGTGGCCGCGTGACCCTCCGCCGACTGCTTCTCGTGCTGCTCGGCGGGAGTGTCGGCACTGCCGCGCGCCTCGCGGTGGGACTCGGGATGCCGGATGCCGGCGGCTTCCCGACCGCGACGCTCGTCGTGAACGTGCTCGGATCGCTGGCGATCGGCATCCTCGCAGCCCGCATCCCGCAGACCACCGACGCCCGTGTCCTGCTGGGCACGGGCGTGCTCGGCGGCTTCACGACGTACAGCGCCTTCATGACCGGGACGCTCGCGCTCGGGGTCGATGCGCCGCTGCTGGCCGTCGCCTACGCCGTCGGCAGCCTGGTGCTGGGCCTCGCGGCCGCAGCGCTCGGGCTGCGCCTCGGCCGTCCCTGCACGCGGCCGGCTCGTGGGGGAGACGTCTCGTGACCCCTCTCCTGTTCGTCGCGGCCGCGCTCGCCGGAGGCGTCGGAGCCGTGCTGCGCTATGCGCTGGACGTCGGCGTCGCCAGGGCGGCCGGCCGTCGCTTCCCGTGGGGCATCCTCGTGGTGAACGTCTCCGGCTCGTTCGCGCTCGGTCTCGTGACGACCGCGCTGCCGCACGAGGCCTTCCTCCTCGGCGCGGGTCTGCTGGGCGGATACACGACGTTCAGCACCGCGATGCTCGACACGGTCGCCCTGTGGCGCGACGGCGAGCGTGCGGCGTCGGCGGCGAACGCGATCGGGATGCTGGTGCTCGGACTCGTCGCGGCCGGACTCGGCCTCGCCCTCGGCGCGGCGCTCTGAGCCGACCGGGTCGGATCCGTCGGCCTTCGGCGCCCGGCGAATGCTCAGCTTCCCCGGGCAGAATGTACAAACGTACATGTACGGTCGTACACGGCAGATCCAGGGGGCACGCATGAGCGAAGGCACGCGCCGCCGCCGCGATCCCGAGGCGCGCCGCCGCGAGATCGTCGCCGCCGCGGCCGAGCTCATCATCGAGGTCGGCGTGGATGCCGTGACGCACCGCAAGGTCGCAGCACGCGCCGGCGTGCCGCTCGGCGCCACCACCCAGTACTTCGCGACCCTCGACGATCTGCGCGAGACCGCCCTCGGCGCGCTGGCCCACGAGATCCAGCAGGGCATCGAGGAGACCCGGCGCGCGGTCGAAGCGGAGGGGGTCACGCCGGCGGGCATCGCCCGACTCGTGCGACAGGCGCTCGACGACCACCGTGCTGTGCAGACCGACCGCGCGGTGGTCACGGCGGCCGTGCACGACCCTCGCGTGCGCGCGTTCGCCAGGCAGTGGTCCGACGAGGTCGTCGGCTTCATGTCTCCCGTCCACGGGCCGGACCGTGCCAGGGCCGCCGCCGTCTTCATCGACGGCGTACTGTGGCATGCGCAGATCCACGACGAGCCGCTCGACGAAGAGCTCATCCGCGACGCCCTCGCCGGGATCCTCACCCCCGGCCAGGCGTCCGCACCCGCATCCATCGCCGCAGCACCAGCCTGACCCGACCGAGAGAGAACCGTCTTGTCGAAACTCGCCGTCCTGAGTCTCAAGAACCGCGCACTAATCGCCCTCATCACGATCGTCGCCGCCGTGTTCGGCGGGCTCGCTCTCACGAACCTCAAGCAGGAGCTCATCCCGTCGCTCGAGCTGCCGAACCTCATGGTCATGACGACCTACCCCGGCGCCTCGCCCGAGGTCGTCGAGAACGACGTCTCGACGCCCATCGAATCGGCGATCCAGGGAGTGCCCGACCTCGAGGGCACGACCGCGACGAGCACGACCAACGCGTCGATCGTGCAGGCGACCTTCGCGTACGGCACGAACCTCGCCACCGCCGAGCAGAAGATCCAGCAGGCGATCAACCGCATCTCGGGGCAGCTGCCCGAAGACGTGAGCCCGCAGGTGCTCGCGGTGTCCATCGACGACTTCCCGGTGATCCAGGTCGCCGTGACGGGCTTCGACGACGCCGAGAACGCCCAGGCTGAGCTGCAGAACGTCGCGATCCCCGACCTCGAGGACGTCGACGGCGTCAACGCCGCGCAGATCATCGGCGGCGTGGGTCAGCGCATCACCATCACCCCCGATGCGGCCGCGCTCGCGGCGCTCGGCGAGAGCCCGCAGGCCATCGGCGATGCCCTGCAGCAGAACGGCACGCTGTTCCCCGGCGGTGACATCACCGAGGACGGTCAGACGCTCACGGTGCAGACCGGCGCGAAGATCACCTCGGTCGAGGAGATCGCCGCGCTGCCGCTCGTCGGCACCACCGCGACGATCGGCGAGGTCGCGACCGTGGTGCAGGAGACCGACCCGATCTCCTCGATCTCGCGCGTCGACGGGGAGGACGCGCTCTCGATCTCCATCACGAAGCTGCCGGCCGCGAACACGGTCGAGGTCTCCCAGGGCGTGATCGCCGCGCTCGACGAGATCGGCGAGGCGTTCCCGGATGCCGAGTTCACGATCATCTTCGACCAGGCGCCGTTCATCGTGCAGTCCATCGAGACGCTCGCGACGGAGGGCCTCCTCGGACTCGTCTTCGCGGTCATCGTCATCCTGGTCTTCCTGCTGTCGATCCGGTCGACGCTCGTGACGGCGATCTCGATCCCCACGAGCGTGCTGATCACGTTCATCGGCCTGCAGGCGTTCGGCTACTCGCTGAACATCCTCACCCTCGGCGCGCTCACGATCGCGATCGGCCGTGTGGTGGACGACTCGATCGTCGTGATCGAGAACATCAAGAGGCACTACGTCGGCGACGCCGACAAGGGCGACGCGATCCGCCTCGCCGTGCGCGAGGTCGCGATGGCCGTGACGTCGTCGACCATCACCACGGTCGCGGTGTTCCTGCCGATCGTCTTCGTCGGCGACATGGTGGGCGAGCTGTTCCGGCCGTTCGCGATGACCGTCACGATCGCCATGGTGGCCTCGCTGCTCGTGTCGCTCACGATCGTGCCCGTGCTCGCCTACTGGTTCCTGCGTCCCGGCAAGCCCCTGCTCGACGACACCGGCGCGCAGATCGACCCCGAGCACCCGGATGCCCCGCCCACGGCGCTGCAGCGCGGATACCGTCCGATCCTCGGGTGGACGCTGAAGCACTCCGGACTCACGGTGATCCTCGCCGTCGTGGTGCTCGGTGCGACGCTCGCGGCGGCACCGCTCATGAAGGTCAACTTCCTGAGCGACTCGGGGCAGAACACGATGACGGTGACGCAGGACCTCGGTCCGACCGCCAGCCTCGAGACGAAGTCCGAGGCCGCGATCGCCGTCGAGGACGCACTGCTCGACATCGACGGCATCACGCACGTGCAGGCCTCGATCGGATCCAGCGGATCGGCGCTGCGTGACGCGTTCTCCGGCGGAGCGGGCGTGACCTACTCGGTGCTGACCGACGACGACGCCGATCAGGAGAAGCTCCGCGCCGAGGTCCAGGACGCGATCGACGGTCTCGACGACGTCGGAGAGGTGTCGGTCGCGGCATCCGCCGGCCTCGGGTCGAGCGACATCGAGATCACGGTCTCGGCATCGAACGCCGACGACCTCGACACCGCCACCGCTGCGCTCGTTGACGAGCTCGCCGACCGCGACGGCATCGGACAGGTCACCGACAACCTGGCCGCCGCGCTTCCGTACCTCGCCGTCGTGGTCGACCGTGCGGCGGCCGCCGAGCGGGGCCTGTCGGAAGTGGCCGTCGGCGGCATCGTGTCGAACACGATGCGCCCGCAGCAGCTCGGCACCGTCGAGATCGACGACACCGCGCTGACGGTCTACCTCGCGACGTCCGAGCCTCCGGCGACGGCCCAGGCGCTGCGTGAGCTGACGATCCCGACTCCGGCCGGCATCGTGCAGCTGCAGGACATCGCGACCGTCGAGGAGCGCAACGGCCCCACGTCGATCACCACGGAGCAGGGGCGCCGCACGGCGACGATCACCGTGCCCCCGGCATCCGACAACCTCGCCGTCGCGACCCAGTCGGTCACGGAGGCTCTCGCGGCGGTCGACCTGCCCGACGGCGCATCGGCCGAGGTCGGCGGCGTCGCATCGCAGCAGGCCGACTCGTTCTCGCAGCTCGGTCTGGCGATGCTCGCCGCGATTCTCATCGTCTACGTGGTGATGGTCGCGACCTTCAAGTCGCTGCGCCAGCCGCTGCTGCTGCTGGTCTCGGTGCCGTTCGCGGCGACCGGTGCGATCCTGCTGCAGATCCTGACGGGGGTGCCGCTCGGCGTCGCCTCGCTGATCGGCGTGCTGATGCTCATCGGCATCGTGGTGACCAACGCGATCGTGCTCATCGACCTCGTGAACCAGTACCGCGAGAAGGGCCTGTCGACCGCGGACGCCGTGATGGCGGGAGGGCAGAAGCGTCTGCGTCCGATCCTCATGACCGCTCTCGCGACGATCCTCGCGCTCACCCCGATGGCGCTGGGCATCACGGGACACGGCGGCTTCATCTCGCAGCCGCTCGCGATCGTCGTGATCGGCGGTCTGCTGTCGTCGACCGTGCTGACCCTGATCGTGCTGCCGACCCTGTACAACCTCGTCGAGGGGGCGAAGGAGAGGCGCCGGGCACGCAAGGGAGGGGCGGCGGACCGAGACGCGCCCTCGTCCGGCGACGAGCCGTCGGACGAGCCGGGACCGGCATCCGCCTCCTTGCTCTCGTCCGCGGAGGAGCCGGCCTTCGCAGGGGGCTCCGCCGAACTCCCGCACGCGTCGCAGCTGACTCGCCGGGAGCTGCGCGAGCGCGGCGAGTAGCCGCGCGGTTCACAACTCAGCAGAGACCGCGCCGACGCCCATCCGGAAACGTTCTCCGGGTGGGCATCGGCGTCTTCATGCTGAGTTGTGAACGCGGATCGGTCGAAAACGCGGGAGCCCGCTCAATCGAGCGTGATGCCCCATTCGAGGGTCCAGGTCTCGCCCGGGTCGAGGCGGCGCACGCCGAGGCCGCTGTTGAGCGCGTCGGCGGGAGCGGTCATGGGCTCGATCGCGATCGCGAGGGGCTGCCCGGGGTACTTGACCGTCGTGAACACCTGCGCGAAGTCGAAGCCGGCGCCCTGCCACAGGGTGAGGCGGCGGCCGTCCGGCGCGGTCAGCGAGTGGCGGACGAGCCCGTCGGGGTCGCGGTCGAGGTCGGTGAATCCGGTGTCGAGCGAGGTGTCTCCGATGCGGATGCCGTCGCGCAGCGCCGGCTCGGCCGGACGGATGCCTGTCGGCAGCATCCGCTCATCGGTCTCGAACGCGGTGTGCGCCGGAACGCGGAGCACGAGGTCGTGGGTGTCGACGTCGCCGATCATGAGGAACGGGTGCGTGCCGAGGGCGACCGGCGCGGCGGCGTCGGACCGATTGGTCAGCGCGTGGCTGACGTCGATCCCGTCGGCGCGGAGCACGTAGGTCACGCTCGTCTCGATGAGGTACGGGTAGCCGGTCTGCGGCACGATGGTGGCGCTGAGAGTCGCCCCGGCGGCGGTCTCGGCGATGTCGTACGAGGTGAACCGCAGCAGGCCGTGGCTGGCGTTCCCGAGCTTCGGCTCAGTGATCGCCAGCTGCCGTTCGGTCCCGTCGTCGTCCCACTTCCCGTCGCGCACGCGGTTGGGCCAGGGGGCGAGCACCACTCCCGAGCAGGACGGGGTGGGGATGTCGAGCGGGTAGGGAGTGATCAGGTCGACGGACCCGATGCGGAGGGATCGGAGCGACGCGCCGACCTGCGCGATCTGGGCGCTCACTTCGCCGAGCTGGAGGTGCACCTGGATGCCGGTGGGGGATGCGGAGTTCACCTCGCCATCGTATGGCGAGCCGAGCGTGGCGGGGGGCCGGGGCTTCTCCCAGGTCCGACCGGTAGACTGATGGAGTCGGCTTCGGACACCCGCGCATGGCGCGGACGTTTTTGTGTAAGAAGTGTGAGTCCAGGGGCCGATGGTGAGCGTCGATCGACGTAAATCAACCATCACATGAATGGCCCCGGCCGCTGACAGTCCGGAACCCCGAGCCCGATCACTCTTGGATCCGGCGCAGGGTGCTCGCGCGTGTGCGCAGCGCTGTTCTCGTGCGAGAACTCAGAAGGACACACCCATGCCCAAGAACAAGAAGCCCCGCGGCGGACGTCCGTCCGCCAACTTCGAGCCGCGCTACGGCGCGAAGAAGACCTCCTTCCACGACCGTCACGCGGGCGGACGCGACGCCGGTCGCGTCGCACGCGGCGGACGGGCGGATGCCGGCGAGCGGCGTCCCGCCTCGGCCGGCGTCGACCGTCGTCCCGGCAGCCGCAGCGCGGGACACCGCGGATACCGTCCTGCCGAGGAGGGCGGCGCTCCCAAGCAGCGCTGGTCCCCGCAGGAGCGCGCGGGTCGCGATGAGGCCCGCAGCATCCGCAACCGGGCGGAGTCGGGTCGCCGCGAGGCGCCGCACCGTCGTGACGAGGGCTCCCGCTTCGACGAGCGCCCTCGCTTCGACGAGCGCTCCGACCGTCCGCGGTTCGGTGGCGACCGCCCGCGGTTCGGCGGCGACCGCCCGACCGGCGGCCGTCGCTTCGACGACCGTCCTCGTCGCGATGACCGCGGCGCCGACCGCTCGGACCGCCCGCGTTTCGACCGCGACGGGCAGCGCCCCACGGGTTCCGGTTCGTTCCGCGACGACCGCGGCGGACAGCGCTTCTCGCGTGACGACCGTCCGCAGCGCGGCGACCGCCCGTCTCGTGACGACCGCGGCTTCGGCGACCGTTCGGGTCGTGGAGGCGAGCGCACCGAGCGTCCTCGCTACGCCGACCGCGGGGCCGACCGCGCCCGCTTCTCGCGCGACGAGCGCTCGCGCGACGAGCGCTCGCGCGACGACCGCCCGCAGCGCGACGACCGCCCGTCGCGCGGCGACCGCAGCTTCGGTGAGCGCTCCGAGCGCTCCTACGACGCCGATCGGGCCCGCCGCGCCTTCGATCGCGACCGCACGCAGCGGTCCTTCGACGGCGGCGAGCGTTCGCGTCCGTCGACGGGCGGCGCGTACCGCACCGAGCGTCCCCGCCGCGACGACCGCACCTCCCGTGACGCGCGTCCCAACCGCAGCGACTGGAACGCGAAGCCGAAGGCGGCGTTCGAGCCGACCGACGACGTCGTGCACGAGCGCCTCGAGGCCAAGTCGGTCGCAGCGGTCGAGGTCGACGGCGTGACCTTCGCCGACCTCGGACTCGGATCCAACATCACCGAGACCCTCGCGAACATGGGTGCGGCGTCGCCGTTCCCGATTCAGGCCGCCAGCATCCCGGCCGTGATCGAGGGCCGCGACGTGCTGGCCCGCGGACGCACGGGCTCCGGCAAGACCATCGCCTTCGGTGCGCCGCTCGTCGAGCGCGTGCTGCAGTCGCAGGCGGGCAAGCGTCGTGAGTTCGGCCGCTCGCCGCGGGCGATCATCCTCGCTCCGACGCGCGAGCTCGCTCTGCAGATCGACCGCACGATCCAGCCGATCGCGCGCAGCGTCGGTCTCTTCACGACACAGATCTACGGCGGCGTTCCGCAGGGTCGTCAGGTGGGCGCGCTGAAGAAGGGCGTCGACATCGTGATCGGCACCCCCGGTCGCATCGAGGATCTCGTCAACCAGGGCAGGCTCGACCTCTCGGACTGCCGCATCGCGGTGCTCGACGAGGCCGACCACATGTGCGAGCTCGGGTTCGTCGAGCCGGTGCAGCGCATCCTGCGTCACACGGCGGACGGCAGCCAGAAGCTCCTGTTCTCGGCCACGCTCGACCGCGAGGTCGCCGCGCTCGTCGACGAGTTCCTCGTCGACCCGGCCGTGTACGAGGTCGCGGGCGAGGACCAGGAGTCCAGCACGATCGAGCACCGCGTGCTCGTGATCGAGCACCGGGACAAGGCCGACATCCTCACGTCGCTCGTCGACCGTGACGGCAAGACGCTCGTGTTCGCCCGCACCAGGGCGTACGCCGACATGCTCGCCGAGCAGTTCGACGACGCGGGCATCCCCGCGGTGTCTCTGCACGGCGACCTGAACCAGGCCAAGCGCACCCGCAACCTCGAGCGTCTGACCTCGGGCCGCGTGAACGTGCTCGTCGCGACGGACGTGGCGGCCCGCGGCATCCACGTCGACGACATCGATCTGGTCGTCCAGGCCGATGCGCCCGACGAGTACAAGACGTACCTGCACCGTTCGGGCCGTACGGGTCGCGCGGGTCGTTCGGGTCGCGTGGTCACGCTGATCACCCGTCAGCGTCAGCGCCGGATGACCGAGCTGCTCGAGCGCGCCGAGATCGACGCGCCCTTCGAGAGCGCCCGGGTGGACGACGACCTGATCGAGGAGATCGCCGGTCGGGTCCCGACCGCCGCCGACCTCACGTCCTGACGCGTCAGACGCGAAGGCCCCGCCCTGGCATCCGCGGGGTGGGGCCTTCGTCGTCGGGATCGTCTCACTCCGGGCGGCGTCTCGTTCTCGCCGCACTCGTCCCGGCCCTGGGCCTCGTCTCTCGAGAGCGCGCGCGCCCAGACTGCCGCTGTCTCGCGTGCGGGGGCACAATCGCAGCTGGCAACGCGGCTCGGCTACGCGGGCGCGCCGATCAGCCGAGCTCGTGCGCGTGGATCGTCGTCGTGAGACTCGTGCCGTTGAGGTCGAGGTACATCGTGCCCTCGGTGACGGTGATCGTCATGGTGTTGCGGCGCTCGATGAGCGGGGCCGCGGTGTCGATGAACCCGGGGTCGAAGCTGAAGACGCGGATGTCCTCGGCGCGGTGAATGCGCTTGTCGGCCCACGGCGCGATCACCTTGGCGGGGTCGCGGTGGGTGTAGATGACCGTGCGCTCCGACAGTCGGCTGCCGTAGTGCAGGCGCTCGGCGTCCGGTGCTCCGACCTCGATCCACGCCGTGATCGCGCCGGTCAGGTCGCGGACGAGGACGGCGGGCTCGTCGGTCTGCGAGATCCCACCGCCGAACGCGATCCCCTCGGCGTACTCGAGTCCGTAGGCGAGGACGCGCGTCAGCATGTACGCATCGGTCTCTGACGGATGCCGCGCCGCGCGCAGCGAGAAGTCGTCGTAGACGCCCCGATCGGTGTCGGCGAGCTGGACGTCGAAGGTGTGCATGGTGGAACCGGTCGCCATGCTTCGAGCCTAGGCTCTCGGGCAACCCCGGCCGACGCCGCGCAGTGCATCGCCCGCCCGACGCGGCGAGCTCAGAAGAGCATCGGCTGTGCCGGGGCGGATGCGGTCGGCCTGATCGTTCGCACCGGTCCGATCCCGCTCGGGCGCGCCGGCGAGGTCGAGGACGTGCCCGACCAGGTGCCGCGCACCGGGTAGTCGTCCTCGTGCTGTCCGTCGAGTCCGTGGAGCCGGATCAGCGGACGGGCGCGCTTGGCCAACCACTGCCGGTACCCCTTCGGCGCCTCGGCGGACACTCCCGGGTACAGACCGCGGTACGAAGACAGCAGGTCTGGCCGGAACTCGCCGAGCCACTGCATGAACCACGGCTTCACCCCGGCGCGCAGATGCAGCGCCCCGTAGATCACGCGCGAGGCTCCTGCCTCCTTGATGCGCCGCAGCGCCGTATCGATCACCTCGACCGAGTCGGTCATGTGGGGCATGATCGGCATCAGGAATACGGTGACGCGGAAGCCGGCATCCGTCAGCGCCCGAACCGTGTCGAGCCGTGCCTGCGTGGATGGCGTGCCAGGCTCGATCGCCTTCTGCAGTTCGTCGTCGTACATGGCGATGGACATCTGCACGTCGACCGGCACCCGCTGAGCCGCCTTCACGAGCAGAGGGATATCCCGTCGGATCAAGGTCCCCTTCGTGAGGATCGAGATCGGCGTCCCGGAGGCGGCGAGGGTCTCGATGATGCCGGGCATGAGCTTGTAGCGGCCCTCGGCGCGCTGGTACGGATCGGTGTTCGTGCCGAGCGCGACGGTCTCGTGCTGCCAGCTGCCGCGGCGCAGCTCCTTCTCGAGGACCTCGACGACATTGACCTTCACGACGATCTGGGAGTCGAAGTCGGAGCCCCCGTCGAGGTCGAGATATTCGTGCGTGCCGCGCGCGAAGCAGTTGTGGCTGATCACTCCGTTGGCGATGAAGTCGCCCGTGCCTGTCGTGATGTCCAGCATGTCCCGGTCTTCGCCGAGCGGCTCGACGCTCACGACCCTGAGGTCCGCGACGCTCTTGACCGCCGTCCCCGTGATGTCCGTCTTCCGAGTGATGGCCGGGGCCGTGATCGCGAAGAAGCGTTGACGGCTGGGGAGGCCGCCGACGACGCGCACGGTCACGACGCCGTTCGCGCGCGGGGGTTCGATCACATGGGGGATGTCGAAGGTGCTCATGCATCGGTCGATCAGGGAGATGATCTCCTCGTTCTTGTTCGAGATGCGGAGGACCCCGCGTGACGAGCTTCCCTCCGCATCGAAGATTCCGGCGAGGAAGCCCGCGTCCCAGTGGATATCGGGGTTCTCAGGCGACGTGACGATCTGCTCGATCGCCTCGACATCGCGGTTCACCGCAGTGTGGATCGCATCGGCCGCGCTCCGCGTCTCGGTCGCCATGGCGAAAGGGCGAGAGTGTGTGGATATCCCCTCGTCTTCGAGGAAGGACCGCGTGCGTGACAGCGCCTCGTCGTCGATGAGCGCGAGGCGGAACATGTGGATGTCGCGAGTACGGTGCTCGCTCGGGTAGCGGCCATGGAAGATCATGCCGTCGCCGCGGATCATTCCCGCGAGATACCCGCGGCGGTAGGACGGCGAGGAGATGTCGACGGCGCGGCCGGCGCGGCCGATCCCGAAACCCATCAGCCGGTTGGCGGTGGTCAGATGCGGCCGGTGTCCCGACTCCGCGTCGGCGACATGCTTCCACCCGCGGTCGGAGAGGAACCGGTGATCTCCGCTGGCGACGATCTCCGTGCCGTCGCCGAGTGCGACTCTGTAGGCCGGCTTCACCGTCGACCACTTCGCCCGGATCTCCGTTCGCACGTAGCGCCGGTATCTCCCCTGTCGCTCCGTTCCGATGATCTGATCGCCGATCTCGAGGTCCGCCAGCGGGCGCTGCCTCCCATCGGCGCACAGGATCAGAGTCTCGGGGGATACGCAGTAGACGCAGGCATGGCTGCACCCGCGGTACGGGTTGATCGTCCACGCGAACGGCATGCGCGAGGCGCCGGGGACGTGGTTCAGAGCGGACTTCGACAGGATCTCGTGGAACGTCATGCCGGCGAAATCGGGCGTCGTCACTGTGCGGAGCACGCCAGCGCGGCTCTCGAGTCCGGGCAGCGCCGCCTCGTCGACGTCTCCGAGCTTCTGACCTTGCCACCGCATGCCTCCAGTCGAACATAGGAGCGAATCTTCGTCAAGTGGAATCGCATATCTGTTCTAATCGGGTTAAGAGACAATTGAGGCATGTCCTCCGTGCCGCAGCCTCAGCATGCGGCCCCACGCTCCCCGATCCGCGGACCCGCTCTGCCGATCGGCCTCGCGGCGACCGCCGTCGGCATCCTGCTGTCGATCGCGAGCGCGCCGGTCGCGACCTCCGCCCAGCGCGCGTCGGAGATGCCGGAGCCCGTCGTCGTGCAGGAGGTCCCGTCAGTGCAGGTGGGTGCCACCACCGCCGCCGATCCGTGTTCCGAGCCGAGCGTCCTCGAGGCCATCTCCATCGCCGACGACGCGGCGATCATCGCCGGTTTCGGCGGGGGCGAGAGCTTCCGCGCGGCGGTCGTGGCCGGCAATGCGCCGTGCGTCTCGCTGGCGGATCCCGCGCACGTGTGGGTGGTGGTGAACAAGGCGCGACCGCTCGAGCCGATCGCCTTCGCGCCCGCGTCGCTCGCCGACCTGCCGCTGCAGATGACGACCCGCTCGGGCCAGGCCCGGGCCGACGTCGCGTCCGCGGTGGGCGAGCTCGCGGCGGCCGCGGCGACCGAGGGCGCCGGTCGCATCGGCGCGAACAACGGGTACCGCTCGTACGACCTGCAGGTCTCGACGCACGCCTCGCACGTGCGGAACCACGGCCAGGCGGAGGCGGATGCCGCGTCCGCCAGGGCCGGCCACAGCGAGCACCAGACCGGACTCGCTGTCGATCTCGTCGCCTGTGACGCATCGTGCGGAGCTATCGAGTCGTTCGGCGCGACGGGGCAGGCGTCGTGGGTCGCGGAGAACGCCTGGGAGTACGGGTTCATCGTCCGCTACGAGCAGGTCGGCGCGGGGATCACGGGCTACATGCCGGAACCCTGGCATCTTCGCTACCTCGGCCGCGAGCTCGCCGCCGCGTACCACCAGGGCGGCTTCCACACGCTCGAGGAGTTCTTCGGGTTGCCGGCGGCGCCCGATTACGCGTACTGAGCGCGGATGCGAGCGGTCTGGCTGCATCCGACAACAGCGGTACCCGGTGTCACGCGAAGTGGGACGCATTCTCACAACGCGCTGTCGCGGCGTCCGAGGTCCGGCATATGATCCTCGGAGCAACGACGCACGACACGTTCGGGAGGACGCCATGGAACGCGACATCTACGAAGAGGATCACGAGGCATTCCGCGACCTCGTCAAGGATTTCGTCAAGCGCCACGTCACGCACGAGGCGATCGAGAAGTGGGATGCGGACGGCGAGGTCGACCGCGCGACCATGCTCGCCGCCGGCGAGGCCGGGATCATCGGACTCTCCGTGCCCGAGGAGTTCGGCGGCGCCGGCATGCTCCAGGACTACCGGTTCCGCGCTGTGGTGAACGAAGAGGTCATCGCGGCCGGCGCGGGCTCGCTCGCCGGTGCCTTCGGCATCCAGGACGACCTCGCCGTGCCCTACCTTGTGCACATGGGCACCCAGGAGCAGAAGGAGAAGTGGCTGCCGCGCATGGCGACGGGCGAGGTGGTCGGCGCGCTCGCGATGACCGAGCCCGGCGCCGGATCCGACCTCCGCGGCATCAAGACCACGGCGCGGAAGACCGAGGGCGGATACATCGTCAACGGCGCGAAGACCTTCATCTCGTCCGGAGCGACCGCCGATCTCGTCGTGACCTTCGTGAAGACCGGTGAGGGCAACCGCCCCGACGCGTTCAGCCTCGTCCTGATCGAGAACGGCATAGAGGGCTTCGACCACGGGAAGAAGCTGCACAAGATGGGCTTCCAGGGCCATGACACGGCCGAGCTGTCCTTCAGCGACGTCTTCGTGCCCGACGAGAACCTCATCGGCGGCGTCGAGGGCAAGGGCTTCGTGCAGCTGATGATGAACCTCCCGCTCGAGCGGCTGTCGATCGGCGTCGCGGGCGCCGCGGCCGCGCAGGCCGCGCTCGACTGGACCGTCGCCTACACCAAGGACCGCGAGGCCTTCGGCGAGCGGATCATCGACTTCCAGAACTCCCGGTTCCAGATCGCCGACATGGCGACCACGGTCGACGCGCTGTGGGCGTACATCGACCGTGCGCTGCTCGCCTACTCCAAGGGCGCGCTGTCGGCCGAGGAGGCGGCGAAGGTGAAGCTCTGGGCGACGGAGCGCGAGTGGGAGGTGCTCGACGCGGGCGTTCAGCTGCACGGCGGATACGGCTACATCACCGAGTACCCCATCGCGCGAGCGTTCCTGGACGCCCGCGTGCACCGCATCTACGGCGGCACGAACGAGATCATGCGTGAGATCGTGGGTCGGCAGATCGCCGGCAAGCGCTGACGACGACGAGTGGAAGGGCCCCGGATGACGGCATCCGGGGCCCTTCTCCGTGTTCGACGTGCTCGTCCAATGCCCGTCGTGCACAGTTTCGGACGTCGGGGCGCGGCACGCCGGCATCCGCCCTCTGAGCACGGCGTGTCGGGCGGGACGTCCGAAGTTGTGCCCGGGTCGGGAGGAGCCCGACGGATGGAAGGGTCTCGGATGACGGCACCCGCGGCCCTTCTCTGTGTTCGACGTGCTCGTCCGACGGTGCCCGTCGTGCACAGTTTCGGACGTCGGGGCGGGGCACGCCGGCATCCGCCCTCTGAGCGCGGCGTGTCGGGCGGGAGGTCCGAAGTTGTGCCCCGGTCGGGAGGAGCCCGACGGATGGGAGGGCTCCGGATGCCGGCACCCGGGGCCCTTCTCCGTGTTCGACGTGCTCGTCCGATGACGCCCGTCGGGCACAGTTTCGGACGTCGGGGCGGGGCACGCCGGCATCCGCCCTCTGAGCGCGGCGTGTCGGGCGGGACGTCCGAAGTTGTGCCCGGGGTCGGGAGGAGCCCGACGGGCCGGATGGCCGAAGCTGTGCCCGGTGTCGGGAGGCGTGTCGGGCGGGAGGCCCGAAGTTGTGCCCCGTGTCGGGAGGAGTGTCGGGCCGGACGTCCGACGCTGTGCCCGGGTCGGGAGGAGTGCGGCTGGATGGGGAACGAGGCCGTCCGCGCGGCAGGCGAGCTCCGACCCCGGCGGTGCGCAGCCGGTCGGCGATGAGGATGCCGAGAGCGGTGCCGCCGATGCAGCTCGCGAGGGTCACGGCGAAGAACACCATCTGCAGGTCGACGTCGAAGCTGCCGAGGTCGAACGACGCCCAGGCGAGGATCGGATAGACGACGCCGACGACCACGGCGCCGAGGTAGTGCAACCAGGTCCCCCAGTAGCGCCAGAGCACGAACAGGAACGGCAGCTCGGTGAAGGCCGCCCACCACAGGTTCGTCGCGACGCTCCCGAAGCCGTATCCGGAGAACGGGACGATCACGAGTCCGGCGAGAAGGCCGACGAGGAGTCCGACGAGCGGGCGGCGCAGGAGCCGCAGAGCGATCACCGACGGCAGCAGCCACAGGCCGGCCAGGCCGACGCTCACGAAGGGGAGTCCGGGGAACAGGATCGTCGAGATCCAGTTGGCGGGCGCGAGCAGAGCACCGCCTGCCACGCCGAGGGCGGCGCACGTGAGCAGGATGGCGGTCGGGAACCGGGCGCGACCTTGTGCGCCTGCGGTGCGGGGTCGATCTCGCACCTCGGATGCCGGATCCCGATGCGTTTCCGACCCCGCGCGGGGCGGAAGATGCGGAACTGACCCGGCACCGGCACCGGCACCGGCACCGGCACCACCGGCATCCGCGTAGGGGTTCACTCCGCCGACGGCATCCGTCCCGCTCATGCGAGCGGCTCCGCGGCGACCTCGCGCGCGGCCTTGGAGGCAGGGGAGGCGGCGCCGATCTTCCAGTAGCCGCAGAAGCTCACGGCATCCTTCGAGACCCCGCGCTCGCCGACGAGGAGCTTGCGGGCGCCGGATGCCAGCGACTGCTCGCCGGCGGCGTACGCGTGGAAGGGCTCGTCGGGCAGGGCCAGGTCGCGAAGCCGTGCGAGAGCGAGCGAGCCGGGCGGGAACTCGTGCGGCCGCACGTTCCAGACCACCTCGACGCCGGCAGGATGCGGGAACTCGAGCGCGTCCTTCTCGGACGGGACCTCGATGATGGCCGTGCCCGTCGCGGTCTCCGGCAGCGAGGCGCAGATGGACGCGATCGCCGGCAGCGCCGTCTCATCGCCGATCAGCACGACCCGGTCGACGCCTCGCTGCGGGTTGAACGTGAGCCCCTCGTCGATGATCAGCACGTGCTCGCCGGGGGTGCAGGTCTCCGCCCAGCGCGACGCCGGACCGGCCGTGCCCTCCGCCGCCGAGCCGTGCAGCACGAAGTCGACGTCGATCTCCGCACCGGCGTCCGCTGTCGCCGCCCGATACGCACGGACGCTGTAGTTGCGCATGACCGGGCGCTCGCCGTCGGGGATGCGCAGGAACTTGAGGTACCCGAACATCCGGTTGGCCTTGGCGGGCACGCGGTCGAGCCCGGCGTCGCCGCCGATGGGGAGGAAGAGACGGAACCACTGGTCGAAGCCCAGGGGGCGGAACCTCTCGATCTCGCCTCCGCCCAGGGTGACCCTGATCCAGTGCGGGGCGAGGCGCTCGGTCCGCAGCACGCTGAGGTGGAGGAGTTCCGACGATTCGGGCTTGACCAACTTGCTGAATGCCATGGGGCGCCTTTCAGAGCTGCCAGGGGTGGAGGAGGACGAGGATCGCGGCGGATGCGGCGATCCCGACGACGATGAAGACGGTGTCGCGCACACGGAACGGCACCAGGTGACGCTCGGTGCGCGTCGGGTGGGCGCCGAAGGCGCGGGAGTCCATCGCGAGGGCGACGCGCTCGGCATGGCGGATCGCCCCGGCGAGCAGCGGCACGATGTAGCCCCACGCTCGGGCGACGCGGGCGAACGGCCCGCTGCCGCCGTGGTGCCCGCGCACTCGGTGGGCGGCCCTGATCACCGACAGCTCGTGTCCGAAGCGCGGCACGAACCGGAACGCGGCCAGCGCGGTGTACCCGACGCGGTACGGCACGCGGAGCTGCTGCACGCCGGCGCGGACGAGATCGGGGCCGGTCGTGGTGAGGCCGCCGATGAGGGCGAGAGCCACGATCGCGCCGAGGCGGAGGGCAGTGGCGAAGCCGATGACGAGGGCGCCCTCTCGCAGCGTCCAGTCGCCGAGCTGCACGACGGCGGGGGTGTCGGCGACGAGTTCGGCATCGACCCACAGAGAGAATCCGATGCCGACGGCGAGGATGCCGAGGGGCAGGGCGCCGCACAGGAGCCCGACGGTGCGGGCGGTCATGCGCGCCCCGACCATGAGGGTGAGCAGTGCGAGCGCCAGGAACACCGCGGGCGTGGCGAGGTCGCGCACGAAGATCAGCGTCAGCATCGCAGGGGCCACGGCCGCGACCTTGGCCAGCGGGTTGAGGGCGTAGAGGAACTGGCGCGGCGAGGTCGCGACGACGGACGCGTAGGGGTCGAAGGTCGATGCGCTCATGCGAGGCTCCATCCCGTCGCGGCGAGCATCCGCTGCAGGGGTGGGAGGCGCAGCCCTGCCGTCGTGAAGATCGCCTCGTCGCGGAACAGGTCCGCCGTGCGTCCGGCGGCGTGCACGCGTCCTTCGGCGAGGATCACGGTGTGCGACGCGTGCTCCGCGACGAGCTGCAGATCGTGGGTGACGATGAGGATGGTCGTCCCCTCGTCGCGCAGGTCGTGGAGCAGGGCGAGGAGCTCGGCGGCCCGGGCGCGGTCCTGTCCGAACGTCGGCTCGTCGAGGGCCAGCATGCGCGGCCGGGTGATCAGGGCCGTCCCGACCGAGAGTCGGCGCTTCTCGCCTCCGGAGAGCAGGAACGGGTGGACGTCGGCCTTGCCCTCGAGTCCGAAGCGGTCGAGCATCGACCCGACGCGTGCGGCGATCTCGGCATCCGAGGTGCGTCGCAGCCGCAGCCCGTGCGCGAGCTCGTCGAACACCGTGTGGGCGATGAACTGGTGCTCCGGGTTCTGGAACACGAACCCGATGCGGTTCGACAGCTCGCGCGGCGACGCCGTGCCCGGATCGACGCCGTCGACCGCGACCTGGCGCCGGGGCGGGGGGACGACGCCCGCGAGCGACTGCAGCAGCGTCGTCTTGCCGGCGCCGTTCGCCCCGACGACGGCGGTGAGGGTGCCGGGTTCGACGTCGAGGTCGATGCCGTGCAGGATCTCGGTGCGGTGACGGCGGACCGTGAGGCCGCGCGCCCGGATGAGCGGTTCGGGGCGGGCGGATGCCGGGCGTCGGTCGTCGGCCGAGGCGACGCGGCCGGCGGACGGCCCCGGGGGCGTGGCGGCGGCGAGCGCGGCCGCGAGCTCCTCCGGCGTGAGCGGCAGCTCGTCGATGCCGACTCCCGCGTCTCGCATCCGCATCGCCGCGAGCGTCGCCGCGGGCAGCCAGACCCCCATCGCGAGGAGGTCGTCGGCGTGGTCGCGGATGACCTCGGCGGCCGGTCCGTCGAACGCGACCCGTCCCGCGCGGTCGAGCACGATCGTGCGGGTGACGAAGCCCATGGCGGCGTCGAGGTTGTGCTCGACGAGCAGGATGGCCCTGTCGCCTGCCGCGATGACGTCGGTCAGCGCCGCGTAGACGTCGTCGATCCCCTGCGGATCCAGGTTCGCGGTCGGCTCGTCGAGCACGATGAGCGGAGACCCCATCGCGAGGGCGCAGGCGATCGCGAGCCGCTGACGGCCTCCGCCGGACAGTCGATCGGGGTTCTCGCCGCGGCGCTCCCACAGGCCCACCCGGCGCAGGGCGTCATCGGTGCGGGCGTGCACCTCGTCGAGCGGCAGCCGGAGGTTCTCGGGACCGAAGGCGACCTCGTCGTACACCGTGCCGGTCACGATCTGGGCGTCCGGATCCTGGAACACCATCGCCACCCGCGTGCTGAGTGCGGCCGTGAGCGTGTCGGCGGTATCGAGGCCGCCGACCTCGACGGACCCGGTCATGGCCGCCGGCACCGCGTGCGGGATGAGGCCGTTGAGCGCGAGGGTGAGCGTCGACTTGCCGGAGCCGGAGGGTCCGAGCAGCAGGACCACCTCGCCGGGCCGGATGTCGAACGACACGTCTCCCGGGGAGGGGTGCACAGCGTCCGCGTGGGTGATCGAGAGGTCACGCACGCGCAGAAGGGGTGCGGATGGGCGCACGGCGAGCCTCGGTTCGGCGGGTGGGTACCCGTCTAACTTAGCTGAGCCTTACCTGAATCGCCACGGAGTCCCGGCTCATCGCCGGGCGACCCCGGCTCGACTCAGCGACGTGCCGACACCGAGTCCGACCGCGGTCCAGGCGATCGGGCCGAGAACCGAGATCACGAGGTACGAGATCTGGACCCAGAGCGGGAACGCGCCGAGGTCGACCGCGAAGAAGACCACGACGGCCACGAGCACGCCGATCACGGCGGCCGAGACGAAGAAGCGCCAGGCGCCCCATGCCCGGTAGCGCGTCAGGGCGGCGACGCCCTCCTGGATCGCGCCGAAGAGCAGCGCGGTGCCGATGAACCGCAGCGACCAGGCCGGATTGAAGGCGCTCGAGATGACGGCGGCGATGAGGTGCGACACGAGCGCGACGAGCGGTCGGCGCAGCACCTCCTGCGCGATGATGCCCGGCAGCACGTGCGAGCCCAGCACGAGGCCGTAGAGGTACGGGGTGAGCACGATGACGCCCGGCGTGAGAAGCCCGGCGAAGCCCCCGAGGATGCCCGTCGCGACGCCGATCGCCGCGCAGACCAGCAGAACGCGGGTCGTCAGGAGGGGGGAGGATGCCACGCCTCCAGCCTACTGTCGACCAATGGCGAGACGGCTGGCCGTTCGTCCAGGAATAACCCCCCACCCTGGTGCCTCGACGGAAGGCGGGCGTAGCTTGATCGGCGGTGCGGCAACGCGGCCGTACTTTGATCATCGGGAGAAGCGCATGGGTCGAACACCCCTCCGGATGGCAGCGGCCACCACCCTGGCCACGCTGTTCATCGCATCGACGGCCACCGCAGGCTACGCAGGCGTCGAGGAGGTGACCACCGCTCCCACCCCCGTCGAGGGCACGCCAGGGCACTACATCGTCGTGATGAAGTCCGACCCGCTCGCCAGCTACACCGGCGACGTCAACGGCCTCAAGGCCACCAAGCCGGCCGAGGGCGAGCAGCTCGAGACGCAGTCGCAGGACTCGCAGCGCTATGTGCAGCACCTCGAGACGGAGCAGCAGACGCTCGCGCAGGAGGTCGGCATCACGCCGGACACCACCTATCAGGTCGTGCTCAACGGCTTCAGCGCGCAGCTGTCGGGGGAGCAGGTCGACGAGCTGCGAGCCTCGAAGGACGTGTACGGCGTGTATCCCGACTTCGTCCGCCACCCCGACGCGCAGACGTCGACGGACTTCCTCGGCCTCGGGGACGACCGCAAGGGCCGCGGGGGCGTGTGGCAGCAGACCGGCGGCGTCGACAAGGCCGGCGAGGGCGTGGTCGTGGGTGTCATCGACACCGGCATCGCGCCCGAGCATCCCTCCTTCGAGGGCAAGAAGCTGAAGACCCAGAAGAAGGACAACAACCGCCACAAGGGCAGCCAGCCGTACACGGACGGCTCGTTCGTCTACTTCGACAAGTCGGACGGCGGCCGGTTCCAGGCCGCGATGGTCGAGGGCCAGGACTGGGACAAGGGCGACTACTCGAGCAAGCTCATCGGCGCCCAGTACTTCTACACCGGCGCGGAGGCCGCGGACTTCGACTTCCAGTACGACTACCTGTCGCCGCGCGACGGAGACGGCCACGGCTCGCACACGGCGAGCACGGCGGCCGGGAACTTCGGCGTCAAGGCCGCGATCGAGGATGTCGACTTCGGGAGGATCTCCGGCGTCGCCCCCGGCGCCAAGATCTCTGCCTACAAGGCCTGCTACGTCGGTCCGGACGTCACCGTCACGACCGATGACATCTGCGCCGGCAGCGACCTCATCGCCGCGATCGATCAGGCCGTCGCCGACGGCGTCGACGTGATCAACTACTCCATCGGCGGCGGAGCGGCCTCGACCGTGCTCGCCCCTGAGGACATCGCGTTCTTCAACGCCGCGGCGGCGGGCGTCTTCGTGGCCACCAGCGCCGGCAACGACGGCCCCGATCCCGTGACCGCCGACCACGCCTCGCCGTGGTACACCACGGTCGCGGCGTCCACCATCCCGACGTGGGAGGGCACCGTCCGGTTCGACGGCTTCGAGCAGGCCGGCGCCTCGGTCAGCGTGCCGTTCGGCGAGTCCGTCACCGGTCCGTCGATCTACGCCGGCGACGCGGCGCTCGCCGGGGCCGAGAACGCCGCGCAGTGCCTCCCCGGCACGCTCGACCCCGCGAAGACCGCCGGACACATCGTCGTCTGCGACCGCGGGAACAACGCGAGGGCCGAGAAGTCGCAGGTCGTGAAGGACGCCGGCGGCATCGGCATGGTGCTCGTCAACGTCCCCGGCGGGGCGGACTCGCTCGACAACGACTTCCACGCGGTGCCGACGGTGCACCTCGCGGCCGTGCACCGCGCGGCCGTGCTGGCCTACGTGCAGGGCGGCGTCGACCGCCCGATCACCCTCGTCGGCGAGAACACCACCGGCGTCACGACCCCCGTGCCGCAGATCGCGGGATTCTCGAGCCGCGGCCCGATGCTCGCCGACGGAAGCGACATCATGAAGCCGGACATCGCCGCACCCGGTGTGGCGATCCTCGCAGCGACGAACAACGCCCCCGGTGAGGCGCCGACCTTCGGCATCCTCTCGGGCACGTCGATGGCGTCTCCGCACATCGCCGGTCTCGCTGCGCTGTATCTCGGAGAGCGTCCGCTGGCGAAGCCCGCCGAGATCAAGTCGGCCATGATGACCACCGCGTACGACACCGTGAACGCCGACGGAACTCCGAACCGGGATCCCTTCCAGCAGGGCGCCGGCCAGGTCGACCCGCGGCGGTTCTTCACCCCGGGTCTGCTCTACCTCAACGACGTGGCCGACTGGACATCCTTCCTCGAGGGCAAGGGCCTCGCCGACTTCCCCGGCGACCCGATCGACGGCAGCGATCTCAACGTCGCATCGTTCTCGATCGGCTCGCTCGCCAGCGCGCAGACGGTGACCCGCACGGTGACCGCGACCGAGAAGGGCACCTTCACGGCATCCGTGGACCTGCCGGGCGTGGATGTGACGGTGCAGCCGTCGACGCTGACGTTCGACAAGCCCGGCCAGACGGCGACCTACACGGTCACGTTCGACAATCAGAGCGCGCCGGTCGAGCAGTGGGCGACCGGATCGCTCACCTGGTCGAGCAAGAAGAACACGGTGCGGTCGCCGATCGCGGTGTTCCCGGTCACGGCGGATGCTCCGGCCGAGGCCTCGGGCACCGGCGTCGACGGCTCGACCGTCGTGGAGATCACCCCCGGCGTGGACGGCGACCTGCCCCTCGCGCTCTCGGGGCTCACCCCCTTCTCGCTGCTCGAGGACCCCGACGGCCGCGTCGTCGGGCACTCGGGCGACGAGGCGTCGGGCGACGAGAACAAGGACGTGGCCTGGATCGTGGACGTGCCGGAGGGCACCACGCTCGCGCGCTTCGACCTGGACTCGTCGGATGACACGGGCAGCGACCTCGACCTCACCGTCTACCGGATCGTCAGCCCCGAGGACCAGCGCTACTACGAGAGCTGGCAGTCGGCGACGGGATCGGCCGACGAGCAGGTGACGGTCGCGAACCCGACTGCGGGCACGTACCTCGTGGTCGCGAACGTGTACTCCACCTCGGCGCCGATGACGTGGGACATGACCTACGCCGCTGTGCAGCCCGAGGGGGAGGGCGCGTTCACCGCGACGCCGAACCCGCTCCCCGCGGTGCGCGGCGAGAAGACGAGCTACGAGCTCAGCTGGTCGGGTCTCGAGGCCGGCACGCGCTACCTCGGCGTCGTGCAGTACGGCGAGTCCGCCGTGCGGACGGTGCTGACGGTCGACGCGCAGTAGCGACGCGGCGAGACGGGACGCGGTGGGTGCGCAGCTGCGCTCGCCGCGTTCCGTCGGTCGTCCCCGACGTCCCCGCCCGACGGCGGAAGCGGGTCATATCCTCCGACCGCGGGGCATCAGTCGCACATCGGGGAGCGGCGGCGCCGGGATGCGCGCGTCGTGCCCCTCGACCACGCCGAAGCGAGCGGATGCGGACTCCCATCCCTCGCGCGCCTCGACGATCTCCTCGTGCGTGCGGCCGGCGAAGTTCCACCACATGACGATGTCGGCCTCGAACGGCTCCCCGCCGATCAGGAACAGCAGGGCGCCCTGCGCGCTCGACACCGTGACGCCGTCCCTCGAGTCCCCCAGGTACAGCATGTCGTTCTGCGCGAGCGGATGCGCGGCGACCGCCGCGTCGCCCTCCACGAGCATGAGGGCGTGCTCCCACTCGGGGCGCAGCGGCAGGCGCACGGTGGAGCCCGCCGGCACGACGATCTCGGCGCCGACGATGGGAGTGTGCACGGTGGCCGGGGATGTCGTGCCCGCGAACTCGCCGAGGACCACGGTCGCCCCGGCATCCGCGCCCTCGATGGCGGGCAGCACGACGCCGGGCAGGTCGGTGTGCCGTTCGAATCCGCCGGATCCGTGTCGCGCGCTGTCGGGCAGCACGACCCAGAACTGCAGGGCGTCGAGGGGGATCGGGTCGTCGCCGATCGAGTACTCGGAGTGGGAGATCCCGTTGCCGGCCGTCATGAGGTTCAGCTGACCGCGGCGGAGGTCGGCGTCGCTGCCGAGCGAGTCGCGGTGCCGGATCTCGCCGACGAGCGGCCAGGTGACGGTCTGCAGGCCGATGTGCGGATGCGGTTCGACGCGCATCCGGGTGTCGGCCGGGCCGAACCGGTCGAGGAAGCACCACGCCCCGATGGTGGGGAGGTTGCGGTGCGGCAGGACCCGCAGCACGTTCATGCCGCGCACTCCGCCGAGCGGGACCTCGCGGGGCTCCAGGACGAGGCGGCGCTCTCCGATCATCACGCCTCCGCGGGCGCGGCACCCGGGCGCTTCGGCCAGCGGATGTCGGCACCCTCGATGTCGTGGGTGGTCAGATATCTCGCGATGTACGGGCACAGCGGCACGATGGCGTCGCCGGTGGCCGCGGCATCCGTCAGGGCGTCGTGCGCGAGCACGCTCGCGAGGCCCTCTCCCTGGAACGCCGGATCGATCTCGGTGTGGATGAAGCGGATCGCGCCCGGCCGGAGCTCGAACTCGGCGAAGCCGGCGAGCGTCTCGCCGGAGCGGATCTCGTAGCGCGATGCGTCGTCGTTGCGGGTCACGGTGATGTCGGTCATCGGATGCTCCTTCGGGCGTCTGCGTCCAACCTACGCCGCGCGGCGACACCCGCGGCGGATCCCGAGTGCTCCGGCGCTGTGGACGGATGCGCGGCCGACGTCGGCCGGGGTCGTTACGCTGGAGAGATGCCGCAGACTCCCCGTGATCCGTACGAGGATCTGCCCTATGCCGACGCGCCGTGGGACGACGGCGGGTGGGAGCCCGCCGAGCCCCCCGAGCCCATGGACTGGGAGCCGCAGGGCGCCGGGTTCGAGCCTCCGCTCGACTGGGGCCCCGGTCCCTCCACCCCCGTCGGTCACGCGGCGGCCCGCCCGGAACCCGCCACACGGCGAGCGACGCCGAGCCGCTACGCTTCCGCACGCGAGGCGCTGCACACGGTCTTCGGCTACGACGACTTCCGGGGCGACCAGGCGGCGATCGTCGACCAGGTGATCGGCGGCGGCGATGCCGTCGTGCTCATGCCCACCGGCGGCGGGAAGAGCATCACCTATCAGGTGCCCGCGCTCGTCCGCGAGGGCACGGGGCTCGTGATCAGTCCGCTCATCGCCCTCATGCACGACCAGGTCGATGCGCTGCGGGTCAACGGCGTGAAGGCGGCGTACCTCAACTCGACGCAGTCGATCGACGAGCGTCGCGATGTCGAGCGCGCCTACGTCGCAGGCGAGCTCGACCTGCTGTACGTCGCACCCGAGCGTCTGTCGTCGCCGCAGACGACCGCGCTCCTGCAGCGCGGCGCTCTCAGCGTCATCGCGATCGACGAGGCCCACTGCGTGTCGCAGTGGGGCCACGACTTCCGCCCCGACTACCTCGCGCTCGGCGATCTCGGCGAGCGGTTTCCCGGCGTCCCGCGCATGGCCCTCACGGCGACGGCGACCAGGGCCACCCATCAGGAGCTCACCGAGCGCCTGCATCTCGACACCGCGAAGCACTTCGTCGCGAGCTTCGACCGACCGAACATCCAGTACCGCATCGTCCCGAAGGTCGACCCGCGCAAGCAGCTCGTCGCCTTCATCCGCGACACCCTCGGCCCGACGTCGGGACCGGACCAGGGCGCCGGCATCGTCTACGCGCTCAGCCGGAAGTCGGTCGAGCAGACCGCGACCTATCTCGTCTCGCAGGGGTTCGACGCCCTGCCGTACCATGCCGGCCTCCCGGCCGAGGTGCGCGCCGCCAACCAGTCGCGCTTCCTCCGCGAGGACGGCGTCGTGATGGTCGCGACGATCGCCTTCGGCATGGGCATCGACAAGCCCGATGTGCGCTTCGTGGCGCACATCGACCTGCCGAAGTCTGTCGAGGGCTACTACCAGGAGACCGGCCGCGCGGGTCGCGACGGACAGCCCTCCGTCGCCTGGATGGCCTACGGCCTCGGCGACGTCGTGCAGCAGCGCCGGCTCATCGACCAGAGCCCCGGCGACCGCACGTTCAAGATGCGGATGGGGCAGCATCTCGACGCGATGCTGGCGCTGTGCGAGACGGTCGAATGCCGTCGGCAGAACCTGCTCGGATACTTCGGTCAGGAGTCCGCGCCGTGCGGCAACTGCGACACCTGTCTCGAGGACACGGCGACCTTCGATGGGCTGATCCCCGCGCAGAAGCTGCTCTCGACGATCGTGCGCCTCAAGCGCGAGCGCAACCAGGCGTTCGGCGCCGGGCACCTCGTCGACATCCTGCGCGGAGCGTCGACGGAGCGCATCCGGCAGCAGGGGCACGAGAAGATCGCGACCTACGGCATCGGCGCCGACCTCTCCGAGCAGGATTGGCGCAGCGTCGTGCGGCAGCTGCTCGCGCGCGGCATCCTCGTCGCCCAGGGCGAGTACGGCACGCTCGCACCCGGTGAGCAGGCGGCCGGCGTGCTGAAGGGCGAGACACCGGTCCCGCTGCGCAAGGACACGATCGGGCGGCCCGCATCGTCGTCGCGCGCGCGCAAGGCGAGCGCGGCGGATGCGCTGGACGCCGGCGACCGCGGGCTGTTCGAGGCGCTGCGGGTGTGGCGGGCGGATACGGCGCGCGAGCAGGGAGTGCCCGCGTACATCGTGTTCGGAGACGCCACGCTGCGCGCTCTCGCCGAGCACCGCCCCGCGTCGCTCGCAGACCTCGACGGGATCACGGGCATCGGGGCGAAGAAGCGGGACGCCTACGGCGACGGCGTGCTGGCGGTCATCGCCGCGAACTGACGTCGCAGCGGGGCCGGATCAGCGCCGGGGCAGCACGTCGTCGAGGTGCGCGCGCAGCTGGGCGGCCACGTCCACGGCATCCCGGTCGTACAGCCACTGGTACTGCAGGCCGTCCCACAGTGCGACGAGCCAGACGGCCTCGTGCGCGGGATCGCGATGCTCCGGCAGATCCCCGTCGAGCTGCGCGAGGCGGAAGAGCTCGGTGAAGTAGTCGATCGCCTCGTCGAAGCGTCGAGCGAAGTACTCGTGGGCGGGGTGCGCCTCCGGCACTGCCTCGCACGACAGCACGGCGTAGACCTCGATGAGTCCCGGCTCGTCGAGGGCGCTCACGCGTGCTCCGTCGGGGATGCTGCGCAGGGCCTCGCTCGCACGGTCGGCGAAGGCGCCGGTGTTGCGCTCCCGGA
Source organism: Microbacterium sp. H83 (assembly GCF_001650405.1). GTDB lineage: Bacteria > Actinomycetota > Actinomycetes > Actinomycetales > Microbacteriaceae > Microbacterium. The sequence goes on along the minus strand of NZ_LWCU01000018.1, from coordinate 1,117 downwards.
TCGCCCCGTCGCGCCGGGCGAGCACCGCGCTGAGCAGCGCCTCCTTCGAGGGATAGTGGTGCAGGAGGGTCGACTTCGACACCCCCACGGCCTCGGCGATGTCACGCAGGCTCGTGTCGCCGTAGCCGTCCTGCGAGAACAGCCGCGACGCATCGGCGAGGATCTGCGTACGCCGTCGGCGTCCCACGGCGTACCCGGGTCCGTCGTCAGCGGATGCCGCGGTGCCGAAGACGGGAGGAGGGGGTGTGCCCGGCTCGACCGACGGCAGCGCGGCATCCGGCTCGTACCACCCGGGCGGCAGCGCCCACAGAGCCTCGCGCTCCTCGATCATGTCCACGACGTCCACGCGCCCCGGCAGGTACTGCGACAGCAGCTGCAGTCCGTCCCATCCGGCCATGTGACGCGTGGTCTCGCCGTCGACGTCGCGATCTCGGTCGACGGCGCCATGGAAGCGGGCGTCCTCCATCACCTCGGAGCTCAACAGGCGCAGGCGGGCGTACCGCTCCCGCATCCGGTCGTGGGCGGGGTGCGCCGGGGCCGACGCCTCGCCGGTCAGTGCGGCGAAGAGCTGCAGATACCCCGGGGTGCGGGCGTTGCGACGCGCGACGTCGGCGAACACGAGCTCGCCCGGCTCGGCAGCGGCCGCGACCAGGTCGAACGCCTTCTCGTTGTCGGCCTCGAAGCCGGCGACGACCTCGGCGAGCAGCTCGTCCTTCGATGCGAAGTGGCCGAGCAGCCCGGGATGGCTCACGGATGCCGCTGCGGCGATGTCGCGAAGGGAGGTGGCGCGGTAGCCGTGCGTGACGAAGAGCTGCCGCGCGGACTCGATGATCCGCTGCCGGGTCGCTGCGGCGCGCGCGTTCCGCGAGCCCTGCACCGTGATGGTCATCGCAGCCTCCTCCTGCATCCTATCCTCGCTCATTACCAGGCGGTCTGGTTTCACTTACCAATCGGTCGAGATTCCGGTATGGTCGTGTCAGCACCGCGTCGCAGATGACCGGAGCCCTTGCCCGAAAGGAATCTCATGACAGAGTTGTCACCCGCTGCGAACGCGGCGGCCGTCGGCACGACCGGCTTCAAAGCCCCGGGAACCACCCCCGCCCGCACGCCCCGCGGT
>NZ_LWCU01000017.1 GCF_001650405.1 Microbacterium sp. H83 | reverse complement strand
GGTGCAGGGCGGGTGGGTCGCGACGGGGCAGCCGTGGACCTACGACGCCGAGCGCTACGAGCGCATCGCCGCCGAACGCCGGGCCGAGCAGCAGCACATGCTCGACTACGAGCAGACCGACGGATGCCGGATGGAGTTCCTCCAGCGCGCCCTCGACGACGACACCGCTGCGCCCTGCGGACGGTGCGACAACTGCGCAGGCATCTGGTTCCCGAGCGAGATCGGCGCATCCGCGACGACACAGGCTGCGGAGTCGCTCGATCGGGTCGGCGTCCCGGTCGAGCCGCGGCGCGCGTGGCCGACCGGCGCCGACCGGCTGGATGTCCCCGTGAAGGGGCGCATCGCCGCGGAGGAGCAGGCGACGGAGGGGCGTGCGCTGGCGCGTCTCACCGACCTCGGCTGGGGCGGCACGCTGCGCGAACTCTTCGCCGCCGGGGCGCCCGACATGGCCGTGACTCCGCAGATCCTCGGCGGCTGCGTTCGTGTGCTCGCCGGCTGGGGCTGGGCGGAGCGCCCTGTCGCTGTGGTCGCGATGCCCTCGAGATCGCATCCGCTGCTCGTCGATTCGCTCGCTCGCGGGATCGCCGAGATCGGACGACTGCCGTATCTCGGCGCGCTCGATCCGGCGAACGGCGGCCCGAGCGGCCAGCCCGGCGGCAACAGCGTGTTCCGGCTCGCCGGGCTCTGGGACCGGTTCAGCGCGCAGCACCTCGACGTGCCCGACGGGCCGGTGCTCCTCGTGGACGACATGGCCGACAGCCGATGGACGCTGACGGTCGCGGCGCGCACGCTGCGGCGGGCCGGTGCCACAGACGTGCTCCCGTTCGTGCTCGCGCTCCGCGGCTGACGCCGCCGAGCGGCCCCGTCTCAGGGCTCTGTCGGTGCGTGGGTCTCCCTCGACTGCATCCTTCGAACCGCTGCGGCCAGGAGGGGCACGTCCGACCGTGCCGTCGTGATGACGATGGCATGAGTGGTGTCGAAGTATCGGTGCGCGAGGTAGTCGCGCATCCCGGCGATCTCCGACCAGGGGATGCTGGGCTCAGCGGCGGTCGCGGCATCGCTGAGATCTTTGACGGCCTCACCGATCTCGATGAGTCGCGCACGGATCGCATCGAACACGATCTCGTCGTCGCTGTCGATGCGGCGCGCATAACGGGCGACTGCCTCGCACGCGGCCGCGATGTCCTGGAGCCTCTCTGACGTCTTTCGGCTCACAGTGTGAGAGCTTCGCGTTCGATCGCTTCGGCGACTCCCGGCTTGAGGCCGTCGACCGGGACGAGGTCGACCGATCGGCCGAGGATGTGCTCTGCTTCTCGCCGCATCCGCAGCAGATCGAACATGCCGACGGTCGGCTCGACATCGACGACCAGATCGATGTCGCTCGATTCGGTCTCGTCGCCGCGAGCCACGCTGCCGAAAAGGCGGATTCGCTGGACCCCGAACGGCTGCAGTGCGCGACGGAGCTCCCCCGACAGCGCGATCACCCGATCGCGCGCGCGCGTCTCCTCCGCCTCGCGGGGGACGACGTGGACGACGTGGCCGGCGGCTGAGATGAGTCTGTCGGCTGCGTCGAACGACGGTTCGCGCCGGCCGTTCTCGTATTCGCTGACGACGCTCTGGGTCATACCTGCCAGCTTCGCCAGGGCGGACTGCGTCAGCCCGCTCTCGTGGCGTACGAGACGGATGAGGTGAGCGGCGCGACTCATGAGCACATGGTATCGCCTTTTCGCGATATCGCGTGAAAGCGATGTTCCTCACCGCAAGTCGTACACGCGCCTGTACCTGCCCTCGCTCCGAGGAAAGGTGCCGGGCTCTTCGACGCTGGACGGGATGCCGTGCGTGCGGGCGTTCAGTCCGGGCGCGACCGGTTCGTCGTGAGCGAGCGCCCGCGGATCTCGGCGACGACGTCGCCGGAGTCGTCGGTGACGGCGACGTCGTAGAGCCCGTTGCGTCCGCTGACGACGCGGCGCACGGCGTGCGCGGTCAGCCGCTGGCCCGTCGTGGTCGACTTCAGGAACGTAATGTCGGCGCCGCCGGCGACGGTCACCCGCTCGTCCTCGTTGCAGGCGATGGCGAAGGCCGTGTCCGCGAGGGCGAACACCAGCCCGCCGTGCGTGATCGCGAAGCCGTTCAGCATGTCCTCGCGCACCGTCATCGACACCACCGCCTCTCCCGGCACGTCGAGCTCGACGACCATGCCGAGCATCGCCGACGCGGCATCGCGCTGCATCATCGGCCTCATGCGGCGGCGACCACGGACGCCCGGTCCTTGTTCACCAGGGTGAGCACGTCGTAGGTCGCGACGAGCTCGTCGTCCTGGTTGCGGATGACGGCATCCCAGCGCACCTCGCCGTACTCGTCGGTCTCGCGCGGCGTGATCTGCTTGGCGGTCAGCTCGACCCTGATCGTGTCGCCGGGGGAGACGGGGGTGAGGAACCGCAGATTCTCCAGACCGTAGTTGGCGAGCACGGGGCCAGGCTCCGGGTCCACGAAGAGACCGGCCGCCCAGGAGACGAGCAGGTAGCCGTGCGCCACCCGTCCGGGGAAGAACGGGTTCGCGGCGGCGGCCGCCTCGTCCATGTGCGCGTAGAAGGTGTCGCCGGTGAAGTGCGCGAAGGTCTCGATGTCGGCGAGCGTCACCTCGCGCGAGTCCGAGACGATCTGGTCGCCGATGCGGAGCTCCGCGAGCGACTTGCGGAACGGATGCCGGCCGTCGGTGTGCGCGGCGGCCCCCGCGTGCCACACGCCGGTCAGCGCCGTGAGCATCTCGGGCGACCCCTGGACGGCGGTGCGCTGCATGTGATGGAGCACCGCCCGGATGCCGCCCAGCTCCTCGCCGCCGCCTGCTCGACCGGGACCGCCGTGCACGAGATTCGGCAGCGGTGACCCGTGACCGGTCGACGATCGCGCGTCGTCACGGTCGAGCAGCAGCATCCGGCCGTTGAAGGGGGCGATGCGCCCGGCCAGCTCCACCGCCTGCACGGGGTCGTGCGTCGCGATGCTGGTGACGAGCGACCCGCCTCCCCGCGCGACGAGTGCCGCGGCGTCGGCGATCGTGTCGTACGTGAGCAGCGAGGAGACCGGGCCGAAGGCCTCGACCGAGTGCGCGGCGTCGGAGTGCGGGTCGTCGAAGCGGAGCAGCAGCGGCGCGACGAAGGCCCCCTCGGGGGAGGGGCCGCTGCTGCCGTCGGCGAGGCGCACCTCCGGCGCATCGGTCGTCCCGACCACGATCCGTCCGCCGTCGGCCTGCAGCCTGCCCACCTGTCGCAGCACCTCGTCGCGCTGCGCGGTCGACGCGAGCGGGCCCATGGTGACGCCCTCCGCGCGCGGGTCGCCCAGCACGGTCCTGTCGGCGATGCGCGCCCTCACGGCGGCGATCACGGCATCCGCCGATCCGGTCGGTACGATCGCCCGGCGGATCGCCGTGCACTTCTGACCGGCCTTGGTCGTCATCTCGGTGACGAGCTGACGCACGTAGGCGTCGAACTCCGGCGTGCCCTCGACGGCGTCGGTGCCGAGCACCGAGGCGTTGATCGAGTCCGTCTCGGCGGTGAACCGCACCCCGCCCGTCTGCACCGCCGGGTGGGTCTTGAGACTCTCCGCGGTGGACGCGCTCCCGGTGAACCCGACGATGTCGCCGAGCCGCAGGTTCTCGAACAGGTCCGGAACGCTGCCGCTGACCAGCTGCAGGGATCCGTTCGGCAGCAGGCCCGACTCGACCAGGATGCGCACCATCGCCTCGGCCAGGTACCCCGTCGGGGTGGCGGGCTTCACGAGGGTGGGCATGCCGGCGAGGAACGCCGGGGCGAACTTCTCGAGCGAGCCCCATACCGGGAAGTTGAACGCGTTGATCTGCACCGCGACTCCGGGCAGCGTCGTGTAGACGTGACGGCCGAGGAAGGATCCGTCCTTCGACAGGGGTTCGACGGGGCCGTCCACGTGCACGCGGCTGTTCGGCAGCTCGCGCCGCCCCTTGCCGGAGTAGGAGAACAGCACGCCGATGCCGCCGTCGATGTCGACCCACGAGTCGGCCGCGGTCGCGCCGGTGCGTGCGGACAGCGCATACAGCTCCTCCGTGCGCTCGGTGAGCGCCAGCGCGAACTGCTTGAGGAGCACGGCGCGCTGATGGAATGTCAGAGCGCCGAGGCTGCGCTGCCCCACTGTTCGGGCGTGCTCCAGCGCCGCCGCGAGGTCGAGGCCCTCGGTCGAGACGACCGTGACGACCTCGCCGGTCGACGCGTCGCGCACCTCGGTGGAGCGTTCGGGCGACGACGGCGTCCACCACGCGCCCTGGACATAGCTCGGCAGATACTCGGTCATCTCTCCTCGTTCCATGCGTAGAACCCTTCGCCGCTCTTGCGGCCCAGCCTTCCCTCGGCGACCATGCGCCGCAGCAGATCCGGTGGCGCGAACCGTCCGCCGAGAGTGCGCTCCAACTCCTCGGCGATGCCGAGACGCACATCCAGGCCGACCACGTCGGTCGTGCGCAGCGGCCCCATCGGATGCCGGTATCCGAGCGTCATGGCCGCGTCGATGTCGGCCGCCGACGCCACGCCCTCCTCGAGCATCCGGATCGCCTCCAGGCCGAGCATCACGCCCAGTCGCGACGAGGCGAAGCCGGGGGAGTCGCTGACGACGATCGGCGTCTTGCCGAGGGCGGTCACCCAGCCGGAGGCGCTCTCGACGAGCGCGGCATCGGTCGCGGCCCCGCGCACGATCTCGACGAGCGCCGAGGAGGGCACGGGGTTGAAGAAGTGCAGACCGAGGAATCGCTCGGGGCGCAGCCGCGACGCTGCGAGGTCGTCGATCGAGATGGATGACGTGTTGCTCGCGAGTGCCGCCCGCGCGGGGAGGGCGGCCTCGGCGCGGGCGAGGGCATCGTCCTTGAGGGCGCGGTCCTCGGGGACGGCCTCGATCGCGAGGTCCACCGCGGCGAACGCCTCGAGATCGGCGCCGGTCGTGAGGCGGGCGACGAGCTCCTCCGCATCCACCGAGGCATCGCGCTCCGCGGATCTCCGGATGCTGTCGATGACGCGGGTCCGCGCGGCGTCCGCGCTCGCCGCGTCGCGTTCCACGACGGCGACGAGCGAGCCCGCCATCAGGAACGCATGGGCGATGCCGGCGCCCATGCGTCCCCCGCCGAACACGCCGACGGAGGCGGGCGCGGAGGGAGTCCCGCTCATCGGCTCCTCCTCTCCAGGAATGCCGTCATCCGGCGATGCTTCTCGGGCGATTCGAACAGCTCGGCCTGCAGGTCGAGCTCCACGGCCGGGTGCTCCGCGCGGGGCGTGCGCAGGGCGCGTTTGGTGTGCTGCGTCGCCAGCGGGTCGTTCGCCGCGATGCGGTCGGCGATCCCGTGCGCGGCCGCGAGCAGCTCGTCGGCAGGATGCAGCGACGAGACGAGACCCCAGAGCAGCGCTTCCTCGGCGTCCAGCGCCCGCCCCGTGAGCAGGAGCTCGCTCGCCCTGGCCTCGCCGACGATCTCGGGCAGGCGCCACGTGGCGCCCGCGGCTGCGATGATCCCGAGTCCGGTCTCGGGGTTGCCGATGCGCAGTGACGGCGTCGCGATGCGGATGTCGGCGGCGTAGGCGAGCTCCGCTCCTCCGCCCAGGGCGTAGCCGTCGATCGCGGCGATCACCGGCATCGGGAGGTCGCGGATGCGGATGAACGCGGTCGCATTGATGCCGCGCCTGGCGTCGTCGGCGGTGCGATCGCGCAGCTCGGCGATGTCGGCGCCCGCGGCGAAGACGCCGTCGGATCCGGTGAGGATGAGGGTGCGCGGAGCGTCTTCGAGCAGCGCGCACAGCTCGTGCAGCGCGTCGACCGTCGTCTGGTCGATCGCATTGCGCTTCTCGGGGCGGTCGAGCGTGGCGACGACGCGGTCGCCCTGCTCCTCGATGCGCAGTGTCACGGCAGACGCTCCACGATCATGGCGGTGCCCTGACCGACGCCGACGCACATCGTGGCGAGGCCGTAGCGGGCGTTCTCGCGTTCGAGCCGACCGAGCAGCGTCACGATCAGGCGCGATCCGCTGGATCCGAGGGGGTGGCCGAGCGCGATGGCCCCGCCGTCGGCGTTGACGATCTCGGGGGCGAGGCCCAGTCGGCGGATGCAGGCGAGGGACTGCGACGCGAACGCCTCGTTCAGCTCGACCGCTCCGAGGTCCCCGATCTGCAGGCCGGCCTTCGCGAGAGCCTTCTGCGTGGCCGGCACCGGACCCAGCCCCATGATCTCGGGAGCGAGCGCGGCAGTCGCCGACGCGACGATCCGGGCTCGCGGGCGCAGGCCGTGCCGCTCGACGGCCGCTGCGCTCGCGACGACGAGCGCGGACGAGCCGTCGTTCAGCGAGCTGGAGTTGCCGGCCGTGACGACCTGACCGTCGGCGACCACGGTGCGCAGCGATGCGAGCGCGTCGAGGGTGGTGTCCCGCCGCGGACCCTCGTCGACGTCGACGATCCCACCGGCCGTCTCCACGCCGACGATCTCGGCGGCGAAGCGCCCCGCGTCGATCGCGGCGATCGCCCGCCGATGGCTCCGGAGGGCGAAGGCATCGGCATCCGCTCGGGTGATCGCGTCGATCCTGGCGACCTCCTCCGCCGTCTCGGGCATCGAGAGCGTCGCCTTGTCGCGCGCGCTCAGCCGCGGATTCGTGAAGCGCCATCCGATCGACGTGTCGAAGGCGGCGCCGGGTCGCGCCCATGGCTTCTCGGGCTTCGCCTGCACCCACGGAGCGCGGGTCATGGATTCGACGCCGCCGGCGACGATGAGGTCGGCGTCGCCTGCGCGCACCGCACTCGCGGCGAGCGAGACGGCGGACATCCCCGAGGCGCAGAGCCGGTTGACCGTCAGCCCGGGGATCGAGTCGGGGAGCCCGGCCAGCAGCACGGCCATGCGCGCCACGTTGCGGTTGTCCTCGCCTGCCTGGTTCGCGGCTCCGAGGATGACCTCGTCGATCGCCTCGACGGGGACCGAGGAGCGGCGGACGGTCTCGCCCACCACGAGGGCTGCGAGGTCGTCGGGTCGGATGCCGGCGAGCGCCCCACCGTAGCGGCCCACGGCGGTGCGCACCCCGTCGACGAGAAAGGCCTCGGACATCGTCATCCTCTCGCACGCCCACGCTGGCGATGATTTCCGACCGATCGGTCAGGAATACGATCTCAGATCGGCGGGCGATTGGCAACTCATCGGGAATGACAGACTGTGCCCATGGCGCAGCCCCGATCCGAGACGTCGACCCCCAGGCGGGGACGGCCAGGTTACGACCGCGAGCAGGTGCTCGCGGTCGCCGTCCAGGTGTTCAACGAGCAGGGGTACGACGCGACCAGCGTGGCCGATCTCAGTGCGACCCTGGGTCTCACCAAGTCGGCGCTCTACCACCACTTCGAATCCAAGTCCGCGATCCTGGAGCTCGCGCTGAGCGACGCCCTCGACGCTCTCGAAGCGGTCGTGGACGAGGCGACCGCACGGCATCCGCTCGCGTCGGACCGCGTGCGAGCGATCGTCCGCGGGGCGGTGCGCGTGCTCACCGAGAAGCTCCCGTCCGTCACGCTCCTGCTGCGCGTCCGGGGCAACGGCGATGTCGAGACCGCGGCGCTCGTGCGCCGCCGCGCCTTCGATCAGCGGGTCACCGCGATCGTCGCGGAGGCGCAGGGCGAGGGGCTGATCCGGGACGACGTCGACGCGGCGGTGGCGACCAGGCTGATCTTCGGGATGATCAACTCCGTCGTCGAGTGGTACAGGCCGGGCGGACCGGTCGATCCCGAGGAGCTCGGTGAGGACATCCTCCGGGTCAGCCTGGACGGTCTGCAGTCGCGCTGACCCATTCCACCTTGACAAGGCGGCGGGCCCCGAGCATGTTCGACAGTGACGCATGTCCTTCGTACCCCCGCGAAGGATCGCCGCCGCAGAGATCAAGGGAGATCGCACGATGAAGAAGCTCATCAACAACCCCGCCGATGTTCTGGTCGAATCGCTGCGAGGCGTCGCCCTCGCGCATCCGGAGCTCTCGGTCGACTTCGACACCCACGTGATCACGCGTGCGACGCCGAAGGCGCAGGGGCGGGTCGCGGTCGTGTCGGGTGGCGGATCGGGGCACGAGCCGCTGCACGGCGGATACGTCGGTGTCGGCATGCTCGACGCGGCGGTCGCCGGCGAGGTGTTCACCTCTCCCACCCCCGACCGCGTGCAGGCGGCGACCAAGGCCGTCGACCGCGGCGCCGGGGTGCTGCACATCGTGAAGAACTACACGGGGGACGTGCTCAACTTCGAGATGGCCGCCGAACTCGCCGCGATGGAGGGCATCGAGGTCGGCACCGTGGTCGTCGACGACGACGTCGCCGTGCAGGACTCGCTCTACACGGCGGGACGCCGCGGCGTCGGACTCACCGTCCTGCTCGAGAAGCTCGTCGGCGCGGCCGCGGAGGAGGGGCAGGACCTCGCGTCGGTCGTCGAGCTCGCGAAGAGGATCAACGGACAGGGGCGCTCGATGGGCATGGCGCTGACCAGCTGCACAGTGCCTGCGGCAGGCAAGCCGACGTTCGACCTGCCCGACGACCAGATGGAGATCGGCATCGGCATCCACGGCGAACCCGGTCGTCATCGGGAGCCGCTGGCGCCGGCCTCGGACATCGCGCGGCAGCTCGTGGAGCCCATCCTCGGCGACCTCGACGCGTCCGGACCCGCGATCGTGATGCTGAACGGGATGGGCGGATCGCCCCTGATCGAGCTGTACCTCATGTACGGCGAAGTCGCCGCGCTGCTCGAGAAGGCAGGTGTGCAGATCGCCAGGAACCTCGTCGGCGACTACATCACCTCGCTCGACATGGCCGGCTGCTCGCTCACGGTGCTGAAGGCCGACGACGAGCTGCTGCGGCTGTGGGATGCTCCGGTCAACACTCCCGGCCTGCGGTGGGGAGCATGATGGCGGGCGTCGGCACGGCAGCACTCACCGACTGGATCCACCGCTTCCGCGACGTGATCGCGGAGAAGCGCGAATGGCTCACCGAGCTGGACTCTGCGATCGGCGACGCCGATCACGGAGCGAACATGAGTCGAGGGATGGATGCGGTCGTCGCGAAGCTCGACGCCGGTGCGCCCGCCACGGTCGACGAGCTGCTGAAGACCGTGGGCATGACCCTGGTGAGCTCCGTCGGCGGTGCGAGCGGTCCTCTGTACGGGACGCTGTTCCTGCGCATGGGGATGACGGCGGGACCGGTGACCGAGCTCGACGACACGGCGCTCGCCGCCTCCCTGCGGGCCGGGCTCGACGGGATCGTCGCGCGGGGCCGGGCCGAGGCCGGTGACAAGACCCTGTTCGACGCGATGGCCCCGGCGGTCGACGCGCTCGATGCGGCCATCGCCGGCGGAGCCGATCTCGCAGCGGCGACGGCCGCAGCCGCCGATGCGGCGGCAGCCGGTCGCGACGCCACCGAGCCCCTCGTGGCGCGCAAGGGGCGCGCGAGCTATCTGGGTGAGCGCAGCGCCGGTCACCTCGACCCCGGTGCAGCCTCGGTCGCGCTGCTCTTCGCGACTCTCGCGCAGGCCGCAGCGGAATCGTCCTGATGATCGGCGTCGTCGCCGTCTCCCACAGTGCTCGGCTCGGGGAGGCGGCGCTGGAGCTCGCCCTCCAGATGGTGCAGGGCGGGGGAGTGCGCGTGCGCGTCGCCGCCGGCGCGGGCACGGAACCGGACGGGACCCCCGTCCTCGGCACCGATGCGGTGGCGGTGGCTGCGGCCATCGATGAACTGGCGACGGACTGCGACGGCGTGCTGGTGCTGATGGACCTCGGATCGGCCGTGCTCAGCGCCGAGCTCGCTCTCGAGCTCCGGATGAGTGCGGTCCCGGTGCGGCTGGCGCCCGCACCGTTCGTGGAGGGACTGCTCGCGGCGGTCGTGTCGGCGGCGGCGGGCGGATCGCTCGAGGTCGTCGCGCAGGAGGCCTCGGCCGCGCTCGGCGCGAAGACCGAGCAGCTCGGCGACGCGGGCGCCCACGATCCGGGTACCGACGCGGATGCCGTGCACGACGGCGACGGCGCCGGCGCGCCCCCGGCCCAGGACAGCCCCGTGATGGCCCCGGATGCCGTCGTCCGCGTGACGACCGTGCGCAATCCGCTCGGCATCCACGCGCGTCCCGCGGCCCTCATCGCCGAGGCATCGGCGGGAGCCGACGTGCGCGTGCGGAAACTGCCCGACGGGCCGGATGCCGCGGCTGCCAGCCTGTCCCGGATGCTGGTCCTCGGCGCGCGGCAGGGCGACGAGGTCGAGCTGTCGGCGAGCGGACCCGACGCGGAGGGCGTCCTCGAGCGTCTCGTCGGTCTCTTCGACGACGGGTTCGGCGAGGAGACCGGAGACGGGGCGAGCCCGGATCCCGTCCCGTCGCCGCCGTCCGCGGCGACGCGGCCGACCGACGGCGAGGTGCGCGGGGAGCTGCCCGGCCCGGTGGCCTCGGGGACGGTGCTGCGAGGGCGAGGCGTGAGCGGCGGCCGGGTCGCCGCATCGGTGGTGACGCTCGCCGCGCCGCTCGCGGAGCCCGACGCGGAGACGGTGGTGGCAGCGGCAGATCGCGAGAGCGCTGTCTCCGCGATCGAGAGAGCCGCTGCAGTGGTCTCGGAAGACCTCCGCATCCGCAGCTCGACGGCGACGGGCGAGGCCCGCGCGATCCTCGACGCCTCGCGTCTGCTCGCCTCGGATCCGGAGCTCATCGCCGAGGCGTCCGCGCGCGTGCGCACGCACGGGCGCACGGCCGCTCGTGCGGTGTGGGAGGCCGCGCTCTCGCAGGAGAAGGGTCTGACGGCGCTCGGCGGTCGGATGGCCGAGCGCGCCGCAGACCTCAGAGACGTCCGTGATCGCCTCATCGCGGAGATCCTCGAGGTCGACGTCCCCGGTGTCCCGGAGCGCGACGAGCCCTTCGTGCTGGTCGCCGTCGACCTCGCGCCGGCCGACACCGCCGCCCTCGGGGGCAGCCGCTGCGTCGGTCTCGTGACCGAGCAGGGGGGTCCCACATCGCACACCGCGATCATCGCTCGGTCGCTCGGCATCCCCGCCGTCGTCGGGGTGGCCGGAGCGGCGGGAATCGCGTCCGACACGGTCGTGCTGCTCGACGGCGACCGCGGCACGGTCGAGGTCGAGCCCGACGTGTCGCGCGTCGAGGCCGCGACGCCGGGAGGGACCGTGGTGCCCTTCCGCGGAGAGGGCGTGCTCGCCGATGGTCGTCGCGTCCGTCTGCTCGCCAACGTCGGGGCCCTGCCGAAGCGGAGGTCGCTGCGGCCGCCGGTGCCGAAGGCGTCGGGCTCTTCCGCACCGAGTTCTGCTTCCTCGACCGGGTCGACGCTCCGTCGGTCGACGAGCAGGTCGCGGCTTATCGCGGTGTCCTCGCGGCCTTCCCCGGTCGGCGGGTCGTCGTACGCACGCTGGATGCGGGCAGCGACAAGCCTCTGCCCTTCGCCAACGCGGATGCTGAGCAGAACCCGGCGCTCGGCGTCCGCGGACTGCGCATCGCCCGGCGGTCGCCCGCACTGCTCGACGGCCAGCTGCGTGCACTGGCGATCGCCGCAGAGGCGGAGTCGGCGCTCGTCGACGTCATGGCGCCCATGGTCGCCACGGTCGACGAGGCGCGCGACTTCGCCGCGAGCGCGCGCTCGGTGGGGCTCACGAGCGTCGGCGTCATGATCGAGACGCCGTCGGCGGCCCTGCTCGCGTCGGAGATGCTCGAGGTCGTCGACTTCGTCAGTCTCGGCACCAACGACCTCGCCCAGTACACGCTGGCCGCAGATCGCCAGCTCGCCGAGCTCGGCGAGCTGAACGATCCGTGGCAGCCCGCCGTCCTCCGCCTCATCGGTGCGGTCGGCGACGCCGGACGCGCGAGGGACCTTCCGGTGGGCGTGTGCGGCGAGGCCGCTGCCGACCCCGCACTCGCGCCGGTGCTCGTGGGACTCGGGGTGACCTCGCTCTCCATGACCCCGCGGGCGCTGGGTCGGGTCGCGGCGGCGCTCGAGGCGGTCACGGAGGCGCAGTGCCGTGCGGCAGCCGAGGCCGTGCGGAAGGCTGCGACCGCGGCGGATGCCCGTGCGGCGGCCGCCGCCGTTCTCGCGCCCCGCTGAGGCATCCCCTCTCCGGCAGACCCTCTCCGGCAGACCCTCTCCGGCATCCCTCTCCGGCATCCCTCTCCGGCAGACCCTCTCCGGCATCCGCTCTCCGGCATCCGCTCTCCGTGTGCATGCCGAGGGAGCGTCTGCATGCTCGATCCGGTCATCCGGGCATGCAGACGAGATCCGGGCATGCACACGGTCGCTTCTCGACGGACCCGCGCGGAACGCGGGGGCGACGGCCGAGGTCGGTCGTCCGCAGCGGCCTCACACCCTGCCGAACGCGCGGAGCGGATGCTCGACGAGTTCGGTCACACGGCGCAGGAAGCTCGCGGCGTACCCGCCGTCGCACACGCGGTGATCGAACACGAGCGACAGCTGCGCGATGCGACGCGGCACGATCCGACCGTCGACCACCCACGCTCGTTCGATGATGCGCCCGACCCCGAGGATCGCGACGTCCGGGTGGTTGATGATCGCGGCCGAGCCGTCGACGCCGAGTCCGCCGTAGTTGTTCAGCGTGAAGGTCGATCCGCGCAGCCGCTCCGGCGGGACGGAGCCCGCGCGAGCGGCCGCCGTCAGCTCGCGCAGGGCGTCATCGAGCTGCTCGACGCTGCGCTCGTGCGCGCGACGGATGACCGGCACCATGAGCCCGCGCTCGGTGTCGGTGGCCACGCCCAGATTGACGCCGTCGAACGAGATCAGCTCCGACGCGTCGTCGGACAGGCGGGACGCCAGAATCGGATGCTCTTCCAGAGCGATCAGTGCGAAGCGCGCGATCAGGGCAGTGAGGGAGGGATGCCTGTCTCCCTCGGCGGCCATCTGCGACCGCAGGTTCCACAGCTCGGTCGCGTCGACATCGACCCAGACGGTCGCCTCGGGGATCTCGGAGCGGCTGCGGGAGAGCTTCGCGCCGACGGCCTTGCGCAGCGGGGACAGGCGCTCACGCGAGGTGACGCTCAGGTCGTCGACCGCCCCCGCACCGGCGCGATCCTCGGCGCCGATACGACCGTGCGCATCGATCCGACGATGCGAGGCCTCGGCGCCGTCGACGGCAGCATCGACCGCCGCAGCGAGCACATCCGCGCGGGTGACGGCTCCGTCATGCCCCGTGGCGGCGATCGTCCGCACGTCGAGTCCGAGGTCACGGGCCAGGCGTCGCACGAGAGGGGATCGGACCGCCACCGGACGCCGTGGCGATGCATCCGTCGGCATGTCCCGCTCCGGCGGCGCGATCGTCGGCGGCGGAACCGGCTCGGCATCGGCCGACCGGTGGGGAGCGGCGGTCGCCCGCGCGCGGGGTCGCCGCCGGCCGGACGCGGTCGGCGCGGACGTGCCGTAGCCGATCAGGACGTTGCCGGACCCCGCTCGCTCCTCCTCGCGGTAGGCATCGTGCTCGACGGCATCCGCCGCGGTGGACTCCGCGCCCGCGCCCTCGGCCACCTCGAGCACGGGGGCGCCGACGTCGATCGTCTCGCCGGGCTCGCCGTGCAGGGCGGTCACCACGCCCGCGAACGGCGAGGGGAGCTCGACCACGCTCTTGGCGGTCTCGACCTCGGCGATCGCCTGATCCGTGACGATGGTGTCGCCGACCGCGACGAGCCACTGCACCAGGCCCGCCTCGGTGAGCCCCTCACCGAGGTCGGGAAGCCGGAAGACGCGGCCGGTCAGGGCGGTCACGACTCGTCCTCCCAATGCAGCGAGTCGATCGCGTCGAGCACGCGGTCGACATCGGGCAGGTACCAGTGCTCGAGCTTCGGAGGAGCGAACGGGGTGTCGAATCCGGTGACCCTCCGCACGGGAGCCTCCAGGTACTCGAAACAGCGCTCGAAGACGCGGGCCTGGATCTCGGAGGCGACGCTCGCGTAGCCCGGCGCCTCCGCGATCACCACGGCTCGACCGGTCGACCGCACGGCGGCGGTCACGGTCGCGTCGTCGAACGGCGACAGCGACCGGATGTCGACGACCTGCACGCTGCGGCCCTCTGCGGCGGCGACCTCCGCCGCCTCCAGCGCGAGGGGGACGGATGCGGCGTAGGCGAGGAGGGTGACGTCGGTGCCCTCCCGCGCGATGCGGGCCGTGCCGATCTCCGCCGCGATCGACGTGTCGACCTCGCCCTTGGTCCAGTACAGCTTCTTCGGCTCGAGGAAGATCACAGGGTCGGGGAACGCGATCGCCGCGCGCAGCATCGAGTAGGCGTCCTGCGGTGTCGACGGGCTGATGACGGTGAGACCGGGGGTGTGCGCGTAGTAGGCCTCGGACGAATCGCAGTGGTGCTCGACGCCGCCGATCCCGCCTCCGAACGGGATGCGGATGACCACTGGCATCCGCACGGCTCCCCGCGTGCGGTTGCCCATCTTCGCCACGTGGCTGACGATCTGCTCGAACGCCGGCAGCGCGAACGCGTCGAACTGCAGCTCGACGACCGGGCGCATGCCGTTCATGGCCATCCCGACGGCGGTGCCGACGATGCCGGACTCCGCCAGGGGGGTGTCGAAGCAGCGATCCTCGCCGAACCGGGCGGTGAGCCCGTCGGTGATGCGGAAGACGCCGCCGAGCGCCCCCACATCCTCACCGAACACCACCACCGTCGGGTCCTCCCGGATGGCGTCGGCGAGGGCGTGGTTGAGCGCGGCCGCCATGCTGAGGGTCGCGACGGGGGCCGTCTCCCCGTCGACGCGGATGTCATCGTGGGCGATCGTCATCGTGGACCTCCGAGTGCATCGTGCGCCGCCGGCGCAGGGTCGTCCTGTCGTGCGCGCTCGATCTCGCCGTGCAGCATCCGCCACTGCTCCTCGAGCAGAGGCGAGCGGGTCTCGGTGACGAAACGGAACAGGTCCTCCGGGTCGACGTCGGCATCGACGCTCAGCGCGCTGCGCATCGCGGAGGCGATCTCCTCGGCGCCTGCGGCGTACTCCTCCTCGAGCGAGTCGGTGAGCGCACCGGACGCACGCAGATGCGCGCGGAGCCGGGCGAGCGGATCGCGGGCGGCCCACGCCTGCACCTCCGACCGCTCGCGGTACCGGCTGTCGTCATCCGCGTTGGTGTGCGCCTGCATCCGATAGGTGTGCGCCTCGACCAGGCTCGGTCCACCGCCCCCGCGGGCGCGCGCGACCGCCTCGCCGAGCACGGCCAGCACGGCGGCGACATCATTGCCGTCGACCCGCTGCCCCGGCATCCCGTAGCCGATCGCCTTGTGGGCGATCGAGGGCGCAGCGGTCTGACGGCTGAGGGGGACGGAGATCGCGAATCCGTTGTTCTGCACGAAGAACACCACGGGGACCCGGAAGACCGCGGCGAAGTTCAGCGCCTCGTGGAAGTCGCCCTCGCTCGTGGCGCCGTCGCCGCAGAGCGCCATGACCACCGTGTCCTCGCCGCGCTGTCGCGCCGCGTAGGCGAAGCCGACCGCGTGCAGCAGCTGGGTGGCGAGCGGGGTGGCCTGAGGGGCGACCCGGTGCTGCCGCACGTCGTATCCCGAGTGCCAGTCGCCCTGGAGGAGCACCATGGCCTCGGCGGGGGCGACGCCCCGCGCGATCACGGCCACCGAGTCGCGGTAGGTGGGGAAGAGCCAGTCCTCGGAGCCGAGCGCGAGCGCCGCGGCGACCTGACATGCCTCCTGGCCGTGGGAGGACGGGTAGACCGCGAGGCGGCCCTGCCGGACGAGAGCGCTCGCCTGATCGTTGATGCGACGCGCCTCGACGAGGCCGCGGTAGGCCGTGCGCAGCGCGTCGGCGCCCGGCAGGTCGTATCGATCGTCCTCGACGACGGCGCCGTGCGCATCGACGAGCTGGACCGCCGTGTCGCGGGGAAGCATGTCCGTGTCCTGCATTCGTTCGCCCTCCTCGCCGAACCTGATGTGACTCAGCATGGGCCTGCGGCCGCAGCCGTCCAAGGAACCGCGGAGAATACTGGACGATTGCATCCGAGTTGCGGGATAACAGAACGAACTGTCAGAATTCCGGCACCGGACGAAGGGGTGCCATGACCACGCTGGACGAGATCGACCACGCCATCCTCGACGAACTGCGTCGGGACGCGCGCGCCTCGATGACCGCGATCGCCGAGGCGGTGCACATCTCGCGCGCGGGAGCGCACGCGCGCATCAGGCGGTTGACGGATGCGGGCGTGATCACGGGCTACACGGTGCGCACCGACCCGGTGCTGCTCGGACATCATGCGAGCGCGTACGTCACCCTCGCGATCGAGCAGGCGACGTGGCAGGAGGTGTCCGCCCGGCTGCGCCTGATCCCCGAGATCGAGCACATGGCGCTGGTGGGCGGCGACTTCGACGTGCTCCTGCTCGTCCGGGCGAACGATGCGCGAGACCTCCGCCGCATCGTGCTCGAGGACATCCAGGCGATCCCGTCGATCCGATCCACCCGGACGACGCTGATCTTCGAGGACTCCACGCTGCGCTGACGGCCGCGAGCGCATCCCTTCGCACTCGGACATCTGCGGCGCACTCCTCGACAAGTGCGCGCCAGGGCGGCATCCGACAATGAGACGAGCGCCCGTCGCTCGGCCCGCGCCCCGCTCGAAGGAGAGTCCCGATGTCCGATTCCGCATCCGCAGCCGCCGCGCTGCTCGACCGCATCCAGGCCCCGCAGGGCGAGGGAAGGGACATTCCGGATGCCGCCACCCGCGAGGTGATCGGTCGTGCTCCCGTGCACTCCGTCGCCGATCTCGACGACGCGATCGCGCGGGCGAAGGCCGCTCAGCCGGCATGGGAGGCGCTCGGGCACGAGAAGCGCATCGAGCTGCTGCTGGCCGCCGCCGACGCGATCGACGCGAACGCCGAGGCGCTCGCGCACCTGCTGTCGCGCGAGCAGGGGAAGCCGCTGAACGGCCCGAACGCTCGCTTCGAGCTCGGTGCGTGCTCGGCCTGGCTGCGCACGAACGCGGCGATCCCGCTCGAGCCCCAGGTGCTGGTCGACGACGAGAACCTTCATGCCGAGCTCGTCTACAAGGCGGCCGGCGTCGTCGGGGCCATCGGCCCGTGGAACTGGCCGCTGATGATCACGATCTGGCAGATCGGTCCGTCGCTGCGGATGGGCAACACCGTGGTCGCGAAGCCGAGCGAGTACACCCCGCTGAGCGTGCTGGCCATGCTCGCGGTGATGAACGAGGTGCTGCCGGCCGACGTCCTCATCGGCGTGTCCGGCGACCGCGAGGTGGGCTCCCGACTCGCGTCGCACCCCGACGTCGACAAGATCATGTTCACGGGATCGACGGCCACAGGGCGGCGCATCATCGAGAGCTCGGCGGGGAACCTCGCCCGGCTCACGCTCGAGCTCGGCGGCAACGACGCCGGCATCGTGCTGCCCGGCACCGACGTGGCATCCGTCGCCGAGGACCTCTTCTGGGGCGCCTTCATCAACACCGGCCAGACGTGTGCGGCGATGAAGCGCCTCTACGTGCACGATTCCGTGTACGACGATGTCGTCGACGCGCTGGCCACGATCGCGGAGTCCGTGCCCATCGGCAACGGGCTCGATGAGCAGAACGTCCTCGGCCCCCTGCAGAACCGAGCGCAGTTCGACATCGTGTCGCGGCTCGTGGAGGAGGCGAGGTCCCGGGGTGCGCGGGTGGTGACCGGTGGCGAGGCCGCCACCGAACTGGGCGAGCTCTTCTACCGCCCGACGATCGTCGCCGACATCGACAACGACGCGGCGCTCGTGCAGGAGGAGCAGTTCGGCCCCGCTCTCCCGGTGGTCCGGTACAGCGACGTGGACGAGGCGTTCGCGCTCGCCAACTCCCTGGACGTCGGACTCGGTGCCTCGGTGTGGGGGAGCGACCCCGACGCGGCACGCGAGGCGGCGACCCGCATGGAGTCGGGCACCGTGTGGATCAACTCGCACGGCGGACTCCACCCGATGGTGCCGTTCGGGGGAGTGAAGAGCTCGGGCTACGGTCTGGAGTTCGGTGTGGAGGGTCTGAAGTCGGTCGCCGTGACCCAGGTCGTCTCGGGACCCGGGCGCAAGGCGCGGGCATGAGGTCGGTCATCGTCGTCGGCGCGGGCACCTCGGGTGCCATCGTCGCTCGCCGCCTGGTCGACGCCGGCATCGACGTCACACTGGTCGAGGCCGGCGGTTACGACTCGAATCCCGCGATCCACGATCCCTCCCGCGCCGGCGAGCTCTGGCATTCCGCCGACGACTGGGACTTCTTCACGGTGCCGCAGGAGCACGCATCGGGCCGACCACTGCACCTGCCCCGGGGCAAGGTCACCGGAGGATCGCACGCGCTCAACGCGATGATCTGGGTGCGCGGGGCCGGGTCGGACTACGACGGCTGGGAGCGCGCGGGTGCGACCGGATGGGGGTGGGATGCCGTCGAACCCGTGTTCGACGCGATCGAGCACGACCTCCTCCCGGTGACCGCCGACTACGACCTGTCGCCGATCCAGGCGTCGATCATCGACGCGGCGGTCGAGGAGGGGCTGACGCGCAACCCGAACTACAACGGCGGCACGCTGGACGGGGTGTCGCAGCAGCAGGTGACCATCCGCGACGGACGACGCGTGAACACCTGGATGACGTATGCGCAGCCGGTCGCGGAGCAGCTCACAGTCGTGACAGGACGCGAGGTGCATTCTGTGATCGTCGAGAGCGGCCGGGCGCGGGGCATCCGCCTCGCTGACGGGGAGGAGCTGTTCGCAGACGAGGTCGTGCTGTCGGCCGGCGCCATCGGGTCGCCGGTCATCCTGCTGCGATCCGGCATCGGTCCGGTGGAGGATCTCGAAGCGCTCGGCATCCCTGTCGTGCTCGATGCGCCGCAGGTGGGGAAGAACCTCCACGACCATCTGCTCTCGCCGGTGATCTTCACCACCGAGCGGCCGGTCGGGCCGCCGCAGCCCGGCATCTCGGTGACGCAGACGCACCTGTTCTGGCGCAGCCGTGAGGGCCTCGCCGAGCCCGACACGCAGCCGATCCACTTCTCCGTGCCCATGTGGGGCGAGCTCGAGCCGCGAGGCGACGACGGCTTCACGCTCATGGCGGGTCTCGTGACTCCGTACAGTCGAGGTGCGCTCACGCTCTCGGGTCCGGACGTGACCGATCTGCCGCTCATCGATCTCGCCGCCCTCGAGGACGACCGCGACGTCGCGGCGCTCGCCGCCTCCGTGCGGCAGTGCCGGCGGATCGGGGCGCAGCCCGCGCTCGCCGAGGAGTGGGGCGCCGTGGAGGCGTACCCCGGTCCCGAGGTGTCGGATGCCGAGGTCGAGGACTGGGTGCGGCGCACCGCGATCACGTACCACCACCAGGTCGGCACGTGCCGGATGGGGTCGGATGCCGAGGCGGTCGTCGATCCGACGCTTCGCGTGCGCGGGATCGAGGGGCTCAGCGTGATCGACGCCTCGGTCATCCCGACGGTGCCCACCGGCAACACGAACGCGCCGGCCGCGATGATCGGCGAGCGCGGGGCGGGGTTCCTGCTCGCTCGCTGACGGCGAATCGGCATCCGACCGGCGGTGCGGGGTCGAATCGGCATCCGCCCGTCGGTGCGGGGTCGAATCGGCATCCGAATCGCCCGTCTGCGATGCTTCGTCGGCCCCGCACGACCTCGACGGTCGTGCGGGGCCCACAACGCAGGGGCGTCAGCCCGCGGTGAAGACCTCGCGGCCGGCGAACCACGTCGAGCGGACAGCGGTGCGAACGATGTCCTCGGCCGGGCCGGCGATCGCGTCGCGTTCGAGCACGACGAAGTCGGCGGATTTGCTCACGGCGATCGACCCGGTCTCGTGGCCGAGTCCCATCGCCGTCGCGGCGTTGATCGTGAAGACCTCCAGCGCCTCCTCCGCGGTGATCGCCTGCTCCGCCCACAGGACGCCGGGCGCGCGGCCGAGCGGGTCGGCCCTCGTCACGAGTCCCTGCAGGCCCTCGAGCGTGTTCGGCGACTCGCTCACCGGCCAGTCCGAGCCGCCGGCGACGAGCGCTCCGGCGTCGAGCAGAGCGCGGTTCGGCTGAGAGTGCTCCGCCCGGTCGCCGAGCACCTCGGTGAGCGCCTGCGGGATCACCCCGGGGAACCAGATGAACGGAGAGATGTCGGCGGAGACGTCGAGCGCCCGCAGTCGCGGGATGTCCGACTCCGCGAGGAACTGACCGTGCGCGATCTGGATCGCCGTCGTGAGGCCCTCCGCGCGGATGCGTTCTGCGACGTCGAGCACGAGGCGGGCGGAACCGTCCCCGGTGCAGTGCACCTTGGCGCCGAGACCGCGCTCGGCGACGGAGCGCAACCAGCCGTGCAGCTCGTCGAACGTCATGGTCGCCTCGCCGTGGAAGTGCGCTCCGTGCACGGCATCCGGGAGATAGGGGTCCAGGAACGAGGCCGTCCGCGCCGGAGGGACGCCGTCGAGGAAGATCTTGACGAAGTCGGGGCGATGGTGCGGGGTGCGGAACTCCTCGCCGCGGTCGATCAGCGGCGCCCCGACGGGGTCGAAGCCGAAGATCTCGTCGTTGACGAGCAGCGACGAGACGACCCAGGCGTTCAGCTCGTCCGAGCGGTCGAGCGCGGCGAGGGCCGCGAGGATGTCGGTCGAGACGCCGGCATCCTGGAACGTCGTGATGCCGAAGGAGTTGAGGATCTCCACCCCGCGACGGGATGCCGCGACGTGCTGCTCCGACGACAGTCCTCCGCTGCGGTCGTAGGCCTCCTGCACGGGGATGCCGGCGGCTTCCAGCAGCACGCCGGTGGGCGTGCCGTCGTCGGGATCGAGCACGGTCACCCCGCCGGGAGGGATGCTGTCGCTCGAGATGCCGGCGAGCTCCAGGGCCCGGGTGCTCGCCCAGCGGTTATGCCGGGAGTCCTCGACGATCACCACCGGTCGTCCGCCCGCGGCGTCGTCCAGACGTCGTCTCGTCGCGGTGCTCGCGAGCGTGTGCAGCAGCGTGGTCGCCACGACCCCTCCGACGATCCATGCGTCCGGCGGCAGCGTGGCCGCGTGCTCGCGCACCCGGTCGAGGATCTCGTCGAGAGTGAGCGACGGCGGCAGCGAGAGCTCGAACAGCTCGGTCCGCCCGGCGAGCGCGTGATGGTTGTGCACGTCGACGAATCCGGGGTAGACCGCGGCGTCGCCGAGGTCCAGCATCCGGGTCTCGGGGCCTCGGTGCGTCGAGACCTCATCGAGGGTGCCGACGGCGGCGATGCGACCGCCCCTCACCGCGAACGCCTCGACCACGGGCCGGGTGCGCTCACAGGTCCTGATCACCGACGCGGTGACGATGAGGTCGGCCGTCATCAGGAGTCCCCGAAGTGCGCCGGCTCGAGACCGGGGGTGTGGTGGGTGGTCGAGATCAGTCGGCCGTGCGCCCCGAAGGTGAAGTGCGTCGGCACCTCGCCGGTCTCGTCGAGGCCGAACAGCACGCCGTGCGAGCGGATGGCGTTCACGTCGCGGTGATCGGCGATCGTCACCGACGCGCACGGGATGACCTTCTCGCGCCACGCGAACACGTAGATGCCCGGTCGCACCTGCCAGACGCTGTTCTCGTCGGTGTCGGCCAGGCCGCGCTCGGGCCCGGCGAGGCACTGCCACGAGTACCAGCGCTCCGAGAGGTAGACGTGCTCGTAGGCGTGCTCCTCGCTGTAGACCCACTCGACGCGACGGCCGATGAGGGTCGTGGTCGGGGCGGGCTCGACGCCCGTCACGGATGCGCCCTCGATGACGCTCGGCGCGAAGACGTGCTGGACGCGGGTGCGGCCCTGCTCAGGGGCGGGGAGGATCACCGAGATGACGGCGAGCGCGCGGCCATGGCGGAGGTCGACGATGAGCGACACCGCCTCGTCGGGCCGGTAGGTGTGGTGGAACTGCACGAAGTAGAGCTCGTCGTCGACCTCGAACGCCTCGTAGTCGTCGGTGTCGGTCGCGGCTTCGGTCTGGTCGTCTGTGCCCGGGCGGTAGTCCCAGGTGACGGTCGTGTCGGCGAAGCGGTGCGAGATGCGGGTGCCCCGAGCATCCACCACCGTGATCTCGCGCCCGCTGAGCGCTGTCGAGTGAGGAGCCTTGTTCGCGTCGAAGCCGGGAGCGAGGCCCTCGAGCGGAAGCCACGTGGATGTGTCGGCGGGGTTGAGCGTCGTCATTTCTCTCCTTGGATGGTCGGGGTGTCGTCGGCGGCTCAGCGGCTGCTGAACCGCTCGAGGTCGGAGGCGAGGCCCTCGTAGACCGCGGGCCGGGATCGCCGGAGGTAGGCGCCGTAGACGATGCCGCCGATCAGCGCGAGGACGAGCAGCAGCGGCATCAGGCGGATCGCGAGCTCTTCGGAGCCGGCGACGATGTTGAAGTTCACGATCGCGAGCACCGAGATCGCGGCGATCCCGAGGAATCCGATGCCCGGAGCGATGAACGTGCTCCACCAGCGCGGATCCCGGTTGCGGCGGAAGTGCACGACGATCGAGATCGCCGCGAGTCCCTGCAGGATCAGCACGCTCAGAGTGCCGAATCCGAGCATGGCGGGGACGAGGGTCAGGATGGGGTCGGCGCCCGCGATCGCGAAGATGATCGCGACGACGCCCGCGAACGAGGCCTGGACGATGCCGGCGAGCTGCGGTGCGCCGTTGCGGCGGGTGCGGGCGAGGGCCTGCGGCAGGATGCGGGCGCGTCCGAGCGAGTACAGGTACCGCGTCGCGGAGTTGTGGAACGCGAGCATCGCGGCGAACAGGCTCACGAGGAGCAGGATCATCATCACGGTGGTGAGCGGGCCGCCGAGGTACTGCTGGGACAGCGAGAAGATGAGGTCGCCGGTCGGGAGGTGCTCGAGCGCCGTCGCCTGCGCCTGCGCGACCCCGGTGGCGCTGACGACCGCCCACGTCGTGACGCCCAGGATGACGCCGATCGCGATGATCGAGGTGTACGTGGCCCGGGGGATCGTGCGCAGCGGCTGCTTGGCCTCCTCGCTGAACAGTGCGGTCGCCTCGAACCCCAGGAAGCCGGTCGCCGCGAGGAGCAGACCGATGGGCAGCGAGCCGGAGAACACGGCCTCCGGACTGAACGCCCCCAGGTCGTAGCCGGTCTGCACGAGCACCGAGATGTCGAACACGACGAGCATCAGCACCTCCAGCACGAGGCACACGCCGAGGACCTTGGAGCTGAAGTCGACGCCGATCCGCGCGAGGACGAAGCACACGACGATCGACAGCAGGCCCCAGGCCAGCCAGTGCACGTCGAGGCCGGTGAGGTCGCGGATGATGTTCTGCATGAAGAACCCGCTCGTGCCGATCGTGCCGACGACGAAGAAGTTGTAGCCGAGGGTCGCGATCAGGCCGGCGACGAGTCCGCCCGTGCGGCCGAGGCCCTTCACGACGAACGCGTAGAAGCCGCCGGCGTTGACGAGCTGCTTCGACATCTGCGCGTAGCCGACGGCGAACAGCAGCAGGATCGCCGCGACGAGGAAGAACGACATCGGGGTGCCGCCGCCGTTGCCCAGCGCGATCGCGAGCGACGCGACGACGACGATGCCCGTGAGCGGCGCCACGGCCGCGAGGACGAGGAAGACGATACCGGCGACGCCGAGGGCGCCGGGGCGGAGGGAGGTGTGGTCCTGCGTCGTGGACGAGGAGATCGGGTCTGCCACGGCGGCTCCTTTGCTCGGTGACGGCCGCGCTCGCGCGGCATCGACGACGAGGGGGATCGTCGATGATGCGAGTCTGCTCGGGTGGCGGATGCGCCGCTTGACCCTGAGCGAAGGACGATGGTGCCAGCGCGCACACCCCCGACGGCGGCGTTCTGCGAGCGGATGCCTGAGAGCAGGATGACCGGGACGACATCGCCGTCCTCACAGTGCACCACCGGTGCGCGGGCGGAGTCACGAGGGGCTCCATGGATCTGCAGCTGCACGGACGGACCGCGCTGGTCACGGGAGCGGCGAGCGGCATCGGACGCGCCACGGCGCTCGCGCTCGTGGCCGAGGGGATGCGGGTCGCGCTGCTGGACCGGGATGCGGAAGCGCTGTCGGCGGTGGCCGAGGAGTGCGCGGCTGGTGCCGGTGCCGGTGCCGGTGCGGGTGCGGGTGTCGGTGCTGGTGCGGGTGCGGGTGTCGGTGCTCCGAGGGCGGTGTCCGTCGTCGCCGACGTGACCTCGGAGGAGCAGGTCTCGCGAGCGGTGCAGGAGGCCGTGCGGGCGCTGGGCGGGCTCGACGCGCTCGTATGCTGCGCAGGGGTGTCGGGTCCTGTCGGGCGGGGTATCGACGCGATCTCGCTCGCCGCATGGAACACCGTGATGGCGGTCAACGTCACCGGATCCTTCCTCGTCATCCGCGCGGCGCTCCCGTCGCTGCGCGCCGCGTCTGCGGCATCCGTCGTGCTTCTCGCCAGCGACTCGGCGTCGGTCGCCTCCCCGGGGATGGTGCCGTACTGCGCCTCGAAGGCGGCCCTGGTGCAGTTCGGGAGATCGCTGGCGGTGGATCTGGCCGGCACCGGCATCCGGGTCAACGCCGTGGCGCCGTCGGTGGTCGACACTCCGATGAGCCGGAGCGACCTGGGATCGGAGGCCTTCTCGGACCCCTCGTTCCCCGTGCAGAGCGCGGAAGAGGTCGCCGCGCACGTCGCGTACCTCGTGTCGCCGCGCAGCCGGGCCGTCAATGCGATGGTCCTTCTCAGTGACTTCGGGTTCTCGGCCCGATCGGGATTTCCCGCATGATGCGCGAAGGCGCCGGACAATCAGGAGAAGACATGGGACTTGCAGTCGGATCGACCGTCTCGGGACGCGTCGTCGTCATCACGGGCGGGGGCACCGGGATCGGCGCCGCGATCGCCGAACGCTACGCCGCGGAGGGCGCGCACGTCGTGGTGGTGGGGCGGCGCGCCGAGCCGCTGCAGGCCGTGGAGGCGGCGGTGGGAGCGCATCCGATCATCGCGGATGCCGCCGACACGACCTCGGCGCAGGCAGCGGTCGCCGAGGTGCTGGCGACCTTCGGGCGGATCGATGTGCTGGTCGCCAACGCCGGCGGACACGGCTTCTCGCCGGTCGGGGACACCGACGACGACGGCTGGGAGGCTGCGATCCGCGCGAATCTGACGACCGCATTCGTCATGGCGAGGGAGGCGCTGCCGGCGCTGCTCGAAGCGAAGGGTCAGATCGTGATCGTCTCGTCGCTCGCCGGGCTGTTCGCCGGACCCTCGGTCGCGGGGTACACGGTGGGCAAGCATGCGCTCATCGGTCTCACCCGCACCCTGGCCAGGGACTACGGGCGACACGGCGTCCGCGTCAACGCGGTGTGCCCGGGATGGGTGCAGACGCCGATGGCCGACGACGAGATGGACGAGTTCGCGTCGCACGCCGGCCTCGAGACGCGGGAGGAGGCCTACGCCACCGTGACCGCCGACGTGCCGCTGCGGCGCCCGGCGCGACCGGCGGAGATCGCCTCGGTGGTGAGGTTCCTCGGATCGGGGGAGTCGTCGTACGTGACCGGTGCGGTGATCGTCGCGGACGGGGGGTCTCACGTGGTGGACGTGCCCACGATCGCGTTCGACCACGCCGGGATGTAGGAGGCGTCCTGTCCGGGGGGCTTGTCCGGGGGTCTGTCTGGGGTTCGTCTGGGGGCTGTCCGGCGTTAGGGGTCTGGTCCGTGGTGTTCGCGGTTCGGTAGGCCATTCTGTAGGGCGTTCTGTAGTGTACTGGAACGCCGGAATACGTCTCCTGACCTGGCAGAAATTCGCGGGTTTCGCGAGAGGAATGTCGGTGGTTGCCGGTTGACTTCGAGTATGGACAGCACCACAGAACTCCTCGATCGGGTCATCGCCGACCTCGATGCGGTGCTGTCCGACGACGGCCTTGCAGGACTGACCGACGCGGAGCGCGTGACGGTGCTGCAGGGCGCCGGTGCGGCGTTCCGGCGCGTGGAGGCCGTGATCGTGGAGACGGTCGCGACCGGAGATCCGGCGGAGTTCGCGCACTCGGCGGGGTGTCGCGGCATGAACGAGCTGCTGCAGCGGACGTTGCGGGTGGATGTGCACGGTGCGACGCGGATCGACAGGGTCGTCGATCTGGCGCGGCGACCGGTGAGTCTGACGGGCGAGCGCATGCCGGCGCGGTGGTCCGAGATGCGGTCGGCGCTGCTCGACGGTGTGGTCGGCGTGGCCGGGTTCCTGGCTGCGACGGGGCCGATCGAGAAGGTCTGGGACAGACTCACCGTCGATCAGCGCCTGGCGGCAGACGTCGCGCTCGCGGGGTGTACGCGCGGCCGGGGCCTCGACATCGGTGCCGATACGGACACGGAGGACGGCGCGGTGGAGGCGCCTGGCCCCGCTCCGACGGCGAACGATCTCAAGGCTCTCGCGGAGGACCTGGCCTCGATCTTCGACCCCGATGGTGAAGAACCCAAGGACGAGGATTCGCGGCGTCGTCGGGGAATCACCATCGGTCGGCTGAAAGACGGGGTGCACGCGATCCGCGGGTATCTGACGCCGGAGGCCGCCGCGCAGCTGCAGCTGATCATGGACGCCATCCTGAATCCCAGAGGCGACGGCGCACCCATGCCGGGCGTGCGCTTCACGACGGACACGGGTGATGATTTCGACGCGGATCGCGGTGCCGGTGCGGATTCGGGTTCCGATCGCGGTTCGGGTTCGGGCTCGGGTGCGGCGGCGGGTGCGGCTGCGGATGCCGAGGCTCACGCGGGTGCGGGTGCGGGTGCGGGTGCGGGTGCGGGTGCGGGTGCGGGCGCTGATGCCGACGCGGATGCGGGTGCCGGTGCCGGTACGGATACCGATCACGCGGCGGGTCCTGATCCCTTCAACTCCGATCCGCGATGCGTCTTCGATGACCGCACCGCGGCGCAGAAGCGGCACGATGCGCTGGCCATGGCTTTCGGCATCGCAGCGCGCCACAAGGACATGCCCAGTCTGGGCGGAGCATCGCCGGTGCTGGTCGTGAACGTCGACGCATCCGATCTCGTCTCGGGTGACGGATGGGCCACGATCCCGGGATCGGGCGCGCATGTGCCCGTATCCGTCGCGGCGCACGTCGGGTGCGCGGGCACGATCCAGCGGGTGCTCATGGATGAGGGCCGGATCATCGGGATCACGACCACGGATCGGGTCTTCACGGTGCATCAGCGCCGGGCGATCGTCGCCCGCGACAAGGAATGCCTCATCCCCGGATGCCATGTCCCCGCGTCATGGTGCGAGATCCACCACGTGACCGAGCATGCGAGGGGCGGTCCGACGCATACGGATAACGGAGTTCCGCTGTGCTGGTGGCATCATCGGAGCCTGGGTCGATCCGCGTGGGAGATCCGGATGGACGAGGGCCTCCCGCAGGTGCGGGGACCGGTCTGGTGGGATCCCGAACAGCGATGGCGCACACCGCGACTGAGCACGGCAGGACCGAAGCGTCTCGCGACGCCCGCGCGCGCCGGATGACGAGATCGCACCGTCCCTGCACCAGAGATCGCACTGTCCCTGCACCAGAGATCGCACTGTCCCTGCACCAGAGATCGCGCCGTCCATGCACCAGAGATCGCGCCGTCCATGCACTCAGAGGATGCTCGCCCGCCCTCCGCGGTGCGGAGTCAGGGGTTCGTCAGCGCGTCAGCGTGTCAGCCGACCGCGAGCTCGAAGCCGTCGTCGGTCGGAACCACCCTGACCTGCGTCAGGTCGTCGACGTGGAACGTGGGTTCGTGTGCGGTGGCGTGAGGGCCCACGCCGATCACGCGCATGCCGGCGGCGTGAGCGGCCTGGATGCCTGCTCCGGAATCCTCGAAGACGACGCACTCCTCCGGATCGACCCCCAGAAGCTTCGCGCCCAGGAGAAACCCCTCGGGATCGGGCTTCGACGCCGACACGCTCTCCGCGGTCACGGTGAGAGTCGGCACCGTGAGCCCCGCCTGTGCCATCCGCGCATTCATGAGCGTGACGTCGGCCGACGTGACGATCGCGTGCGGATAAGGGAGCAGACCGGCGAGCAGCGCCTCTGCGCCGTCGATCGCGATCACACCGTCGACATCCGCGCTCTCGTTCGCCAGCATCTGGGCGTTCTCGCGCAGGTTGATCTCGTGGTCGCGGTCCGGAAGCATGATCGCCATGCTCTGGTGGCCCTGACGCCCGTGCACAGTGCTCAACACGGTCGCGGGGTCGATGCCGTGCGGCTCCGCCCACGCGAGCCAGAGCCGTTCCACGACGGCGGTCGAGTCGACGAGAGTGCCGTCCATGTCGAGCAGGACGGCGCGGGCGCGGATCGTGTCGGTCACCCCTTCAGGCTACTGCCGGCGACTTCCTCACCCTCCCAGGTACGCCCTGTGCAGCAACCCGGCGTCGGCCTTGAGGTCTTCCGACGTCCCCTGGAACGAGACCCGGCCGCCAGCCACGACCACGGCCTCCCGCGCGAGATCCAGGGCCAGCTGGGTGAACTGCTCGACCAGCAGAACGCCGACGCCGGATTCCGCGATCGACTTCACGATCGGCATGAGCCGCATGAAGACGACCGGCGCGAGTCCGAGCGACATCTCATCGATCAACAGGATGCGCGGCTTCGCGGCGAAGGCGCGGGCGAGCACCACCATCTGCTGCTCGCCGCCGGACAGCAGCGCGGTCGGCGAGTCGATGCGCTTCTCGAGCTCGGGGAACTGCGCGAGCGCGGCCTCGACCTCCTCCGCGGTGCGGGCGGTGAGCGCGATGTTCTCCCGGACGGTCAGCGACGGGAACACCGCACGCCCCTGCTCGATGTGCACGATCCCCCGCCGTGCCCGCGCGACCCTCGACAGCCGATCGATCGGCTCACCGTCGAGGATGAGCGAGCCGGACGAATGCGGAGTCACCCCCGACACCGACTCGATGAGGCTCGTCTTGCCCGCACCGTTCGGTCCGACCAGCGCGAGCACCTCACCGCCTCGAACAGTCAGCGAGACGTCGGAGATCACGGGTCCGGCCCCGCGGCTCACCGTCACCGCATCCAGCACCAGCTCGCTCATGACAGCAGCTCCGTCTCTCCCATGTACGCCTTGACGACCTCGGGATTCGCCAGCACCTCGGCCTGTGGTCCCGTCGCGAGCACCCGCCCGAAGTCGAGCACGGTGAGCGTCGGGCACACCGAGCGCACGAGGTCCAGATCGTGCTCGATGATGATCAGCGCCACCCCGTACCGGCCGGGCAGCTCGCGCAGACGCGCGGCGAGAGCGAGGTGCTCGTCGTGCGACAGCCCGGCGGCGGGCTCGTCGAGGATCAGCAGTCTCGGCGCCGCGAGCACGTTCGCGGCGACCTCGACGAGCCGACGGGTGCCGACGTCGACGCTCGACAGTCGAGAGCGCGCGGGCGGGCAGCCGAAGAACTCCAGCGCCTCGTCGATGTCGGATGCCGCCAGCCGCCGCCGCGCCACGAAGCGCACGTATCCGCCGACCGTCAGCGCGGGCGGCACCCGGTCCTGCTGGAATGTGCGTCGCAGTCCGAGCCGTGCGCGGCGTGTGGGGGACAGGCCCGCGAGGTCGCGATCCCCGAGCAGCACACGGCCGCCGTGGTGGGGGAGGAATCCGCTGATCGCATCCACGAAGGTCGACTTCCCGGCGCCGTTCGGCCCGATGAGGCCCATGATCGACGCCGCCGGCACCTGGAACGAGACGTCGTCGAGAGCCTTCAACGCGCCGAACTCGACGGTCAGCCCCTCGACCGACAGCACCGGAGCCCCGTCGAGGGCCCGTTCGTCGACGGTCGCGGTGGTCCTGGTCGTGATCGCAGCGGCATCCGCGGGGGCATCCGGCGGCAGTGCCGTCAGCGCCGCGTTCGCCGTCTTCCGATCCGCCCTCCGCCACAGCAGATCGCGCAGGCCCTGGCCGAGATTCGTGCCGCTCGTGAGAGCCTGCACGCCGAGGACGCCGAACACGACGAACGCCCAGTCCTGCGGGACGCCCCAGCGCTTGAGCAGCTCCGGCACGAGAACCCAGAGGATGCCGCCCAGGATCGCCATGTCGATCAGATGCGCCCCCGACATGATCGCCAGCACGTACAGCGCCAGCGACTGGAGCGGCGTGAAGCTCGAGGCGAACGGCAGCTGCACCTGGCCGGCGAGGAGTCCGCCGGCGATCCCGCCGAGAGCGGCGGATACGGCGAACGCCGTGAGCTTCGCCGTCTGCACGCTCTGCCCCGCTGCCGCGGTGCCGCGTTCGGAGAACGCCACCGCCTTCCAGCTGGAGCCCCAGCGTCCGCGCTGCAGGAAGAAGACCGCGACCCCGCACACCGCGAGAACCACGATCGACAGGAAGAAGAACTCGCGGTCGTTGGAGAACAGCTCCGGCCGCTCGATCGCCGTCCCGTCCGCCGACCCGGGGAACTGGATCTGCACGAGGGTCACGTCCGCCGCGGCGGCGAACCCGAGCGTCACGACCGCGAGGTTGACGCCTCGCAGGCGCAGAGCGGGCAGTCCCACCAGGATGCCGACGAGTCCGGCGGCGATGCCGCCCAGCACCAGCCACACCACGAATCCGCCCGGCGCCTGCATGACGTTGAGCAGCGACACGATCCACGCGCCGACGGCCGCGAAGGTGAGCTGGCAGAGCGCGATCATGCCCGCCGAGCCGGTCACGATGCCCAGTCCGAGGATGGCGATCGCAGCGATCACGGCGCTGATGGCGAGGAAGACGAAGTAGCCGGGCAGGGCGACGCTGAGCACGGCGCCGACGCCGATCCCGGCGGCTCCGACGGCGAACGGCCAGGCGACGGCGAACCAGGGGCGGTCAGCGAGCGGCATCCCACACCTCCTTGCGTTGGGTCCAGAGCAGCAGGACGACGATGAACAGGAAAGGCAGGAAGTTGCGCACCAGGGCCACCTCATCGATCTGGGCGACGAGACCGCCGAGCACGCCGAGCACCACGCCGCCCACGACGGCGAGATCCAGGCGACGGAAGCCGCCCAGCAGGGCTGCGGCGGCGGCGGGGACGATGAGCATGGAGAGGCTCGTCGCGTCGTTCGACTGCGACGGCGCCACGATGATGATCGCGATCGCGCTGATCACGCCGGTGACGAACCACACGGCGATCGACAGCGGGCGAGAGCGGATGCCGAGCAGCTCCGCCGTCGTGGGTCGCTCCGAGAGCGCCCGCAGCTGCGTGCCGGCCCGCGTGCGACGCAGCACGATGCGCACGGCGACGGCCGTGACGATCGCCATCGCGACGGTCGCGACGGTCACCTGACTGATGACCACGCCGCCCAGAGAGAAGGCGGGACCGGCGATGATCGACGTGAACGGCTGCGGCTTGTTGCCGAACAGGATGAACGACATCGAGATGAGCAGCAGCAGAGGACCGACCGTCATCGCGGAGCGCGTCGTCGTGGACGCCTCTGAGAGCCATGTCGCGGCGATGAACCCGATCGCTGCCGCGAGCAGACCCGAGACGACGACTCCGAGGACCGACCCGAGCCAGATCGGCAGTCCGATCTCGCGCACGAGCCAGACGGCGGTGAACGCGCCGAACATGCCCGTCGCGGCCTGCGCGAAGTTGACCACCCGCACGAGGCGGGACATCAGAGTGAGGCAGACGCCGAGGACGGCGTAGAGGCCGCCGGCGGCGAGTCCGGCGATGGCGCCTTGCAGCATGCGGCGACCTTTCTGGAAGGAGGGGGAGGGGCCTGCCGCCGAGAATGCGCTCGGCGGCAGGCGGTCTGGAGGATGCAGCGGTGGGGGAGGCGTCGGCTACTCGCCGATGCGGAGCCAGTCGTCCGCGACCTTCTCCCACGCGTTGGTGCCGGACTCGAGGATGATGGGCCATCCCGCGGTGTTCTGGGTTCCGAAGGCGTACGGTGTGCCGACCATCGGGTTCTCGATCGGATCCATGCTGCGCAGGGCCTCCGTCACCGACTCCCGCGTGATGTCGCCGTCGATGCCCTCGAGCACTTCGATGAAGTAGGTCGCCGCGAGATAACCGCCCTGGCTGAAGGAGGTGAGCGGAATGTCGTTCTCCTCCATGAGGTCGCGCCAGTCCTGGTTGATCTCGTCGTCGTCGGTGAACGGGTAGAACTCCGCGGGCACGTAGATGCCGGCACCGGCGTCGTCGATCGCCTCGGCGAAGTTCTCGCTGTAGACGCTGGTCAGGTACAGCCAGGTCACGTCGTTCCAGCCCTGGGCGTTCGCCGCCTTGACCTGCCCGATCGCGTCGGGCTCGACCGGGTTGATCGCGAGCGCCTTGCAACCCTGGTCGCGCGCCTTGACGATGTACGGCGTGTAATCGGATGCTCCGTAAGGGACCGTGTCGTCGACGTACTTCGGCTCCTTGCCGGTGATCTCGGTCCACTTGTCGATGGCCGCCTGATAGGTGGGCCTGGTCGATCCCGCGATCTCGAGCAGGATGCAGATGTCGTCGAGCCCGAGGACCTCGGACCCGTACTGCAGCGTCAGCGTCATGTCGTTGAAAGGGCCGACGTTCGCCGGCGAGATGTTGTCGCTCGCGAAGCACCCGGTGTCGACGCCGATTCCCGGCAGCGACAGGATCTCCTCCTGCTCGTAGTACTTGGCGTTGATCTCGCATTCGATGAGGCTGGCGGAGCCCACGAGCGCGACGGCCTCGTCGCTGCCGACCAGCTCCCGGGCGGATGCGGTCGCCGTCGCGGGGTCGCCCTTGTCGTCGAGCATCTTGTACTCGATCGTCCGGCCGTCGAGGCCGCCGGCCTCGTTGAACGCGTCGAACACCGCGGCAGCCGCCTGCGATGCCTCCGGGAAGGTCGCGGGGCCGCTGATCGTGTTCACGGAGCCGACGACGATGGGGGCGCCTTCGCCGCCACCGCCTCCGCCCGCGCAGCCGGCCAGGGCGAGGGCCGCCACGGCGATGAGCGCCGCGCTGCCGGATACTCGCTTGTTCATGTGATCCTGCCTCTCGATGTCGGGTGCTGCTGTGTTCGTGTCGGGTGCTGCTGTGTTCGTGTCGGATGGTGCTGTGTTCGTGTCGGATGGTGCGGTGTTCGGGTGGTGCGGCGTTCGGAGGGTGCGCCGAGTCCCGGTCAGCCCCGCACCGCGCGGTTGACGAGCTCGGTGTCGGTGAACTGCTCGAAGGCGACGACCCGTCCGCCCGCGAGTCGCCACACGTGCGCGACGCGGGCCGCGAAGAAGCGGCCGGTCTCGCGGTGCGTGCCGGAGTAGGTGCCGATGCCCACGACCACGTCGCCGCCGTCGACGAGCTCGTCGATCGCGACCGTGTAGTCGTCCCAGTCGTCCTGGATGCGCTGGAAGACGTGTGCCGTGACGGCCTCAGGGCCGACGTACGTCCCGGCATAGGGGAAGCCTGCGGCCTCGGTCCAGGAGATGTCCTCGGCGAACGACTCCAGCATGCCGTCGAGGTCGCCTCGATCGTTCGCCGCGTAGTGCGCCGCGATGATGTCCGTGTTGCCCATGAGTGCGTCCTCCGTGCTCAGACCGGCTGCGCGTCGGGGTAGGCGACGGCGCCGAGCGGATAGATGTGGCCTCCGGCGCGCGAGTGCTCGGCCTGCCCCTCGCCGTTCAGCCCGAGGAAGATGCCGGTCGTCATCAGCTGGTAGCCGAGATCGTGCAGCCACACGCTCGCGACGGCGATCCGGAACTCGCGGAAGCAGAAGAGGTATAGGCCGTCGGCGAACTTCCAGACGGTCGACAGGTCCATGTCGCCGTGTCCGCGCTGCACCCCTTCGAGGCACTGCCACGCGTACCGCTGGCTCGACACGTACACGTGCTCGTAGAGATGCTGCGGGCTGTACCGGTACACGTTGCGCTTGCCGATGAGGTCGCGGCTGGGGCCGGGCGCTTCGCCCGTCGCCGGTCCGCCGTCGGTCGTGGCCGCCCAGAACCGCTGCGACACCTGCGGGGTGCCCTCGACCGCCTCGCCCGCGATGCGCGACAGCACGACGATCGCGCGGTGCGTCGACGTCGAGTACACGACCGTGATGGCTTCGCGTTCGCGGCTCTCGAGCGGGATGTTGACGAACACGACGTCGTCGCGCACCGCGACGGCGTCGTAGGGATCCGTGCCGGACTCGCCGAGGCCCGCCCACGTCACGGCCACCGAGTCGAAGCTCAGCGCGAGCGTCGACTCGTCGTCGAGGGTCAGCGCGAGCGCCAGGCCCGACAGCGACGCGTTCGGGAGGCGGAACGTGTCGATGCCCGCGGCGAACTCGTCGTAGGTGCGCCATTCGTCCAGCGCGGCATCGGTGGGAGCGGGGGCGGTCATGAAGGTCCTGACGTCGCATGCGACGGAGCGTCCTCGCTCCGGGCACCGCCTCCTCGCGGTGCGCTTGCCTCATGCTCCGGCGGCGCTCGGCATCCGCTCAAGGTCTGCGCCGCCATCGCGCGCCGACAGTCAATCGGCGTGCCCTCCCGGGCAAGCGGGCGGTCGCTCCCGGGCAAGCGGGCGGTCGCTCCCCGACGCATGGGCGGGGCGGTCCCGGGGAACGGATGCCATGATGAGGCATGCGCACGGACCCTCTCCCGCCTCTGTCGACCGGCGTGAAGGCGGTGGCCTGGACGGCATCCGTGTTCTTCGGCGTGATCTTCTTCGCATTCGCGTGGGTCTGGTGCGGCATGTCCTACGAGGAGCAGTTCAGCGAGCAGGGCAGGTCGGTCGCCGCGGAGTCGTCGATGGAGGGCTGGGGCTTCGCCACCGGCCTGGTGCCTGTGCTCGTGTTCCACGCGCTGGTCGCGATCGCCCTGCTGTTCGCCCTCCGCGACGGCGGCCGTCGCGGGTGGTCGGCGAGTCTCGCGCTGACCCCGCTGGTGCTGGCCGCCCTGTCGCTGCCGGGATTCATCACCGTGCAGCTGCTCTACGGCGGCTCGATGTTCGATCCGCCGGTGTACGTGCCCTGACGGCCGAGACTGCCGACGAGGGCCGCGCTCAGTGCGCGGCGCGGTATTCGCTGGGGGAGATGCCGAACGCCGACTTGAAGGCCCGGCTGAAGTGCGCGGCGTCGACGAATCCCCAGCGCGCGGCGATCGCCGCGACCGGCCGGTCGGCGAGCATGGGGTCGAGCAGATCGCGGCGACACTGCTCGAGGCGGCGCGTGCGGATCCACGTCGACACCGTGACGCCCTGCTCCTGGAACAGGCCGTGCAGGTGCCGCGTCGAGATGAAGTGCGCCGAGGCGATCGTCGCGGGTCCGAGGTCGGTCGAGGCGAGATGGCGATCGATGTACGAGCGGATGCGCTGGACGAGCGCCCTGTGCGGATCGGCGGACACCTCGTCGAGGCCGAGCTCGCGCGTGAACACCGTCGTGACGAGATCCAGGGCGCTGTGCGCGAGGCGCGCCCCGGTCGTCCCCGCGAGCTGGTCCAGGTTGCCGGCGAGCTGTGTGAGGTAGGGGACGACCATGCCTCCGAGTCCGCCCTGCCCCGAGATGCGCACCGCTGTGAGCTGGCCCACCATGTCGGCGGGCAGGCTGATGAGGTGCTTCGGGAACATGACGACCATCGTCCGGAAATCGTCGTCGAACACGAGCGAGTACGGGCGGTCGGTGTCGTAGACCGCCAGGTCGCCCGCCTGGAGGACCGCCTCTCGGTCGTCCTGGATCAGCATGCCCGTGCCGGCGAGCATGAGGCTGAGCTTGAAGTAGGAGCGGTCGCCGCGGGCGATGAGCTCGGGGGTGCGCTCCACGACGTGCGACGTCGCCCGCACCTCCGTCACGTGCACCTCGTCGACCGAGGCGCCGCGGATCACGCCGCGGAAGTGGTCGGGTCCGTCGGTCGACACCTGGAGGGGGACGAAGGACTCCGACACGGCCGCGCGGAAGTCGCTGATGTTGCGCGCGACGAGCGTGGACACCGATTCGGCGGGAGCAGCGGGTGCACCGTTCATGACTGATCACCTCGGGTGGTGGGTGGAACGACGACGTTGTATACGATCCGTTCCGCGATGCTACCACTCGGGACGTGCGCGTGGTGCTGCTCCTAGGATGTGGCGGGAGAGAGCGACTTCTGTCTCGGAGAGGGATGGCGATGAGAGCTGTCGGCGAGAACATCCTGCGAGTCCTGCGGCAGCTGCGCGGGCCCGACACCTCCGACGCCGTGCTCGAGGCCACCGCGCTCATCGTCGGCGCGCTGTTCCTCATCCTCGGGTTCGCCATCGGCCTGCCGGTCTTCTGGGGGAAGGAGCTGGCGATCAGCGGTGCGGGGTCGATCGGATCCTTCGCCGCGTACGGCGGCGCGGTGACCGGGGTGCTCGCGTTCGCCCTGGGGCGGGTGGCGGCACGCCCTCAGGTCCCGGCGCCGGACGGGACCCGCGACGGGTTCAGCGTCCCCGGCGATCGGCTGCGCTGGTACGACCTGGCTGCGATCGCGTTCGCGCATGCGGCCATCGCGTACCTGGGCTGGCTCGGGATCGCCGAGCTCCTGGAGCGCAGCTTCACCGATGCTCCGGTGTTCCCCTTCCCCGGGGCGGTGCTCATCGGCGTGGCCCTCGCGGTGACCGCCTACGTGACCTTCCTGAGCGCGGTCGCCCTCACGCCGATGGTGCTGTCGCTGGTGCTCGCCGTCTTCCTCGTCGTCGGCGCCTTCGCGGCGATGCTCGCATCGAGCGACATCCACTGGTGGCGGGACAACCTCTCGGCCCTCGGCATGAGCACCAACAGCGCGTCGCTCGCCTTCGCGGTCACGCTGATCATCGCGGGGGTGATGGTCACGACCATCGCCCGCTACGCGACGGCGGGGCTTCCGGTGGACGACCCGGTCGACCGGCGCGGGCGTCTCATCGTTCGAGGCGGGCTGATCCTGATGGGGATCTTCCTCGCGTGCGTCGGCATCTTCCCCGTGGACGAGTTCTTCCTGCTGCACAACACCGTGGCGACCGGGATGGTCGTGGTCTTCGCGGTCATCGTCGTGGGACTTCCGTGGCTGCTGCGCGGCATCCCCCGCGTGTTCGTCGTGTTCGGGTGGGTGTACGTGCTGGTGATCATCCTGCTGGCCGCGTTCTTCGCGGTCGGGTATTACAACCTCACCGCTGTCGAGCTGATCGCCGCGGTGCTGATCTTCAGCTGGATCATCGTGTTCCTCCGCACGGCGGGGTCCGTAGGGCCGGAGCGCCGCCGCGCGTCCGCCACCGCCTGAGGGCGGAAGGGCGCCCGGGTCAGCCCAGCGCCCGGGCGGCGTCGGAGGTGCGCTGCAGCGCGTGCACGGTCTGGGCGTACCGCCGCTGGGCGACGCCGACGAACATGACGTCCACGACCGCGAGCTGCGCGATCCTGCTGACCATCGCCCCGGCCCGGAGCCGGGGCTCCCTGGCGTGCGTGACGAGCACGTGATCGGAGTCCTCGGCGAGCGGCGAGGTCGCCTGGCCGGTGATGCCGATCGTGGTGCTCGCCGCCGATCGCGCGGTGCGCAGGAAGTGCCGCGTCTCGCGGGTCGCTCCGGAGTGCGAGAAGCCGATCGCGACGGTCCGGGTGGCACCGAGCGCCGCGGCGGCGCTCGCCTCATGGGCATCCGACAGCACGATCGCGGAGCGACCGATCCGAAGGAGCTTGTGCCCGAGATCCTCGGCGGCGAGACCGCTCGCCCCGACCCCGAACAGGAGGATGCGGTCGGCGGCGTCGATCGCCTCGACGATGGCGGCGAGAGTCGCGTCGTCGATTCCGCCGATGGTCTCCTCGATCGCGAGGACCTCGAGTGC
Organism: Microbacterium sp. H83; assembly: GCF_001650405.1. Classification (GTDB taxonomy): domain Bacteria; phylum Actinomycetota; class Actinomycetes; order Actinomycetales; family Microbacteriaceae; genus Microbacterium. Next base: position 28,920 of record NZ_LWCU01000017.1, on the reverse strand, counting down.
CGCCACCTTCGCGGCCGCCTCACGGAGCGTGTCCGCTGCCGAGATCTCGGAGCCGAAGCCCGGCGACGCGGTGAATTGCGCCGACTCCCGCCCGAGTTCGGTCGCGAGCGCCATGCGCAGGGCTGCGTATCCTTCGACCCCGACGGCGCGGCAGAAGCGCACCACCGACGCGACCGAGGTCTCGCAGCGGGCCGCCATCTCGGTGATGGTGCTGTCCACCACGAGGGAGGGCGCATCGGCGACCGTCCGCGCGATGCGGGCGAGCGACGGCGGCAGCGACCCGGCCGCCGCGGCGATCGTCGTCTGGATGCTCATGGCTCTCCCTACCCCTTCGGCGGTCGACTGCAGTCGTGAACAATTGTTTCACGTGCTTATAGACACGCGTAGAGTATTTCCATGATGTCTGCGCGTATGGTCCTCGCCATCGATCTCGGCAAGTCGCGCTGCCGGGCCGTGGTCGAGGATCCGCGCCGTCGCGTCGTCCACGATGGCGTCGGCGCGCCGGGACTGGCCGCATCCGGGGGCGTCGATGCGGCTCTCGCCGCTCTCCGCCCCGCGCTCGCCTCGTTGCGCGCATCATCGGGACCCGGCCCCACGGGGTCCGAGGACGGCGCGGCGCCCGTCGACGCGGTCGCCGTCGACGCGGTCGCCGTCGGTGCGGTCGGCGTCGGCGCGGTCGCCGTCGGTGCGGCCGGAGCCTGGGCGGCACCCGCCGCCGCCTCCGAGCTCGCGAGACGACTCGCGACCGAGGCCGACGTGCCCGCCGTCGTCATGTCGGACGTCGTGTCCGCGCACGCCGGGGCGCTCGACGGAGGAGAGGGCGTCCTGCTCATCGCCGGCACCGGCGCCGCCGCACTGGGGATGAACCGCGACGGCGCGACGCTGATCGACGGATGGGGCCCCGAGCTCGGCGACTTCGGCAGCGGATCCTGGCTCGGACGTGAAGCGCTGCGCGCCGTCCTCCGCGCATCGGCGCGGCTCGGACCGGCGACATCGCTCACGGACGCCGTGCGCCCCTCCGTCGGAGACGTGTCGGCCGTGCAGGCGTGGCTCGCGCAGGGCGGCGCTCTGGCCCGACACCTCGCGACGCTGGCTCCGACTCTGCTCGACGCCGCCGCGGCGGGGGACGAGGTCGCCGCGCGCATCGCGGAGGAGGCGGTGCGCCTGCTCGCCGCCTCCGCGACCGCCGCCGCCTCCGCGACCGCCGCCGCCTCCGCGACCGCCGCCGCCTCGGCGTCCGCATCCGCCGCCGCCTCCGCATCGACGTCCGCATCCGCGAGCCGACCGCCGACGGGTTCCGCCTCCGCGGTCGCCCTGCACGGCGGACTCACCGACCATGACTGGTTCCGAGGACGTCTCGTCGCGTCGCTCCGCGAGGGCGGCCTGACCGTCGTCCCGAGCGCCGGCGACGCCCTGGACGGCGCGCGTCTGCTCGCCGAACGCTCCGATCTCCCTCACGAAAGGTTCGTGCACCGTGCCGAATGACGACCCCGCCCGATTGGCCTCCCTCCTCGACGTGCTCTCGTCACTCGGAACCGAGGCATCGACCACGGATCGCGGGGATCTCGACCTGCTCGACACGGCGGACCTCGTGCGACGGATGAACGAGGAGGACCAGCGGGTGCCCGGAGCGGTCGCCGAGCGCGCCGCCGAGATCGCCGAGGCCGTCGACGGCATCACCGAGCGGTTCCGCCGCGGCGGCCGCCTGATCTACCTCGGCGCCGGCACGGCCGGCCGGGTGGGAGTCCTCGACGCGAGCGAGTGCCCGCCCACGTTCGGCACCGATCCGTCCATGGTGGTGGGACTCATCGCCGGGGGCGAGACGGCGATCAGATCGGCGGTCGAGAACGCCGAGGACGACCTGGACGCCGCGGCCGCGTCACTGAGCGAGCTCGGTCTCTCCGCACAGGACACCGTGGTCGGGATCTCCGCCTCCGGCCGCACGCCGTACGTCGTCGGAGGACTCCGGCACGCGCGCGGCGCGGGCGCGCTCACCGTGGCGATCGCCTCGAACGCGCACTCCGAGATCGGGGCGCTGGCCGACATCGCGATCGAGGTCGTGACCGGTCCCGAGTTCATCTCCGGGTCGACCCGCCTGAAGTCCGGCACGGCGCAGAAGCTCGTCGTGAACATGCTCACGACGCTGTCGATGATCAAGCTCGGCAAGACCTACCAGGGCGTCATGGTCGACCTGCTCGCGACGAACGAGAAGCTCCACGCGAGGTCGATCCGCACGGTCACGCAGCTCGCCGGCGTCGGCGTCGACGAGGCCGCGACAGCGCTCGCCGCCGCGGACGGCTCGGTCAAGCTCGCGCTCCTGATCCTCGCGACGGGAGCGCCGGCGGATGCCGCGGCGACAGCGCTCGTCGACGCCGACGGCATCCTGCGGAACGCGATCGCGAGCCTGTCATGAGGGGGTCCCTCGCGGCCTGCTTCCCCGATCGCGCCGTCACGGCCTCGGCCGAGAACGTCGATCAGTGCGCGCAGGTGCAGGCGTCGCCGCCCCCGCAGCATCCGGATCCCGCCGCGCTGTGAGCCTGTGACGACTCCGGGATGTCCATCGCGGGATTCTGGTCGAGGAAGCCGTACGGCTTGAACCAGAATCCGGCGTAGTCGACCGGCATGATGGGCCAGTCCTCCGGCCGGGGGAAGTGGGTGAGGCCGAACGTGTGCCACAGCACGATGTCCTCGCCGTCGAGCGAGCGGTCGTCCGCGGTGTACTCGGGGAGCCCCGATCCGCCCTGGTGCGCGTTCGGATACCGCCCGGCGGGCCACAGCTGTCCCGGCTCGTTCCGCGTCGCCCACAGGTGATGGGTCGCGAAGGCCGCTCTGGCGGCGACCGAGGAGGCCGGATCCGCCATGAGGAGCGCAGTGGGCTCGGGGATCAGGTGGTACGCGGTCGGTCGCCCCACGTGGTTGGTGCGGGACGCGCTCTGCACCTCCCAGACGCGGGCGACCGACGAATCGGCGTCGCGCTGGGCGGCGCCCTCGCTCACGAGCGGCGTCTCGGACCACGTGAAGGCGTTGCCGAAGGGATTGTCCGGTCCCATCGGGATGCGCTGCGCGTCGATCTCGACGAGCCGGTTGTCGGCACCGTCGATCGCGACGTCGAGCCGTGCGCAGAACAGGTGCTGGTGCACGGGCGCGAAGACGCCGGGAGCGAGCTCGGTCGCGTGCGGCTGGCGGACTCCGGGCTCTCCCGCCCCCGCGAAGACGATGCCGGTGGCCTTGGCGACGACCTCGATCGACCCGTCCAGATAGAAGTGCCAGTAGAAGCCGTAGTCGTAGTTGCCGATGGTCGAGAAGTACGAGATCACGAACCGCCGCGACCGGCGCACGTCGGAGCGTCCGGCGAGATCGGTGTGCTTCCAGAGGATCCCGTAGTCCTCCTCGTGCATGCAGATGACGTTCGGGATGCGCACGGGGTGGCCGTGGTCATCGGCCACGTATCCGTCGAGGTACCGGATCACGCCGAGGCAGTCGCAGCCGAGCTCGAGGTGATTGGCGTTCTTGCCGAGCAGATACTCGCCCGCGTCGAAGTAGCTGATCCAGAAGCGTCCGGGGGCGGTGTCGCCGTACGGCACGACCATCTCGGGCACGCTGGCCCGGCTCAGGACGGAACGGCCGTCGAAGGACACGTCGTGCAGCACGAGGCCCTCGCGGGCGTTGAAGCTCACCCGCATCGCCCACTTCTCCCACTCCACGAGCGAGCCGGTCACCGCGAAGCTCGGGCCCTCGGGCTGGGTGATCTCGATCGGCCGGAGGGTCGTGCGGGGGGCGCCCTGCGTCTCGGGGTAGTAGTTGCCGTGCCCCTCGGGGACCGGCACGTCGCCGTCGTCGTCGATGCGGATGACGCTGTTCGCCGTGAGGTCGATGTGCACGACGAGACCCTCCACGGGGTGCGCCCAGGGGGAGTCGTGCTCGTCGTACTTGAGGAACGTCAGGGAGCGGATCACCCGGCGTCCGACCTCGTCGGCGCGGCCGGTGTAGCCCGGCGCGAGCGGACCGCAGAAGGCGAGCGCCATGTGGTCCTCGAGACCCCGCCGTCTCATCGCCGCCTGCCACTCGGGGGAGGCCTTGACGATCGCCTCCGCGCGCTCGTACTCCTCGAACAGGTACTGGGGCTGGCCGTAGGGCGGCGCGTCGTTGGGCACACGCGCGCTGCGCAGCACCTCGCCGCGGGTGATCGAGACGACCACCTCCGTCGCGACCCCCGTGGTGACGTCGAGCAGGGTCGCGTCGACCCGTCGGTCGATGGCGGCGCCCGGCGACCAGGCGGCGAGCTCCTGCGTGGTCGGCTCGTCGGGCAGCAGCATGGGCACCCGCACGGAGTCGCCGAGCAGGCCCGCCGTGACGAGCACCGCGCGCGCGGCGGCGATCTCCTCGCCGGTGAGCGGGTCGAGGGGATGCGGCGTCGCGATGCGGTCGATCGACACGGGCTGAAGGTGGGACATCGTCGTACCTCACTGTTTTCGAGCAAGTGCTCAATATAAGGGTCGGCACGATGGTACGACGGACCGGCGGGCGCGCACAAGAGCCGACGGTGCCGCGCGTGGACGTGCCCGAGCGCCGCCGAGCCGCGCGCGACTCAGGTGCGCCAGGGGGTGAGGATGCTCTCGAGCACCGCGAGGTGCGCGGCGGGCTCCTGCGGCTCGGTGACCTCGACCACCTGCTGTCCGTACGTGATGGCGCGGAGCAGGGCGATCAGCGTGTCGACCGGGGTGTCGGCGCGGAGGGTGCCGTCGGCGATCGCCTCCTGCAGCGCGTCGCGCGTGCTGTCCTGCCACGTCGCGAGCGTCGGCGCCCCGGCATCCGGAGCGGGGGCGACCGTCGCCAGGCGCCCCCAGAAGCCCACCACGACGTGCGCCTCGGTGCGGGTGCCCTCGTCGATCGGCAGGACCTCGCGCATGAGGGCGTCGAGGCGTGCGAGTCCGCGGAGATCGGCTGTCGCCGTCGCGATCCTGTGATCGGTGCGCCGGGTGACCTCCGCGGCGGCGGCGCGGACGACCTCGTCGAAGCCGTCGAAGTAGTGCCACAGCGACCCGGTCGCCACGCCGAGCTCTCGGGCGACCGCGCGGGACGATACGTTCTCGTGGCCGTCGCGGGCGGCGACGACGAGCAGCGCGTCGGCGATCTGCCGGCGACGCTCATCATGGTCGACGACGCGGGGCACGCGCCCATCCTGCCGCATCCGGCGGGGGTCTCGCTATTTTGAGCGCTCGATCAATATGATGCGAGGGTGGATCATCTGCTCCCCGCAGCACCGTGGCTGATGGCGGCGGCCGCCGTCGTCTCCGCCGCGGCGTGCGTGGCGGCGTGGCGCGCCGTGCCGTGGCAGGGGAGGCAGTCCGCGCTCGTGATGGCGACCGCCATGCTGCTGATCGCGGTGAGCGGCGGCGATCCGACGGTGGGCCTGATCCTCGGTGCGGCGCTGCTCGTGTCGGCGATGCTCGGAACCCTCGGCGTGCGCGGAACGGCGGCGGCCGCGACGTGCTGTCACCGCGCGCTGGTGTCGCTCGTGATGGCGATCTGCTCGTTCGAGAGCCTGGCGTCGGGGCGGCCGGTGGCGGTGACCGGCGGGCACGATCACGGCGTCGGTCTCTCCGGAGTCCTGTCGGTGCTGGTGATCGTCGGCGTCATCGGCGTCATTCTGTGGACCGTCGTCGCCGAGTGGATCGTGGAGCCCGTGCATCGCGGCCGCGTCGGACGACTGCTCACGGTCGAGTCATGGGCCATGGCGGGCGGAGTCGCGGTCATGTGCCTCGGTTTCTGAGTTCGCCGCGCTCCGCGTACCCTGGGACGCATCCCCCGAAGCTCACCCGGCAACCTCGCGCGCCGGCGACCTCGGCGCGCTCACACATGCAAGGACGCAGATGAACGTAACCGCCGCACCCCACGACGACTGGACGGCGAGAGAAGAGCTGGCCGAGCGGATGATCCCGCTCATCGGCGCGCTGAAACGCGATCGCGACGTGGTGACGTCGCTGCACGGGCATCGGCTGCTCGGGCTGTCCGCCACGGGGATCGTCGAGGTGCACGACCGCGTCGCGCAGCTCGGACACCGGGAGCCCGCGCTCGAGGACACCCTCGCGGTGCTCGAGGCGATCCACGACCTCGCGCCCGGCGCCGCGTCGATCGACGTCGCCCGCCTCGTCGAGGACCGCGCCGAGAGCGGACGCGAACTCGCCGCGCACGTGGCCGACGCCCTCGCTCCCGCCGTGGGGGCGACCCCGGCCGACCCGACCGACGTCGTGCTCTACGGCTTCGGCCGCATCGGACGGCTGCTCGCGCGCATCCTCATCGCGCACACCGGCGGCGGCAGCGGTCTCCGTCTGCGCGCGATCGTGGTGCGACGCGGCGCCGACAACGACCTCGTCAAGCGCGCCTCGCTGCTGCTGCACGACTCGGTGCACGGCCGATTCGCCGGGTCCGTCACGGTCGACGATGAGGCGGAGCAGATCATCGCGAACGGCACGCGCATCCAGGTCATCTACTCCGACGACCCGTCGACCGTCGACTACACCGCCTTCGGGATCCGCGATGCGATCGTCGTCGACAACACCGGGCGCTGGCGGGACGAGGCCGGCCTCAGCCGCCACCTCGAGTCGAACGGCGTCGCGCGCGTGCTGCTGACCGCTCCCGGCAAGGGGGCGCTCAAGAACGTCGTCCACGGCATCAACGACGCCGCCATCACGCCCGACGACCGCATCATCACGGCGGCCTCGTGCACCACCAACGCGATCACGCCGGTCCTCAAGGCGGTCGACGAGGCCTACGGCATCCGGCGTGGACACGTCGAGACCGTGCACTCGTTCACGAACGACCAGAACCTCATCGACAACTTCCACAGCGGCGACCGTCGCGGGCGCTCGGCCGTGCTCAACATGGTCATCACCGAGACGGGGGCGGCGAAGGCCGTCGCGCGGGCGCTGCCCGAGCTCGAGGGCAAGCTCACCGGCTCCGCCATCCGTGTGCCCACGCCCGATGTGTCGCTCGCGGTGCTGCACCTGTCGCTCGAGCGGCCCGCGGACAGGGACGAGCTCAACGACTATCTGCGACGGGTCTCCCTGCACTCGAAGCTCCGCCAGCAGATCGACTACGTCGAGAGCCCCGAGGTCGTGTCCACGGACTTCGTCGGCTCGCACCGCGCCGGCATCGTCGACGGGCTCGCCACCATCGCGAACGACCAGGACGTCGTACTGTACGTCTGGTACGACAACGAGTACGGGTACTCGTGCCAGGTCATCCGAGTGCTCGAGGTGATGGCGGGATCGCACCCGGTGGTCCTGCCCGCACGACGCGAGGTGACCCTGCACGGCTGATCGGGCGCATGTCGGCGGCACCCGGCATGATGGGGCCATGACGACCTCGACGCTGCTGTCGGAACGGCTGCGGTCGCATCGGCTGACCGCGCCTGCGGCCTCGCCGGGGGCGGCCGCGTCGCACATGCTCGCGGTGCAGAGTCAGGACTTCACCGCGGGACGCTGGGCGCTCGCGACGCGCACGCGTGGCGAGCCCGGTCTGCGGGACGTGGATCGCGCCTTCGAGCGCGGCGAGATCGTGCGCGCGTGGACGATGCGCGGGACGCTGCACACCATCTCGGCGCGGGATCTGCGGTGGGTGCTCTCGATCACCGCGGCGCGGCAGCGACAGCAGGCGGCGGGGCGACGACGCCAGCTCGGCATCGACGACGCGATGGTCGACGCGATCGGACGAGCCGTCACGCCGCGGCTGCGAGACGGCGGCCTCGCGCGGGCCGAGATGTTCGCGGTGTTCACCGCGGCCGGGGTCGACCCGAGCGGTCAGCGCGGCATCCACCTGCTCAGCGAGCTGACCCTCGCCGGTCTGATCTGCCAGGGGCCGGTCGTCGCTCGCGACGGCGTCACGCGGGAGCAGCGTTTCGTGCTCGTCGAGGAGCACATCCGCGAGCATGCGCGACCCGACGATCCGCTGGCCGAGCTGTTCGTCCGCTACATCGACGGGCACGGGCCCGCGTCGATCGGCGACTTCGCCTGGTGGTCGGGGCTGACCCTCGGTCAGTCGCGGGAGGCGCGGGACCGCGCCGTCGACAGGGTCTCCGAGATCGAGGACGGCGTGTTCATCGCGGCCCGGCGACCCCGACGATCGGCGGATGCGGCATCCGTCCTCGCCCTCGGCGCCTTCGACGAGTACTACATCTCGTACGCCGATCGCACGGCGGTCTGCGCACCCGAACATCTCGCGGCGGTGGGGCCGGGCAAGAACGGCATGGTGCGGGCCACGCTCGTGGAGGAGGGGCGGGTGATCGGATGCTGGACGCACGCCGCCGCCTCGTCGGGAACGCCGCCCGAGCTGTTCAGTGCCCCGACCGACGAGGACGCGGTCGCACGGGCGCTCGCGCGATTCGCGCGGTTCGTCGAGGGCTGACCGCCGCGCTCACCCGTCAGCGTGTCGACCGAGGAAGCTGTACACCTCGCTGTCGTCCACGCCGGGGAACGCGCCGCGGGGGAGCGGCGAGAACATGTGGGTGTGCACGCGGGCGCTCGGCCAGGCCTTGCCGCTCCACCGCTGGGCGAGATCGGTCGACGGTCGCCGGCAGCAGGACTCGTCGGGGCAGGTCGAGACGGCGCGGTCCGCCGTCTCGCGGCCGCGCCACCAGCGGGCGTCGTCGAACGGCACGCCGACCGTGATCGAGAACTCCCCGTCGCTCGAGGAGCCGGTCTGCGTCGCGCACCAGAAGGTTCCCGACGGCGTGTCCGTGTACTGGTGGTGCTCCGTGGTGCGGTTCTGCTGGGTGAACGCGCTCCGTGCCTGGAACTCGCGGCACACCCGCTGTCCCTCGACGGCGCCGGTGACGTCCATCGGCAGGGGCAGGCCGTCGTTCTCGTAGACCCGGGTGATCGCGCCGGTCTCGTCCACGCGCAGGAAGTGCAGGGACATGCCGAGGTGCTGCGTGAGCAGGTTCGTCATGCGCATGCCCGCCGCCTCGTGCGTCACGCCGAACGCGTCGCGGAAGTCCTCGACGGCGAGGTTGCGATCCTTCTTCGCCTGCTGGAGGAAGGCGACCGAGGCGGTCTCCGGCATGAGGCAGGACGCGGCGAAGTAGTTGATCTCGAGTCGCTGCTGCAGGAAGTCCGCATAGTCGGTCGGGGGAGTGTGTCCGAGCAGGCGATGCGCCATGGCCTGCAGGGCCATCGACCGCAGACCGTGCCCGCCGGGGATCGATGCCGGCGGCAGGTAGATCCGCCCGTTCTCCAGATCGGTCACCGAGCGCGTCGAGTGCGGGAGGTCGTTGACGTAGATCAGCTCGAACCCGAGCTTCTCGGCCATGATGCTCACGGTCCGGTGGGTCACCGCGCCCTGGACGTGCCCGGCGGATCGGAGCTGCTTCTCGGCGAGCTTCTCGATGTCGGCCAGGTAGTTGTGCTGCGCGCGCATCCGCAGGCGCAGCTCCGTGTTCGCCCGCCGAGCCTCCTCCGGCGTCGCGATGGCCTCGCGCTCACGGCGCTGCAGCTCGCGATGCAGGCCGAGCACCGATTCGATCGTGTCGTCGCTCATGCCCTTGGTGACTCGCACGGGAGAGATGCCGAGCTGGCGGAAGACCGGGCTCTCCTGCGCGCGCTCGAGCTCGATCTCGAGCGCCGCCCGCCGGTTCGGCGGCTCTCCGGAGATGAGGTCGGCGACCTCGGTGCCGGTCGCCTGCGCGATCGCCTGCAGCAGGGAGAGCTTCGGCTCGCGCTTGCCGTTCTCGATCAGGCTGAGCTGCGATCCCGCGACCCCGACCACGGCCCCGAGCTCGTCGAGCGTGAAGCCGCTCGCGAGCCGGTGGTGGCGGATGCGATGGCCGAGCGTGGTCAGGTGGATGCCGGAGGGTGCCATTCCTTGATGCTATCGAAAGAATCCAGATTCTTACCGCCCGATATGTCGGAAAGTCGACGTCGCATCAGAAGAAGATGGGTGCAACGGCCCTCACTTCAAAGGAGCAGCAGCCATGGCGATCGCCGAAGTCTTCACCCCCCGGACAGCATCCGTCGCACCCGTGCGCACCTTCGGCACGGCGCCGACCTACGACACCCCCGCGATGTCCGAGCTGTCCGCGTGGGTCGACGAGATCGCCGCTCTCACCCAGCCGGCTCGCGTCCACTGGGTCGACGGCTCGCGTGCCGAGAACGACTGGCTGCTGCGCGGCCTCGTCGACGAGGGCAAGCTCATCAAGCTCAACCCCGAATGGCGCCCCGGCTCGTACCTGGCCCGCTCGCATCCCAGCGACGTCGCCCGCACCGAGGGGCGCACCTACATCGCGTCCGAGCGCGAAGAGGATGCCGGCCCGACGAACAACTGGGCCGACCCCGCGCAGATGCGGGAGAAGATGACGGAGATCTTCGAGGGGTCGATGCGCGGCCGCACGATGTTCGTCGTGCCGTTCTCGATGGGACCGGTGGGCGGACCGCTCTCGCACATCGGCGTCCAGGTCACCGACAGCGCGTACGCCGTCGCGTCCATCGGCATCATGACGCGCGTCGGCGACGCGGTCACGCGCCGGATCGCGGAGGGCGCTCCCTGGGTCAGGACGGTCCACTCCGTCGGCGCTCCTCTCGCCGAGGGCGAGCCGGATGTCGAATGGCCGTGCAACGACGACAAGTACATCGTGCACTTCCCCGAGACGCTCGAGGTGTACTCCTTCGGCTCCGGATACGGGGGCAATGCGATCCTCGCCAAGAAGTGCTTCGCCCTCCGCATCGCCTCGGTGATCGCCCGCGACGAGGGCTGGCTCGCGGAGCACATGCTGCTCATCCGCGTGATCGACCCCCAGGGCAAGGCCTACCACGTCGCGGCGGCGTTCCCCTCGGCGTGCGGCAAGACCAACCTGGCCATGCTGCGGCCCACGATCCCGGGGTGGCGCGTCGAGACCCTCGGCGACGACATCGCGTGGATCCGCCCCGGCGAGGACGGACGCCTGTGGGCCATCAACCCCGAGGCGGGCTTCTTCGGCGTGGCCCCCGGCACCGGCGAGTCGACCAACGTCATCGCGGTCGAGACCCTGTGGGGCAACACGATCTTCACGAACGTGGCGCTCCGCCCCGACGGAGACGTCTGGTGGGAGGGACTGACCGATAAGGCTCCCGCGAACCTCATCGACTGGGAGGGCAACGCCTGGACGCCGGACTCCGACCGCCCGGCCGCCCACCCGAACTCGCGCTTCACGGTGTCCGCCGCGCAGTGCCCGCAGATCTCGGAGGACTGGGAGGAGGCGGTGCCGCTCGACGTCATCCTGTTCGGCGGTCGCCGCGCCACCAATGTGCCTCTCGTGGTCGAGGCCACGGACTGGACGCACGGTGTGTTCCTGGGGTCGAACATCTCGTCCGAGCGCACGGCTGCCGCGGAGGGGACCGTGGGGGAGCTGCGTCGCGACCCGTTCGCGATGCTGCCGTTCTGTGGATACAACATGGCCGACTACTTCGGGCACTGGCTGAAGGTCGGCCGCGGCCTGCGATTCGACCGGGCTCCGCGCATCTTCCAAGTGAACTGGTTCCGTCGCGGCTCCGACGGACGCTTCCTCTGGCCGGGATTCGGCGACAACTCCCGTGTCGTCGACTGGATCATCCGCCGCATCTCGGGCGAGGTCTCGACGGTCGAGAGCCCGATCGGACGTCTTCCGATCGTGTCGGACCTCAACCTCGACGGCATCGACGTGCCCGAGGCGGACCTCGAGGAGCTGTTCTCCGTCGACCCCACCGCGTGGCGGACCGAGGCCGACCTCACCGAGGAGTTCTACGACTCGTTCGGAGACAGGGTGCCGGCCGCGCTGCGCGCCGAGCTCTCCTCGCTGCGCTACCGGCTCGACAAGGCCTGACAGACGGGGCGCCGGTTCGGGGGAGCCGGCGTCTCAGGGCCCGTCGATCGGAGCCCCCACAGACCCGCGAAGGCGGGATGTCTGAGACGAACCCATGGCTGAGTGGTCTCCGACATCCCGCCTTCGCGTCCTTCTCTCGTCGGTCAGGCGAGCAGCTGGTGCCGCGCGAGGTCCCGGTACAGCGGTGTCGACTGCACGAGCTCCTCGTGCGTCCCGCGGCCGACGACGACGCCGTCCTGCAGCACGACGATCGCGTCGCTGTCGACGACCGTCGACAGGCGGTGCGCGATGACGATCAGAGTGCGGTCGGCCGATACGGCGTCGATGGCGTCCCGCATCCGCTGCTCGTTCACACCGTCGAGCGACGACGTCGACTCGTCCAGCAGCAGGATGGGAGCGTCGGTCAGCAGGGCCCGCGCGATGGCGAGGCGCTGACGCTCTCCGCCCGACAGCATCACGCCGTCCTCGCCCACGGGAGCGTGCAGGCCCAGCGGGCTCCGCTCGAGCACGTCGCCCAGGTTGACGGCGCGCAGGACCCGCTCGCACTCCGCGTCCGAGGCGTTCGGGGCCGCGAGGCGCAGATTGTCGGCGAGCGTCCCCGCGAGCGTCGGCGCATCCTGCTCCACGTACCCGAACTGCGCGCGCAGCTCGTCGCGGGCGTAGGTGCGGGAATCGTGCCCCCACAGGCGGATCGAGCCGCCCGTCGGGTCGTAGAAGCGCTCGATGAGCGAGAGGATCGTGCTCTTGCCCGCGCCGCTCGGTCCGACCAGGGCCACGCGCGAGCCCCGGGGGACCGCGAACGAGACGCCGCGCAGGACCTCGCGCTCGACATCGGCGGCCGGTACGTCCTCGGAGGCCTCGAGGTGGGCGTCGGCGAGCAGCGTCCGCGCCTCCTTCGCCGCGGCCTCACGGGCGGCGACGACGTTCTCGGGATAGCGGAACCGCACGTCGCGGAACTCGATGGCCATCGCGTGGGCGTCGTCGTCCTGCGCCCGCAGCTCGGCGGAGAGGGAGGCCGCGATGTCGGCGTCCCGCTCGGTCTCCGTCGGGAGGTCGAGCACCTCCTGGATGCGTCCCAGCGCTCCGAGCGCCTGGTTCACCGAGGTGATCGCGCCGAACGTGGTCGCCAGCGGCATGATGAGCATGAACAGGAACAGGATGAAGGTGATGAGGGCCGCGATCGTGATCGTGCCGTCCGCGACGCGGAAACCGCCGACACCCAGGACCACGAGGAGCGACAGCTGCAGGGCGACGTTCGCGATCGGCACGACGAGCGAGGAGATCTTCGCGATGCGCACGCCGATCCCGTAGGCGTCCGACGCCAGCGCGGAGACGGTCTCGGTCTCGCGCTCGGTCGCACCCGACGCGCGCACCGTGCGGATCGATCCGACCGCCCGCTCGACGCCGGAGGCGAGCTCGCCGACCTTCACCTGCTGCGCGGTCGACGCCGTGCGGATGCGACCGCTCAGCGCCGTGACCACCGCCACGGAGGCGCCGAGCACGACGACGATGAGCAGCAGCAGCACCGGGTCGATGAGGAGCATCGCGATGAGGGCGCCCACGAACAGGAGAGCGCTGCCGGCGGCATCCGCGAGCCCCTGGGTGAGGACCGCGTAGAGCAGCGTCGTGTCCGTGCCGACGCGTGAGACGAGGTCGCCGGTGCGCCGGGCGTCGAACTCGCTCACGGGCAGGTGCAGGATGCGGGCGATGAGCTTGCGCCTGCTGGAGTAGACGACCGCCGTGCCGGTGCGCTGCAGCAGGTAGTGCCCGTACCCGGTGATGAGCGACGAGATCACGACGAAGCCGATGAGCAGCCAGACGAGGATGCCGAGTCCGCGGTCGGACTGCACGGCCTCGATCACCTGCCCGACGAGGAGTGGCTGGACGAGCGACGTCGCGGCGCCGAAGACGCTGAGCACGGCCACGACGATGAGTGTGCGCTTGTGCTCGAACAGGAAGGGGAGGAGCTGGCGGAAGGTGGCGCGCGGACCGTCCTGCTGCGCGCCCCGTCCGCGTCGGCGTGACATCGCCGTGCTGGACATGCGGGACCTCGTTCTGAAAGGGGTACTTCGACCGTACTTCGTGCTCGGCCGATTCCTGTGGGTGGGCTGTGGGCGTCAGCGTGAGCCGAAGCGCCGGTGCGCGGCCTGCTTCGAGACGCCGAGCGCGCCCGCGATCGCCTGCCACGAGTAGCCGAGGTTGCGCGCGCGTCGCACCTGGGTCTCCTCCGCGCGGGCGATCTCCGAGCGCAGGGCGGCAAGGCGGTGCAGTTCCGCTATCGGCTCACCGCGGTCTTCCGACGCGATCGCTGTCTTCATGGTCATCCGGACCTCCTTCGTCAATCTTTGTTGACGAGTGGCGCCATGTCAACCCATGTTGACGAGCGATGGAGGAGACATCGCGGAATGCAGGAGAGGATCCGGCGGATGCTCCTGCGGTGCGCGAGTCCTCCTGTGCCGCGGGCTCCGGCCGACCGCCTGACAGACTGGGCGGATGCTGTCGACACCGAAGCCCGTGGCCGGCGACAAGGTCGCCGTGCTCTCGCCCGCCTTCGCCGCTCCTGCGGTCGCCCCGGAGCTGCACGCCCAGGCGCTGCGCCGTCTCGAGGATCTGACCGGCCTGATCCCGGTCGAGTACCCGACGACGCGGCAGCTCGACGCGAGTGCGGAGGCGCGGGCCGCGGACGTCAACGCCGCGTTCGCCGACCCGGACATCCGGGCGATCCTGGCGACCATCGGCGGAGACGATCAGGTGCTCGTGGTCCCGCACCTCGACCCCACGCTCGCCCTCGCCGACCCGAAGCCCTTCCTGGGGTACAGCGACAACACGAACATCCTGAACTGGCTGTGGAGTCTGAGCATCCGCGGCTACTACGGCGGATCGACCGCGGTGCACCTGGGCCCCGGGCCCGCGGTGGACGACGTCCACCGGCGATCGCTGCGCGCGGCGCTGCTCGAGGGCGGCACGATCGAGCTCACCGAGCCGGGGGAGTCGGAGGATGTCGGTCGGCGCTGGGCCGACCCGCGCGCGCTCTCGGAGTACGGCGATCGCACGCCGACCGGGGCATGGGCCTGGGCGGGACCCGAGACGGCGGTCGAGGGCCGCACCTGGGGAGGCTGCCTCGAGGTGATCGACCAGCTCGCGCTCGCGGATCGGCTGCCCCCGGTCGAGGACCTCCGCGGCGGCATCCTGCTCATCGAGACCAGCGAGGAGCGGCCGTCGGCGAGCTGGGTCGCCCGCTGGCTGCGCGGTCTGGGCGAGCGCGGCGTCCTCGGGGCGGTCGCCGGCGTCGTCGTCGCGCGGCCGCCGGTGAGCGACTTCGAGGTGCGGCCGTCGCCCGACGAGGCGGAGGCGCTGCGTGCGGACCAGCGCGACGCCGTCCTCGCCGCGGTCGCGCGCTACAACCCCGACGCGGTCGTCTGCGTCGGCGTGCCGTTCGGGCACACGCGGCCCCAGTGGATCGTGCCGTACGGCGGGACCATGGCCCTCGACGGCGCGACGCGCACGGTGACTGCGACGTACTGAGGCCGTCGGCATCCGCGGAATCCTGCACAGGGAGAATGCCGCGACGATCGCTGCGATCGAACGGTTCCTGCGAGAGCGGGCCTGAACGACGGAACGGCCGCACCTCTGGGAGGTGCGGCCGTTCCGTGTCAGGACGCGGCGGTCGGAGCGCGACGGATCGGGTGCGTCAGAGCTCGACGGCGGCGGCGATCCCGAGGTCGGTCTCGTAGTCGTTGTCCTTGGTCTCCTTCGAGATCCACAGCGCGATGAACGTCAGCACGCCCATGACCGAGAGGTAGATGCCGACGAGCCACGGCGCCCCGTCGCCGAGCTCCCACAGCCAGACGGCGATCAGCGGGGCCACGGCCGCGCCGAGGATCGACGACACGTTGTACGAGATCGCCGAGCCGGTGTACCGCACGTTGGTCGGGAAGAGCTCGGGCAGCAGAGCGCCCATCGGCCCGAACGTCGCACCCATCAGCATGAAGCCGAACACGAGGAACGCCTGGGCGAGAGCCCCGGTGAACTTCGGGTCGACGGCGGGCAGCAGGAATGCGTTGAACGTGAGGCCGAACACGATGATGAGGCCGGTGACCCAGAGCAGGAGCGTGCGACGACCGATCTTGTCGGCGATCGGGCCCGAGAGCAGCGTGAAGATGCCGAAGAACACCACGCCGATGATCTGCATGAGCACGAAGTCCGTGTAGCCGAAGCCGAGCCCGGGGTAGAACTGCGCGGCGAATGCCGAGGCGTCGAAGTCGTTGCCCGCGGCCTCGGCGGCGGCCTGGGCGGCGGCCGACGCGGTCTCGACGGATGCCGGCTTCGTGCCGTACGCGAGAGTGAAGTTCGTCATCAGGTAGAACAGCACGTACGTCGCCAGCATGAAGAACGTGCCGAGGATGAGCTGCTTCCAGTGGTGGCGGAAGACCGTGGCGAGGGGCAGCTTGCGGATCGCACCCTTCTCCTCCGCCTTCTTGAAGGTGTCGGACTCGACGAGCTTGAGCCGAACCCACAAGCCGATGATGACCATGACCGCCGAGAACAGGAACGGGATCCGCCACCCCCACGACAGGAACGCCTCGGACTTCAGCGCCGGGTTCTCGGAGTGCGGCAGCAGCCAGTTGATGGCGAGGAACAGGAAGTTCGCGATGATGAAGCCGAGCGGGGCGCCCAGCTGCGGGAACGTGCCGTACCAGGCGCGCTTGCCCGCGGGGGCGTTCTCGGTGGCGACGAGTGCCGCACCCGACCACTCTCCGCCGAGCGCGAAGCCCTGGAACAGGCGGAGGATGAGCAGCAGCAGCGCCGCCCACCAGCCGATCTGCTGGAAGGTCGGCAGCAGGCCGATCACGAACGTCGCGATGCCCATCGTGAGCAGGGAGGCGACGAGCGTCGCCTTGCGGCCGAACTTGTCGCCGAAGTGTCCGAAGACGACTGCGCCGATCGGACGGGCGACCATGGCGGCGCCGAACACCGCGAACGACGACAGGAGCGACGTCGTGTCGTTGCCGGTCGGGAAGAACAGCACCGGGAAGACGAGCACGGCCGCCGTGGCGTAGGCGTAGAAGTCGTAGAACTCGATCGTGGTGCCGACCAGGCTCGCGGTGATGACGCGCGACCGCGGATTGGCTGGCGCTGTGGACGTACTCATGCTGCTCCCTCGTATCCGTGCCTGGTATACCAGGGCACTCGGGCGATCTTACGCCTACCTGGGAGTCTGCTGGGTACGTGTGACGTCGGCTCGCGACCCGGGGGTGCGTAGAGTCGGAGGGGAGAGCGAGGCGGATGCCGTGACCACGAGACTGCTGCTGCTGGCCGACACCCACGTGCCCAGGCGCGCGCGTCGGCTGCCGGACGCGGTGCTGCGCGCCGTCGACGACGCGGACGTCGTGATACACGCCGGCGACTGGGTCGACGTCGCCACTCTCGACCTCCTCGAGTCCCGTGCCGCCGTGCTGCACGGGGTGTACGGCAACAACGACGGGTCGGAGCTGCGTGCGCGTCTGCCCGAGGTCGCGCGTCTCACGGTCGAGAGCGTGGACATCGCGGTCGTCCACGAGACCGGACCGGCGACGCGCCGGGAGCAGCGGATGGACGCGGCCTTCCCCCGGACGGATCTGCTCGTGTTCGGCCACTCGCACATCCCGTGGGACACGGTCGCACCGTCGGGCATGCGCCTGCTCAATCCCGGATCGCCGACCGACCGACGCCGTCAGCCCGTGTGCACGATGATGACGGTGACGATCGACGGCCGCGACGTCGTCGCCGCGCTGGAACCCGTCGTGTGACGGCACCCGTCTTCCGCGCGCCGATGCGGTCGCGCGACGACTCGGAGAGGGGCTACTCCTCGGTGTCGCCGAGATCGAGGCGAGGACCGAACCCCGCCTCGTGCGCGAGCAGCTGCTCCAGCTCGAGGATCACGAGCCGGTTCTCGCCGAAGCGCGTCGCGGGGGCGGGGACGTAGAGCGTGCGGGTCGGACCGTTGCGCCAGTATCGGCCGAGGAAGAACCCGTTCACGAACGCGAAGCCCTTGGTCCCGAACCGGGTCTCGAGGAACAGGTCGGCGGGAGCGTCTCGCGCGAAGTCGCCGATCCACGCCGAGGGACCGACATCGGCGGCGTCGTCGGCGAGGGGGCCGACCAACTCGCCGTCGGCAGCGCCGGATTCGCTCGCCGCGAGCTGTGCGGCGATCGCCGCCACATCGAGGGGCGTCGACTGCCACCCGGTGAGGGGCGCGCCGTCGACCGTCGCCGCGCCGATGATCCCCTTCTCCTCGCCGAGGCGGTGGTCGTAGTTCACGCGACCCTGGTCCTCGACGAGGATGCTGAGCACCCGGCCGGCGGGGATCCGCAGCGCGCGGTCGTGACGAGTGCGGGAGAGGGTGCCGACCGGCTGTCCGTCGACGCTCACCCATGCGAGGTCGCGCACCTCCGCGATGTCGAGCACGCCGCCGCGCCCCTCGGGGAGCAGGACGTCGTAGCGCACGAGGGCGCTGAGGTGGCCGAGCGCGTCGAAGGTCGTGGGCTGGGCGGTGAGAGCACCGGTCGCGGGGGTGCGCGTCCACGGGCCCGCGGGACGGAGCGGAACGGTGAGCACGGGAGCCGTGCTCGGATGCGAGGGCAGCTCCTCGGGGACCGGGGCATGCTTCGCGATGACGTCGCGGAAGGCGAAGAACTTCTCGGTCGGGTTCCCGGCCTCGTCGAGAGGGGCGTCGTAGTCGTAGGAGGTGACGATGGGCAGATAGCGCCCCTTGTCGTTCGCGCCGTTCGTGAGCCCGAAGTTCGTGCCTCCGTGGAACATGTAGATGTTGACCGATGCGCCGGCCGTGAGCAGGGCGTCGAGATCGGCCGCGGCGGCGGACACGTCCGTCGTGTGATGCACGCCGCCCCACCAGTCGAACCAGCCGTCCCAGAACTCGGAGCACATCAGAGGACCGGTGGGCTGGTGGGCGCGCAGTGTCGCCAGACGCTCGGCGCTGCGGGATCCGAACGACCCCGTCTTGTGCAGCGACGGGAGGCTCCCGGCCGCCAGCATCCGATCGGTCGGCTGGTCGACCGTCGTGAGCGGAACCGTGATGCCGGCGTCGCGCGTGAGGTCGACGAGCGCCTCGAGATACGCGGTGTCCGCGCCGTAGGCGCCGTACTCGTTCTCGATCTGCACGAGCACGACCGAGCCGCCCCGATCGATCTGCCGGGGAGCGACGATCGTGTAGACGCGGCGCAGGTAGTCGCCGACGTCCGCGAGGTAGCCGGGGTCAGATGAGCGCAGCACCCCGTCACCGCCGGTGAGCCAGGTCGGCAGACCCCCGTTGTGCCACTCGGCGCAGATATAGGGGCCGGGGCGCACGATCGCATCCATCCCCTCGGCCTGGATCAGATCGAGGAAGCGTCCGAGGTCGTTGCCGCCCGTCTCATCCCATTCGCCGCGCCGGGGCTCGTGCGCGTTCCACGCGACGTAGGTCTCGATCGTGTTGAGGCCCATCAGGCGGGCCTTGCGGATGCGGTCCTGCCACTGATCCGGATGCACGCGGAAGTAGTGGATGGCGCCCGAGATCACCTGGTGCGGGCGCCCCGCGCGGAGGAAGTCGGTCTCGCCGATGGAGAAGGAGGTCACGATGGGGAGTGCTTTCGATGGGGTGGGCCGGACGGGTCGCCCCGTCCGGCCCGGAGTGCGATTACTTGTTGACGGCGAAGCCCTGCTCGTCGCCGTACTGCTCGAGGGCGTCCTGCCAGGACACGAGGCCCTCGTTCAGGTCCGTCCCGTTCTGGTACGACTGGCCCACGGTGTCGCCGAAGATGCTGTTCGCGTAGACCTGGTACGGCAGGTAGCTCCAGCCCTCGACGACCTCGTCGGCCGCGGCGGCGAGCACCTCGTTGATCTTCTGGCCGCCGAAGTACTCGGGGGCGTCGGCGAGGAACTCCTCGCTGGAGAGCTCCGCCGTGGTGGACGGGAATCCGCCGGACTCGAGGAACGTCGAGATGCTCTCCTCCGAGTTGTTCAGCCACCACAGGAAGCCGGCCGCCAGGGCGGGGTTCTCGCTCTGCGTCGTCACGGCCTGGCCGCCGCCGCCGTTCTCCGCGGTCGCGGGCGTGCCGTCGTAGGTCGGCATGGGCGCCACGCGCCAGTCGCCGGCCCCGTCGGGAGCACCGGAGATCAGGTTGCCCGGCATCCAGGCGCCGATCACCAGGGTGGCGAGGCTGCCGTCGCCGAGGGCGCGGAACCACTCGTCGCTCCAGCTGCTGTAGGGCGCGAGCAGGTCCTCCTCGACGAGGCGGTTCCAGTTCTGGGTCCACTTCTCCGTGCCCGCGTCCTCGAGATCGATCGTGACGTCGGTGCCCGAGGTCGAGAACGGCGCGCCGCCCGCCTGCCAGATCATCGACGTCGCGAAGCCCGCGTCGCCGGTGTCGTTGGTGATGTAGGCGTCGGGGTTCGCGGCGTGGATCGCCTTCGCGGCCTCGTAGTACTCGTCCCACGTCGTCGGCACGGCGACGCCCGCGGCGTCGAACACGGCCTTGTTGTAGAACAGCGCCATGGGACCGGAGTCCTGCGGCAGCCCGTAGATCGCGTCACCGTCGGTGACGGAGTTCCAGGTGGAGGCCGTGTAGTCGTCCTCGAAGTCGGCGAAGCCGTACTGCGAGAGGTCGACGAACGCGTCGGTCAGCGCGAACTGGGGGAAGGCGTAGTACTCGACCTGCACGACGTCGGGGGCGCCCGAGCCGGCCTTGATGGCGTTCTGCAGCTTGGTGTACTCCTCGTTGTTGGTGCCCGCGTTGACCACGTTCACCTTCACGTTCGGGTACTCCTTCTCGAAGGCCTCGACCTGCGCCTCGGCCGACGGGGTCCACGACCAGTACGTGATCTCGCCGCCCTTCTCGAGAGCGGCCTCGACGGAGTCGAACGAGCCGTCGCCGTCCGCCGAGCCACCGGAGCCGGAGCCGCCGGTGCTGCAGCCGGCCAGCGCGAGGGCGGCCACGGTGCCGGCTGCGAGCACCGTCAGGGTGCGCCGCGCGGCGGGGGAGGGAAGGTGCTTCATTGCTGTGTCCTTTCGGGGGTGCGGTCCAGCGTCGGACCGACGTATCGGGGAGGTGAGGGGCGGATGCCGCGAGCTATTGCTTGACGCTGCCCGCGGTGAGACCTGACTGCCAGAAGCGCTGCAGCAGGAGGAACGCGATGACGATGGGGATGATCGTGAGCAGCGACCCCATGATCACGAGGTTGTAGATCGGCTGCGATCCCGCCCCGATGGCCTGCGCGCTCCACTGGTTGAGGCCGACGGTGAGCGGGTACCAGGCGGGGTCGGAGAGCATGATGAGCGGCAGGAAGTAGTTGTTCCACGTCGCGACCACGGTGAAGAGCGCGACCGTCACGATGCCGGGGGCCAGCAGCCGCATCGAGATCGTGAAGAACGTGCGGAACTCGCCGGCGCCGTCGATGCGCGCCGCCTCGAGCAGCTCGGTCGGCACCGACTCGGTCGCGAACACCCAGATCAGGTACAGGCCGAACGGGCTGATGAGCGAGGGGATGATGACGGCCCACGGCGTATTGGTGAGCCCGAGCTCGCTGAACAGCAGGAAGGTCGGGACCGCGAGCGCGGTGCCGGGGACGGCGACCGCGCCGAGCACGATCGCGAACACCGCGCGGCGGCCGGGGAAGCGGAACTTGGCGAGCCCGTATCCGGCCATCGTGGCGAGCAGGGTCGCGCCGCCGGCGCCGACGACGACGTACAGCATGGTGTTGCCGAGCCAGCGAAGGAAGATGCCGTCGCGATAGGCGAACGTCGCGGTGAGGTTGTCGAAGAACGCGAAGTCGTCGGCGAACCAGAGCCCGAACGAGCTGAACAGCCCGGACTGCGTCTTGGTCGCGCTGAACAGCAGCCACACGAGCGGGATGAGTGTGTACAGGGCGTACCCGATCATCACGATCAGGAGGATCTTCGACTTCCTCGGGTTCATCGGGTCGTTGCGCCTCTGCGCAGGGCGGGCGAGGGGGAGTGCCATGTCAGCGCACCTCCGACTTCGAGCCGCGCAGCTGCACGACATAGGCGATGACCGCGGTGATGACGCCCATGATGATGGCGATGGTCGCGGCGTAGTTGAACTGCTGCCCGGCGAACGACAGGTTGTAGGCGTACATGTTGGGCGTGAAGAAGGTCGTGATGACGTTCGGGGCGAGCGGACGCAGGATGTTCGGCTCGTTGAACAGCTGGAAGCTGCCGATGATCGAGAAGATGGTCGCGATCACGAGGGCGCCGCGCACCGAAGGGATCTTGATCGAGAAGATCGTGCGCCACACGCCGGCACCGTCGAGCGACGCCGCCTCGTACATGTCGGTGGGGATGGTCTTCAGCGAGGAGTAGAAGATCAGCATGTTGTAGCCCACGAACTGCCACGTCACGATGTTGCCGATCGACACGAGGATCCACTCTCGTGCGAAGGGCGTGAAGACGTCGCTGCCGAGGAAGTCGTTGAGGTTCGAGGTCAGACCGAACTGGTCGCCGTAGATGTATCCCCACATGAGCACCGCCACGACGGCGGGCACCGCATACGGCAGGAAGATGAGGATGCGGAAGAACGACGCTCCGCGCAGACGCGCGCTGTCGAGAGCCAGGGCGGCCGCGAGCGCGAGGGCGAGCATGATCGGCACCTGCACGACGAGGAACAGCAGCACCCGGAGGAAGGCCTCCCAGAACTGCGAGTCGGTCAGTGCGCGGACGTAGTTGTCGACGCCGACGAACGCGGTGCCGCCGATGAGCCTCTCCTGGAAGAAGCTGAGATAGACCGAGTACGCGAGAGGCGTGAGGAAGACCAGCGCGAAGACGACCATGAAGGGACCGACGAAGGCCCATCCCTTCCAGTCGCGCTTCTCGCGCCGGCGGATGCCGCTGTCCGCGAGCACCGCG
This sequence comes from Microbacterium sp. H83, assembly GCF_001650405.1. Taxonomy (GTDB): domain Bacteria; phylum Actinomycetota; class Actinomycetes; order Actinomycetales; family Microbacteriaceae; genus Microbacterium. The sequence goes on along the minus strand of NZ_LWCU01000017.1, from coordinate 6,187 downwards.
GAGTTGTGAGTCGTCATCGACGAGACCTTCTTAGAAATCGGGCGCTCACGGCGCCGTGTGTCAACGTCAACATATGTGATCCGCTGCTAATGTGTCAACGTCAACACACGAACGGATGAGTGACCGTGATGTCGGAACAGTCGGCAGAGGCGCCGCAGCGGCGCAGGGACCCCTCGATGGAGGACGTCGCCCGCGAGGCGGGCGTCTCCGGCCAGACGGTCTCGCGCGTCGTCAACGCCCGGGGGTACGTCGGAGCGGCGACGCGCGAACGGGTGGAGGACGCCATGCAGCGTCTCGGATACCGCCCCAACAGCGCCGCGCGGGCACTCCGCTCCGGACGCTTCCGCGCGATCGGCGTGATCATGTTCTCGTTCAGCTCCTACGGCAACCAGCGCACGCTCGACGCGATCGCCGTGCGCGCCTCGCAGAGGGGATACGCGCTGACGCTCATCCCGGTCGAGTCCAGCGCCCGCGACACCGTCGCCGGAGCCTTCCGACGGCTCGAGGAGCACGCGGTCGACGGCATCATCATCGTGATCGAGGCGCATCAGCTCGACGAGGCCGAGGTCGAGATCCCCGACGGACTGCCGGTCGTGCTGGTGGACTCGAACCGCGGCTCGACGCATCTCTTCGTCGACACGGACCAAGCGCAGGGAGCGCGGCTCGCGACGGAGCACCTTCTCGACCTGGGGCACGCGACCGTGTGGCACGTCGCCGGCCCCGCGAAGTCCTACTCGGCAGAGCGGCGGCGCGAGTCGTGGCGCGAGACCCTGGTCGGCCGCGGACTGTCGGCGCCGGAGCCGCTGCAGGGCGACTGGACCGCGGAGTCCGGCTACACCGCGGGGGTCCGTCTGCGCGAGCTGCCCGAGGTCACCGCGGTCTTCGCGGCGAACGACCAGATGGCGATCGGGGTCGTGAGGGCCTTCCGCGAGGCGGGGCGCGACATCCCCGGCCATGTCAGCGTCGTGGGTTTCGACGGTCTGCCGGACGCCGCGCAGCTGTGGCCGCCGCTCACGACCGTGCAGCAGCATCCTGAGAAGGTCGGCGCGCTGGCGGTCGACGCCCTGCTGGCCGAGCTCGACGGCGGCGAGCGGCTGCAGACGCCCCTCGTCGGAACCGAGCTCGTGGTGCGCGCGAGCACGGCGCCGCCCTCGCGCTGAGCGGCTGCCTTTCCTGCGCCCTAGCCGGCGCCGAGACGCGACGACAGCTCGCGGGCCGCGCGCGAGACGAGGCCGCCCAAGGCCTCGAGGCGCGGACCGATCCGTGCTTTCGGAGCGCTCACGTTGACGGCGGCGACGATCCGTCCCGTGAAGTCGATGATCGGGGCGGATGCCGCGACGACCCCGAACTCGAGCTCCTCATCGGACAGCGCGTAGCCCTGTTCACGGATGCGGGCGAGCTCGGCGAGCAGGCTCGCGAGATCGGTGACCGGCGAGTTGCCGGGTGGGGGAGCGTCGAGCACCGGGAAGCCCGACGGGTCCGCCTGATCGAAGCGCCCGACGAGCGGCTGATCCTGGCCGTGGTCGTCGTACCACCGGGACAGCGACTCCTCGTCCCAATCGCTGAGGAGCGCGCGCCCCGACGGCGTCCGCCACGCGGCGGTGGTCGTTCCCGCCCAGCCGGTCGTGCGCACGTCGTGGGGGCTGAGTTCGCTGAGCAGGGTCAGGACGTTGCCTCCGCGCAGGACGCACAGGTGGCTCGTCTCGCGGGTGGACTGGACCAGTCGGCGCAGGATGCTGCGCGAGGCGTGGACGAGGGTGGAGCTGGCCGTGTGCGCGGCCAGCGCGTAGAGGCGCGGGCCGAGCAGATACCGGAGCGTCTCCTCGTCGCGCTCCACGAGCCCCGTCTCGGCGAGCGTCGCGAGTGTGCGCGACACCACTGCCTTGTCGCGCCCCGTCAGCTGCGCGACCTGTGACACCCCCAGCCCGCCGGAGCGCAGCGCGTCGTCGGCCCCGAGGAGCTCAAGGATCTCGATGTCGCGGCCGAGGCCGGAGGAGTTGCGGCGGGGTCCTGATGCCGGTGAGGGAGTCATCCCTCGAGTGTACGTCGCATCGTTGCCATATAAGCAACACTATTTGACGAAATGGCCACAGGGGTTACCTTGATCTCAGCCCGGTACCGGCCTCAACGACGAGACAGGAGCCCCTCTTGACCGGATTCAACTGGGAAGACCTCATGGCCTTCCTCGAGCGTCGCGCCGACGACGTGCTCGAACTCACCCGAGACCATCTCGTCGTGGTCGTCGTCTCGGTGCTGCTCGCGGCCGTCATCGGCATCGGTCTCGGCATCCTCGTCCGCGACCACCGGATCGCCCGGACCTCGGTGCTCACCGCGGCGGCCGTCGCGATCACGATCCCCTCGCTCGCGCTGCTGGCGCTCCTCAGCCCGGTCCTCGGTCTCGGCTGGCTTCCCACGGTCGTCGCGCTGGTGTTCTACTCCCTGCTGCCGGTCGTCCGGAACACGGTCGTCGGACTCCGCGAGGTGCCGCTCTCCGTGCTCGAATCGGCGCGGGGCATGGGGCTCGGCCCCGCCCGCATCCTCTTCACCGTGCAGCTCCCGATCGCCTGGCCGGTGATCATGACCGGCATTCGCGTCGCCGCGCAGCTCACGGTCGGGATCGCGGCGATCGCCGCCTACGTCGCCGGCCCCGGCCTCGGCGAGTACATCTTCAAGGGGCTGAGCTCGCTCGGCTCGAAGAACGCACTCAACTACGCGCTCACCGGCACGGTCGCCGTGATCATCCTCGCGCTCGTCCTCGACGGCATCCTCGTGCTCGTCTCCCGTCTCACCACCTCAAGGGGTCTCCGTGCCTGACATCACCACGAACACCGGCGTTCTCACCTCGCTCGCAGCCCAGCAGGGCGGCGTCGACATCGTGCTCGATCACATCACGAAGCAGTACCAGGGGCAGCAGGCTCCCGCCGTCGAGGACTTCTCGATGCGCATCGAGCCCGGCGAGCTGGTCATGTTCGTCGGACCCAGCGGCTGCGGCAAGACGACGACGATGAAGATGATCAACCGGATCATCGAGCCGACGTCGGGCTCCATCCGCATCAACGGCGACGACGTGCTGTCGCTCGACGGCAACGAGCTGCGCCGGCACATCGGATACGTGATCCAGCAGATCGGCCTATTCCCCCACTTCACCATCGCCGAGAACATCGCCATCGTCCCGAAGCTGCTCGGCTGGTCGAAGTCCCGCACGGCCGAGCGCGTCGACGAGCTCCTGCGCACCGTGCAGCTCGACCCCGGTGTGTTCGCGCAGCGCTACCCCCGACAGCTCTCGGGCGGCCAGCAGCAGCGTGTGGGCGTCGCCCGTGCGCTCGCCGCCGACCCTCCCGTCATGCTGATGGACGAGCCGTTCGGCGCCACCGACCCGATCACGCGCGAGAAGCTGCAGGCGGAGTTCCTGCGCCTGCAGGCCGACATCGGCAAGACCATCATCTTCGTCACCCACGACTTCGAAGAGGCCATCCGCATGGGCGACCGCATCGCGGTGCTCAGCGATCGCAGCCAGATCGAGCAGTTCGACACCCCGGCCAGGATCCTCGCGAACCCCGCCAACGACTACGTCCGCTCCTTCATCGGCGAGGGGGCCGCGCTCAAGAGGCTCGCGCTCATCCTCGTCTCCGAGGCGCGCATCGGATCGCCGGATGCCGCGGCGCCCGGCGCAACCGTCGACGAACAGGCGTCCCTGCGCGAAGCGCTCGACACGCTCGTGCTCACCGGAGCACCGCGCGTGAACGTGACGCGGGCGGGCGTCGTGGTCGGCTCCATCGACCAGGCCGCGATCTCCGCCGCGCTCGGGGCCGAGGGGCCGGCGCGTCGCACCGGGGAGGTCTGAGCGTGTCCGCGCCCCAGGTGGTCCCGTCGGCGACGACGGTGCTGCAGACGCAACCGGCGACTCGCCGCGGGATGCCGGTGCTGCTGCGCCGCACGATGCCGCTGATCGTGGTCGCGGTCGTGCTGCTCCTGACCTACGTGTGGATCTCCGGCCTCGAGCTCGACTCGATCGAGCAGCGCACGCTCAACGCCGACTACATCACGGCCCGCATCGGCGAGCACCTCGTGCTGTCGATCATCGCGTCGGTGCTCGTCGCCGTTCTCGCGATCCCCGCGGGCATCGCCGTGAGTCGCTCCAGGTCGCGGGTGTTCCGCGGCATCGTCATCGGCATCGCCAACGTCGGTCAGGCCACACCGGCGATCGGCGTCGTGATCCTGCTCGCGATCGTGTGGCAGACCGGCTTCACCACGGCTCTCGTCGCCCTCGTGGTCTACTCCTTCCTCCCGGTGCTGCAGAACACGATCACGGGGCTCGCCCAGGTCGACCCGAGCATCAAGGAGTCCGCGCGAGGGATGGGCATGCGGCCTGCCCAGGTGCTGCGCCGGGTGGAGCTGCCGCTCGCGTCGCCGGTGATCCTCGCCGGGCTGCGCACCGCCCTCGTCTTCGCGGTCGGTGTCGCGACCGTCGCGACCTTCATCAACGCCGGCGGTCTCGGCGACATGATCATCAACGGCCTCAAGCTCCAGCGCTACCCGGTGCTCGTCGTCGGGGCCGTCCTCGTCGCCTCGATCGCCGTGCTCATCGACTGGGCGGCCGGCGTCGTGGAGGACATCGTCCGACCCAAGGGCCTCTGAGCCCTCCCGCTCACCTCAGCATCACCCGCACCTCGCACCACCGCACGTCACACCGCTCCCTTCCCGAAAGGAAACCGCAATGAAAACGCGTACCCTCGCCTCCGCCTCGCTCGCGGCGCTCGCCGCCGGCGCTCTGCTGCTCACCGGCTGCTCGTCCGGGGGAGGGGGCGGCGCCGGAGCACAGGGCGACGAGCTCGACGGTCTCACCGGCGAGATCGGCTCGAAGGACTTCTCGGAGCAGTACATCCTCGCGTACATGACCGCCGAGCTGCTCAACGCCCACGGTGCCGACGTCGAGGCGAACACCAAGCTCGTCGGCTCCGCCAACGTGCGCCAGGCGCTCGAGAACGACCAGTTCCTCGGCTACTGGGAGTACACCGGCACATCGTGGATCACCTACAACGGCAACACCACCCCGGTGCAGGGCGCCGAGGAGCAGTTCGACGCCGTCAAGGAGGCGGACGCCGAGAACGGCATCGCCTGGCTCGATCCCGCACCCTTCAACAACACCTACGCGTTCGCGATCCGCCAGAGCGAGGCCGACGAGCTCGGCGTGAAGACTCTGAGCGACGTGGCCGCTCTCCCGGCCACCGACCAGACCTTCTGCATCGAGAGCGAGTTCTCGACCCGCGATGACGGCATGCCGGGCCTCACAGAGGCGTACGGCTTCGACGCCTCGATCACGATGCTCGACACGGGCGTCATCTACACGGCCACCCAGAAGGGCGACGACTGCAACTTCGGCGAGGTGTTCCAGACCGACGGCCGCATCCCGGCGCTCGACCTCGTGGTCATGGAGGACGACAAGGAGTTCTTCCCGAGCTACCAGGGCGGCTTCACGCTCAAGCAGAGCACCCTCGACGACTACCCCGAGGTCGCCGACGTGCTGGCCGAGCTGAGCCCGCTGCTGACGACCGAGGTCATGCAGGAGCTCAACGCCAAGGTCGACGTCGACGGCGAGGACCCCGAGGACGTCGCGATCGACTGGCTCGAGGAGCAGGGACTCATCTGATGACCTCGACCCTCCAGCTCGGAGAGAGCTTCGTCGGTGACGGCGCGAACGCCGCGCACATCAACACGGTGCTCGGTCATCGCGAGGGTCCGGCGGGGACGGCGTGGGCCACGGCCCTCGCCGGCCCCAGCCAGGGGCACGTCCCGTTCGTCGCCGTCCTCCGTCCTTCGCTCCCCGTCAAGCCGCTGACGCTGTTCGTCACCAAGGCGGCGCCGGCGAGCGATGAGCACGGCCTCCTGATCTGGGGTCCGGCGCAGGCCGGGGTCGCCGCGGGCGTGGCGGATGCGATGGCCGACGGAGTGATCCCGCGCGACGCCGCGGACACGCACGCGCTCATCGCCGCCGTCTGGGTCAACCCCGCGGCCGACGACGCCGACACCGTCTACCGGAACAACCGCGAGGCGACCAGGACGGCCCTCGCGAACGGCGCGGCATCGCTGCCCGACCTCGACGAGGTGCTCGAGGCCCGGCACGCACCCCGCAATCCCTTCTTCACCGCCCCCGACGCATCCGATTCCCTCCCCGCCGACTCCCTCC